>NZ_JBWJIG010000015.1:0-152674 GCF_056490705.1 Pedobacter humicola | reverse complement strand
AAAACCTTTAATGTACAGAGGGATATAGCTTAACTTAACGACATTGATCGCCCGCCTGCAACGGGCAGGGGTTTATTGAACAAAGGTTAGTGTAAAAAGAAACTAGCGCCTTAAAATAGGATCGGTAGAATCAATTTAATCATTGCAATCACGCATCATAATAATCCTCAAATTTTTATATCTTTAAAGGGAGAATCAATCTGTATACTCATTTAAATCTGTGTAATCCAATATACAATGCAATTAGCAGCTCAAATCGTAATCGGCCTCGTTGCCTTGATCCATATCTATATTCTTTGGTTAGAAATGTTCGCCTGGACCACCAGGGCACCAAGAGTTTTTAAAACCATACCTAAAGATCTATTTGTACCCACAAAAACATTAGCAGCCAACCAAGGCCTGTACAATGGTTTTTTAGCAGCAGGTTTAATCTGGTCGTTATGCATAAACGATCATCAATGGAAGTTTTACGTGGCCATATTTTTTTTAACCTGTGTAATTATTGCCGGTATTTATGGCGCGGCAACGGCGAGTAAAAAAATTCTTTATGTTCAATCAATCCCAGCTTTAATCGCACTAATTTTATTGCATCTATAAAACAAATCCATCGATCGGTGGCCCATCAACCAAAATAGTATTTTCTTGTCATTTTCTTATTGGTTGATGCCATACCAACCAACACCGTGAAAAATTAACTTTATGTATAAGCTATCCGCTCTTCTCATTTTATTTACAATCCTCGGTTCCAAACCGGCTGCAAATAACAAAATAAGTGAAAAAAGAATTAGTGAGGCTTTAGCTTTCTGCCAGAAAAACAAAATGGATACATCCATCGTCATTATGGTTGATATGAGTATCCATTCAGGCAAAAACAGAATTTTTTTATACAATTTTAAACAGAAAGAAATTACTATCGAAGGATTGTGCGCGCACGGTGTTGGTGGGGGCAGTACACCAATTAAACCCGTTTTTAGCAATAAAGAAGGAAGTTATTGTACTTCATTGGGGAAATACAAAGTAAAAGACCGCTCTTACAGTAATTGGGGAATCAATGTACACTATAAAATGTACGGTTTAGAAAAAACAAACAGCAATGCCTTTAAGCGTATCGTAGTTTTACATTCTTACACACCTGTACCCAACCAGGAAATTTACCCGGAAACTCTATTTGGACAAAGTGCCGGCTGCCCTGTTTTGAGCGATGCTACCATGAAAAAAATTGATGTGCTGTTAAAAACCAAGAAGAAACCGGTATTGCTCTGGATTTATATTTAATTAAATGGAGAAATCATAATTTTATTGGCATCATGCAAATAAGGTGTACTATAGTCATTTGAAATTTGCCACTGTTCGGCATGTTTTTCCAACAGTTCTTCATAATTAATATTAAAAACATACACAAAAATCTTTGCGATGTGATCCTTTTCATAATGATCAGTTTTGAGAAATCCTCCACTGGGATTTAAGAAACCTTCTTTCGCATTCTTATCATTTTCGTAATCAGGAATCATTTCAGCATTTATTTGAATAATTCTGTCAGATAATCTCCAGGTAAACGTTGTAAAACCACTGATATGCTGAATAACTTTTGGCTTTCCGTATTCTATTATTAATTGTTTAATGAGATTCATTTGTTGCCTGAAATCTGCATTTCCCTCAGCCGAAACCATCATCAGATTTTGTTTGGCATCGGTTACTGATTCAACTTTAAAAAAATAGACATTTTTAAGTTTTGCTATTGTATCTATCTCTTTATTAATATTCATGATATAATGAATGCCTAAAACACTTTTATGATCATCTCCCTCTGCTGTATTAAAACTGGTATCAACCTGCGAATAATAATTATCGGTAATTTGCCCTTTTAACGATTTTTCATACAAATGCGCGGTATTTAAGTTAAAAGAGAAATCATTTAGATCAAAAATTCCATCCCCCAATTGTTTGTTAGGTTTACAAGAAATGAAAAAAGGTAACAGGATGAGGATAAAGCGTAATTTCATATAATATCAATTTTTTCAATCTAATCTACAACTCCAACAACCGTTCCAAATGATGGTAACCAATTCCGAAATATTCCTTGCCAGCTTTAATTTTCTCTAAAATCTCCGCTTTCCGATCGGCGCTATGCGCTTTACTTTTTACCCCTACAACAAGCACATTCTTAGGTGTATGCGCATCTGAAATAAATTCAAACACCTTGGTTTTATAACCAAAATATTCCAAAATTAAAGCCCGTATACCATCAGTCACCATTTCGGCCTGACGTTCTAAAAAGATACCGTATTTGGTTAGGAATGAAACATCATTTTTCACTTTATTTTGTTCAATTTCCCTACGGATTTGTTTATGGCAACAAGGTGCAACCACAATCAGTTCGGCATTGGCCTTAATTCCTTTATAAATGGCATCATCTGTTGCCGTATCGCAGGCATGTAATGCAATTAATAAGTTAACACCACCAGCATGGTAATCTTCAATCGTTCCCTGAACAAAATTTAATTGATCAAAAGCAGCTTTATCCGCAACCTGATTACATAGATCAACCATATCCTGGCGGTACTCTACCCCAACAACTTCAGTTCTTAATTTCAAAACCGAATGGAGGTAATCGTATAATGCAAAAGTTAAATAACCTTTGCCTGAGCCCATATCGGCTACTTTTTTAATGGTACCTTCAGGTAACTCCTTAATTAAAGAACTTAAAATTTCGATGTAATGGTTAATCTGGCGGAATTTATCCTGTGCATTTTTAAATACCTTTCCTTCTGCATCAGTAATTTTCAACTCCGTTAAATACGATTTTGAATCTGGCTTGATCAATCGCGCTTTTTCTTTGTCGTGACTTGCTGAAGGTGCTTTTACACCTGATGCTGCTATTCCCCTCAAAACAACCTTGCCATTGTTTAACTCCTCCAAAATCAGATCTTTTTCGGTGGTAAATAAAGTGCCAATCTTAAATCCTTTTTCCAGGTGATCAGAAATAAGAGATATCGCTTCATTAATTGCATAATTTTTCACCACATCGCGGGTTTTGTAGCGATAGGTAAAAGCCAGTTTATCTTCGCGCTTGATCACCACTTTGCGGATGAGTATTTGTTTTAAAGCCTCTTCTTTGCCTCTATAATTCCCCAAAGAAACTTTTACAAAAGTTGATGCACCCAGGCTTTCTGTTAAAGCTGTGATAAATTGCGATATATATTCTGACACTGGCATTGATAAATTTTAAAGGCAAAGATAATCAAGTTTATTTGGAGCGGAACAAATCAGGCATAATGTAACAATAGAGCGACTTTATAAAAAATGATGGACGATGTAAATCTAATTGGGACAGGCCTTTTCAACCCAAAAAACCGCTGGCATAGCTTCAAATAAATGAATGAGGTAATACGATTTAGAAATACCGTCGGAGTTATTATCTATATTGATTCCAAAGAAGCCGAACACTTTTTTTTCAAAAAATTAAGCTTTAGATTAGAGTTTATAAAACATCTAACCATAATCAATGAGTGACTTTCAGATAAAAAAATCGCCTACCGTTTATGATGCCATTGTAGTTGGCTCGGGAGCTGGTGGCGGGATGGCGGCCTATGTTCTGGCCCATGCTGGTCAAAAGGTTTTAATGCTAGAGGCCGGTCAAAATTTCGATCCAAGATTAGATTCACATCAGTTAAAATGGCCCTGGGAGTCGCCACGCCGCGGTGCAGGTACCGTTCGTCCGTTTGGTGATTTTGATGCTTCTTATGGTGGCTGGGAATTAGAAGGAGAACCTTATACCCAGAAAAACAAAAGCGAATTCGAATGGTTCCGTTCGCGCATGCTGGGTGGCCGTACCAATCATTGGGGAAGAATTTCGCTCCGTATGGGACCACAGGATTTTAAACCTACCGATGGTTTAACTGATGCTTGGCCGATAACTTATGCGGACGTAAAACCATTTTACGATAAAGTAGACCGCATGATCGGTATTTATGGAACAGCAGAAGGCTTGGAAAATGAGCCTGACGGGATCTTCATGAAACCACCAAAACCAAGATTAAATGAACTTTTCATCAAAAAAGGTGCAGAAAAAGCAGGGGTAAAAGTAATTACGGGCCGTGGGTCGGTCCTTACTGAAGCACTACCCAATAATAGCGATCGCGCACCTTGTTTCTACTGCGGTCAATGCGGCAGAAGTTGTAAAGTTTACGGCGATTTTTCATCATCATCATGTTTGGTAAACCCGGCGGTAAAAACGGGTAACCTTACGGTAATTACCGATGCCATGGTACGTGAAGTGATTACTGACAAAGATGGTACAGCAAAAGGTGTTTCTTATGTAAACCGCAAAGATCTGCAAGAATATCAGGTAACGGGCAAACTGGTTATTTTAGGTGCCAGTGCCTGCGAATCTGCCCGTATACTATTAAATTCAAAATCATCATCACATCCAAACGGCTTGGCCAACAGTAGCGGCGTGGTAGGGAAATATCTGCACGATTCTACAGGCGCAAGTGTTTCGGGTTTTCTTCCGCAGTTAATGGACAGAAAACGCTACAATGAAGATGGTGTTGGCAGTGTGCACATCTATTCGCCCTGGTGGTTAGATAACCGGAAATTAAACTTCCCCCGCGGTTACCATATCGAATATTGGGGTGGAATGGGCATGCCTGCTTACGGATTTGGTGGCGGCGTAGCACAAATGAACGGGATGGTACCCGGCAGAGATGGTAAAATGAAAGAAGCAGGAGGCTATGGAAAATCCTTAAAAGATGATTACCGCCGTTTTTATGGAACAGGAGTTGGTATGGCGGGTCGTGGTACGGCCATTGCCAGAGAAAGCAACTATTGCGAAATAGATCCGGATACAGTAGATAAATATGGTATCCCCGTTTTAAAGTTCAACTATAAATGGGATAAAGATGAAATTCTACAGGCAAAACACATGCAGGAAACTTTTCTTTCGATTATGAAAGAAATGGGAGCAGTGGTAACCTCTGAAATTCAGGGCGCAGATACCAATTACGGTTTGTTAAACCCAGGAAAAATCATTCACGAAGTTGGAACGATCCGCATGGGCGACGACCCTAAAAAATCAGCGTTGAATAAATATTGTCAGGCACATGATTGCAAAAACCTGTTTGTGGTAGATGCTGGTCCGTTTGTACAGCAAGGTGATAAAAATGCGACCTGGACAATTCTCGCGCTTTCGATGCGTACCGCCGAATACATTTTAGCTCAAAAGAAAAAACAAAACATTTAAAGAATTACTATATGAACAGACGTGATTCCATAAAGGCATTAGGTTTAACAGTTGTAAGTACTACAGTACTATTAGAAGCCTGTAAACAGCCTGATGCCAAAACCGATATTACCGCACCCGAAGAAACGGGAAAAGAAACCGGAAGAGAACCATGGGAAATAGACCGCGATAAAAAACTGAGGTCAGAAACCTATTTCACCAAACATGAAATGGCTACGATTACGGTTTTGGCGGATATTATCATTCCTAAAGATGAAGTATCGGGTAGTGCTTCTGACGCCAAAGTGCCAGAATTTATCGAGTTTATTGTAAAAGATATCCCTGAACATAAAGTACCCATGCGTGGCGGCCTGAAATGGCTCGATGTGTATAGCTTTAATAAATTCCAGAAACCCTTTGTTGAGGCTTCTGCAGATCAACAGATTTCAATTGTAGATGAAATTGCTTACCCTAAAAAAGCCAGACCGGAAATGCAGGCAGGGGTAACCTTTTTCAATAGAATGAGAAATTTAACTGCATCAGGCTTTTACACTACGGAAATTGGCGTAAAAGATATCGGTTATGTAGGTAACGCGCCAAATCAATGGGCAGGTGTTCCTGCTGATGTACTTAAACAATACGGCATGGAAAATGTGAAGATATAATAAGGTTATAAAATTAAAAGGTCAAGCTAAAAAACTTGACCTTTTAATTTTTATTCATGTGGTTCGTGGGGACACAAACCACGGCTCAGGTGATTACTCCACGATCAAAATCAAACCCTTTCCCTTTTCAACAGGAACCGACTTACCATCCGGATAATTTCCTGCCGTTTGGAATTTATCAATGTCAGGTGCTGTTATTTTCACTTTGGTGGCATCTAAGCCCAGTTTAGCCCAATCAACGGTTAAATTAACCTTGGTGTCTCCCTCTGCCCAGCTTGCCAAAGCAATCATTATTTTACCTTTTTGTTTATAAACCGTTGCCAATACTTTTGGGTTATCTGTTTTAACCGGGCAATTTTCGCTCCAGTAACCGACCATTTGAGATCCTTTTATACCAAAGTTATCCCAGGCTTTCCACAAAGGTTTAGGATCACTTTTGTCCGACCAGCCTAAACGGCTCGTCATGCCGTAAATCATCCCGCGCCAAGGGTTTCCATCATCCTGTAACATCTCTCCCATTAAGCCAAAAGGAATTCCGCTTACCTCGGTTAAAAAGAAATCAGGATTGTTTTTTTGATAGTCGAAATATTCCCCAAACCACAAACGGTTCAGATAAGGGAAGTGTTCAAGATATAAAATGGCGCTATTGTTAAAACCATCGCTTTTGTTGTACTGGTTTGCCGAGTGCAGATCGATAATGCCCGGATGATTATTCTGCGTCAATACACGTTTAATCCTTTTCATTGTTACGCGATCAAAAGCCACATCATCCAAATATACACCATCAATACCTACATTATTTACCAACCAGTTCATTCCTTCCACATAATAGTTGTGCCAGCGGTTCATTCCGCTATTAATTACAGCAGCATCTTTAATTTCGGGCACAAACCAAGCAGCAATGTAATTAGAGTCTAAATGTTCCTGTAACCAGCTAAAGCCCCCGCCCTTACCCGGCGAATACACTTCAGTGCCCAAGCTTCTTAAAGCAGGCCATTCGTAAGCATGGTTAGAAAGCTCACGTACGGTATTATATATTTTTACTTTTAATCCTTTAGCATGCGCATTATCAATATAACCTTTCATCTTTTTCCATTCGATAAACGGATAATTGATCCATGGGTTAATCGGCGTTGCATGGTGAATATTTACTACTGTTGCTCCAGTAGATTTAATCGTATCCAAATCCCCATATTTATGATAAAAGCGGTTATCCCACTGAAAATCGGTATTGATTAAGTGGAAAGGAGTGATCAATAAATTGAAATTGTAGTACAGTACGTCACCTTTTTTCATGCTTCTGGCTCCCGTAAAGTTATCAGCAAGCATTGAACTTCCTTTTACATTAATCTGGATTCCACCTTTATCTCCATTTCCCCACGATTTTGGCAATAATAATGGCTTCTGAAGATAAAAATTCGTATTCAGCGGGCGAACATAGTGCTCATCTCTTAAATTGTAGTACAGGCCAGCATTTACGTTCCCAATCCAAACCGCATCCTGGTTTTTATTGGCCACATCCCATTTCCATTTTACAGTGTCTGGTCTGATGCCGCCTTTTTCTCCTAAACCCATCAGATATTTTGTAGAGCCTTTATCAAAGGGGATGTGAAAATCAACATTACTAAATTCAACATCCTTTAAAGCAGTAACCTTAACCACATAATGCACATAACCATCAAACTCCAAAGCCCCTTCCAGATCCATCTTCAGGTTTTCTGAAGTATTGGTAGCCACCCATTTTACCGTACCTGCTTCTTTGCTGGTTATCTGGAAATTACCCGGAACAAATTTCTCCTGTGTTTTCGGAGTATTAAAAAAATGAAAGTGAATGGGCTCCGCTAAAATGTTGTTTGGCTTTTCTTTATAAGCGGTCATATCCGCATTGAAAAATGTTTGGATCTGTTTAGGGAAACCATCAACATTGATCTCGAATTTTCTTCCTAAAAGAGAAATTACATTTCCCTCAACAGTTAGCGGCGTATAAGGTGCAACCACCCTATTCGCCTGTGCCAAAGTCGAGTTTAGCCAGGTTAAACGGGTTTGTTTATTTGGCGTTCCTACACCTGCATCTGCCAGTACTTCGTTACCTATAGTAATTTTAACATCGATTATTTTAGATCTCCCATTCGCTTTAACTGTAAATTTACCAGCATAGGTACCAGCAGCAGTATTCTTTGGAACATTAACGGTGATCCACATCGGCTGAATTTTACCAGTAGCTACATTTACGGTTTCAACCAAGGCTTTGTTATCATAACTCGTTCCGTTGGTGTTTAAACAGTTGATGTTTCTAGAAGAAATTACTTTCCCGGTTGTCGTTTTTAAATCACCAAATGTTACAGCTACATCCTGCAAATCTTTTAAAGCGAATACCCCCAATTGGAAGGCATAATTTTCGCCCTTATTCGCTGAACCGATAAAAGTGTTGGTAGCGCCTTTTTGTACCCAACGATAAGGCAGATCACGCTGCATTTTGATCGGATACATTCTATCTTCTGGGAATATGATAAAGGCTTCAGACGGATATTTGGATTTTATAGCCGTTGTTTCTTTAGCTGTAGCGATCACTTCCATTGGATAAAAAGAGTTGAAGGCATCGATAGATTGGATCTCTATCACAGCGGTGTTTACCTTAACCTCTTTCGCCTTAGTTAACCAGTTTTGGTCAACCTGTTTAGGCTTAATGTAAACCCCTTTTGGATAATTGCTTCTGCCTTCATTTTTATAGGCCAGATAATACACATAATATTTTCCCGCGCCAGAAGCTTCGAAATAAATATCAGCACTCTCTCTGGTTAGCTTATCTGTACCCACAACCGAAACAGTTTTACCGTTGGCATCCTGAATGATGATGCCCTTTAATTCAGGATGTTCGTCCCTCCTGCGCCAATCAATTTTTGCATGCGCTATCTTAGCCGTACCGGCAAATTGAAGAACAACCCTGTGGTTACCTAACGAATCGGGATTCCAGGCATTATTACCATTGGTATACTTTAGTGTTTGTGCATTGAGAGATAGCTGCCCGATAAGGCAGAGCAATAAAAAAAGCCTAAATTTCATTTCAAATTTGTTTGAGGCTAATTTATAGATACCCAGCTGAAATAATGCTATGTAATGAAAAAATGAGACAAACGTTTGTTTATTTGGTTCATTGGTTCAATAGTCATTAGTTCATTAGTCCAAGGTTGATTGATCGAGCGCATGTTATTCACGCACAATAATCGTCAAATGGGAACATTTGACCTTACAAAACGACACAAAAAAAAGTCCTGCTCTTTGGAACAGGACTTTTTTGATCTTAAGGGAAATAAAATTATTCTCCTTTTGGTTCTTCAGTAGCAGGAGCTTCTTCAGCAGGAGCAACTTCTTCAGCAACCTCAGCTTTCGCTTCAGCAGCTTTAGGTGCAGCAGTAGCTTTACTTCTACCACGACGAGTTGTTTTCTTCTCTTCTTTAACCTCTGCATCTTTACCGTAAACTGTATTGTAGTCTACCAATTCAATTAAAGCCATTTCAGCGTTATCACCCAAACGGTTGTTTAATTTAATGATACGAGTGTAACCACCTGGACGGTTTGCAACTTTCTCAGCAATTTCGCGGAACAAGATCGTTACTACTTCTTTATCTTGTAAATAAGCAAATACTGTACGACGTGAGTGAGTAGTATCATTTTTTGATTTAGTGATAATTGGCTCAACATAAGTACGTAAAGCTTTAGCTTTAGCTAAAGTGGTTGTAATTCTTTTGTGCAAAATTAGTGATGAAGCCATGTTTGCCAACATCGCCTTTCTGTGGCTTGCGGTTCTACCTAAGTGGTTTACTTTTTTACCGTGTCTCATTGTTTTTTAATTGAGTGTATACCGTCTCGTTGCAATGAAGCTGAGGGAATTATACACTGTGAAATAATAAATTATTCAACGCCTTACGCTAAGCGTATGGCGATTATTCTTCGTCTAATTTAAATTTAGACAGGTTCATACCGAAAGACAAACCTTTTGATTTTACAAGTTCTTGAATCTCTGTTAAAGATTTTTTACCGAAGTTTCTGAATTTTAACATATCAGCAACATCATAAGAAACCAAATCAGCTAAAGTACGGATATCAGCAGCTTTTAAGCAGTTTAATGCCCTCACTGAAAGATCCATGTCTACCAATTCAGTTTTAAGGATTTTACGCATATGTAAAATTTCCTCGTCAACTTCTTTAGTTTCTTCTTTAGCTTGAGATTCTAATACCAAATTCTCATCAGAGAATAGCATAAAGTGTTGGATAAGAATCTTAGCCGCTTCTTTTAATGCTTCTTCAGGATGAATTGAACCGTCGGTAGAGATATCCAAAACCAATTTTTCATAATCCGTTTTTTGTTCAACACGAAAGTTTTCGATCGTGTATTTTACATTTTTCATTGGAGTATAAATCGAATCGATTGCGATTACACCTACAACAGCATCAGCAACTTTATTTTCTTCAGCAGGTACATAACCACGTCCTTTATTGATGGTTAATTCCACTTCCAAAGTAACAGATTTATCCATATTGCAAATTACATGCTCAGGGTTTAAAACTGTAAAGTTGTTAGAGAATTTAGTGATATCACCAGCTTTAAACTGATCTTGACCATTAACGATGATGAAAACTTTTTCAGAATCACCTGAATCGCCTGTTTTCTTAAAACGCACTTGTTTTAAGTTTAAGATGATATCAGTTAAATCTTCTACAACACCTTTCATGGTAGAAAATTCGTGAGAAACGCCTGAAAAACGAATAGTAGTAATAGCATAACCTTCTAATGAAGAAAGTAAGATTCTTCTTAAGGCATTACCAATTGTTACACCGAAACCGGGCTCTAAAGGACGAAATTCAAATGTGCCATCGAAATCAGTTGATTTCTGCATGATCACTTTGTCTGGTTTCTGAAATGCTAAAATTGCCATTTATAATTTTTTAAATTCGTTATTGAATATATAGTAATATGAAAAAAGTTAATTACCCTTTTGAGGTAATTAACCAGATCATTTATTACTTTGAGTATAACTCGATGATTAAGTTTTCCTTGATGTTTTCAGGAATCTCATCACGTTGAGGGTAGGTTAAGAATTTACCGGTTAATTCACTGGCATTCCACTCTAACCAAGCGAACTTATTAATGGTTCTGCCTGCAACTGAGTTACTAATTGATTCTAAAGATTTAGATTTTTCACGAACAGCAACCACATCACCAGCTTTTAACTGATATGAAGGGATATTTACAACTTCACCATTCACGGTAACGTGTTTATGGCTAACTAACTGGCGTGCACCAGAACGGGTTGTTGAAATACCTAAACGGTAAACTGTGTTATCTAAACGTGCTTCTAATAACTGAAGTAAGTTATCACCGGTGATACCAGCACGGGAAGATGCTTTTTTAAACAAGTTACTGAACTGTTTTTCTAATACACCATAAGTATATTTTACTTTTTGTTTCTCCATTAACTGGATAGCATATTCAGATTGTTTTCCTCTTCTTTTTGATGAGCCATGTTGCCCAGGAGGATAATTTTTTCTGTCTAACACCTTATCAGGACCGAAGATTGGTTCTCTGAATTTACGGGCGATTTTTGATTTTGGGCCTGTATATCTTGCCATTTTTTTTCTGTTTTAAAGTATCATCCAACCTGAAGCTGGAGATTCTTAGCTTTAAAATTAATTAAACTCTTCTCTTTTTAGGAGGACGACATCCGTTGTGAGGAAGTGGTGTAATATCTTTAATAGATAATACTTCGATACCTGCTACTTGCAAAGTTCTGATTGCAGATTCACGACCTGAACCCGGACCTTTTACAAATACTTCAACTTTACGTAAACCTAAATCAAACGCAACTTTACCGCAGTCTGAAGCTGCTTGACCAGCTGCATACGGCGTGTTCTTTTTAGAACCTTTAAAGCCCATTTTACCAGCTGATGACCATGAAATGGTTTGTCCGCCGTTGTTTGTTAAGGTAACGATGATGTTGTTGAAGGTAGCATTGATATGCGCCTGACCAACAGACTCAATTACAACGATACGTTTTTTTGTTACTTTTTTACTCTTAGCCATTTTTTATTTTAGATATGAGATATAAGATATGAGTATTGAGATTTAAAGCCCGCTCATATCACTATCTTAACTATTTACAATATTAGTTTGAGAAGTTGACTGGATAATACAATTGTCTCATATCTCAAATCTAACATCTCAAATCTACCTCTTACTTAGTAGCTTTTTTCTTGTTAGCAACTGTTTTTCTCTTACCCTTACGAGTACGTGAGTTGTTTTTAGTACGCTGACCACGAGAAGGTAAACCTTTTCTGTGACGTAAACCACGGTAACAACCGATATCCATTAAACGTTTAATGTTTAACTGAACTTCTGAGCGTAAAGCACCTTCTACTTTAATCTCATCGTTAATCATTGTACGTATAGCCGTTAATTCATCATCAGACCAATCTTGTACTTTTTTGTTTAAATCGATACCTGCAGTAGTCAATATACGTTGTGCAGTTGTTTTTCCAATACCATAGATATAGGTTAAACCGATCTCTCCTCTTTTGTTTCTTGGTAAATCAATACCTGAAATCCTTGCCATATTTATTTATTTTTTAAGTAACTCCGAACGGCGGGCCACCGTTGTGCGGTTCATTACAATATTTTTAATTACCCCTGACGTTGCTTGTATTTCGGATTTTTCTTGTTGATTACGTAAAGTTTTCCTTTACGGCGAATAATCTTGCAATCAGCGCTACGCTTTTTAATTGATGATCTAACTTTCATTTTATTTGTATCTATAAGTAATGCGTCCTTTTGTTAAATCATAAGGAGACATTTCCAATTTAACTTTATCCCCAGGAAGAATCTTGATGTAGTGCATCCTCATCTTACCTGAAATATGCGCAATAATCTCATGCCCGTTCTCGAGTTCTACCCGGAACATCGCATTGGATAATGCTTCTCTTATTACTCCGTCTTGTTCAATTGAGGCTTGTTTAGCCATATTTTATTGATTGTTACTTAATTAGCTGCTTCTAAACAGGGTTGCAAAATTAAATAAAAAATTTTAATTATTTATTTTTTTTGTTGTAAAACTTCTTCTATTATAGAAAACGTTGATAAAACATCTGCTTTGCCCTTTTTTACGGCTATTGTGTGTTCAAAATGTGCTGATGGCTTATTATCTTTACTGGTTACTGTCCATCCATCGTTATGGAATTTAACACCGGCTACGCCTGCATTGATCATGGGCTCTATCGCAATTACCATTCCTTCTTCAAGTTTCGGTCCTGCACCACGCTTTCCATAATTCGGAACTTCTGGTTTCTCGTGAAGTTTAACCCCAACACCATGCCCAACAAGTTCTCTCACTACACCAAATCCATTAGCTTCAGCATATTGTTGAACCGCAAAACCGATATCACCGATGCGCATGCCTACAACAGCCTTTTCTATACCCAACTCCAAACAACGTTTGGTAACCTCAACCAATTTCTGTTTTTCAGCATCAATTTCCCCGATAGAGAAAGTATAGGCCGAATCGCCAAAATAATTGTTTTTAATTACGCCACAATCAACTGAAATTAAGTCACCCTCCTGGATTATGTACTCGCTTGGAAAACCATGAACAACCTGCTCATTTGGCGAGATACATAAAGAATTTGGGAAACCATTGTAGTTTAAAAATGCCGGGGTTGCTCCGTGGTCACTAATAAACTCATAAGCTAGTTTATCTAACTGGATAGTAGTCATGCCTGCTTTTATCACCTTCGCCACTTCGGCCAAAGTTTTAGAAACAAGCATGGAACTTTCTCTTATTAACTCGATCTCCTCAAGAGATTTGTAATAAATTTTAGACATCCTTTACGCTACAACGCTGCATTGCTACTTGCAGCAGGAACTCCTGTTCTGCCAGTAACCCTACCCGTTTTCATCAAACCGTCATAATGGCGCATCAATAAATAACTTTCGATCTGTTGTAAGGTATCCAAAACAACACCAACTAAAATCAATAGAGACGTACCACCAAAGAAGTGAGCAAACTCTTGTTTAATGCCAAACTTAACTGCCAACGAAGGTAAAATAGCAATGATCGCTAAAAATACCGCACCTGGAAAAGTGATTTTTGAAATGACATCATCAATAAAAGTTGATGTTGCAAAACCCGGTTTTACGCCAGGAATAAAACCACCATTTTTCTTCATATCGTCGCTCATTTGAGTTGGATTAACTGTAATTGCAGTATAGAAGAAAGTAAATGCGATAATTAAAAACGCGAACGTTAAGCTATAAGCCAACGATGTTGTGTTACTGAACTGGATTAACCAGGAACCTTGTAATTTAGGGACAAACTGCATTAAAGCACCTGGAATGAACATTAACGCCTGAGCGAAAATAATCGGCATCACACCAGCAGCATTTACTTTTAAAGGAATGTACTGACGAACACCACCAAACTGGCGGTTACCCACAATTTTCTTTGCGTATTGTACAGGTACTTTACGTACACCTTGAACAATTAAAATGGTAAACATTACCACTGCAAATAATGCAACGATCTCTAAAACCAATGCTACCGGACCTCCACCTTCACTAGACGAACCCACGCGTGCACTAAATTCTTGAGAAATTGCAACTGGTAAACGGGCAATAATACCAACCATGATGATTAGTGATGTACCGTTCCCAATACCTTTATCAGTAATTTTTTCGCCTAACCACATTACAAATAATGTACCTGCCGTTAATACAAACGTAGACAACACTAAAAATAAAGTATTCGGCAATAAAATAGCTTCTGCAGGAACTTGCGTTTTAACGTAACCAACAGATTGAACGATTGTGATCGCTACCGTTAGGTAACGGGTAATCTGGTTCATTTTCTTTCTACCACTTTCGCCTTCTTTCTGCATTTTTTGGAAAGAAGGAACAGCAATACCCAATAGTTGCACCACGATCGATGCAGAGATATAAGGCATTACCCCCAATGCTAAAATAGACACACGAGAGAAAGAACCTCCGGCAAACATATCTAGTAAGCCTAAGATTCCTGATTTTTCGTTATTGCCTAAAGCAGTTGGATCTACACCTGGTAAAACCACGTGAGACACAAAACGGTATACCAAAAGAATTAAGAGCGTAAACAATATACGCTCTTTTAATTCCTGAATTTTCCAGATATTACTTAAAGTAGTAAATAGCTTCTTCATTTAATAATTACAATTTTACAATAGAACCACCTGCAGCTTCAATAGCTTTTTGTGCGGTTGCAGAGAACGCATGTGCTGTAATGTCTAATTTTGCTTTAACTTCACCACGACCTAAAATTTTAACCAAGTCGTTTTTAGATGCTAAACCATGTGCTTGTAAAGCAGCAAAATCAATAGTTGTCAAGCTGTGTTTTTCAGCTAATGCTTGTAAAACATCTAAGTTCACACCAACATATTCAGTACGGTTGATTGGTTTGAAACCAACTTTAGGCACACGACGTTGTAAAGGCATTTGACCACCTTCAAAACCGATTTTGGTTTTGTGACCTGAACGGGAACCCGCACCTTTATGACCACGGGTTGAAGTACCGCCACGACCAGAACCTGTACCACGACCAATTCTTTTGCTGTTTTTTGTAGAACCTACTGCAGGTTTTAAATTATTTAAATTCATTTCTTTGAATTTGTGTTGCCCTTCGCTTTCACTAAACAGGTACAACGATTAAACATATATAAAGGTAGTACCGGCTTTTACCAATACTACCTTTAAACTTTTACTAGATTGCTTCGATTGCCACCAAGTGGTTCACTTTGCGAACCATACCGATAATTTGTGGTGTAGCTTCAACCTCAACACTTTGGTTCATTTTAGATAAACCCAAAGCCTGAACGGTTCTTTTTTGGCGCTCGCTTCTGTCGATAACGCTTTTTACTTGTGTTATTTTGATCTTAGCCATGATATTATCCGTTAAATACTTTGTTTAAATCTATACCACGGGTTTGTGCTACTGTATAGGCATCACGCATTTTAGTTAATGCATCAACAGTTGCTTTTACCACGTTGTGTGGGTTAGATGATCCTTTAGATTTTGCCAATACGTTATGCACACCAGCACTCTCTAATACAGCACGCATCGCACCACCAGCAATTACTCCGGTACCTACTGCAGCTGGTTTGATTAAAACAAAACCACCTGAGAATTTACCAATTTGCTCGTGAGGAACAGTACCGTTCAAAATTGGAACTTTTACCAAGTTCTTTTTAGCATCATCCACACCTTTTGCAATTGCTTCAGTTACCTCTTTCGCTTTACCTAAACCGAAACCAACAACACCGTTCTCATCACCTACAACAACAATTGCTGAAAAGCTAAAAGTACGGCCACCCTTGGTTACTTTGGCAACACGTTGTATACTAACCAAACGATCCTTTAATTCGATATCGGTGGTTTTTACTCTTTTTATATTAATAGTTGACATCTTACTTTTTCTTCAGATTAAAATACTAAACCAGCTTCGCGGGCACCCTCTGCCAACGATTTTACACGACCGTGGTATAAATAGCCATTTCTATCGAAAACAACTTCTTTAACACCTGCAGCAATTGCTTTTTCGGCTACTAATTTGCCTACAGCAACTGACTGATCGCTCTTGTTTCCAGTACCAGTAAAATCTTTCGATAATGATGATGCTGATGCTATTGTTTTACCGGTTACATCGTTAATTACCTGCGCATAAATCCCTTTATTGCTTCTATATACAGATAACCTTGGACGTTCTTCCGAACCGGTAAGTCTTTTTCTGATCCCTTTTTTAATACGATCTCTTCTTGATAATTTTTTACCTGCCATGATTACTATTTTTTAGATGCTGATTTACCTGCTTTTCTTCTTAACACTTCACCTACAAACTTGATACCTTTACCTTTATATGGCTCTGGTGCACGTAACGAACGGATTTTCGCTGCTACCTGACCGATCAATTGTTTGTCAATACTTTCTAAAATGATTTTAGGCGTTTGACCTTTTTCTGAAGATGTAGTTACTTTAATCTCTTCTGGTAACTGGAATACATAATGGTGAGAATAACCTAAAACCAGATCTAATGTATTACCTGTGTTTGTAGCACGGTAACCAACACCTACTAATTCTTGAGTTAATTTATAACCTTCTGTAACACCAACAACCATGTTATTAAGCAATGAGCGATATAAACCGTGTAATGCTTTGTGTTTCTTTTGTTCTGAAGGACGTTGAACTGTTAAAATTCCGTCTTCTTGACTTACAGTGATATCTGAATCTACTGCTTGTGTTAATTCACCTTTAGGGCCTTTTACAGTTACTACGTTATCTTTTGAAACGGTAATTGTAACACCTGCAGGGATTGTAATTGGGGCTTTTCCTATTCTTGACATTGTGCTGTTCTCCTAATATTAATAAACGTGACACAATACCTCACCACCAATGTTTAATTTGGCTGCTTCTTTATCGGTCATTACACCTTTAGAAGTAGATAAGATTGCGATACCTAAACCGTTTAATACTCTTGGCATATTTTCAACACCAGCATAGTTTCTCAAACCTGGTTTACTTACTCGCACTAATGTACGAATAGCAGGAACTTTAGTAATCGGATTGTATTTCAAAGCGATTTTAATAGTGCCTTGAACGGTAGTATCTTCAAACTTGTAGTTCGCGATGTAACCTTTGTCAAAAAGAACTTTAGTGATTTCTTTTTTAAGGTTTGATGCAGGAATTTCTACAACACGGTGGTTGGCCTTAATGGCATTCCTTACTCTTGTTAAATAATCTGCTATTGGATCTGTATTCATTTTTTATTGTTTTTGATAGTGGTTTCCTTCTGCTACCCAGCTGTGGGACCTGCTACCGGTTAAAATTCTTTTTTAGTATAGACATCAGTATCAAGTAATAAGATACAAGTATCGAGTCCGATATGGTCCTGATACTTGTTACTCTATACTTGATACTGTAGTACTTGATACTTTATATTACCAAGATGCTTTTTTAACACCTGGTATTTTACCGTCTAGTGCCATCTGGCGGAATGTTACCCTTGAAATACCAAAGGTACGCATATATCCACGAGGACGACCAGTTAATTTACAACGGTTGTGTAAACGTACCGGAGATGAGTTTTTAGGTAATTTATCTAAACCCTCGAAATCTCCCGCAGCTTTTAATACTGCACGTTTTTCAGCGTATCTAGCTACCAATTTTTGGCGCTTAACTTCGCGTGCTTTTACACCTTCTTTTGCCATTATTCTGCTGTTTTTTGATTTTTAAATGGTAATCCGAATTGTTTCAATAACTCAAGCGCCTCAACGTCAGATTTTGCCGAAGTTACGAAAGTTATATCCATACCTAAAATTTTATTGATTTTATCGATATTAATCTCAGGAAAGATGATTTGTTCAGTAACACCTAATGTATAATTACCTTTTCCATCAAACCCTTTATCATTGATACCTTTGAAATCACGGATACGAGGCAAAGCTACAGAGATCAAACGATCTAAGAACTCGTACATGTTGTTATCGCGTAAAGTAACACGTACACCTACCGGCATACCTTTACGTAATTTAAAGTTAGAGATATCTTTCTTAGAATTAGCCGGAACCGCTTGCTGACCAGTAATGGTAGTCAACTCAACGATTGTGGTATCCATAATCTTTTTATCAGTAACAGAAAAACGACCAACACCCTGATTGATACAGATTTTTTCCAATTTTGGAACCTGCATTACAGTTTTGTACTGAAATTTTTCTTTTAGTGCATTTACAACTTCTTCTTTGTATTTGCTTTTTAATCTTGGTGTAGCCATTATTTAATCTCCTCTCCTGAAATTTTAGCAACTCTAACTAATTTACCATCTGCGTTAAGTTTACGACCTACGCGGGTAGCTTTACCAGATTTTGGATCAACCAACATCAAGTTAGAAATGTGAAGAGCAGCTTCTTTTTTAATAATACCACCGTTAGGATTTGCAGCATTTGGTTTAGTATGTTTAGATACCAAGTTAATGCCTTCTACAATGGCTCTGTTTTTATCTATAAGTACTGAAAGTACTTTTCCTTGTTGACCTTTTGAATCGCCAGCAATGACTTTAACTAAATCTCCTGTACGGATTTTAAGTTTTGATGGTGTATTTACTTTGTTTCCCATTTTATAATACCTCCGGTGCTAATGATACAATTTTCATGAATTGTTTTTCACGTAGTTCTCTCGCAACCGGGCCAAAGATACGTGTACCTCTTGGCTCATCCTGTGCGTTCAATAATACAGCTGCATTATCGTCAAAACGGATATAAGAACCATCTTTACGACGGATTTCTTTTTTAGTTCTTACAACAACTGCTTTAGAAACTGTACCTTTTTTAATGTTACCAGAAGGTAACGCGCTTTTTACGGTAACAACTACTTTATCACCAATTGAAGCATAACGTTTGCCGGTTCCACCTAGCACACGAATTACCAATACTTCTTTTGCGCCGCTGTTATCAGCAACGTTTAATCTCGATTCCTGTTGTACCATCTTATTTAGCTCTTTCTAAAATTTGTACCAATCTCCAGTTCTTGTTTTTACTCAAAGGACGAGTTTCCATAATCAATACGGTATCACCGATACCACATTCGTTTTTCTCGTCGTGAGCCATAAATTTGGTAGTTTTCTTTACGAACTTACCATAAATCGGGTGTTTTACTTTACGTTCCACGCTCACCACAACAGATTTATCCATCTTGTTGCTTACCACTAACCCGGTTCTTGTTTTTCTTAATTGTCTTTCCATGTCGACTCTCAAATTAATTAGTTTCAGTAGCTGACTCAGTGTTTTTCACTTTTGTCAACTCAGTGTTTAAACGGGCTATGTCTTTCCTTACTTTTGCAATGCGCGAAGGATTTTCGATAGCTGAAATAGTGTGTGCGAACTTCAATTTTGATAAGTTCTCTTTTTCTTCCGCAATCTTAGCTACTAATTCTTCTTTTGAAAGCCCTGTGATTTCTGAATTTTTCATTTTTCTTTTTCTTTTACGTTGAGTGTAGCGGTTATAATAAACAAGTATTTACAACATTCACCTCAACTCTTTACTATGCTTCTACGTAATCTCTACGTACTACGAATTTGGTTTGGATCGGTAATTTCTGAGCTGCTAAACGTAATGCTTCTTTAGCAACTTCTAAAGGCACACCTTCAGCTTCGAAAATTACACGTCCTGGTCTTACAACTGCTACCCAATACTCAGGAGCACCTTTACCTTTACCCATACGTACCTCAGCAGGTTTTTTAGTTACCGGTTTGTCCGGGAAGATCCTGATCCATACTTGGCCTTCACGTTTCATGAAACGAGTTACGGCAATACGGGCAGCCTCTATCTGACGACTTGTGATCCAAGTTGCTTCTAGAGATTTGATACCGAAAGATCCGAATGCTAACTCAGCTCCACGAGAAGCTAAACCCTTCATTCTGCCTTTTTGCATCTTCCTGAACTTCGTTCTTTTTGGCTGTAACATTTTATTTTGTTCTAATCGTTAAACGATGTTAATAAATCAATTATTTACGAGGACCTCTGTTAGCGCCTGCGCCACCACCTCTATTTGCACCGGGACCACCCTGACCTGGACCACGACCGCCACCTTGGTTTCCACCACGTCTGTCGTTACCACCGCCACGGTTATCTCTTCCACCACCTCTGTTATCTCTTCCACCGAAAGCTGGTTTATCAGATGCGCCTTTTGGACCGTTGTTTGTTGCACCAATGTTTGGAGACAAATCACGTTTTCCATAAACCTCACCTTTACAGATCCAAACTTTAACACCTATTTTACCATAAGTAGTTAAGGCTTCAGCTAAAGCGTAGTCGATATCAGCACGGAAGGTATGCAAAGGCACTCTTCCTTCTTTGTACTGCTCAGTACGTGCCATCTCAGCACCACCTAAACGACCAGAAGTCATGATTTTAATACCTTCAGCACCCATACGCATGGTTGATGCGATAGAAGACTTCATTGCTCTACGGAATGAGATCCTTGCTTCTAATTGTTTTGCAACACCTTCTGCAACTAATTGTGCATCAAGTTCTGGGCGTTTAATTTCGAAGATGTTAATTTGAATTTCCTTTTTAGTCAATTTCTTTAACTCTTCTTTGATTTTATCAACCTCAGCACCTGCTTTACCGATTACGATACCCGGACGAGCTGTGTGGATAGTTACCGTGATACGTTTTAACGTACGTTCGATTACTACTTTTGCAACACCGCCTTTAGCGATACGGGCAGAAAGGTATTTTCTTATTTTCTCATCTTCAACTAATTTATCGGAGTAGTTGTTGCCACCGAACCAGTTAGAATCCCATCCTTTGATGATACCTAACCTGTTACCTATTGGATTTGCTTTTTGTCCCATTTCCTAAAATTAGTTTTGAGTTGTTTCTGTACTTTTACTATCTACAATCAGCGTTACGTGGTTAGAACGTTTACGAATTCTATATCCACGGCCTTGAGGAGCTGGACGTAAGCGTTTCAACTGACGGCCACCATCAACCATAACTGTTTTTACAAAAAGCTGGTTTTCTTCAGGGCGGGCACCTTCATTTTTAGATTCCCAGTTTTTGATAGCAGATAATAATAATTTCTCAACTCTTATTGCTGCTTCTTTATTGGTAAACTTTAAAATGCTCAATGCTTTTTCTACACGTTCACCTCTGATAAGATCTACAACCAAACGCATCTTACGCGGTGAGGTTGGACAATTGTTTAATTTTGCTATTGCTTCCATTGTCTAATTATTTTTTCTTTTCAGCGTGTCCTCTGAATGTTCTGGTTGGAGCAAATTCTCCCAACTTGTGACCAACCATGTTTTCTGTTACGTACACAGGGATAAATTTATTTCCGTTGTGCACTGCAAATGTATGATTCACGAAATCTGGTGATATCATTGATCTGCGAGACCAAGTTTTGATTACAGACTTTTTGCCTGAATCATTCATAGAGTTTACTTTTTTCTCTACGTTATGGTCAATATAAGGTCCTTTTTTTATCGAACGAGCCATTATTTCTTCCTTCTCTCTATGATGTAACGATTAGAATATTTTTTAAGTTCTCTGGTTTTAAAGCCTTTAGCTAAAACACCATTTCTTGAACGTGGGTGACCACCTGATGATCTACCTTCACCACCACCCATTGGGTGATCGACAGGGTTCATCGCTACCGGTCTAGTTCTCGGACGACGGCCCAACCAACGTTTGCGACCTGCTTTACCTAATACTTCGTTTGCGTGATCTGAGTTAGATACAGCACCGATAGTAGCCAGACAAGTAGTCAGGATTAAACGGGTTTCGCCTGAAGGCATTTTTAAAGTAGCATATTTACCATCGCGGGCAGCTAATTGTGCATAAGCACCTGCACTACGAGCCAATTGTGCTCCTTTTCCAGGGTGGATCTCCACGTTGTGGATGATAGAACCTAATGGAATGTTCGATAATTTTAAAGTGTTACCTACTTCTGGTGCTGCTTTGTCGCCCGATAATAATACCGAACCAACTTGCAATCCTTCAGGAGCGATGATATAACGCTTCTCGCCATCTGCATAGTGTAATAATGCGATGCGGGCAGTACGGTTTGGATCGTATTCAACAGTAGCTACTGTTGCAGGAATATCGAATTTATCGCGTTTGAAGTCGATTAAACGATATGATTTTTTGTGACCACCGCCCATGTAGCGCATAGTCATTTTTCCTGTGTTGTTACGTCCACCAGACTTTTTTGATGATACAACCAATGATTTTTCGGGCTTGGTTGCTGTAATCTCCGTAAAACTAGCACCAACTCTGAAGCGGGTACCTGGAGTAACTGGTTTAAATTTTCTTAAGCCCATAGTTATAATATATTATTAAATTAAAGGGTTGCGTAATAATCTATTGTTTCGCCGTCTTTTAACGTTACGATTGCTTTTTTGTATTTCGGGCTACGGCCAGATACAAAACCTGCTTTAGTGTAACGAGATTTAGCTTTTCCATCAACAACCATAGTGTTTACTGCAACGATGGTTACACCGTACAATTTCTCAATGGCTTGTTTAATCTGGATTTTGTTAGCCTTGTGGTTAACGCTAAACGTGAAACGGTTAGATTTCTCAGTTAAAGCTGAAGCTTTTTCGGTTAATATTGGTTTTTTTAAAATGTCCATATTATTTGGCAAATGCCTCCTCCAAAGTTTTAACAGAATCAGCAGTTAACACAAGTACACCAGCATTTAATACATCATATGTATTCAAATCTGCTGCAGCAATCACTTTAGTTTTCTGAACGTTTCTGCTTGATAAATAGATATTATTATTTTGCGCAGGTAAAACCAATAAAGTTTTTTGAGTACCTACGTTTAACGCAGCCAATAAACTTGTATAGTTTTTAGTTTTAACTGTATCGAAGTTAAAATCTTCTAAAACTACCACGTTGTTATCTTTTGCTTTATAAGCCAAAGCAGATTTACGTGCTAATGATTTTAATTTCTTGTTCAGTTTAAAACTGTAATCACGTGGCTGAGGACCGAAAACACGACCACCACCGTTAAATAACGGAGATTTAATGCTACCAGCACGGGCACCACCTGTACCTTTTTGTTTGTATAGTTTGCGAGTTGAACCAGCAATCTCATTACGTTGTTTAGATTTGTGAGTACCTTGACGTTGGTTAGCCAAATACTGTTTTACATCTAAATAAATCGCGTGGTCGTTAGGCTCGATACCAAATACCGATTCAGGAAGTTGCACCTTGGCACCTGTTTCTTTACCTGAAATGTTTAATACTTTAACTTCCATCTGATTACTTGTCTAAGATTACGTAAGAACCTTTAGCTCCTGGAATGGAACCACTAACTACTAATAAGTTTTGCTCAGCATAAACTTTCAAAACCTGTAAGTTTTGAATTTTTACCCTGTCTCCACCTGTTCTTCCAGCCATGCGCATTCCTTTGAATACACGTGAAGGGAATGATGATGCACCCAATGAACCTGGGGCACGTAAACGGTTATGCTGACCGTGAGTCTGCATACCAACACCGGCAAATCCGTGGCGTTTTACAACACCTTGAAAACCTTTACCTTTTGAGGTACCTACAACATCAACAAAATCGCCTTCTGCGAAAGAATCAACCGTTACTACATCACCTAAATTAAGTGAAGTTGTAAACGAATCGAATTCTACCAGCTTGCGTTTCGGAGTTGTGTTTGCTTTCGCGAAATGGCCTTTCAATGGTTGAGTTGTGTTTTTCTCTTTTTTCTCATCGTAACCCAACTGGATTGATGAATAACCATCTACTTCTTCGGTTTTTACCTGTGTAACTACACAAGGTCCAGCCTCGATTACCGTACAAGGAATGTTTCTTCCTTCGGCATCAAAGATACTGGTCATTCCTACTTTTTTTCCAATAATTCCTGACATTTTATCTTTTCTTTTTAACACCCATCGAAGCAGTAGGGCTTCGTTCAAGGTGGTTGTACATCCCCCGAAAGGGACGGCAAAGATAGGCAAGAAATATTAATTTTCAAATAGTTAGCCAAATATTTTTTCAAATAAATTGCTGATATGATGGGATTTAACTAAAAAAGAGATGTTAATGTGCTAAACCGCCATTTAAACTGATAGTTATGATCGCTAAAATGATAAATCCAATGAGTACATAGAGGTAATCGCGCTCGATTAAAAAGCTAAAAATAGCAAAAACAATACGTGCTATCGGTGTAAAAATCAGCATAAGTATTCCAAACTGCACAATAGCATCCCCTTGGAAAGTAGCTACCCCTTTAAATATATCCACTATGGAAGAAAATTTACTCAGCTCGGGCTTAAAAACTTTATAATCGGTAATAGCACCTTTATTATGGATCAGGAAAATTGCCCCCCCGATTAATACAATGCTCATCGAAAGGATTACACCTGCACGCAAAAGCGTCCCCAGAATTACCTGGATATCTTTGTCGTTCATTTTTTCTTTTTCCAGTGTACCCATTATAGTCCGCTTATTCCTTTATAAATCATCTGCAGTGCCAAAAAAGCAACTACAACAGCAAACACAATTTTAAGTTTACCGGTATTGGCCTTTAACAAAACCTTAGAACCAACCGTTGCACCTGTTAAAACACCAATGCAAACCGGCATCGCAATCCCGGGGTCGATCTGGCCACGGTGCAAATAAACCACCGCACTGGCCGCTGCCGTAACGCCCATCATAAAATTACTGGTAGTAGTTGATACCTTAAAGGGTAAACGCATAATGTTATCCATCGCAATTACTTTTAATGCCCCACTCCCTATACCCAATAATCCTGATAAAGTTCCGGCAAAAAGCATCATTAAAAATCCCCCGGGAATATGTTTCACTGCGTATTGATGATCCACTCCCTTATCAGGATATGATCCGTTAAGTTTGAAAAATTTAGCCCATTTATCACTGTCATCCAAAGTGCTGTGATCTACCTTTTTCTTTAAAGTCATAATGGCCGAAAAGATGAGGATACAGCCAAAAAGGATAGCAATGTAATTCGCATTAAGATAAACCGCTACAACGGTGCCGCATACCGCCCCTATGGTAGTAGCGATTTCCAGAAACATCCCGATCCGGATATTGGTAATCCCCTCTTTTACATAAGCCGCCGCCGAACCCGATGAGGTGGCAATAACCGAAACAATAGATGCACCAATGGCATAATGAATATCCACCCCTAAAGCCAAAGTGAGCAGTGGAATAATGATGACGCCACCACCCAAACCGGTTAACGAGCCCAACAATCCGGCTAAAAAAGCACCTAATAAAACGATAATGGTAAACAGCAATACCGACATGCGGGCAAATATAATGCACTGTTTTTGGGTAAACGAAGGATTAAGGGAATAAAATAAAGTCTATATGTTATATGGATGATGTAAAATGTGTGTTGGAAAATATGAGTTTATAAAATCTCAATTTTGAATGAGTGAATTAGGGATGAGTGAATACAGCACTTTGCCGATGTAAATTCTCTTTTTCAAAATTCAATCATTCTATTTTTTAAAGTGCAACTTACTTTCCTTACTTAAATCAACATCCCTAAAACTTTCCAGCAGTTCGAAAGCAATCTGCCTCACCGTTTCAGGAATTGGGTTAATGGTCGATTTGTTGCCTTCAGCATCTTTTACTGTCCAGCCCGAAGTATTTAATAATATAGGATCTGCACCAGCCAGCGATTTAATTATTTTACCTCTTGTAAAAGCTATCCCATCCGAATCGATAACCACTTTTTTATTGTTCCACCAGTTCTCCTGTGATACTTTTTTCAACTCCGAAACGCCTAACTTGGCAGAATAGTTCCAACTTTTATCTACTTTATGCTCCAGTATTAATAACCCTATAAAGTTGGTGAGGCTTTTGGGATTATATATTTCCGAACTACAGTATAGATTAAGGTGATTGATTTTAAGCAGATTCATCAATGCTTTCGAATGATCGGTGTTGTGAAAAACCGGCATTATTTTCTCTGCAATTGATTGTATAACGGTTTCATCTCCCCGATCATATTCAACACAAAGTATTTCGATATCTTTTAATTGTTGCTGCAACAACGAAATCAGTTCAGGTTTACTCAGAATGGTCTTCATCCTTAATATTACCTGCCTAATCGCTTAATCATTTCTGCACTTAAATCCCTTCCATCGTTTAAACGGTTGGCAAAAAACGATTTTGCAGCTTCAAAATGTGCTTTGTAACCTTTTAAATCGCCATAGCCAATAATCGACGCCCACTCATGAACCGCAGTATGAAACTCTAAATCATCGCCACGAATCGATTTATCATATAAAGCGGTATTAATTGATTCTTCTAACATCGCTTCGTTTTTAAACAGATATTCAGCAATACCCAACCTCAGTTTAAAAGGTGGCGTTTGGCAGATCAGGTTATCGTAAGGGTTCACACCCATTTTGTACCAGGCATATACCATACTCAGCAAACTTAAATGCGAATTGGGTTTCTGTTTATGACTGGCATCCGATAGGCTGAATTCCTTCATGATGTTATCGTCCAACAGTAAAAGAGCACGACTTTCGTGAAAAACAAAGTCGCGGGCTGCATAAATCTTTTCCCTAAACTCCGCTTCATTCTCGCAGATCATCAACTTAAACAATTCGGATTCTGCCTGCGCATAATACTTCACCTGCTTTTGTGCGTAAGGATTTAAAATGGCTAAGCCAGCATAAATGTGTGATTTGTAGCTGAAGATCCTCAGTGTAGTCAAAATCTTTACATTATCAATTCCACCGGCATAAGCAGGATTGTCCCATGGGAAGAAACCTGCATTTTTCCATGCCGAGCCCATGCTTTCGAAACCCATGTGTGTTACGGCCTGGGTGTCGGCTACAATGCGGTCGTGTTCTCTATAATCGTCCATTTCGATAATGTTCGATTTTAGAGACTTATAAATTTCTAACGCCTGTGAATAAACAACGTCAGTAGCGCGGTGGCGTACTATTACAAGGGTTTGCCCTTCCGGACTAAAAGCCGGACCATGTAAAGAATGGCAGGTTACAATCTGGGTATCTGCTGGAAGGTGTTTTTCAAAAGCCGCAATTTCTGGATGTTTAACGGAAGTTTGTCCGGCAACGAGGGCACCATATTTTGTTGAGCGGGCAAAAGTAGCCACTACCTCATCAATTTTTTCGGCTTCCACGCAATAGATAATAAAGTCTGATTTACGGGCAACCTCGTGGCCATCGATCAAAACCTCGATTCCTTTAGGTTCCAGCTCGTTTTTCAAATCAGTAAAACGCAAGGGCATATCTGCCCCACATACCTTATAACCAGCGTTTACGAACGATAGTGCATATAATTTGCCCATATCGCCTAAACCAATAATTCCTATTTGCATGAAACAAATGTAACCTATCGTAAATAAATTTATAATAAAACTGAGATAAAATTGTTATTTAGAGGTTAAACCAAAAGCAATTTTATCTATTTTAACTTAAGCTTAATTAAAATATATTAAGCAGGAAATAGATAAAAATGTAGTTTTACATTCTAACACCTATATTTAAACTATGCAGAAAATTAAACACACCCTATTGTTTTTAGGCGCTATGCTATTCTTAAATGTTGCCTTTGGGCAAGCTTCACCCGACACAACGAAAAATACCGATCCGTCTTTAAATGGCCAGTATAATTTCATGTTAAAGAAATCTAAAAGCTTGTATGGCGCAAGGCTGATCAACCCCTCAAGGTTGTCGTCTTTATGGAAAAGTGTGAATGATACGCTAAGGAAAGAACGCAAACAATTGCAGGAGGCCAGGCAGGAAATTAAATCCCAGGCTGGCAATATTTCGAGCTTAAAGGGCGAAGTAAATGGCAAAGAGAGTTCGCTGGCGAATGCCACTGCTGCTGTTAACGAGATTAAATTTTTAGGGATTTCTTTTGATAAGGGCACTTATAATACCATTGTTTGGTCGATCATTATTGCACTGGGTATAGGCCTGGCTTTTGTAATTTTTCAATCGGGTAAGTTAAGGCATGAAGCCAAATACCGCACTGAGCTCTATCAGGAAGTGGCTGATGAGTTTCAGGCGCATAAGGTAAAAGCTAAAGACAAAGAAATGAAACTTGCACGCGAGCTTCAGGACGAACGGAATAAATGGGATGAAGGCCGGGGCAGATAACTGAATACCTCTATCGGGAGGTTCAGAATGACATTTTTTTATGATAGTAAAGCAGGGCTAGTTGTGCTTCGGTTAGGCTAGCCCCGCCATTTGCTCCTTCCGGTGAAGGATCGGAACCGCTACTGTGGGTATTTCACATACAGCATCCCGATCGGACTACCAAAATTTCTGCCGCAGGTAGGATAGCGAAGCAATACGCCACCCGGTTTTACATCGGATTATGTCTCTGAAGGAAAAGATATTCCTTTAATGTTGCGATATAGATCAACGGCATAAAGATCTGTCATTCCAGAAACGAAATCCAGCACACTCTGTATAATCGAATAAATATCCGTTAAATCGGTATGATATTGTTTAGGGATCAGTTTTACCAGTTTTTTATAATAATGGGTATTGTTGTGGATCAGTGCTGGAACAAATTCTTCCAATAAACCAGCCATAATTTTATATCCAGCCACTTCTTTTTGGATTACTGAAGAGAAATTATAAATGCGTTCTACAGAAATCTGCTCTACGGCTTTCCATGCAGATATATAGGGCTCAGGTAGTAAATCTGTTAAACTGTGGTTGAGTTCTCCTTTTAATAATTCCTCCTGTTCTCTAAAAAATATGGTTGCGCACTGATTGGTTAACGTATTGATGGCTTTTGCCCTTAAAAGACCAATTTTTGCATCATCATCTTCATAATCATTTTTTAAACGATCTTCGATAGTGGTAGAGTTGGCAAAAGGCAACAGGTAATTTTTTACTTCTTCGTAAGAAAGGATCTTTAAGCGATGAGCATCCTCCAAGTCTATTATACTGTAACAGATATCATCTGCAGCTTCTACCAGATAAACCAAAGGATGACGTTTGTAAACCAGATGTTCACCATCCTCTTGCGCTAAATGAAGTTCTGTAGCAATCTTTTTAAAAGTTTCAGATTCTGATTGAAAGAAACCATACTTTTTACGGTGCAACAAACCTTTCTGTTTACCCGCTATTGATGCACAGGGATATTTTGCAATGGAGGCCAGCGTGGAATAAGTTAATGCATAAGCATCGTTACCTTTTCCTTTTAACGGATGCGTAAGAATCCGGATTGCATTTGCATTTCCTTCAAAATTAATCAAATCGTGCCATTGCGATTCGTTCATATCCTTTTGATAAACACGGCCATCACCATCGGTAAAATACCTGGAAATTGCAGCTTCACCCGAATGACCAAAAGCCGGATTACCCAAATCGTGGGC
This sequence comes from Pedobacter humicola, assembly GCF_056490705.1. Taxonomy (NCBI): domain Bacteria; kingdom Pseudomonadati; phylum Bacteroidota; class Sphingobacteriia; order Sphingobacteriales; family Sphingobacteriaceae; genus Pedobacter; species Pedobacter humicola. The sequence goes on along the minus strand of NZ_JBWJIG010000015.1, from coordinate 122,856 downwards.
GAGTGCGGCAGCGGCCACAATATTCCCTACCTCATTAATTAGAGGCACTTCTTTTATCAATTCGGGATGGTGCACCTCTACGCTGTTTAAAAAGATATTGGCCATTGAGCGGGCTACGCTGGCTACCTCTAAACTGTGAGTTAAACGGTTGTGGACGAAAACACTGCCCGGCAATGGGAAAACCTGGGTTTTATTTTGCAATCTTCTAAAAGGAGACGAAAAAATCAAGCGGTCATAATCACGTTGAAAATCTGATCTCGCCCGATCTGTGCTTGCACCATATTGTTCCTGTCCGTACCGCTTATTCGAAAGTAAATATTTCCACTCCATTTATCTCTGGCATTTAAAATTTAGCGCAAGTTAAACAAAAGGAGAAAATGCAACCAAAACAATTTAAAATGTAGCTCATTCATCTTGGTTGATAGCGTTTTAAACTTTAAGAACCCCCTGAGGAAGCTTATGTAAATTGAAACCATTTGCGGAATAAACTGTTATTATAATACACCAATGGTATGATAATATGAAAACGAGTATCTATAATAAAGAAGAACATACGGAAGGTTACGTAGGATCTGGCGATGAGCAATCTGAAAAATCGGATGTACAAAAAGCGTACGAAAAAGGTAATGATACTAACGTCGTAACTGCTTACGGCAAAGAACCCGGTGAGCTGATTAAGGGTAATCCATTAGCAAAGGATGGTTTCGACAATTCGGGTACTCAGGGTAAAGATTCTCTTAGTGATGACCCATACAACAGCGCTGATCAACACCCCACTATAAAAAGTGCCGAAAGCCATACCGGAAGTTCATCAGACGACTTTAAGACGGGCAAAGGGATTGATGAAACAGATGAAAATCATGCTTTAAATACAGGAATATAAATGATTAAGTTTATGGGATTATTGAAATATGCCATTTTAGGCGCAGCAGCTGTTTACGGTCTCAAATATGCCAGCAAGAAGAGAGCTACAGATGGAAAATCGTTAATTGATGATTTAAAGGAAAAAGCTCCGGAATATGTTGATAAAGTTAAAAATTATGGGGAACGGATTAAGCAGGACTATTCTCAAACCAGTGATTTATACTGACAGGTCAGCTATGCTATAAAGACATAAAAAATTGACTTATGTCAAGGCATATATACTGGATACCTTGTAATTTGATTTTAAGTTCTTGAAATTTGTAGCACTGTAGGATTCGCGATAAAGATTAAAAAATCAGAGACTAAACGATTTAAGGGCATTTGCTGCTTGATTAACGCATTTCAGTTGTGGAATCCTAATTCTTTTCCATCTACCGGAAAATCCATTGATATTATTAAGGGATTATTCTATATGAATACTCCCTTTTTAATACGCGGTATACTATAAATCCTTTCCACTTATCCCTTTATCACTTTCTTTATTTCTGTTGCCAATATCTTCATTCTGGCTCAGGTTCGCGTTCTTTAACTCTTCGTTGAGGTTGTGATGGGTATCATTTTCTGTTTTTGCCAAATGCGCCTCATTAGGCTGGTCCTTTCGTTTAAAATCGGCACGTTTATGACCATAGGTAGCCTCTCCATTGTCCCATTCGATATCCTCATCACGATTATTGCCCAGTTGAGGATCTACATTCTTATTGTCATTCATTTCCATAATCCTTATTATTTGCAGATGCTTCTAGACTAACAACAATTATCATAGGGAAAAAGTTTAATCCATGCTTATTTATTACCTGCCAAAAAATCATGCACACTAAAAACCTGTTAATAATCAATAAATTATAGTACACATTCACGATAAATGGATGATTCAGAGCCAGATGGTTTAAAATAATAAAAGATTGAGAATGCAGGCTGAACTGCTCCTAACTGTCTTTATCAAGCAATCTATCCTGTTAATTTCCCTTTTAAACAAACCTGCTTTTATTGGGGCATCATATTTGACCTTATAGGGTACTCTTCAAAAAATACCCATTAATTAGCATACAGCTAATCTTTCCAACATACAAATTACGTATTAATACGCTTATTTTAAGTATTAACACACTAATTGCCATATTTTATTATATCGATATTTGAATTTAGCCCTGTAGGTAAATTAACCATTAAATTGAATATTCCAATAAAAGTATTACTCGTTGATGATCACGCAATTGTGCGTAATGGCATCACTGCTATATTGGAAGAGTTCCCGGAAATTGAGATTGTTGGTCAGGTATCGAATGGATCGGAGGCGATTGATTACTTACAAAATCATGAAGCACCTAAGATCATTATCACAGATCTAAAAATGCCAATAATGGGCGGCTTAGACTTAATTAGAAACGTAAAAACATCTTTTCAACACATCAACGTTATTGTTTTGAGCGGGATAGATGAGCTTCAAGAAATCTTAATCTGTTTCGAACTTGGTGCAAGTGCTTACTTACTCAAAAATGTAAGTGCTTACGAAATTGTTTTTGCCATTAATCAGGCAGCTATAGGCTATCAACATTTATCAACAGGCGTAGCATTAAAATTATTGGGCGAAAACGGCTTTAATAAACATTTTAAATCTGATTTATCTAACCTAAATATCACAAAAAGGGAGATTGAAATCCTCTATCTTATTGCCGACGGTTATACAAACAGCGAAATCGCTGAAAAACTATTTACCAGTAAAAGAACCATCGAAGGATACCGTCAGAATTTACTGGATAAAACCGGAAAGAAAAACACTGCCTCCCTGATCAACTACGTAGTACGGAACGGCATCATCGATTAAAGGTCTATTTTACGCCTTTACTTTGATCTATCTTAGTATTGCTATCTAAATCATCTTTGCTCGATCCATTTTCATCTCTGTGTTCAGGCGGATTTTCCATCCTGCTTTCCTCAAGCTCGGAAAAATCACTCCCTTTCTGATTCGCAACTTCACCATGCGAGGAAGGTTTTACTTTTAGTTCTTCCTTTGGATCTGCAAAATCCTGCCCTTCAATAGGTAATTCCTCTTGATTTTCGTGCTTTTTCATAACTGTTAAACCGATCAACGCTCCTTTTGTTTCAAATTTCAGGTGCATAAAAAAAGTCCCGGTTTACACCGGGACTTCTCTGTTCTTTTTAAATCAATTAAACTTTGATTTCAACTTCAACACCGCTAGGCAATTCAAGTTTCATTAAAGCATCAACTGTTTTAGAGTTAGAGCTATAAATATCCAATAAACGTTTGTAAGCGCATAATTGAAATTGCTCTCTCGCTTTTTTGTTTACGTGTGGAGAACGTAAAACAGTAAAGATTTTTTTCTCTGTAGGAAGTGGAATCGGACCACTTACAACTGCACCCGTAGGTTTAACAGTTTTTACGATTTTCTCAGCAGATTTATCTACTAAATTATAATCGTAAGATTTTAATTTAATTCTGATTCTTTGGCTCATTTTTATTTTAATTATGATCCTTGTTAGAGCTATTAATAACAAAGACCGGATTTATCTTTTTTAGTATCGAGTAGTTAATATCAAGTATCGAGACCTGCATTAAGTCTTGATACTCGATACTATTATATTGATACTAATTAATCTTCAGATTTTACTCTTCCTTTAGATTTAGCAATTACTTCATCCTGTACGTTTTTAGGCGCAGCTTCGTAGTGGTCGAATTCCATTGTAGAAGTTGCACGACCTGAAGTGATTGTACGTAACTGAGTTACATAACCAAACATTTCAGAAAGTGGCACAGTTGCTTTAATTACCTGAGATCCGTTACGGGTATCCATACCTAATAACTGACCACGACGACGGTTCATATCACCAATCACATCACCCATGTTTTCTTCAGGGGTTAAGATTTCGATTTTCATGATTGGCTCCATCAAAGTAGGCTTACACTTAGGTAAAGCTTCGCGATATGCCATTTTAGCAGCAAGCTCAAATGATAAAGCATCCGAATCGACTGCGTGGAATGAACCATCAATCAAACGTACTTTCATATCAGGAAGTGGGTAACCAGCTAATACACCATTAGACATCGCAGCAGCGAATCCTTTTTCTACTGAAGGGATAAATTCACGTGGAATTGAACCACCTGTAATTTCGTTTACGAACTGTAAACCACCTTTTTCGAAATCAGCATCGATTGGCGAAATAATCACCTGGATATCAGCAAATTTACCACGACCACCAGATTGTTTCTTGTATGTTTCGCGGTGTTGAGTGGTACCGAAGATAGCTTCTTTGTAAGCTACTTGCGGCGCACCTTGGTTAACCTCTACTTTAAATTCGCGCTTTAAACGGTCAATTAAGATATCCAAGTGTAACTCACCCATACCAGAGATAACAGTTTGACCAGTTTCCTGATCAGTTTGAACTCTGAATGTAGGATCTTCTTCAGCCAATTTAGCTAAGCCCATACCCAATTTATCAACGTCAGCCTGAGTTTTAGGCTCAATAGCTAAACCGATAACCGGCTCAGGGAAGTTCATTGATTCAAGAACGATTGGGTGTTTCTCATCACATAGTGTATCACCAGTTTTGATATCTTTAAATCCAACTACCGCAGCAATATCACCAGCCGCCACATTAGGCACCGGGTTCTGCTTGTTAGCATGCATCTGGAAGATACGTGAAATACGCTCTTTACTTTCTGAACGGGTGTTATATACGTAAGAACCAGCTTCTAAGTTACCTGAATACACACGGATAAAACACAAACGGCCTACGAAAGGATCGGTTGCGATTTTAAACGCTAATGCAGCAAATGGCTCATTGATACTAGGTTTCAACAAAATTTCAGCACCTGTATCCGGGTTAGTACCCGTTACACCTTCGCTATCCATAGGTGAAGGCAATAATTCCATCACATAATCAAGCATAGTTTGTACACCTTTGTTTTTGAAAGATGAACCACAAACCATCGGAACGATTTTGGCATCTAAAACAGCTGCACGTAAAGCATCTAAAATTTCGCGCTCAGTAATTGAATTCGGATCTTCGAAGAATTTCTCCATTAAAGACTCATCATAATCAGCAACTGATTCTAATAATTTCTCTCTCCACTCAGCAACCTCATCAAGCATATCTTCAGGGATTGGCACTTCAGTAAAGGTCATCCCTTTATCATGCTCATTCCAAACGATACCACGGTTGTTGATCAAATCAACCACACCTTTAAATTGATCTTCAGAACCGATAGGTAATTGCAAAGGAACTGCATTACTACCCAACATATCTTTAACCTGTTTAACAACTTTTAAGAAGTCGGCTCCTGAACGGTCCATTTTATTAACGAAACCGATACGGGCAACATTGTAGTTGTTAGCTAAACGCCAGTTGGTTTCTGATTGAGGCTCAACACCATCAACTGCAGAAAACAAGAACACTAAACCATCTAATACACGTAACGAACGGTTTACCTCAACGGTAAAATCCACGTGTCCCGGTGTATCGATAATGTTCATGTGGTAAGCCTGACCTCTGTATTTCCACTCAACAGTAGTTGCAGCAGAAGTGATCGTGATACCACGCTCTTGCTCTTGTGCCATCCAGTCCATTGTTGCAGCACCTTCGTGCACTTCACCAATTTTATGACTTACACCAGCATAATAAAGAATACGCTCTGTTGTTGTAGTTTTACCTGCATCAATGTGAGCGGCGATTCCAATATTTCTTGTAAATTTTAAATCTCTTGCCATGTTATATTTTTGATTTATCTGATTTTAAATGATTACACCGATTATGTTAAAACAAATCGGTGTAATTTATCTAATCAGTATAATCTTCTAATTAAATCTGTGTAATCTTACTAATCTGTTAATCCTAATACTAGAATCTGAAGTGAGAGAACGCTTTGTTGGCTTCAGCCATTTTATGCGTGTCCTCTTTTTTCTTAACAGCGGCACCTTCACCTTTAGCAGCAGCTACGATTTCACCAGCTAATTTCTCTTTCATGGTTTTTTCGCCACGTTTACGAGCGTATAAAATTAACCATTTCATACCTAAAGCTGTTTTACGCTCTGGTCTAACCTCAGTTGGAACCTGGAAGTTAGCACCACCAACACGACGGGATTTAACCTCTACAGCTGGCATAATGTTAGTTAAAGCACGTTTAAAGATCTCTAAACCGTTTTCACCTGCTTTTTTCTCAGCAATTTCAACAGCATCGTAAAAAATAGCATATGCGATAGATTTTTTTCCATCGTACATCATATTGTTTACAAAACGAGTTACCTGAACATCATTAAATTTTGGATCAGGAAGAATAATTCTCTTTTTTGGTTTTGACTTTCTCATTTCTTATTTCCTCCCGATTATTTCTTTTTACCTTTTGTTGGTGCCGCAACTACCTGTCCTGGTTTAGGACGTTTAGTACCATATTTAGAACGACGTTGGTTACGACCAGCTACACCTGATGTATCTAATGCACCACGGATGATGTGGTAACGTACACCTGGTAAATCTTTAACACGACCACCACGGATCAATACGATTGAGTGTTCCTGTAAGTTGTGACCTTCTCCAGGAATGTATGCATTAACCTCTTTACCGTTCGTTAAACGAACACGGGCTACTTTACGCATTGCTGAGTTTGGTTTTTTAGGGGTAGTGGTGTACACACGTGTACATACACCTCTTCGCTGTGGACAGCTGTCCAACGCTGGAGACTTACTCTTGAACTCCAGTGCTACTCTACCTTTTCTAACTAATTGTTGAATGGTTGGCATTGTGCTTTTTTATGTTTTTTTATTAAAAAATTTACCGCTCCCCCGGCATCCTTGCGGATAGCCCATAAAACGGACTGCAAAAGTAGAACAATTCTTTTTAAAAATCAAGGGCTTAGCGTAAAAAGTTTTCAGTTGGCGATTATTCCCAAAGGGATGCCTTAGGCACAGTTTTCGGTTGAAGGTTAAGGAGTTGCGGTTCTTACTCCCGCTTGCCGTCATTGAGGACTGAATCAGGGGAAATGGTAATGGCCTGAAGCAATCTTTCTCCCCATAAACATTAAATCCATTACAGCATCTTTTAGGATTATAAGCCGTGCTTTGGAAAGCAATTTCAGCCATCCTTAGGCCGGGTTCGGCCCCGTTCCAAAGGAACTCCTTCGGAGCTAATGTTACCAGCCCGTGAAGAACCCGCTTTCCACATATCGGGTTTAGTTAACAAAGCAGGTAGAACGATTAGCGTCTGGTTGACAAGTTTTATAAAAATATTATTTCCCCAATCCTTTTCCTATACCCATTAAAATACATTTAAAAGTATAAAAAAACACCTGCTTTAAATCCGTAAAAGATTGTGCGAAATACTTTATCTTTAATCAAAAATCTAAATTATATGTTCTTAAGTATCATCGGGATTATAGTCATTTTTATTGGTTTTGCCTTTGCTAACCAAAACAATCTTATTGGCCGCTACAGCAGCATCACCAAAATTATCGGTGTGGTGCTGGTCATTATAGGCCTCTCCTTCTCTATGTTTAAGGTAATTGATGCCGGCCAGGTTGGTGTTAAAACTGTTTTCGGAAAAGTAGACAACGATGTTTTATACAGCGGTTTAAATGTGATCAACCCGATTGCCGTAATTACACCGTTTGATGTTAAAACCCAGAATTACACCATGTCTGGCGTTCATGATGAAGGCAATAAACAAACTGACGATGCCTTACGCGTGTTATCTGCCGATGGATTGGAGGTTATTATCGACCTTTCGGTATTATTCAGGGTAAAAGGAAGTGCAGCACCTAACATTTTAAGGGAGATAGGAACCGATTACCTGGAAAAGATTGTCCGCCCGGTTTCGCGCACAGCCATAAGAGATAATGCAGTAGCTTATGATGCGGTTGCATTATACTCCAGTAAAAGGGATGAATTTCAGGCGAAAATATTTAATACCATAGAAAAAAGTTTTGCCAAAAGAGGCCTAGAGCTGGAGCAGCTTTTAGTACGGAACATCACGCTACCAGCATCGGTAAAAGCCAGTATCGAATCTAAAATAAATGCAGAGCAGGATGCACAAAAAATGACTTTTGTACTCCAAAAGGAACGTCAGGAAGCCGAACGTAAAAGAGTGGAAGCACAAGGTATTGCCGATTACCAGCGCATTCTTTCTACAGGCTTGAGCGATCGCCAGCTCCAATACGAATCGATATTGGCACAAAAGGAAATTGCTAAATCAGCAAATACGAAAGTTATTATCATGGGCAATGGTAAAAGTGCCCCGATTATTTTAGGTGGAAATTAATGATTCAGATACCCGAAGTATGATAACTAAAATCTTAACCATCATATTACTGGGCATGGCCTGCTTATGTAATGCACAAAACACAACGCCAGTTAAAAGAAAGGCGAATGTAGACTTTGATGCTTATGAGAAATTACTTCCAAAGGTAAAAGCCCATCGAAAAAACAGGTTGGCAGACCTGCCCACTTTTTTAAAAATGGCAAAAGAAAAAGGCACTATCATCTTAGACACACGCTCGGATAGCTTATATAAACGGAAACATGTTAAAGGTGCCATACATTTAAATTTCTCTGATTTTACACAACAAAACCTCTTAAAGATTATCCCAAATGCCGATACCAGAATATTAATCTATTGCAATAATAATTTTATAAACGATCAGGCAAATTTTGCAAGCAAAACGGTTATCCCTGGCCTGATCAACAAAAAGATAGCCCCTATTTCATTGGCTTTAAATATCCCTACCTACATTAACCTTTACGGGTATGGGTATAGAAATGTTTACGAACTTTCTGAACTGGTAAGCACATTGGATAAAAGAATAATCTTTGAAGGAACCGATATCGGAGATAATAAGATTAAAGCCCGATAATAATCGGTAAAACAATTAATTCAATGTGGTCTAATCATTAGAAACATGACAATGAAACGTTATAAATAATTAACCGTTAGGATGTAATACCTACAGATTTGCTTCGGACTTTATTCTGATACAATTGTCACAGCTCCGCCCAGGATCCGTCTCAACGCTTATGTTTAAGGGTCCTATACAAACAGTTTGTCTTCGGTTTTTAGCTAAAAAAATTTAAGAACCAGTAATGCTTAATTACAGTCCTTAAAACTATCCTTCAGTACTCTCAACCGTGCAGCTGCAGCTTCCAGTTCTTTTGGGGCCTTACCGTATTCGTAGGTAATTTTATATTGTTTACCATCCGCATTGATCGCGATCCACTCTGCACCGCCATCCGCACAATCAGGGCAGCCGATTACTTCGGGCATGGCCGAAATTTTGTCGATATTCAATTCTTTTTTAATGGCATCGATATCAGCTTCAGAAATTGTTTTGCTACAGGTTTTGGTATCGGTACTTTGCCCGTTTTTAGATTTTGAAAAAGTGAGCTTTAAATCGCTGATGAGGAGGTTACTGGAACAATAACCAACGCACATCCCAAAGGATGAACCATAACCAATACTGTTCAGGTTTTTAATATCACCTTTTTTACATCCCCAAAAGGATAGGCTGATTACAATTGTAAAAATGAGGGGTAAAGTTTTTTTCATAGATTAAGGCTTTAAAAAAGGACTTAGCTGATCCGAAGTTACGAATATCCCCCTATATGCAGGCACGGAAGCTTCCAGCGTCCACAACAATACACCTTTTCTATCGGTAAGTACCACAATATGCCTTTTGGAACTGCAACACAATACATGATCTTTATTGATCATGTAGGCACTCCCCATACGGTCGTTATAGATCTGTGGAGGCAATTGGATATGCAGATCTAAACTTGCACTTTGTGTTTGCTCATTTAGTTTAAATGCATAAGCACCAGACTGATGTTTTTCTATTCCATTATCAAAAAACATTAGATTTCCTTCAGCATTGATGTGTACAGCGTGTGCCTGCGAAAAACCGGTATTGGCTGGCATTTTAATGGTCCCGCCTTTACCAAATTTCCAGATTACTTTACCGGTTTTGGCATCTATTTTCCAAATCTGCCCGTTGTTATAAAAGGAAATGATGTAGTTTCCATCTCTATCGTAGTTTAAACTATTGGCATGCATCCAATCTTTTTTTGTTTTAAGTAAAGCTTTGTCACTGAAAGGATCTAGGCTATCAAACACACTCCATTTCCAGATCTGTTTACCTTTTTTATCCATCACCAGGATACCGTCTCCATTGATCGTATCTTGTTTGCTTCCGCCAATATGGCTCAAATCGGTTATCTTCCGATCAACAAAAAGGGTAACCAGTTCTCCTTTTTGATTTTTTAAAATTTCGTGATGAATGGTCTGTTTAAAATCGCCCTGCCCTTTTTTCAACAGTAAAACAGTATCGCCTTCCAAGTTAAGCTCCAATATCTGGCTACCATAACTTGTTGGCTCATCATTACCGCCCAAAATAGAAAGCAGGGTTTTATCTTTTGTAAAATTGATCACTTTAAAACCCACATTATCTACCATGTGGTACCACCTCAACCTGCCTTTATAATCAACCAGATAGGCCATTCCTGGTGCGTACCTTTTGTTAACCAATATTAATCCGTTTTTTAATTCTTTAGGTATTAGTTTTTCATCGGCACTTTTCGCTTTAAACTGGTCCTTAAGCCATTCCGGCAGCTCATTAGAAACAAAGGTGTAAATTTTGCTTACCTTTTTTGCTCCGTTTTTTATGGTAATAACCTGATACGCATAGCTGGTTTTAGGAATGATATTGCAGAGCACAAATTTATGGATGCTTTTATCTTTCGATAGTGCTGTACTTTCCTTATGTGCATTTGCAATTTTGTTTGGCCAGTATTCTACGTAGGCATCAACAGCGGCATTTGCAGTGACATCAATCTGTATCTTTAGCACATTGTTATTGTGTAAGCCTAGCTTGATCTCTTTGATGCCTTCGCCCCGGTAACAACCGTAAAAAGTAAACACTGCCAGTAAAACAATAAGTTTGAAAAAGTACTTCATAGCATTGAAAATGGTTAACACGTAGGGATGCCCGTTTTTAAATAAAAAAGAATATGCAGTAAAAACTGCATATTCTTTTTAAACATTATAAAATTAAGAAATTATTGTCTGCCAGCGTTATTTAAATTCGGGTTGATGTTCACCTGATTTAAAGGGTATGGGAAAAATTGATCCCGCGGCATTACCACAGTTGGGGTTTGATTGATACGTTTTAAATATCCGTTTACGATGGTATCATACTTACCAAATCTGATTAAATCTGATCGTCTTTTCCCTTCATAAAACAATTCCCAGCCACGTTCTTGCAAAAGGGCGTCTTTTAAGGTTGTCTGGTTATAATTAGCGGCGACTAAAAGTTTAGCGTGCGACCTTCCTTTTACCTGATTGATCAGATCGATACACTCGGCATTTGGTCCACTCAATTCGTTTATCGCTTCGGCCCTGCTCAAAAGCACATCCGCATAACGGAGTATATTTACACTATGTCCATCATAATACGTATTGGCTCCATTCGCATCTGCATATTTCGCAGTGGCCACATCCTGCATATAAAATACTCCTGCAGGTGGCGTTGCGCCCAATGTAGGTGCTTGTTTGTGCACCAGTTTATCAACACCTACATATTCAGGAAAGAAAAGTTTTTTCCGGTCATCGGCATTATCAAAACTGTTGTAAAAATCCCAGGTAACGGCGTAGTATTGCCATCTATCAGTTAAAACCGGATGCTGTTGTGGACCAAAGTGATTTAACAACTCTGTTCCATTCACATTTGCATCACTTAATACCGAGAAAATATTTTCCGAGCACCATTGATTGCTTTCAGCAAAAAGTCCTTCATAACTTGGAAAAAGCGAATAAACCTTTAAATCCATTACCTGCTTGGTTACATCTACTACTTTTTGCCATTGGTGCTGGCGCAGATATAATTTCGCCAATAAGGTAAGCGCGGCACCCTTTGTAGCACGACCCACATCATTGGTAGAATAGATTTTATTATTGGCATAATTAACAGGTAAAACTGAAGCCACACTTTGTAGATCGTTGATTAAAAAAGTTTCTATCTGATCGAGCGGGGTTAATGGTTTATTGGCAAAGTAGTTAGGCGATTTACTGGCTTCTTCCACATCTTTTTCAGTTGCTAAAATCACAGGCCCCCAGGCATCGGTTAAATCCATGTAAGCTACCGCCCTTAAAAATTTCATTTCAGAAAGAAACTGACTTTTCTCTTCAGCCGTGATGGCGGTCATATTGGAAAGGTTAAAGATTGCATTGTTTGCATTTGCAATAAGTTTATATATCTGTCTCCAATCTTCAGCAATTAAGCCATTCTCCGAATTCCACTGAATGTTTGACAGTTGTCCCGGATCTCCTCCATAGCTACAGTGCCCAACATCGGTTGTTAAATCGGTCAGAGCAAAATGTCTTACCGTCCAATAATCAAAATTATCGCCAACCGACGGCCCTTTTAAACGCGCATAAACAGCATTCACAGCAGCAATAGCATCAGATTTCGTTTTAAAAGCATTGCCTAGTGTTAAACTACTATACACCACGGGATCTAAATCTTTTTTACATGAAAACTGCAAAAGTACAACCGCAGTAATCGCAAGAATAATCTTATATTTTTTCATCTTTTTATCTTTATTGATCCTGTAAAGCAGGAAATTATATTGTTAGTTGATGGTTAGCTTTACTCCGGCCGAAAATGTTCTGAACGCCGGGAAGGCATTAAAATCAATCCCTCCTCCAAAGTTACTGGTGGAGTGTGAGTTTACCTCAGGGTCGGTTCCACTGTAATTGGTGATCGTAAATAGGTTTTGTGCTTCAGCATAAACCCTAAAACCTTTAATCACCTTAATGTGGTCTAACCATTTGGTTGGCACACTGTATCCTAAAGAAACAGATTTTAATCGCAGGTAAGATGCATCTTCTACAAAACGGGAATTAACATAACTGCCATAAGTACTTAGAAAATATCCTTCGCGCGGAACGTCTGTGTTTTCATTCACTCCAGCAACAAATCTATTCAATGCATCTGCCCCTGTTGTGGATTCCAATACCAATCTGTTCATGTTATACAATGAATAGCCGAATGAGCTTTGGAAGAAAATATTTAAATCAAATCCTTTGTAATGGAAGTCGTTTCCAAAACCTAAAGTAAAACGAGGGGTCGAATTACCTAAAAAGGTCATGTCATCTGGTGTAATTTTACCATCGCCATTTACATCCTGATATTTTGGATCGCCAGCTTTCGAACCCGGTTGAGGAGCATAGGTTTCTCCTGTTTTAATCACACCTGTATATACATATCCAAAAAGTTCACCAAGTTCGCGCCCTGCAATAACTCTCGAAAACTCGCGGCCTGATACCGTACCACTGGGATTTGCCGTATTAACTGAAATCTGGTTAACCGGACCTAACGATAATACTTTTTGACGGTTTAATGAAATATTAAAATTGGTATTCCAGGTAAAGTTATCATTACGAACATTTACTGTATTTAATAAAAATTCGATTCCTCTGTTTTGGATGGATCCAGCATTTACGGTTATGTTATTAAAACCCCAATATTGTTCTAAAGGAATGTTAACCAATAAATTAGTTGTTTTCTTCGCATAAAGATCGATTGTTGCATTAATACGTCCGTTTAAGAAACCCATGTCGATACCAAAATTGTACTGTGTAGTACTTTCCCACTTTAAATCAGGGTTAGGCAGTGTTTTAGGTTCAGTACCGATTTGCAATGGATCACCCGGTTTAAGTACCGTGCTGTAATTGGTAAAAGTTGCTAAATACAAGTAATTAGGAACACGGTCGTTACCAGTTACCCCATAGCTTGCACGTAATTTTAAATTTGAAAAGGTATTTAAGTTTTTGATAAATTCCTCATCCGTAAATTTGTAGGCAACAGCTCCTGAAGGGAAATATCCATAACTATAGTTAGGACCAAATTTTGAAGAACCATCTCTTCTTAAGGTAAAGGATGTTAATAATTTATCTTTATAATTATAATTTATTCTTCCATACATTGAATTGAAGGTAGATTGTTCTTTAAAGCTATTATAGCCATTACCTAAATCCCTTATGGTAATGCCTGAACCATTTGGGGTTGATCCTGCACCCAGATTATAGAACAAATAGGCATCAGTAGGAAAGCCTTTGCTACCTGCAGCAATGAAGTCGTTTACATCTTTCTGATTAGATACTCCGGCCAAAAATGTAAAATCATGATCACCAGTTTTATATTTATAGGTTAAATAGTTTTCTACTAACCACCTAAATGTGGTAGAACTTTTTTCAGCAGCTAAACCTCCGTTTTTTGCTCCTGCGCTTAACGTCCTGGGAATATATTGCCCTTCGTTCAGGTTGGTATATTCTGCCCCAGCGCCAAGATGATAAGTTAAACCTTTGATAATCTGATAATCCAATGAAACATTTCCATTTACTAATTTATTGGTACTCGTATTGGTCGGTTCCAGTAAACTGGCCAAGGCATTATCTTTACCTTGGTAACGGTAATAACTTCCATCTGCATTATAAACAGGAATGTTTGGCAGTGCTGTTAATAAGCCGAATAATGGAGCGGTAATGTCAGCCGAGTATGATTGTTGCAATACCTTAGCGCTCGATCCGTAAAAATTTGCACCCAACTTTAAACGTTCATTAAGCGTTTTTTCGGCACCAATTCGGGCAGTATATTTTTCCAGTCCGGTACCTTTTAAAACACCAAGCTGATTCATATAGTTACCTGATACATAAATTTTCGAATTTTGGTCTCCGCTGCTAATACTCAGGCTCCTATTGTGCACGGACGCTTTCTGAGTAGCTTCATCCAGCCAATTCGTATTGGCAACAACGAAAGAAGGAGGAAATAAAACAGGCTTCCCATCTTCAACTGCTGTAGCATTCTGAATATCAGTATATTGCTGACCATTTAATAAAGATGGTTTATAGGTTAAATATTGGTTACCATTTGATAAATCTAAATCGATGGCTACCCTACCCGCCTTGCCTTTTTTTGTTGTAATGAGCACAACGCCATTACCACCTCTTGCACCATATATTGCTGCTGACGAAGCATCTTTTAAAATCTGGATATCTTCAATATCGTTCGGGTTTACAGTACTCCCATTATCAGATATGAATCCATCAATAACATAAAGTGGACTATTGGTGGTATTAATGGAATTACCACCTCTCACGGTTATCGACATTCCGGCACCCGGAGCAAAGCTGGTTTGCTGTACCTGTACACCTGCTGCCTTACCCTGAATGGCCTGCCCGATGTTTGAAGTGGTACCACCGAGATTCAGATCTTCACTCTTAATCGAACTAATCGAACCTGTTAAATCTGTTTTACGCTGTGTACCATAGCCCACCACCACAACTTCATTCAATTTGTTTAAATCTTCCTCCAGGTTTACGGTTACTACATTTGAGGCGCCTACAGTAACCTTTTGCGTTTTGTAACCTACCAATGTAAAGGTTAAAACCCTTAGTTTTCCCTGTAAGGTGAGGGTAAACTTACCGTTGCCATCAACTGAGGTTCCATTTTTCACATCGGTTTCGGTTACCGAGGTCCCAACTGCCGGCAATCCTTTTTCATCTTTTACCGTACCGGTTACAACTGTCTGCGCCTGAACTGCGAGTGGAAGCAAAAAGATTAAAGAATAACAAATAATTTTAAAAAGAGCATTTAAAAAAGAGTGTTTTTGTATAGGAACAGTTTTCCTATAATTCTCTGTGTTTTGTTCGTAAATTTTGGTCATAGTGTTTTGGGTGATTGTTGATAGCAGCAAAAAGCGACAACTATATCTGCTTGCTTTTATAATATTAGTGATAAAAGCACCTATTTAAGTGGAAAAACACTGCGCAATCGATTGACTAAGCCTCTCAGATGCCCCTTTAAAAGACATTTCAAAATCAAAACGGGAAATTACGTTGATATCCGCTAAGACAAAAGCGGTCAGGAATTTGGTCTGATCTGTGGAATAATTTCCAGAAATAGCCTATCCATACTTTGAACAGGACTTTCAGAACTGGTTTTGATGATGAGATTGGCATTTAAGGCCGGCTCGAACTTAGCGCTAACTCCGGTAAAATTCGGGATCAGCTTAAGGTCTGCATCTTTATACAAACCTTTCACATCCCTTTCTTTACAGATGGCCAGCGGACAATCTAAAAACACTTCAAAATACCCTTTTCCAATGATTTCGGCGGCAAGCGCCCGATGTTGCTCGAGAGGGGTGATAAAAGAGCAAATGGTGATGATATTATTCAACATCATCAGTTTGGCTATCTCAGCTGCCCGCCGGATATTTTCGGCCCGATCCGATTCGCTAAAGCCTAAATCTTTATTGATTCCCTCCCGAAGTACGTCTCCATCCAAAGTTGTGGCAAAAAAACCTTCATTCTCAAGCTTTTCCTTTAACAAGGTTGAAATGGTTGTTTTCCCGGAACCGGATAATCCAAACAGCCATATCACTATTCCTTTCTGATCAGGAACAATAAAACTCTTTTTGGATGTAGTATGAGGGGGCATAATTTTATTCATTTACTTTACACAAAAAGCCCTCATTCAAGAGCGATACTTTATTATACCGCATTAGCTGGCCAGATAAGGTTTGGATCTGGCAACCACTAAATAGTATAATCGCATGACCGGCAGCTGTGTCCCATTCCATTGTCGGACCTGTTCTTAAATAAATCTGCGCTTTGCCTTCTGCCAGTAAACAAAATTTAAGGGAACTGCCTACAGCAATAAAATCTACAATCGGATAATCTGCAAGAATTGCTTTTTCTTCGCCATCAGCATGCGATCTGCTTACCGCAGCTGTCCAGTTATCATCTTTCTTAATGGCATTGATCCGGAGCGGTTCGTTGCCGGGAGTTTGCTTCCAGCTTCCTGAATCCTCCTTACCATAATACAATAAATTTTGCACAGGGACATAAATTACGCCCAATATTGGTGCATTTTTATAGATTAAAGCAATATTTACGGTAAACTCACCATTGCGTTTGATAAATTCTTTGGTTCCATCCAGTGGATCTACACACCAATACAGCTCCCAGTATTTTCTTTCTTCGTACGGAATACTTTTTCCTTCTTCAGAAAGGATGGGGATGTTGGGATATTGCTTTTTAAGCTCAGAGCAGATAATATCGTTCGCTATTTTATCGGCCTTGGTTAAGGGAGAAGAATCGCTTTTGGCTGATACCTCAAAATCTTCTTCATGATCATAAACAGTTAAAATTGCCCGTCCGGCTTCAACTGCTATTCTTAGTATTACATTTATATCAATGGTATCCATCATTTATTTTAAACTTTTGCCGCTAAGTACTGCGCTTTTATCCTCTTTAATATCTCCAGCTGCGGCCCCCGGTTATCAAGATCAGATTGACGGGCACTTAACAAAATGCTTTTTTTAAGTTGATCATTCTCAAGGTCAAATTCTTTTATTTCTTCTATAGAAATCTGTCTGTCTTTGGTTTCAGGATAATCTAAAACGTAACCCAAATCAGTTAAGGTTTGCTGGTTTATACTTTCGAATATACTGATTTCTTGGATGCTGAGTTCTTTGCGGAATTTACCCGTATTATCTTTAATAATCGGTTTAGCCAGATTTTCCCACATTTCTCCGGCACTTGCTGTTGACTGTGATTCTTTTGAATGATGGAAATCCAGCATATTTTCTGAATAATCAATGGCTAAAAAACGGCACAACCTCTGGATTACATCTGCAGGGCTAGCAATCAGTTCCTCATAATTTAAAGAGAAAAACCAATCTTTTGTGATCTTTTTTGATAGTTCAATACAAGCATATTGATCTTTAAACCACTGTTTAGCCAGGTGATAGATGTGTTTTTCACCTACAATTGCCTTTTTAAATGATAAAGCAACATCTCTCCCATCCCTGTACAGATAAATGTATTTCAGGTTGGGCGAGTGCTCTTCTAAATCAGCTGCATAATGCACATTGGCCATACTTTTACAGCACCAATATTTGGCTTTTTTTGATCTGGCAGCAGTTTCGTATACCAGCTTATTGATTTCGAAAAGACTATAGGTTTTTGAGTTTTCGAAAATCCAGGCTTCGTTCAGTTCAACACCATCCCATGGTACCGGGTTAGCCCTTACATAACTTACAACATCCCTGATTAAGGCCTTATATTTCGCTTCGGTTAAAAACCCATATAAATCTAACAGCGGTACAAAGGTTACCAAAATATGTGGTGGATGGGGCGAAGCAATCTGATCAGACTGATCTAATATTACCCTCAATAAGTTGGAACCGGATCTCTGCGTTCCAATAATCTGAATGCCCTCTGGATTTAAAACACTTTCCATTATATAAAAATTGATACTGTTCCGAGAAAAATGGCGCCAAGTATTAAATATACAGGGCTTAATTTAAATTTAAAGTTCAATACTAAAGAAACGACGCATATTGCCCCCATCAAAAGTGTTCGCGGCTGTAGCAATAATATTTTTAAAGCTGAAGATATAATCAATCCGATAACCACCACCTTGATTCCCGAAATCATGCTTTTAATAAAAGGATGGTCTTTGGTTTTATTAAAGATTTTTGAAACTACAATCATTAAAACCGCAGCAGGAATAAACATACTACAGGTAGCCAGCAATGCCCCCAGAAAACCGGCCAGCTTAAAACCGATAAATGTTGAACTAACGAGGATTGGCCCAGGGGTAACCTGACTAAAGGCAATTACGTCAACCAATTCTTTGGCACTCAGCCATTTCAAATCTTTCACCAATAGTGATTGCATAATCGGGATTACAACATAACCTCCGCCAAACAGCGATATACTAATGCCAGAAAAAACAGTCGCAATCTTAAAAAAGATATTCTGATATGATTTAAATGCACCAGTAATAAATAAGATTTGATTGATCAGCAAGACCGTTACAGCGATAAAAGAAAATGAATTTACCTTCAGTTTAAAATCCGTTTCAAATTTGCCCAAGATTTTGGTGTAATCAACTTTTTTACGGTCGAACATCATTCCGGCAATTGCACCTACCGCAATCAGCACTACTGTTATCAGGTAATTTCCTTTGATCAGATCAAGTGTTGTTGCCAATAGGAAAAGAAAGATTTTAGGATAATTAAGCGCAATTTCCTTCTTAAACAACTGTAAGCCAGTAGATAAAATAATGACACCAACAATGGCGCCCACGTACTGCATCACAAAAGCCCATGCTATACCCTGTCCATTCGACAAATAAACATAGGCCAGACATAACATTAAAATACATGCAGGCAATAAAACGGCGAACATGCTCACAGCCGCACCTAATTTACCTTTTAACAGGTAGCCGATATTTGCAACAACGTTTACGGCCATCGGACCAGGCATAAAGGAGGCCACTGTAACACTGTTCAATACATCTTCATCAGCGATGGTTTTATCCTGTTCAACCATAATGCGCTGAACCAATGAAACCAGCGCCATATGCCCGCCAAAACTTACACAACCAATTTTAAGAAAGGTAAAAAAAAGATATTTCAGTGTTCTCTTTTCCCTTGATACATCGCCCGCTACTGAGAATTCCATTTTTTATGATTAATAATTTAACTCCAATGCTTAAACAATATAACACTAATTCTTATACACAATCATTAATCATTCAGAAAATATTCGCCTGGTTATTTGTTTTGATTAAGAAACCTAATTTAGGTGATTTTGGATGCATTAAAGAGCCCAAATATCACGCAAACGTTTGACTAGCCCGATCATTCATTAAATTTTTACCCTTTAGCGCCAACAGCCATTAGTAAATGCGCAAAAACCTACCTGTTAATCTTAATAAATCATCGATTGCCCATTAAAGAAAATTTTTTATACACCATGATTTTAACCCTATGAAACATCAACAAACGTTTGTGTTAAGATTTTTATTAAACAGGAAACGAAAAAGCCACTAACAATAAATCTAAAGATTAATTCGCAGGGGCTTTATCAGAATATTGAATGGGTGTTCTTCATTACAGTACTGCGGGGATTGCTTCTTCTTTGTTCCCCCCTGCCCTAGTATGACGAATTGATTGTAAACAAAAAAGTCTTTCAGTATTGCCTGAAAGACTTTTTATTTTTTATGCTTTAGCTACTTTTTTGCTGTGCTTTTTATGGTGATGTTTTTTATGGCCTTTTTTGGTCTGTGATTTTTCCATACCTGCTTTTGCCGGAGTTGTGGTTTGCGCACTTACGGTATTCATGGTAAAGGCGGCCACTAATGCGATTATTAAAACTTTAATTGCTTTCATTTTCAACTAGATTAAATGATGAATAAACCTTGTTATTTTGTTTATTAAATCTCGAAAATCAAGATGAAGATTTTATGAATAATCCATTATTGAATGAGAGAAGCAGTGAATGATTGCGTAAAATCAGCTGTTTACGGTAAATCGAATGAGAAGGTATAATTCAGCTTTTTTCCGCGCAAGATATACTCAGAAACTACTTTTCCATCAACCAGGATTTTATATTCACCTTTAGCACTTGCCTTGGCGGTGGCGAATGTTTTGAGCTGAACATGTGTGCCCGATTTTAAAGCAACACGTTCTTCCCAAACACCACCTATTTCTTTTAGTTCGGTTTGTGTGGTATTTTCATTGGTATAGGCTACCTCAGCCTTTAAACCATCACCGAAATTGGCCTGATATACCACTTGATAACTTTCCTTTTGTGGCACATCTATTTTACCCCTCGAATTAGAATAAACGGTAGTAACGTTTGCAAGGAAGCAACTGCTTAACGCAGGCATCAACAAAAAGCAGTAGAAAATATTTTTCATTTGATAAGGTTTAGATGAAGATGACGACCGTTATCAGGTAAAGGTTGCAAGGAGAGCTCATTATTGAATAAGTGAATTAGAGAATGTTGTGTGCAGGATTTGATCGCTGGCATATTCAATCATTCAAAACTCAATCATCAATCACTAGATCTCATTTATGAAAAGTGTCGAGATACAGCTCTTCTACCTTTTTCCGTGCCCAGGGCATTTTCCTTAAAAATTTTAAGCTCGATTTAATCGTTTGATTATTATTGAAACAATCAATCCTGATCAATGATCCCAGTTTTTCCCAACCGTAATGTACCTGAAGATCGGTTACAATTTTCTCCAGGGTGATACCGTGTAAGGGGTTGTTTTTTTGCTGTTCGGCCATGGGGCAAAGTTAAGGCAAAATTATCGGGGTTTATATTGTGCCATCCAAACATTTGCACCACCGCAGTCGGGATCGTTAATTCTATGCATAAGCACCTCAAAACCATTTAATTGGAGCAATTGGTGATATTCTGCGGTATCTAATGAAGCATGAAACAGGTTTTCGCCCCCATTCATTCCCCATACTTCTCCCCTTTCGGTACCAGAAGTGAACAATAAAATACCGTTGGGATTAAGGTGGTGCCTAAAAATACTGAACATATCGGGCTGATCAGCCACAGCAAGATGAAAAAAGCTGTGCCAGGCAATTACCGCATCAAACTTTTCATCCAGATCCAGTTTACGCATATCTTTCAGAATAAACCCGGTATCAGGGAAATTTGCCCTGGCGATTTCGAGCATTTGTTCACTGGCATCGACACCCAAAACCTTTACCTTCTGACTGATCAGGTATTCCAATATCGGTTTACCACTGCCACAGCCCAAATCTAACACACTTGCATTAGGCGGTAGCTTTTCGAGCATATTGTCCAGATAACCCTTCTCTTCCAAAACGGCATAACGGTTTTCAGCAAACCACTGGCCCATTTTATCGTATACTTTATAAACGTTTTTGCGTTCTCCTTTTTCCATGTGGGTAATATGCTTATCCTATTGCCGTAGCATCAATTTCGATTAACATCCCGCTCAGGGCCAATCTTTGTACAGGAATTAATGTATTTACAGGGAATTTTAAATCAGGCCATATTTTAGTTGATTCTTCAATTAAAACCTGATGTTTCTCCTCATCATAATCTACTACTAATGTAGTCAGTTTTGCAATATGAGCCATTGTTAAGTTTTTGCTTTTTAAAGCCAGCGCGATATTTTCAAACACAATGCTTACCTGGGTTCTAAAATCATCATTCAATATGCCATCTGTTCTGCTCCCACCCTGACCAGCAACAAATACCAGCTGACTGTTAGCCGGAACTGAGGCAACATGAGAATAGCCATGTGCACGCGGATCGTATATACCTTGGGGGTTGGTAATCTCTAAAGCATGTTTTTCCATTTATTATATATTTAATACCCGCTAAATTATCCGATAAGAAATAGTAAACCGTCGGTAATTTGCAATAAAAAAGCCTCCTGATCTTTTAAAAATCAGGAGGCTTTATATTATTTATGGAATGATTAGTTACCTGTAGCAGTCCATGTATTGTTATCAGGGTTCGAATCAGGTAATACTTTATTCGGATCTAAAGTAACTGATTCAATTTCCTCGGTTGTTGGGAAACGCACCAGCCAGCTTGTATTTTTCATCCAAACATCAACCGGAACCTTTACGATTTCGGTTTTGCCGCTTTTTGTTTTAACCTGAAGGATAATTGGCATTGGCATTTTTTCGAGGTTTACCACTTTAATGTTATAACCCACCAGTTTATCGTCTTTTTTAACCTGTTCAACCGCAGCGATGCCCTGATCCATTTTCCAGCTGTTTAACCACCAGCTTCTCCAGAACCAGGCTAAATCTTCACCTGCACCGTTTTCCATCGAACGGAAGAAATCAAATGGTGTTGGGTGCTTAAAGGCCCAGTTTTTAATGTATTGGCGGAAAGCATAATCGAAACGGTCTTCTCCTAAGATCTGGTTTCTTAAAATGTCTAATCCCCATCCTGGTTTGCTATATAAGTTCACACCGATATTTCTTTCGGCCATTCCATCAGGCATCTGCATAATGTTTTCGTAAATCGGATTACCGATAACGGCTTTACCGATTCTGTTTAAATCAGCAGGAGGACCAGCATATTCGCCTTTGTTAAAATTGCTTTTAGAAATACCGTTGATAAAAGTATTAAAACCTTCATCCATCCAACCGTATTTACGTTCGTTAGAACCTACAATCATCGGGAACCAGGTATGGCCAAATTCGTGATCGATTACCCCCCAGGCGCCAGCTTTTTTAGCCGTCCAGCCACAAAATACGATACCCGGATATTCCATACCACCAATATTGGTGGCTACGTTAACAGCCATTGGGTACGGATATTCGAACCATTTTGTAGAATAATGCTCGATAGTAGATTTTACATATTCTACACCACGACCATAAGAATCAACACCATTGCTTTCTACGGGTTGCGCCGAAACGGCTAAAGATTTTTTACCACTTGGCAAATTAATTCTTGCAGCGTCTAATACAAAGGATTTTGATGAAGCCCAGGCTGCATCGCGTGCATTTGTGATTTTAAATTTCCAGGTTAATTTATCTTTTGCCGGACGTGATTTTGGATCGGTTACTTCCGCTTCGCTACGGATGTGAACGGTAGCATCGCTCAGTTTGGCGGCGTTCCATCTTTTTAACTGCTCTGGGGTAAAAACTTCGGCAGGGTTTAACAACTCGCCCGAACCCATTACAATATGACTTGCCGGTGCAGTAATGGCAAAATTGATATCACCATATTCGCAATAAAACTCACCACCGCCCCAATAAGGCAAGGTATTCCATCCAATTACATCATCGTACACACACATGCGTGGAAACCACTGCGCAATGGCAAAAATCTCACCATTTTTTGTCGTTAAATGTCCGGTTCTATCCGATCCTTCTTTGGGCACTATATACGAATAGTCCATTTTAACGGTTATCATATCACCGTTAGCGGCCAAAGGCTGATCTAAACGGATCTGCATACGTGTATCTTCAACCAAAGAAGTAAATTTTACAGCGCCTGCTTTTTGCGATACACTGATGTTCTGGATTTTGTATCCGCCATCAAATTTTTCGCCCTGTGCACCATAGCGACTACGTGACGGGGTAATGGCATAGCCACGTGAAGTTTCTTTAAACGTGTTCTGATCTAACTGCAACCATAAGTAAGGCAATTTATCAGGACTGTTATTTTTGTAGGTGATGGTAACCGTTCCTGTAACCATACTCTTGGTTTCATCAAGGTTAGCGGTAATATTATAATCTACACGGTTTTGCCAATATTTTGGCCCTGGTGCGCCTATTGCCGAGCGGAATTCGTTCCCATTTTGCGTGTAAAAAAGTGGTCCGAATGCTTCAGCAGGATTATAATTCGTTGCCGGAGCGGGTGTTGTAGCTTGTTGGGCTGATGCTGAAAAGGCAAAAACACAACAAACCAAACAAAAATTAATCAGTTTAGTCAATTTCATGATAATAATAAGGTTGTAATAAATGGTAAATATAAAAAATAACCACATATAGATGTATATGTGGTTATAATGTTACCTATAATGGATACAATATGATAGTTAAGCAATTAAAAGAGGTTAATTCCCTTTTAATTTCGGCAAATCCTGTAGTTTTCTTTCTTGCGGGGATAGTTTTTTCCACGCAACAAAGGCACGTGATATATAATAGGGATAGCGATAAGGTCTTTCTCCTTTTACCGCTTCAATAGAAGGCCTGTAGATAATCATAAAGTTCTTAAGGTCTTCCCCTTCCAGCTTGGTGAGATCGGTAATGGCTTTTGGGGTAAAGTTTTCGTCGATTTCTTGTTGGTACATTTCTTTTTCATCGAGATCGGCTTCTTTACGCTGCTGCCTCTTATACTTACCATAACCCAGGTTTAGGTTTAAGCCACCAACTTTATCCGTCATTCTTTTACGGTTTAAATTCCCACCAGTGGCCAGCAGTGTATATTTTTCTGCCAAAGGATCCTTTGCGTCCGTAACCTGACTGTTCATGCGCACGGCGGTAACATCTACATCATTTAAATTGTTTGATTTTACCGGCAGGTAAATGGTTCTGTTTAATAAATTGGTTAAATATAAAGTATCGGTATGATAACCGATAGCGGAAAATTCGATCAGGTCGCCAATGTTAGCACCAATGGTATACTTGCCTTCCTTATTGGTGCTGGTTGTTTTTTTGCTGTTCAGATTTCTGATGTTAACACCAGGCAGTGAAAGTGTTTTTTTCGAATAATCGAAAACCGTACCCGTAGTTACCGTTTGTGCAAAAACACCAAAGGGTAGGGCAAGCAATAGAAAAATGATCAGTTTGTTCATACTCAAAAGTAATTTAGTTCGACATTTAAAATCTGCATTTAACAAACTTTAACATTAGAACAAATGAATTAGGCTAGTGTTTTTAAATAATTGTCATCGTCAAATCCGATTAATATGGCTTTATTATTTTGCTCAATGATCGGGCGTTTGATGGCACTGGTATTTTCTTTTAAATAAGCAATGGCCAAATCCTGGTTATCGATTTTCGCCTGCTCTTCTTTACTGAGTTTTTTCCAGGTCAAACCCTTTCGGTTTAATACCGTTTCCCAACCGAAGGTATTGCACCATTCGTTTAACTTTTCTTCTGTAATGCCTTTTTTCTTAAAATCATGAAATTCAAAATCAACCTGATGTGATTTTAACCAATCGAGCGATTTTTTAACTGTATTGCAATTTGGGATTCCGTAAACGGTCATGTTGAATAATGTGAGTGGTAAATGTAAAATGGATGATGGAAACCCATCCAGCAATCCGGTTCAAAGATAGTAAAATTGTTTATCGGTGGTGGATATTACATTCGTGGTGTGAGGTATTTTTAACGTTTTTGGTGTTGGATATTACTATCCGACACTCGCATTAATATCAACTACCTTGCCTAAAATTAGTCAGATGTTACCATCTGACTACACATCAAGAGTTGTCAACTTTCCAGCGAGCCGGCGATGAAAGTTGACAACGCTAAAAAACCTGACCTTAAAATCATAAAAGGTGGAAGATGTAAAAACGGCTGATGAAATTATCCGTCTGATCCTAAAATCACACAATCCTAAAAATCCTATTCGTTCGTCACATTTTTTAGCGCATCCATCACATTTTAAATATTGATGTGGATTCTCTTCGTAAAATTGTAGCATAAACTAAATCAAATGGAAATTCTATCCGGCAAACCATCTACGATAAAATCCAAAAACATCAACCAGCTTGAGTTTTGGATTTCTACAACACTATATATCCTGGCTTTGATCAGTATCTGTTCATCCACAGTTTATAGCAGGGGCAATTCTTACCGTTTTGAAGAAAGCCAGATTGATTATAGTGTAATGGCAAATTTCTTTATTCCCGAACTGTTTAAGATCAGCATTCTGTATATCAGTTTTTTATTGTTCAATTTTTGCTTTATGCCGCAACTGGCGAATAGGAAAAATATTACACTTAATCTTATTCTTACCGTTTTAGTCACCTCGTTTTCTGTTGTTGCCTGGATGATTTTTAATACCTACTCCCAGGCTTACCGGTTGTTGGAATACGACAACATCGATAACGCTTACGGGATCTTTTTTGGTGAGGCCTTTACTTATATTTTCTTTCTCTACCTACTCTTCAATGCCTATGCCTATTTTAATGAGCGGGGCCTGGAGCTGTTAAGTAAAATTCAGTTTTTTAAAAGCGATAACAAAAATGTAATTCCGGAACTTTTTACTGCGACCAGAATCTGGCTGATTACGCTGATGATTGCCGCTTCTATATTTTCGGTAAGAATAGATTACGAAATATTGATCGTTTGGTTAATCGTACCTCCGGTAAACATCTTTCTTACTTTTTGTTCTATTTATTATGTTATTCCAAACCTCAGAAAAGATTTTAAAGGTTTTGGCCGCTATTTTTGGGGAAATGTGGGTTTAACCATTATCATTTCACTCCTTTTATTAATTATCCTTATCCCTTTTATGCGCAATGGCGCAGTGGTACCTATTACCTTAATTTTAAACGCCATCTGTTTGATCTGTATCAGTACCCCTTCAGCCTGGTATATTTATAAACATAAATTCGAAAAACTGAGCGAAATACAGATGCTGAAAACAGAGTTGGGCAAATCGGATGCAAACTTAAATTTTCTAAAATCGCAGATTAACCCACACTTTTTATTTAATGCGTTAAATACCCTATTTGGAACAGCCCTCCAGGAAAATGCGGAAAGAACTGGCGAAGGCATACAGAAACTAGGCGATATGATGCGTTTTATGCTCCACGAAAATACCCTGGACAAAATTTCGTTAACCCGGGAAGTAGAATATCTGAACAATTACATCGATCTTCAAAAGCTGCGCACCTCGCGCTCTGGCGACATCCGAATAGATACGCATATCGAAGAACAGCTCAATAATTTACAGATTACCCCAATGTTGCTGATCCCATTTATCGAAAATGCATTTAAACATGGGATCAGCCTGCAACAGCCATCGTACATTAAAATCACCTTACAAACAAAAGAAAGTACCTTGTATTTTGATATCAGCAATAGCATTTACATCAAGGCTGATAACGACCCGGAGAAACTGAAAAGTGGCATCGGACTGGAAAATGTGAAGCAACGTTTATCATTACTTTATTTTGGAAAACATGAACTGATTATCCGCGAAAGTGCAAACGAATTTTTTGTTCATTTGACCTTGCAGTTGGATTAAAATCTCTTCGACCAAATTGTCACGCTGAGCGAAGTCGAAGCGTAATTCTCAAAACCACCATCGAGAGATCCTTCGACTCCGCTCAGCTTGACATTATAGATAGAAGACATTGCGAGATAAAAAACCAAGCGATTTGTCAGGCTGAGCAGAGTCAAAACATATGAGATATGTTAAGGTTTTTATACTAATTTGATATATTTATTTTCCAAACCATATAAAATGACAGACAGAATTTAACTACAAAACCAAAATGAAAACCTATACCGTCTATATTTTTAAAGTGTTCTGATCACTCTTATTATACCGGAGTTACCAATGATATAGACAGAAGGCTATATAAACACGAAAATGCAATAAACCCCAACTGTTATACTGCTAAAAAAAGACCAGTAATCTTAGTATTTTGCGAACATTTTGAGGACATTAATGATGCTATTGGATTTGAAAAACAAGTTAAAGGCTGGACCAGGAAAAAGAAAGAAGCTATTATGAGTGAAAACTGGGATAAACTTAAAGAACTATCTGTTTGTAAAAACATTACCAGTTATACTAATTTCAATAAACTATAGGCTTCGAATTTATTCAACCTAACAGATACACATAAAAACATGATTGCTATTGCTATAGATGATGAACCGATTGCACTTGATATTATAAAATCTCATGCCTCAAAAGTTCCGTTTATAGAATTGCAACAAACTTTTACTGATGCTTTTGCCGCCATTAGTTATTTACAGCACAACAAGGTTGACCTCCTTTTTCTGGATATCAAAATGCCCGATATCAGTGGTATTGATTTTTTGAAAAGTTTGAGCAAACCGCCAATGGTGATTTTTACCACCGCTTATACCGAACATGCCGTGCAGAGTTTTGAACTCGATGCTGTTGATTATTTGTTAAAACCTTTTTCACTTTCACGCTTTTTAAAGGCCTGTAATAAAGCACAGGAACTCTTTAACCTGCGAAATCAAAAACAGGAAGCTAAAACAGCGTATATTTTTATAAAAGATGGTTATGAACAAATTAAGGTAGAATTAGAAGAGATCCTCTATGTGGAAGCTTCGGGAAATTACACCCAAATCCAGCTTAAAGACAAACTGCTAAGTTCGCGTATTACCATTAACGACCTGGCCGAACTGTTACCAAAGACAGATTTTATCCGCTGCCACCGGGCTTTTATTGTAGCCAAAAACAAGGTATCCAAATTTGACCGCAGCCAAATCTGGATTGGAGAAAAAATGATTCCCATTGGCGCAACTTATGGCGGCATTAAACTCACTTAATGCAATTTAAAACTTTCAGGGTGCCGAAATTTGCGGGGTCTGGAACATTGATATGAAATGCATGGCCATGATTAAATAAACCTGATAGTAGCGTAAAACCCGAAGGTGAGGCACGAACCAAGGCTTTGAAGCGGATAGCAGGGCTTTGATAACCCAAGTGCACCGAACCCTGCTTTTCAAAAAATATTGATTACCTAAGTTTAAACCTCTCAGGTTTTTAGAACCTGCGAGGTTTGTAATACATTTATTTTACCGTAACCCTTATTCCAGCAGAATGTGTCGTAAACTCTGGCGCATACATACTTTGCAAAGAGGTGATTCCATTAGAGAAATTCCCCGTATGGGTAACCCGTAGCGGATATTCAAATACATAGGTCCCTTTTGGCATATAGCTGATAAAGAAATTAGTTGAGGCATCTTTAGTGCTTTCATAATAGCCCAGGCCATCCTGATATTTGTAACGAGAGATCACATTTACAGGTTCAAACCCCGACGACCGCATATCTTTCAGATGAAGGTATTCCATATCGCGGTCACAGTAAATTTCGATGCGCACCTTCAATAAATCTCCAGGCGCCAAAACATTGCTTGCGGCAAGTGGCGTTAATACATCGCCTCTTTCGCCGGCTTTCTGGATAAATAACTGTTTTTTGATCTTCACTCCGGTATTGGCCGAGGTTATTTTATCCAGTTGCTCGAAATACTGCCAGTATACTGCACCCCAGGCAATGGTTTTGTTGTTATTTCTCAGCTGTACTTTACCCATTTCCGGTTTTACATTTGGACCTGAAATGGTTAATTTCTGATAACCTGTTCCAACCTCTTTTGCCGCATCAGGCTGTTGTAAATCTGCTATTTTTTGACTTCCAATAGTGATATCCGGATCATTGTTTTCGGTTAGTAAATCAGTCCCTTTCATTAACAAGGCATAACAGGCGGCGGTGGTGGCCTTGGTTGTTTTCCAATCGTTGGTCTGTTTGTTTTTGAGCAACCAGATTTTCATCTCTTCTACTGCCTTGGTCTCTTTCGCTACTTCATCGAAAGCCTCAATCAATAAAGATTGAGTTTCTATCGGACTTTGGTACCACCACCAGCCGGCTTTATTGGTCGCCCAGTACATGCCTAGCTCATCGCTTTGCTGAGCAGTTTGGCCGAGCAGCGTAATGATTTTTTTTGCTTCTACATTATTGCCATTTCTATTTAAAACCAGCGCAGTTTGTGCCAACTGATAGGTGTCGAATGTTTTCCAATTGGCTGTTAATTTTTTCAGGTAAAAATCTTTTGCCTTTACAAAATCGGGGCTGGTATTTTTCTGGTTGGTATAACTTCTGGCAAACAGGTAATGCAATGGTAAATAGGAAAAACGTTTCCCCTTAACTTCATCTTTATAATCCTTAACCAATGCGGCATCTAAATACGCAATGGCTTTGTTTAGCATATTATTAAATTTCGGATTAGCCTTTTCGTCAATCAGTTTTAGTTTTTTTAACTGCCCCATGCCTAAAACAATATGCTGGGTAATGTAACGGTCTTCTCGCATCCCGCTAAACCAAGGAAATGCACCATTATTAAACTGCATTTTCTCCAGTTTTTCGAAATTGTTTTTCAACTCGTAAGTCATCCTGTTTAAATCGAAAAGCAAAGCCAAACGTTTTTTACGTTCGGTTTCATTATCCGCGTTGCGCACCCAGGGTGTTTCTTCCAATAAAATAGATTTGAGCTCCTGGTTTTTTTCCAGGCTGGATAAAAGTGCCTCGCCGTTATTGGTATTTTTCCATTGCTCAAAAACAGTTTTAATTTTTGGCGACGAATTGAGGATTCCAGTTGCAAAACTATTGGCATAAAACCTGCTAAAAGTTTGTTCGGCACATTCATAAGGATATTCCATTAGATATGGCAAAGCCTGCACGGCATACCAAACCGGGTTAGAGGTAAATTCAAAGGTTAAACTCTGGCTGCGCAAGGTTTTTGAATTAGCGGATTTTTCCAGTTTCTCGAAATCGAATGTTTTGGTGGTATTGCCACGCACATTTATCGGCATGCTTTCGGTTACCAGCATCGCATTGGCCAAAACCGGAATGGTGTTTTCTTCACCATCACTAAATTGACCACTTTGGGCCAAAATTTTATAGGTAATGGCGCTAATGCCCGAAGGGATAATTGCTGACCATTTTAGAACCGTATTGCCTTCATCGTCGATTTCAAAAGTTTTCTCAGTTTTTTCATTTGCTGCAAAAATCTGGATCGGTTTAGCCGTTAGGGCATCTGCAAGTGTTAAACTGGCCTTGCCTGTAAGTTTTTTTCCCGCCAGGTTATTGAGCTTGGCGCTCAACAAAATCGTATCCCCTTCACGCAAAAAACGCGGCGCATTGATTGCTATGGCCAGTTGTTTTTGTGTAACCAGCTCATTGGTAACGGACGCTGTTTTTAAATCTTTGGTGTGGGCAAAACCCATCATTTTATAACGTGTTAAACTCTGGGGGATGGTAAACTCAATCTTGATTTCACCCTTGGCATCGGTTAAGAGCTGGGGATAAAAAAATGCAAGTTCGTTGAAGTTGGTGCGTGGGGTGATAGTTGTTTTTTTATTCTTAAGAGCCTCCACTTCCTGACGCAGTGTCGGGTCCTTATCGTCATATAATGTTGTGCCTGGAGCAGCACTTTTTAATTTTTCGACTGTAGGTGCCGCTACACTTAATTCTGTTGCTTTCCCCTGCAGAGTAGAAGTACCTCTAATCTGTACTACTGAACCTGTTACACTTTCCTTTCTTTGTGCTCCATAGCCTACAACCACAACTTCGTTCAATGCCTGCCCATCTTCTTTTAAGGTTATATCGATCCGTTTTTTTGCCGCTACCTTTATTGCTAGATTTTTGTACCCTAGAAAGCCGAAATTCAGGGTCTCACCCACTTTCGCATCGATAGTATAGATACCAAAAACATTGGTGGTGGTTACCAATTTACCACACCTGATCTGCACTCCCGATAGTATTTCGCCCCGATTATCCATTACCACACCGTAAACCAGTTTGCCTTTTTCCAGTTCGACAAGTTTAGCAATAGCCTCAGGCGATAAACCTTTTTTTCTGGCCTTTTGGATCGTACTCATGTAATTTCGGTAGCCATAATTATAGCCACCGTAATAACTGTACCCAAACAGATTTAGGCTTTCGTAACCACGTTTAAGCACATTATAATTTTGTTTAGACTTTAAAAACCATAGGTAATCTGGATTGGCGATGTCGTTTACATTGAAATTCCAGTTATAAAAATAATAGTTGAAATTGCTTTGAAAATTCGTCGTCCAATTCATTCTCCTCAGGTCATCCAAACTCGCATCATACAGTGTGGCCACCATCTCTGCCATCTGTTTTTCACCATTGTTATTGCTGATCTGCAGTTTCCAGCTTTCCTTTTCGCCTGGCTGTAATTTATCTCTAAAGGTTAAAAAGCGGATTTTCAGTTCTTTTTGCGGATCTGTTATCTTTACCTGTTGCAGGGAGTTGTATACCGTACCCTGATATACCATGGTAAACTGCACGGAAAAACCATCTTCATACCCTGCTTTGGGCTTAATCTTAATCAGGCTCTGCTTAGGAGATAGGTTGACCCAAACTTTTTCGGCTATGCTATCGCGATAATAAACCTCATAATATGCCCTGCTATTTTCTACCAGTCCGGCCAAACGGAAAACCGCACTTTCGGTTGGTTTGATCACAGTTACCTCTGGAGTAATCCATTCGATATTGGATTGGATTACCGCAGGTTCCTCATGGTAAACCACCAGGTATTTATCTACTTTAACGGTATCGTTCTGTTCGTTAACAGCCAATAACCTGATTTTATAATAGCCTGCTTTTAGGTTTTTCTGATTAAAAGTTAAATTGCCACGTCCGTTTTTAGCATTAATGTGCTGTTGGTATGCTAACGATTTTACCGGCCATGTAGTCACTTCGAGTTCGTTGTTATACTCATCATCAGGAAAGTTTTTAATAAATTCTTCCCTGCCCATGGTATAATTTTCGGCGTCAAACGGGCTTTTGTTCATCAGCCTTGATGGCGACTGCAACAGATTCCATTCTGCTTTAATATTGGCCCTGATCGGCTCGTTATTTAAGTTGGTAACCGTAAAAGAAATGCTATCGGTTTTGTTGTTAAGATAAAGCACTTGCTCTGTACTGATATTAAGTGCAATGTCGCTTTTCCCAATATTGATATCGGTACTTTTCGAACGTGTTTCGCCGTTCAAATCTGTTATATCTGCTACAACCTCATAAGTATAATTATTCCGCTTATCTCTGGCTTTTGCAAAAAAAGTGATCTCGAATTTACCACCTGCTCTGGTAACCGTTTTGCCGATGGCAACCTGCTTCCTTTCAGAAAAGATATTACCCCCATAAATGGCACTACGCTCGGCAAAAGTTAAGCGTTCTTCATTCATCGCGCGCCTGTAAACGTGATAACTTATTTTGGCATTGCTTACCGCATATCCTGAAAAAGAAGTGGCCTTGCCCTGCACCTTGATGCTATCGTTCAGTTTATAGTGCTTATCAGGCTTATCAAAAACCACCTCAAATGTAGGCCGTTTATATTCTTCAACCTGTACAGAAACGCTCCCATAATCGGTTTCTATTTCCATCTGGCCATTTAACAGGCCCATTGGAATGCTAAATGTGCCATGAAAGGTACCATAATCATTACTGATTACTTTAGTAGTGGTGATTTCTTTACCATTGGCATCATTAAAAGAAACTTCAAGTCCTTTATTTACCTCAATTTTATTCTTACCATTTACGAGTTTTAAACACAAACCCTTGTAATAAACAGTTTGCCCCGGGCGGTAAATCGGTCTGTCGGTAAACAGGATTACCCGTTCTTTATCTTCATCGCCGTTATTCCGATAGCTGTAATAACTATTAATATTTAGCCGCAATTCATCCTTGCCCATTTTTACCAATGCACTACTCATACCACTCCGGGTTTCAGCGGTACTGGCATAACCGCTCACGTTTGTGCTTACCAGTTCACCATCGATGTATCTACCTGTGTTATAATCGTATCTCTGTTGTTGGATTTTTACGTTTTTTAGCGGCGCGCCATTTCGCAGGTCCCTTACAAAATATTCATGATAATCATGGTTGTGCCTGTTAACTACCGCCATTGAGGTCACCTTAAAATTAATGCTACTATATGTGGTATCGTTTTGTTCAGGGTTGATGGTTTGGGCGATCAAAGTGTAATTTCCAAAGCTTAAGCCCTCTATTTTATCTATTAAACTGTGGTTTTGATAATCCTTTGTTTTTGGAACAGTTACTGCCCACTGTTTGAGGATCTTATTTTTTCTTAAAAAATTTAAAAAATCTTTTTTATCCTCAAAATGCTCATTGTCATTTTTAATTTCCGGCGTATTAAACAATTTTAGTTGCACGATATCGGTATTTTTATAGGATAAGTACAACTGGATAGGTTTTTCAGGCTGTACATAACCCTTTATTTTAACTGATAAATCGCTGCTTTTAATCTGTTCAATCAGATTCGCCGCATTCTCTGCCCCAATACTTTTAGGGAAAGCGCTTATAGCCTTTTCGGCTAAGGCAATCGCCGAGATGAGGTTCTGCTTATTGGTATCAACCGGCAGAGATGCATTTTTATGCATTTGGGCCTGTTCATATAAAATATCGGCATAAACTTCACTTTTAGTGCTTTGTTCGGCCAACTGGGTTAGCGCATGATAATATAAATCATCGCCATCACCGGTAAAATACTGATGTACGAACTTTAACCGTTTTAGATCAACATCAGCCAGCGCAGAAAAATTCTTATTTGTTTCATGAAATCTGATCAGGTTTTTAAACAATTGTAACACCTGCGGTTTAAATGATGTGCTATCTGCTGGTACCGCAATACTTAAAAACTCTGCCCTGTTTCCAAACCATTTAACATTGCCCATATCGATCAGCTCATCCTCATATTGGGTAAGGTTGATCTGCGTGTTGCTTAAAATATCGATGGCACGGTGCGCGAGCAGATCGTATAGCGTAGGTCTGAAACTCCTGTACTTTTTATCTCCTGCTAAAACGGCATCAAGTGTATCTACTTTAACCTGCTGTAAAATCTGTATCTCTTTTAAAGATAAGAGATAGTTTTTTACCGTCTCTTCATTCAGTTTTTTAATGCTCCAGGTTTTAATATCACTGCTAATGTCGCCCTGCGCCTGTGTACGCTGACTGATCTGCCAACTATTCTGTTGCAAATAATTCCAATAGGTTTCGGCCAAAAGCGACTGCAAAATACTTTTTTCCGGCTGTTTGGCCCTGCCGATATCACTTTGCAGATCGCTTAAAATTTTATCAAAGGCATTTTCTTCCAGATAGCTTTGGAACATCATCCGGTAAATAACCGACTTAATCAGCAAGGGTGTATTCCCTGTTTGATGTGCCTGAACATTTATTTTTTCAATCAATGCCAATGCATCTTTTGGTTTGGCCAGATTGGCAATAGAATCGACCCTGTAAAAATCATCGAGTGTATATTTCCGTTGCGCAGAAACATTGAACGGGAGTGAAAAGATGAAAAGAAATAAAGCAGAAATACGTAATAATATGTTCATAGGGTGAATTGCGTTTTAATCAAGATGGGCAGAACGTAAAAATTCCATAAGCGGTTAAAATTTATCTGATGATGATACTAATCTAACCATTCCCGAACAAAATGTTACAACCAGTAAACATTAAGGTTTTTAACATTCGGAGCATAACATTATCTTTGCGCCATGTCGACACAATTAAAAAACCTATCAGATTTCTCTCACACCACGGTTCCCAGCGGTGCAAACTATAAATTTGGGATCATTGTAGCCGAGTGGAATGCCGAAATTACCGGTGCCTTATACAATGGTGCGTTAAAAACTTTGTTGGCCAATGGGGTTGCAGCAGAAAACATCGTCTCTTTACCTGTTCCGGGAAGTTTCGAACTAACGGGTGGCGCGGAAATTCTTTTAAGCAAAAGAAGCGACATCGATGCGGTAATCTGTTTAGGCTGTGTAATTCAGGGTGATACCAAACACTTCGATTTTATTTGTGATGCTGTAGCACATGGCGTAACCAATGTAGGCATTAAATACAGTAAACCTGTGATTTTTGGCGTTTTAACCACCAATAACCTGGAACAAGCGCAAGACCGTGCGGGTGGCAAACATGGCAACAAAGGCGATGAGGCAGCGATTACAGCAATTAAAATGGCTGATTTTTCTGCTCAAATTTAAACTTGCATTTTAATAATTATTTGTACCTTAGGAGTTTAAAAATTATCAAATCCGGCGACGCCTTCGTGAATAAATCACAACTGTTTGATCGCCATTGAAATAACAAATACATACGGATGAAAAAAGTAGCCATCTTATTATTGGCGGTGTTTTGCACCATTACCATTTTAGAATCTTGTTCTTCTAAACTTTGTCCTGCTTATGGATCGTATCCAGAAGGCAAGCGCAGAAGAAACTAAGCTAGCTATATCTGTAATCTCATATTCAGGTCATTTGCAGAACTTTATTCAACTGCAATTGTTGTCCTGTAAACAATAATATTAATATCATGACTTGGGTTAACTTAACTTCAATAGAACAGCTTGACGAAATCAAAGACGCAAGCGGTTTTAGCCTTATTTTTAAGCACAGTACACGTTGCTCTATCAGTTTGATGGCTAAAAAGAATTTTGAATTTGATTGGGATATCATTCCGGCAGATACTAAACTTTATTTTTTAGATTTAATCAGTTACCGCGACATTTCCAATAAAATTGCAGAAGTATTCCAGGTAGCACATCAATCGCCACAGATTTTATTAATCAAAGACGGCGATTGCGTACTGGAAGCATCGCACAGCGATATTTCTGCCGATGAAGTTGCAGAAGTGATTGCCGCTTAAACATAAAGACTTTTTTTCACTAAAGAGGGTATTCAAGCAATTGGATACCCTTTTTGGTGTATTAGAATTGTATTCCTTTTTTTTTTAGAAAAGCAAGGTTCGGTGAGTGATCGGTTACAGTAGTCCTGCTGTACACTGTAGCCCTGATTAGAAAAAAATCGGGGGCTGCCGTTTCCATCAGGTTTATTAACGGAGGGCCTGTGAAGAGAAACAGCAAACATTCCTACGGAACAAGAAAGGTCCCGATTTACATCGGAACCTCTTAAAAAATTTATTGCTGTTATTAATTAAGCAGTTACAGTATTTTCTATTTTCAAAACCTTTGAGGTTCTGCTTCTGGTTTCTTTGCAAAGATCGGCATCTTTCGCAAGTGATTTGCCATACGTTGGGATCATTTCTTTAATTTTGGCCTGCCATTCGTCAGTTGCCAAATCTTCAGCAAAACAACGGTTTAACAGATCAAGCATAATTGAAACCGCTGTTGAAGCACCAGGAGAAGCGCCCAACAAAGCTGCAATAGAACCATCGGCGGCGCTTACCACTTCTGTACCGAACTCTAAAATACCACCTTGTTTCTCATCCTTTTTAATTACCTGAACACGTTGTCCGGCATATTCCAGCTCCCAGTCTTTAAGTTCGGCAGTTGGTAAATATTCTTTCAGGGCTTCTAATCTATCTTCCGGTGATTGTCTTACCTGTTCGATCAAATACTTTGTTAAATCGAGATTATGCAACCCGGCTGAGATCATCGGGCGGATATTATTAAATTTTATCGATTTTGGTAAATCTAAGAAAGATCCGTTTTTAAGGAACTTCGTAGAGAATCCCGCGTAAGGACCAAATAACAAGGCCTGTTTGCCATTAATCATCCTGGTATCCAGGTGAGGTACCGACATTGGAGGTGCACCAACTGCAGCCTTGCCATATACCTTGGCATGGTGTTTTTTAATAATTTCCTCGTTGGTACATTTTAACCATTGCCCGCTAACCGGGAAACCGCCAAAACCTTTTCCCTCAGGGATATCAGATTTTTCTAGTAATGGCAGAGAACCACCACCCGCACCGATAAATACAAATTTGGCTACACGT
Source organism: Pedobacter humicola (assembly GCF_056490705.1). Classification (NCBI taxonomy): domain Bacteria; kingdom Pseudomonadati; phylum Bacteroidota; class Sphingobacteriia; order Sphingobacteriales; family Sphingobacteriaceae; genus Pedobacter; species Pedobacter humicola. The sequence goes on along the minus strand of NZ_JBWJIG010000015.1, from coordinate 85,067 downwards.
TTACGTTTATCACCGCTTTCTAGATCTTTAACTTTTACGATCCAGTTACCGTCTTTATTCTTTTTCAGATCGCGGATTTCGTGATTGAAATGCAGCGTAACGTTACTTTGCTCCTTTAAGTTGTTAAACATGTCGCGGGTTAACGTGCCGAAGTTGACATCGGTTCCCAGATCCATCTTTGTTGCGGCAACTTTTTCGCTTTTTTTCCGGCCATCCATAATTAGCGGTGCCCAGTTTTTTACCTGCTCTGTTTCTTCGGTATATTGCATATCGCTAAACAGATCGCATTGCGTTAATGCATCATAGCGTTTTTTAAGATATTCTACATTTTTCTTTCCCCAAACAAAACTCATGTGGGGAATATTGCGGATAAAATTGCAGGGATCTGAAACCAATCCTTTGTTCACTAAGTAAGACCAAAACTGCTTGGAAACCTCAAAATGTTCAGCAATCTGAACAGCTTTTTTAATTTCAACCGTACCGTCCTTCTTCTCGGGCGTATAGTTTAATTCACAAAAAGCGGAGTGCCCTGTTCCGGCATTATTCCAGGCATCAGAACTTTCTGCCGCCGCAATATCCAAACGTTCGTAAATTTCGATACTTAAATTGGGCTCTAATTGTTTTAATAAAACACCAAGGGTTGCACTCATGATGCCGGCCCCTATTAAAATTACATCAGCGTCAGTTTTACCAACTGTCTTTTTCTTTTTTGTCATCTTACTTTAAAGGAGTTACAAATTTAGAATGATTTTAAACATCTCACGAATTTTAGGGCACTAAATCTTAAAAAAATTGCCTTAAAATTAGAAACAACGTCACTTTTTTAACGGGTTCTAATCAAATTTTAATCCAAACTATACCGCACTCAACGGACAAACCAAAAAAGACATTAAATTAACACATGGCCACAGTTATGAAATCGTTAAAAGCCCTGGTTGATTCTTTAAAATATTTATCATTTTGCCTCTAAACAACCATGATATTTAAGAAATCAACAACAATTAACAGGATTATGGCAAAAAAAACCATACTAAAAGACATCATCTGCATTTTCTTAGCCTAAAACATTAGTTTTACAGATCTATTTATTGAACCATACCTCATGAAAAAATTAATCCTGCTCTTTATTATAATATTTTTCACAGCATGCTCACGTGAAAAAACCGATCAGCTTTTGCTCGAACTGGATCAAAAGAAACTGGCCGAAAACATTAATTATGATAAAATCACCTTTTACAAATTCGCGAAGATAGCGGTCCGCTCAGCTGCAGTTCAGGATACTACCCTACCTGAGTATCAAAAATTCAGCAAGCAGGCACAAAGTGTTGTCAGAACGTTAAATACAATAAACGGACATCACAACGAAAGCATTTCTGTGATCGATGCCCTAAGGGTATATAAAGAATATCGGGCTGTGAAACAATTTGTAAAAGAAACGGACGAAGATGTTTTCCCATTGCTTAGTGCTGGTTTTATCGCCATGAAAACGGATTCCAAAACGGCGCAGCCTTTCTTTAAAGATTCGAACAAAGCCTACAATCAAAATATAGAACATGCCATTTTAAGTATGGCGGTGTTAGCAACCAGAGATCTGGGACAACCTTTTGCATTGTATGAATGTTCCAAAACCCAACCTGAGCTGTTGAATGACTCGGAAGTTAAAACACTTTTGGAGTTTGTCCGCGGTTTTCTGTTTTTTAGCAACAGCCTGTTTTACCTGTCGGAAGATGGCCTTTCCCGGAACATCAAATGGCTCGACAAAAACGAAAAAATCCCGTTCCCCTATACCAAATCCTTTTTTGGCTGGGGCCGTTTAAATGATGAACAGACACATTTGGCCTTCCACAGTATGAACTACCTGTTTAGAGGTTTCGACCGTATGCGGATGGAGCGTAAAATTGACGAAGAAAGATCACTTGAAGATTTTGAGTCCTTTTTAACCGATATGAATAAACTGGGTATTCAAAACGAACTGGTTTGGGGAATAACTGCTTATTTGAATCTAAAAAAAGAACAACCAGAAAAATCGCTGCCGGCACTGGAAAAGCTGAGTCAAAGCCCCTTATTCTCTAACAGTGAACGAGAGGCATTACAAAAAAGCATTGTTTATGTAAAAGACCGTAAAAGCGATAAGGCACTAACCAGTGTGTACGACAAAGCATTTATGGGCAAAATCGCCACCAAATACATGTTCGCTATGCTTTCAAAAATAGATTGGGAAAAACTGATGAAACAACAAGGTGTTCCTTACACCGAAACAATCTTTGCCGGTATCGGCAAGTTTAAAGCGTTATCTAATTCGGTAAGTGAATACACACAGCCATCAACCATCGAAAAAGGCAAGAAAGAAATCGGCAAAAAAGGTAATGAACTACTTGAGAAAGCTAAAGGCCTGTGGAATTAGAAAGAAGTTTAACCAAGGATGAAGAAGATGCATACATATAAACAATAAATATTTACCTGTAGGTTGTTTGTAAACCTAATGGCTAAACCTTTAAATATGGCTTAAGATATTAACCAGTTTACCAAAGGGATCTCTGGTGTAAAATCTTCTTACACCCCAGGGTTCATTTACCGGACCATATTCGACCGGAAATCCAGCTGTTTTCACTTTATCCAATACTTCATCTATATTTTCTACTTCGATAGATAAGTCTGGGGTCTGCGTCCCAGAACCTCCTTCTGAGGCAAAACTCAACTGTACATCCATTTTTTGCCCTTCCACACCATAAGTGGCTATCCAACCATGATCCATCATTAAATCAAGGCCCAGTATATCCCGGTAGAAACTGGCCGCATCAGCGATTTTTCGGGTATCGATATTCAGTACAATTCTTTTTACCATAGCTAAATTATTAAACAACAAAAAGCCCTGCAATGTTTATTACAGGGCTCTTCAACCTCACTTATTAGTCTTTAAGCTTTGCTTTAAATACTTTTTCCAATTTTTCTATTTTTGGCTGGATCACTAACCTGCAATAGGGTTCGCTTCCATTTTTATTGAAATAGTTCTGGTGATAATTTTCGGCGATATAAAATGGTTTGGCCGCTTCGATCGCCGTTACTACTTTTTTACCATATGCATTGGTTTTATTCAACTCTGCTTTATATTTCTCTGCTAAAGCCTTTTGCTCAGCAGTATGGTAAAAAACAACAGAACGGTATTGTGTACCGCTATCAGCACCTTGTCGGTTTAAGGTTGTTGGATCATGGCTTTTCCAAAAAACTTCCAATAAATCATCATAAGAAATCACCATCGGATTGTAGGTGATCTCCAAAACCTCAGCATGTCCGGTGGCACCAGTGCACACTTCTTCATAAGTTGGATTGGTTAAGGTACCGCCTTCGTAACCAGATTTAACAGAAACTACACCTTTTAACCGTTGAAAGATGGCTTCCGTACACCAAAAACAGCCCATCCCGAATGTGGCCTTTTCTGTCTTTTTCCCTTGGGCATTCGCCTGGTTTAAGGCCAATACCGTTAATAACATTAAAATTATTTTCTTCATTGTGTGTGTTTTTTAATCAAGCGCAGAGCTTATAGCTTCTTGCTTTTGCTTACCTATATTACGAAATAAAATGAACGATAGTTTCTTTCGAATCAATAATGGATTTAACATGACAATCGCAACAATTTGTGAATTCCAGTGTTAATGTTAACAACTTAAAATATTGATTCATAAATTTTTAAACTGCAAATCCATAGACCAACCGCACTTATTAACAATTCTTTTTTAAATTCGTATAACATTAAAATTTAAAATTATGTCTACACCGTATATTCCTTGCTTAGATTTAGGCTCTTACATCAATGGTTCAGCAGAAGACCGTAAAAAGTTTTCTGACGAATTGGGCAGGGCTTTTAACGATTCGGGTTTTGTTACCATCACCAACCATGGTTTAAGTCAGGAAATGATTGATAAGCTTTATGAAAATATTAAAGCGGCCTTTTCGCTCCCCGTTGAAACAAAGAGAAAATACGAAAAACCAGAACTGGCTGGTCAACGTGGTTATACCAGTGCGGGCAAAGAAACGGCTAAAGGTGCTAAAACACCAGATTTAAAAGAATTCTGGCAGATTGGCCAGGAAGTAACCGATGGCGATCCGGTTAAAAATGAATATCCTGACAATGAAGTTTTAGAGGAATTACCTGAGTTTAACAAGGTAACGGGCGACATCTATAAGAAACTGGAAGAAAACGGAACACATTTATTACGCGCTATTGCTACTTACCTGGAATTGCCGATCAATTATTTCGACAAACACGTACATAACGGAAATTCTATTTTGAGAGGCATCCATTACTTCCCGATTGAAAACCCGGAAACCATTCCTGATGATGCAGTACGTGCAGGTGCACATGAAGACATTAACCTGATTACCTTACTAATTGGTGCAAGTGCTGATGGCTTGGAGGTGTTAACCCGCAGCAATGAGTGGCTGCCGATTAAAGCACATCATACCGATATCGTAGTAAATGTTGGCGACATGTTACAACGTTTAACCAACAATAAATTAAAATCGACTACACATAGAGTGGTAAACCCGCCGCGCGAATTGATGAAAACCTCACGTTTTTCAGTTCCTTTTTTCCTACACCCACGCAGTGATATGGATTTAACCAGTTTACCCTCCACCATTGATGCGGAACATCCTAAAGCCTATAGCGACATGACTGCCGGAGAATACTTAGATGAAAGATTAAGAGAAATTGGATTGAAAAAATAGTTGGGAGTTGTCAGTTTGGAGTTCTGACAAATCGCAACAGAAAATTTAAAAGCATCGGTTAAAAAACCGATGCTTTTTTGTTATTTAGATAATATGTATTCAGCACATTTAGACGTTTTCGCCGAAATTGAAGGAATTGGCTCTGCCTCAGGGTTATTCGCAAGTGGAGATTTGCTTTACATTATAGGCGATAACAGTGCTTATTTAAATGCATACCACATTAAAACCAGACAGCTTCGCAAGATTCAGGTATTATTTAACACAGGACTAAAGCAGCTGGAAAACATCCCCAAATCCATAAAACCCGATTTCGAAATTCTTTGTCACAACAACAATAAGCTCTACATTTTAGGTTCGGGCTCTACCCCTAAAAGAAACCTGATGATCGAATTCGATCTCACAACACAAAAGGTTGTTCAAAAAGACCTCACCAAAACGTATAACCTACTTAAATCAATCGCCAAAATAGACAACCAGAATTTTAACCTTGAAGGTGCAATTTTTACCGGCACCGAATGGTTACTTTTTAACCGTGGCAATGGAATCGATGCAAAGAATGGCATATTTAAAATCCACGGAGCAGATTTAGCCGACACTCACCAAATTAAATTTAATAGTTTTAAACTCCCCAACATTGATCATGTAGAATCTTCTTTTACGGACGCTGTACTGGTGAAAAATGAAATATTTTTTACGGCCACGGCAGAAGATGCCAAATCAACTTATGCTGACGGGGAAATTTTAGGCAGTTTTATTGGCAGTATTGACCTGCAGACTTTAAAACTGACCTTCAGCAATAAAATTCCTGGCAAACATAAGTTTGAAGGTATTACTTTATTGAATCAGAATGAACGCGGCACAACATTTTTATTGTGTGAAGACCGCGATACAGAAGAACTTAAAACGGTAGTTTATAAGTTAGAAATCAATCTTTAGCTAAAAAAGTTGTCAACTTTCTGGCATATGGCCGGTAAAGCTGACAACTCTGAATACAGATAAACCAGATTTTATTTCTTCGATTCATCAATGGCCTTGTTCACCACATCCTGAATTCTTCCCCTGATTTTTAAATTGGATAGTTTATCGGTAACCGTAGGATTAACACGGTTGGACAAAAACACATATACCAAACCACGCGATGGATCTACCCAAACACAGGTACCGGTATAACCCGTATGACCATAGGTTTGTGGCGAAGCCAACTCTGAAGGATAATGTTTGCTACTGTCCGGATCCCAGCGGTCAAAACCCAAGCCCCTGCGGCTCACATTCGATTGTTTTGACGTAAACATATCTACCGTTGCATTTTTGAAATATTCTGTTCCACCATAGATACCACGGTTTAACAGCATCTGGTAAATAATCGCCAGATCGTTGGCGCTTGCAAATAAACCTGCATGACCAGAAACACCTCCTGCCAAAGCCGCTCCCTGATCGTGAACATAACCCACTAATAACGTCTTCCTGAAGTAAGTATCCATTTCAGTCGGGATAATCTGCTCTGGTTTAAAACGGTTGCGGGGTAAAAAGCCTGCGGTCTGCATGCCTAATGGTTTGTAAAAATTTTCGTAGGCATACTGATTTAAAGGCTCTTCGCTGATATGCTCTACAATATCTTTCATTACGTACATACTGATATCGCTGTACACATATTTGCCCCGGGTTTTAATGGGCGAGTTGAGCATTTTAGGCCACATGAAATCCTTAAAAAAGCCTTTTTTAATGTAGTAGTTATCAGCTACTTTGGTGGGATAAGCTGCAGATGAATCTCTGCTGTAATCGCCAGTTTTCACATAATCGTGAAAAGGGATATAAGGGATAAAACCTGCCTGGTGCAACATTACTTCACGAACCTGGATATTGTTCATCGGTGTGGTACGTGCTTTTGGGATATAGGCCCCGATATTTGTATCTAATTTTAGCTTTCCTTCTTCGAACAAACGCATTACCGCAGGCGTTGTGGCGGTTACCTTGGTTACCGAAGCCAGATCGAAAATATCGGTTACTTTATCGGGCACATTGGTATCGTAAGTGTGTGTACCGTAGGCTTTGTTAAAGATTACCTTACCGTCTTTAGCGACTAAAACCACCAATCCCGGGGTTGCCTTCTGACTGATTGCTTCGGCGGCAATGGCATCAATTTCTTTTAAGTTATTCGAATTTAAGCCAGCATCTTCGGGTACGGTATACTTTAAACGGGTAGCTATGGTGGTAAAGCCCGACCCCATGGTGTAACGGGCAGAAAAGGCAGTAGTTAACTTATTTGTTGCTGCAATACCGCCAAAAATATATTGGGGAACAATTGCGGCAGCATCTGCATTGTTTTGGCCCGTCCATACAATTGGTGATTTTAGCAGATCGAATGATTTTAAACCCGGCCCATTGCCGAAGAAAGAAATAATGACCTGTTTATTTTTACTGATGCTATTAATGAAATTAATATATTTCGCCTTAGTTACATTTTGATCGTCGATACTGATTAAAACGGTATTGAAATATTTAAGATCATCTTCTAAATCATTCAGGTTCACACTGTCCTTATAGGCATCGGCAGAAAACGAAGTGATTTTATCGTACTTATTGGCCAGGCTATCGAATACCGTGCTGTAGGCAAAACTCAGACTAACCGATGCAATATTCATTTTATCGAGCGATTTTAAAGGAATAACCGCATCCTGATTGTTCAACAATACCGTTGTGCCGGAAATGGCATTGGCAATGGAGAGTTTTTTTTCATTTGCTGTATGCTCCTGTGCGCAAGCCATTAAACATAAAACATTACAGCAGGTTGCCACAGCCAGGATATACAATCTATTTCGCTTCATATACTTTTTCTCCGTTCAGGTAGGTTTTTAAAACTTTGGTTTTTAATATGTTTTGTGGTGTTGATTTCAAAATATCGTGATCGAGCATAACAAAATCGGCCAGTTTCCCTTTTTCCAAACTGCCTTTTTCCTGTTCTTCGAAATTGGCTTTTGCAGCCCAAATGGTCATTCCACGTAATGCTTCCTCGGGTGTTAAGGCATTTTCCATCTGGAAACCTCCATTAGGAAAACCTTTTGCATCTTCTCTCACCGTTGCAGCATAAAACGTTAATAATGGATTAATGTTTTCGACCGGAAAATCGGTACCTAAAGGAATCCAACCGTTCTGCTTCAACAATTGTTTGTAAGCATAGGCACTTTTCAACCTTTCGGCACCTAAACGCTGTCCGGCCCAATACATATCGGAAGTGGCGTGCGTTGGTTGCACCGAGGGTATAATATTTGCTTTTCCAAAAAGATCAAAGTCGTTTTTATTAACCACCTGTGCATGCTCAATACGCCAGCGCTGATCGTTTTTGCCCTTTAAAATTTTATTGTAGATATTCAGAATTACGCGGTTGGCCGAATCGCCAATGGCATGGGTACACATCTGGAAATGATTGGCGGCTATTTTCTGGGCTACATCTTCAAAATGTTTCTGATCGCTCAACAGAAAACCTGTTTTACCGGGCATATCGCTATATGCATGTAGCAAACACGCACCACGCGAACCTAAAGCACCGTCGGCATATACTTTAAATGCCCGAACATTTAGCCTGTCGGTTTTAATCGGCCCGCGGCTAAAAAGGTAATTGTAATTATCCGGCTCATCCGAAAGCATAACGTAAAGCCTCATTTTAAGCTTTTTTTCCTTCTGGAGTTTTTCGATAAATTCTACCGCCAAATAACTCAGGCCACAATCATCAATTGTGGTTAAGCCTGCTGCGAAACAGTTTTTTTGTGCATCTATAAATATTTTTTCGGCAAGTTTGGCATCCGGTGATGGGATTTTATGCTCCACTAAAGTCACCGCATTATCGATTAAAACGCCGGTTAATTTTCCATTTTGTGTAAGCATATCGCCACCAACCAGTTTCTGCCTGTCTTTAATTCCTGCCGCATCCAATGCTTTTTGGTTGGCAATGGCGGCGTGACCATCTACACGGTTTAAAAATACAGGCCGGCCGGGGAAAAGGGCCGTTAGTTTTTCGTTTGTAGGAAAAGCTTTGTTTTCCCAATCGTTTTGGTCCCAGCCATTACCGATTAACCAGCCATCCGGGTGTGTTTTGGCAAAATCGGTTAAACGGTTAAGCACCTCGTCCCATGATTTTGTTTCCCTTAAATCGGCAGTTTGTAAATTTTGTCCATAACCATAAAAATGGGCATGGGCATCGATAAAACCGGGATAAACTGCCTTACCATTAGCGTTAATCTCTTCCTTACCAGCATACTTTGACTTGATATCGTCACTTTTACCTAATGCCAGGATTTTACCGCCTTTCACAGCGAAGGCCTCAACGGTATCGAACTTACTGTTTACCGTATAAACTTTGGCATTGTATACAATTACATCAACTTCTTCTTTTTTGGTACAAGAAGTAAACAGTAGGGCCAGAAAGACGGTATATAAAATGGATTTCATATCGATAAAGATAGAAAATGAAATCGTTTGGTTTTGTAAATTCGGTTTTACAGAGATCGTGAATGGTTTGCCACGCCTGCCCTGCCATTCAGGCGGGGAAACACTGAAGGCACGGAATATCACCTCACCCATGATTAATTTCGAGCCTGAGAAGTTAAAGCAATATTTTTGTCACCACAGACATCCAGGAATAACACAGATTTTTATTCGTGCATACATCGATGGTCTGCGTCCCGCTACAGACCACTTAAGTTTTAGTCTTAAAAAAACGGAATTGCCGGCTTGTAGATTACTACTTTATTCTTTCTACTTCTAAAAGCATTCATCACTATAATTATAAAATTTAAGGTGTAAAAGCCACCAATCAAAACCATAAAAGTATATATCCTAAAGATCCCTCCAAAATGCATCATCTTAGCCAGAATGGTTAGGACATACAAGAGGACAATGGCCAAAGTCCAGGTGGCCTGAAAATTGATCAGCTTTTTACCCGCTTCATCCAGGCGTGGATCACCATTGCGTTTAAAATACCATAAAATTAAGGGCACGATAAAGCCCAAAACCGGATAAACAATAAAACTCAGCGCCGAGAGGTTTAAGAGCGGAATCAGTTGCGCCTGTTCTTTTTCCACCTGACCGGTTAAATCGATGGGTTTTAAATCAAAAGCCTGCGCCAACCGGATCAGGGTATCGCCCCTGGCTTCGGTTTCATTCTGTTCGATACGCTGGATGGTGCGCAAACTCAATTGTGTCTGTTTTGCCAATTCTTCCTGACTAAACCCAAATTGGCTTCTCAGTTCTTTTACCTTGTCTGATAACTTCATATTTTAGTTGATTGCGTAAAACAAATGTAAAGGATCAGATTTACATTTAGCCACGACGTGTTTACGTCATTTTAATGCCAAACTACTGCTAAGCATATCATTTTACACAGTTTATTGAACAGATTTACGTCTTTCTACCTCCGAGCCTATCTTTCTATCCTCAAACATATTCTTCCTCCTTCCAGACTACCTTTTTCTACTTCGGAATACCAAAATTGCTGTTCTGAAGTACTTTTTAATCCCAACGGTTGATTCTTACAGGCAAATTGGTCACTGCGTTTAGGACAAGAAGCCTTTGTAAATAAACCTGATGGCAGCAATATCCTTTTGTCGGTCGCCCTGGGCGGAGCCGAAGGTAGCCAAAAGATATCGCGAACAGCAGGACTACCCGAACCGATCGACACCAAAACCTGCTTTTCAAAAAGGAAATAAGAAACTGAAGCAGAAGCAATTCATTCTTCTTCATAAGGATTCTTTAAACGTTCAGGATGACAACCAAAGAAAAACAGAGCTATCGGGCAATTAATTCTATTTACCTACAGTCATTTACATGTTGAGTTTTAAACAAATCGGGTTCATTAAGCTTATTTTGCATAATTTAGCGAATTCACTTTGCCTTAATACATGACTGATATTATTCACTTATTGCCTGATGCTGTTGCCAATCAAATTGCTGCCGGAGAAGTTGTTCAACGACCTGCCTCTGCGGTAAAAGAATTGCTCGAAAATTCTATAGATGCTGGTGCAGATAAAATTCAACTGGTAGTAAAAGATGCCGGAAAGGCACTGATTCAGATTATTGATAATGGCTGTGGAATGAGCGTTACCGACGCGAGGATGTGTTTCGAACGCCACGCTACTTCTAAGGTAAAAAAAGCTGAAGATTTATTCGCCATCCGTACCATGGGTTTCAGGGGGGAAGCCATGGCTTCTATTGCGGCAATATCGCAGGTAGAAATGAAAACCCGGAGGCATGAGGATGAAATTGGCACCTGTATCTCGATCGAAGGGGCTCAGGTAACCAACCAGGAGCCCGTTGCTACCTCACCAGGAACACAGATTTCGATCAAAAACTTATTTTTCAATACCCCTGCCCGAAGGAATTTTCTGAAAAGCAATCCGGTAGAAATGCGCCACATTTTAGACGAATTTCAGAGGGTTGCATTGGCGCACCCTGCTGTTTTTTTTAGTCTGCACCATGATGGTGTTGAAATATTCAACCTGCCAAAGGGCAATTTAAAACAGCGTATTGTTCATCTTTTTGGCAACAACTATAACGAACGTTTGGTGCCTGTTGAAGAAGAAACCACCATTATAAATCTGAAGGGATACATTGGAAAACCTGCTTTTGCAAAGAAAACACGGGGCGAACAGTTCTTTTTTGTGAATAACCGCTTTATCAAGGATCCCTATTTAAACCACGCCGTAAGTTCGGCTTTCGAGGATTTATTACCAGACGACAGTTATCCGCTGTATGTACTGTTTATCGAGATCGATCCTTCAAAAATTGATGTAAACGTACATCCTACCAAAACCGAGATCAAGTACCTGGATGAAAAATCCATCTATGCGATCATGAAATCAGCGGTAAAACGTTCGATTGGCCGTTACAACATTTCGCCCACTCTGGATTTTGATCAGGAAACGGGTTTCAGTAACATGATTACCCATAAAGCGGTTGAAGATATTGTACCCCCAAGCATTAATTTTAATCCTGATTTTAATCCCTTTGCCAGCGACAGTAGCTCTACTTCCGGTTATGCTACTTCACCAAGAAATTACGAAGCCAAACCAAGTGCAAAAAACTGGGGCTCACTTTATGAAATAACCGATCAGCCTGTTGTAGAGCAAACCTCTATTTATGCTGATGAAACGGTTTTAGAAACCAAGCAAAAGCAGTATATGCAATTGCACAACCGCTATATCGTTTCGCAGATTAAATCGGGATTAATGGTAATTGACCAACAAATGGCACATGAGCGGATCCTTTACGAACGTTTTCTCGTACATCTGGATGACCGCAAAGGTGCATCCCAACAGAGCTTGTTTCCACAAACCATTACACTTAATGCCAACGATTTCGAACTGGCCAAAAGTTTACTGGACGATATAAAAAGTTTGGGCTTTGATGTACGCGAATTTGGAAAAAATACGTTGGTAGTAGAGGGCGTTCCGGTTGATCTGGGGAGTAGTAACATTAACGAAACGCAGTTGTTTGAACAATTGATCGAGGGTTTTAAAAATTCGCAGCAGGAACTGAAACTAAGCAAGCGCGATAGTCTGGCAAGAAGTTTAGCTAAAAACAGTGCGATTAAAGCGGGAACAAGCCTTGGTCAGGAAGAAATGAATACGCTGATTGATGAACTTTTTGCCTGTAAAACCCCTAACTTTAGCGTGAGCGGCAAACCGGTTATCCAAACCATTACTTTAGCGGAACTGGATAAGAAGTTTGAGAAGGGTTAGGCAGTTTTGAGTTGGGAGCTTGGAGTTCGGAGTCTAGCTTCTAAGCCCTGCCCGGTCTTCTTTTGAAGGAGGCAGGGGGATGAAAAAAAAATTAACCGATTAAGCAATTTTAAAAATTAAATGAATAACATATATATCCCGCCAGTAGTCAAAAACCTGCTGATTATTAACGTTTTGTTTTTCGCGGCTGCGAGTTTGCTGCCAAATCTTAAGCTAGATAATTTACTAGCCGTATTTTATTTCAATTCGCCAAATTTCAGATTCTGGCAACCCATTACCTATATGTTTATGCATGGGGGTATTGCGCACATCTTTTTCAATATGTTTGCGCTTTATTCTTTTGGTAGCCTGCTCGAATCGAGATGGGGAGCGAAAAAGTTTTTAGCCTTTTATTTCATTACGGGTTTAGGTGCATTATTTTTGCAATGGGCCGTACAGGCTTTTGAAGTGCAACAGATTATTGGCCAAATTACCTTATTTGAAGGTTGGCAGAAACACATTACCAGTCAGGCACAGATGGATACTTTAGGTGGAATTTATTATGGTGGCATGGTGGGTGCATCTGGTGCCATTTTCGGACTTTTGGTTGCCTTTGGCATGCTTTATCCAAATGCCGAATTATTGATTATGTTTATTCCTGTTCCTGTAAAAGCAAAATACATTATACCAGTTTATATTTTAGTGGAGTTATCTTTAGGCATCGCATCAATACAAGGCGATTCTATTGCGCATTATGCCCACCTGGGTGGTGCTTTAATCGGCTTTATACTCGTTAAAATATGGAAAGATAAAAACGATACATTTTATACACTCTATGAATAATACTTTCAAAGATTTAAAATTCAAGGTTTTTCAATCAGGCAACCCATTGTTCTTTTACATCGGAATTAATGTGATGCTTTTTTTAATTATCGCCGTGGTTGGGGTATTTAGCAAGCTGAGTGGTCATGGTGATATAATTGATGTGTTTGTAAGCGATTATCTAGGTTTACCGGCCAGCATTACCAAACTGCCCGAGCGCTTTTACACCATCTTTACCTACATGTTTATTCATGACGGGATTCTTCATATCCTATTCAATATGCTGGGATTATTCTGGTTCGGCAACATATTTATGAATTTCTTAAAAAGCCGTCAGTTCCACTTTGTATATCTCGCTGGCGGTTTATTTGGGGGTTTATTTGCCGTTGCTGCTTTAAACATCTTTCCACTGTATGCCAGCGGATTAGCAGGTGTAACCATTGTAGGCGCATCGGCCGCGGTAATGGCCGTCATTTTTGCTGCTGCAACACTGGTACCCAATTATACCATCATGCTGCTTTTCTTTGGCGAGGTTAAAATTAAATGGATTGCCATTGTATATTTTGTCCTCGATTTTATTGCCATCGGTTCGGTAAATGCAGGTGGAAGTTTAGCACACATTGGTGGTGCACTTTTAGGTTTTGCCTTTATTAAAAGCCTCCAAAACGGAAGAGACTGGAGCAAATTATTCCAGCGCAAACCAAAATTAAAAGTAGTACGCAATGAAAAACCGGTTAAAAAACCTGAATTTAAAGGCGGTGTTTCTCAACAGGAGATAGATGCCATTTTAGACAAGATATCTACTTCAGGGTACGATAAATTAACAGCGGTAGAAAAAGAAAAATTATTTAAGGCAAGCAAAGATTAATGGCCACAAAAAAAAAGAAATATGGTTTCCTGGATAAACTGCTCTTGCCCATTGCCGTAGTATTGGCTATTGCCCTGCTATTGGGCGTACTGGCCGGAAATATGGATCCGCGAAAACATGCCATCATTGCCTTTTTTGGCCTGGCCTATCCTTTTGTACTATTCATCAATATTATCTTTTTGGTTTGGTGGTTTTTAAGCAAAAAATGGATTTTCGCCATTGCTACCATTCTGGTTATTGCCCTTGGTGCTAAAACCTTAAAAGCAACTTTTGCCATTGGAGGTGATGAAGGCCTTGCAGAAAAAGCAGAAAACAGCATCAGAATGATGACCTACAATGTGCACAGCTTTAAACTGTATGGCGAAGACAATACCGAATCGGTAAAGGAAAAAATGCTACAGGTTGTAAAAGATCAAAATCCCGATATCATTTGTTTTCAGGAGTTTTTTACCCGTTATAAGGGTGCGTTTGATACGGTTGATAGCCTAAAAGCATTATTGAACACAAAATACTATTACTTCGTACCCACCAATAAAAACAGTTACGAGGCCGTTGGCCTGGCCATTTTCTCCAAATTCCCGATTAAAGATTCTGGTAAAATTCCTTTCGTTGAAGGTTTCCCTGGTAACATGAGCATTTACACGGATTTAAATATTAAAGGGAGAACCTTAAGGATTTACAATGTACATTTTCAGTCGATATCTTTCGAAAAACAGGATTACGATTACCTGGATAAGGTGAAGGAAATGAATACCGAACTGCAACCCTCTAAACGGATTTTAAGGATGCTCAAGAGTGCCTTTCTGAAGCGCAGTGGCCAGGTAGATATCATGAAAAAGGAAATGGCCACCTGTAAAACGCCATACCTGATTGCTGGCGATTTTAACGATACACCGGCTTCTTACGTGGTTACCCAAATTACGGATGGGCTAAACAACAGCTTCATTAAAAAGGGCAATGGTTTCGGGAAAACCTATAACGGTAAATTCCCAAACTTCCAGATCGATTACATTGCCACTTCAAAGGATTTAGAAGTATTAAACTATAAAATTACCCAGGCTAAATTATCAGATCATTTTCCGGTACGCAGCGATTTGAGGTTTGTACCTTAATTTTCCGTTTAAAAGAAATTTTCGACTAATGCTTATGTATTTTTGATTTGGAGCGCAGGGTGTGATATTGCAGCGTGCAGCCCTCTTGTCCCTAAACCCGATAAAGCGGAATAGCCCGGAGCGCAGCGAGGACTATAAGCGAAAGCGGGACTGAAAACCGCCAGCAACCACAGGCCGGTCATTTCCTAATTCAATAAATAGTAATATGCTTTATTTCGGGAAGTAAGACGAAAGACAAGATATTCTTATGGTCCGTGGAGACACGAACCATAGCAATGAACAAGCATGGAAATGATGACCTATTTACTGGTTATTTTTTTTCTTACCATACATCAACAATAGCTGTATCGCTAATCCCCATATTTGCCTAATAAAATTTAATAAAACCATTAAAAGATATGAGTTTAATAGATGCCCTAAACTGGCGTTATGCCGTTAAGAAAATGAACGGCCAACCGGTTGAACAAGAAAAGGTTGATAAAATTATTGCCGCTGCACACCTGGCACCAACATCATCAGGTTTACAGCCTTTTAAAGTGATTGTGGTAACCAATCAGGAATTAAAAGAGAAAATTGCACCGATTGCCTATAACCAATCGCAAATAATCGATTCGTCCCACTTATTAATTTTCGCGGCAAATGAAAACTATACCGAAGAAGGTATTGATGCCGTTTTTAGCCGAATGAACAGTGAGCGTGGCTTACCAGAAAGTGGAACGGATGCCTACAAAGCACAATTAAAAGGCATGATCTTGTCTAGAACGGCTGAAGAAAACTTTAACCATGCTGCGCGTCAGGCCTATATCGGTTTTGGTATTGCCATTGCAGAGGCCGCTTTGTTAAAAGTTGATGCTACACCGATGGAAGGTTTTAACGGCCCGGCTTTAGACGAACTTTTAGGCCTGGATAAAAAAGGTTTAAAGAGCGTAACCCTATTGCCATTAGGAAACAGAGACGAAGCTGGCGATTGGTTGGTAAACCTTAAAAAAGTGCGTGCACCTAAAGAGGAATTCTTAATCGAGTTTAAATAATTGGCAAACACATCATCATAATTTAAAACGGGCCGCCATTTTAGCGGCCTGTTTTGTTTTAGGGGGAATGCGGATGGCGCTTGGAGTTTGGCGTTTAGCGGCAATCAACCAATCTGATAGTCCGAAGTCCTTAGTCGGCAGTCTATAGTCGCCCAGGCTATGAACGATCGAACCATTGACACGATACACAAGTTTGGCGTTTGTACCAGTTAACCGATTTAAACAATTAACCAGCTCACCCAATAACCAGTTTTCAACAGGCAATTTGCAGTTACCAATGAACCAATTATTTGTAAAAAAATGTTAAACATCACCACATTTTATGTGCTCTATGTATAATTGGATATATTTACCATCTTAGTATTTAATATCCAGTTCATGAAGATTTTTAGATTATCGTTTATAATCCTGTCACTTTTATCCGCACTGAGTTTTTCTTCGTCGGCACAAACCGATACCATAGGCATAAATACCCTGATCAGCAAAACCAATAAGGTTTTAAGTGATTATCCTGCTGAAAAAATTTACCTTCACTTTGATAAGCCTTATTATGCTGTTGCTGATACCGTTTGGTTTAAGGCTTATGTTACCGAAAACCAGAATTTCTTATCGGGCATCAGTAAAATCATTTATGTGGATGTGATCAATCAAAAAGATTCCCTTATTCAAACCTTAAAACTACCTATTGCAGGTGGTTTCGCATATGGCAGTTTCCCTCTGGACCAGGTGAACTACAAACAGGGTAACTACCACATCAGGGCCTATACTTTATGGATGCTGAACAGTGAGGACCCCGCCTACTTTAACAAAACATTTTACGTTGGTGAAGCCATTGACAAGGAAGTTAAGACACATATCACCTATAAAAACACCTCTACTGATAAACTGGAAAAAATTGATGCAAGGGTACAGTTTAAAGATGCCAACAATAAACCCTATGCCAACAAAAACGTAAGCTGGCAGGTGGTGACCAGTTTTACGGTGATTGCAAAGGGCCGCGGTACAACAGATGCAAACGGTTATTTAACCATCGCCATGAGTAACGCACAAAAGGCAGAGTACCAATTGCAAAAAGGCGAGTTGATTACCAGTATCAATACTACGGATAAAGATTTAGCCAGCAATACCTTTCAGCTCAAAAATGCCATCGTGAGCAAAGATTTTCAATTTTTCCCCGAAGGAGGGAGTTTAATTGCCGGCTTAACCAACAAAGTAGCGTTTAAAGCCATTAAGAGCGATGGTTTAGGCATTGGCTCAAAAGGTACCGTTACCGATAACGATGGAAAAACCGTAACTACTTTTACGGCACAGCATTTAGGCATGGGCAGTTTCAGCTTACTTGCAGAAGCTGGCAAAACTTACAAAGCCGCAGTAACCTATGCTGATGGTACTACTCAAAATTACAACTTACCTGCAGTTGCGGCAGATGGTGTTGCGATAAACATCGACAACAGCAGTGCAGATAATATCGCCATAAAAATAGCAGCCAATGATGCCTTTTTTCAGCAGAACCAGGGTAAAAAGCTCTATTTAATTGCGCAGAGCAAAGGGGTAATCTGTTATGGTGCCCAAACAGCATTATCAAACAAAGAATACAATACCACTGTTCTGAAATCTAAATTCCCTAACGGAATTGCCCAGTTTACTTTATTTAACGAATTTGGCAAACCACTAAGCGAAAGGTTGGTATTTGTACAGCACAAAAATACCATGGCCGTAACGTTAAGCAGCGCTGCCACTACCTATGGCATTAAGAAAAAAGTGAAGATCAACGTAGCCGCCAAGAAAGATGGTGCCCCTGTTGAAGGCAGTTTTTCGGTAGCTGTTGTGGATGAAACCAAAGTTCCATCAAGCGAAGATGCCACCAGTACCATATTAACGGGCCTGTTATTAAGCAGCGATGTTAAGGGTTATATCGAAAAAGCAAATTATTATTTTAATGCCCCTGACGCAAAGAAAAACGCCGATTTAGATGTACTGTTATTAACACAGGGATACCGTAGCTTTAAGTACTCTGATATTGTTGCCAATAAATTGCCCAAAATTGATTTTTTACCGGAACAGGGAATCGAAATCTCCGGTATTTTACGTCAGAACAATGGTATTCCGGTAAGAAAAGGTGCCTTATTGTTAACCATACCCGACAAACGTTTTAATCTGGAAAGCACCACCGATCCTGTTGGAAACTTTAAGTTTCAAAACTTAATGTTTAACGACTCTTCTAAAGTGACCATTACCGCTAAATATAATGTTAACTATAAAAACATGACCTTAAGCTTAAATGGCGCGCCTGTACCTACGCTGACCCGAAACTTTAGCGCAGCCGAGGAAGTTTTAAATATCGATAGTGCTTTAACCAGTTATTTAGACAACAGCAAAAGACAATATGCTTATTTACATACTTTAAAAGATGTAAACATTAAAGCTGCAGTTGTTCCGAAGGTAAGCCATAAAGATTATCCTGCGCTGAGCGGACTAAGCCAGATGGCTGATCATGAAATTTCGGGCGACCGTTTAAAAGGCTGTGGTTTATTGATCAATTGTTTACAAGGGATGCTTGCGGGTGTAACCTTTGCTGATAACAATTTCTACGTAAGCAGAGATTACAACCAGGGGAAAAAAGTGCCAATGGGTATTTTCATCAACGGTATGAATGTGGATGTAAACCAGATCAACACGCTGGATGCCAACCAGATCGAATCGGTTGAGATTTTCCTGAGAGATGATTTAGGTTTGGTTAACCGTGCCAACAATGTAAACGGCGTAATTGTATTTAACCAGAAGAAAGCGCCTAAGGGAACTAAAATTTCAAAAGCTCAGCTATTGGATATGCTCCCTAAATATTACGAACTCACCTTTTCGCCACAGGGTTACAACAAAGAGAAACAGTTTTACTCCCCAAAATACGATGTTCCGGCAAGTATGAACCGCAACGATTTAAGGACCACGATTTATTGGAACCCAAAAGTAATCACTGATGCTACGGGTAATGCTTCATTCGAATATTACAACGCGGATGGTAAAGGCCAGTACAAAGTGATTATCGAAGGGATCGATGCAAACGGGAACTTAGGAAGATCGGTATTTAAATACACCGTAAAATAGAATGGAGAATGTAAGATGGATGATGGAATTTCAGTTTAAGAATGCCCCCTCATCCATCTCACATCTCACATCTCACATCTAATGTCCCACCTCATAAGGTAGCTTCTCTCCTTTTAATCCCGCCAGTACATTCTTAACAATAATCTGCGCCATGGCGGCCCTGGTTTCTTCGGTGGCGGAACCAATATGCGGTAAAACAGCAACACTCTCCATCGATAATAAAGGATTATCTTTATCCATTGGCTCCGGATTGGTGACATCCAAACCTGCTCCCCAAATCAGCTTTTCTTCTAGAGCCCTGATCAAATCTTTTTCATTGTGAATACCGCCCCTTGCCGTATTAATAAAAATTGAACCGGGTTTCATCTGTCTAAAAACATCAAGCGTAAACTTATCCCTGGTTTCTGGTGTTAAGGCCGTGTGGATAGAGAGTACATCGCTTTGCGCCAACAGTTCTTCGAAGGAAACATATTTGGCACCAATTTCTTTTTCAGCTTCTTCATTGCGCGACCGGTTATGGTAAATTATCGGCATTCGATAGGCACCGATGCATTTTTTAGCCATCTCCAACCCTATCTTGCCTAAACCAAAAATACCCAGGGTTTTGCCATTTAGCTCAATCCCCAGTTCAGGTGTTGGCTCATAGTTTTTCCATTCACCTTTAATAATTTTTTTATGCGAATAAAAGGCTTTGCGCGATACGGCAAGCATCAGCAAAAAAGCAGTATCAGCAGTTGCTCCGCTCAAAACACCAGGGGTATTTCCGATCGGGATATTTAAGCTTTTAGCTGCGGCTACATCAACCTGATCGTAACCTACAGAATGTAAAGCAATAACTTTTAAGTGACTACAGGCCTTCAGGAATGCCGCATTTATTTTATTCGGACCAACGCTGATCAAAGCATCCTGATCCTGGCAGGCAGCAATCAGTTCTTCAGCCGTAATCTGCCGGTTTTCTTTCCACTGGCTAATTGAGATGTTATTTTCTTCCAGTTCCTTTATTCCAACCGGGGCAATGTTGCCACTTATAAATACTTTCATATTTTATTTAACTTAAACGCTATAAGGTGTTCTGGGTAATATGAATTAACCTCGCGTACTATTTTACAGTTGCTGAGAGTGCCTGATAGGTATTGGCGCTAAAATAACCCAGTGCCTCATTAGAAATATTGGAAGTGGGGTTAGCTGGCGTAGTGCCTTGATTTGGTCCGCGGTTAGATTGCTGACTTAAAGCATACCAATAATCGAAAATATTCGAGTCAATACACTCCATTTCTATTTTAATCTTATCGTTGGAATTCAGCTCATCGCTGTCGTGATCGTTCGTTGGCGGTTTAAAAAACAACTGGATCCTAAGTTCATTCCCATTTGTTAAACGATCGTTATTCACATAGAAACGTTCGGATAAAATGTCGTTCACATACAGGTTAAAGTGATAAAAATTGGTTTCGTTGATCGGATCTTTTAAAAATACAGCTGCGGTTTTGCGTTCCCGGCCAAAGAAAAAGTTTTTGATCACGCCGATCGAATCCATTTTAACCACATTTGGCATCCTCGAACTGGCGGTATACGTCTTCCCCTCGGCGTTAACATTTAAATTGTAGGTAACACCCGGCTGGCCCTTCATCCTGTTGATGTAAATACCTGGTGTGCTACCCTCTTTAAAAATAAATGTATTTCCCCTGCTGTCCGTTACGGTAACGCTTGCGCCCGAAATTTTCGGAAAAACATTCGCTTCAGTATAACCTATGGTTTTGCTGATCTTAATCTGCTGATCAATCAGTTGATCATTAATTCCCCCTTCGATTACGATTTGAGGTGCAGCATTTTCAGTATCGATAGAAATAATTTTTTTGCAGGAAGCCAAACATAAAGTGAGTAGCGAAAAATATATCAACAGTTTCTTCATCGATTTAAAATTTAAAGTTCCAGGTAATTGACGGAATAAGCCCAAACAGCGAAGTTTGCTGTGCAGCAGTTTTAGTGGGATCGTTCGGATCAGTAATAAATTCAATAGAATAAGGATTTTTTCTGGCCAATACGTTATAGATTCCAAAATTCCAGCTCGATTGGTATTTCTTCCCGGGTTTCCCCTCTAAAGTTGCACTTATATCCCAACGCATGTTATAGGGCATCCGGCCTGCATTTCTCTGGGTGTAATAGTATGCCATTTGTCCGCCAATGCTGTATTTCCCTGCCGGATAAGTTACCGCGTTACCTGTGCTGTAAATAAAACTCGAAGAGAAAGTCCAGCGTTTGGTCATGCTGTAAATACCTACCAGCGAAATATCATGTGTGCGGTCCTGTCTTGCCGGGAAATAGTTACCATTGTTGAGTTCGGTAAACTTACGTTCCGTACGCGATAAGGTATAACCTACCCAGCCGTTCAGCTTCCCAAATTTCTTCTTAAAAAACAGCTCCAAGCCATAAGCCCTGCCTGCTCCGTATAAAAGTTCAGATTCTACATTCGAATTGGCTAATAATTCTGCCGCATTTTTGTAATCGATCTGGTTTTGCATCCATTTATAATAGATCTCACCCGAAAGTTCATAATTGTTATCCTGGATATTTTTGAAATAACCCAGGGCTACCTGATCGGCAATTTCGGGTTTAATATTGGTGCTGCTCAACACATACTGATCGGTTGGTGAACTGGATGTGGCATTGGTTAAAATATGGACGTTCTGCGTGTTCCGGTTATAGGAAGCCTTGATCGAATTTTCTTCGTTAAACAGATAGCTCACCGAAAAACGTGGCTCCAGGTTAAAGTAGTTTTTATGAAACTTTCCCTTGGCTACATTTTCGGTCGATAGGGTATTCCCATCACTATCATAAGTACTAAAATTACCCGGGCCCATTAAAGAAAAAGCAGCCAGGCGTACACCGTATAAAAAGTTTAAATGCTCGTTTACCGCCCATTCGTCAGAAATATAGGCGGCCGACTCTATGCCATAGCGCCTTTCCTGTGTAAGTGAATTAACCTGCGATGCCTCATCACTATCAATATCAATCGGCGAAATACGGTGCTGTGTGGCATTTATCCCGAACCTTAATGTATGCTTATTGCTGAAATACTGAAAATCTTCCTTAAAGTTAAAATCCCGAACCAACGAGGTGGCTTTAAAGTTGGTAGCATCATTTAATAAACGAACGGTATAATTGTAATTGTTGTAAATTAAGGAAGTATTCGAGAACAAGCGGTCGCTAAAAATATGGTTTAACCGGATGGTGGTGGTTACATTGCCCCAATTGTTTTCGAACAGGTCTTTAACCCCGATATTGTCCTTTCCAAAATAGCCGGAAATGTAAATCGTGTTTTTATCATTGATCTTATAATTTGCCTTTGCATTAATATCGTAAAAATTTAAGGTACTGCCATTAACCGTCGAATCTGGCGATGATCTTAAAAACAGGTCGATATAGGTTCTGCGGAAACTCACCATAAACGAGCCTCTGTCTTTAACAATCGGTCCTTCTGCTTTTATACGTGAGGCAATCAATCCGATCCCACCCTGAAACTTAAATTCCTTATTATTACCATCGTCCATTTTAACATCCAAAACAGATGATAAACGGCCACCGTATTGCGCAGGCATGCCGCCTTTATACAGGCTAACATCTTTAATTGCATCGGCATTAAAAGTAGAGAAAAAGCCCAGCAAGTGGGAGGAGTTGTATACCACGGCCTCATCTAAAATGATTAAATTCTGATCGGCAGCGCCACCCCGTACATAGAAACCGGTATTGCCCTCACCGCCAGATTTTACCCCTGGCAATAACTGGATGGTTTTTAAAATATCCTTTTCACCCAATAACACCGGAATAGAATTAAGCGATTTCATATCGATCCGTTCCAGTCCCATCTGAGCGCTTTTAACATTCTCATTTTTACGGTTATTCGCGTTTACCGTTACCTCAGCCAGATCGATTGCACTCTTTAATTCCTCGTTTAATTTGGTATCCTTTGTTAAATTGATGGTTTTAACAACAGCCGCATAACCCGTATAACTCACCGAAACGGTATAGCTTCCCTCTGGTTGGGTTAGAGCAAAATAGCCATAGTTATTGGTTAAAGTTGCTGCGGTAGATGCGCCGGTAATCCTTACCGTTGCACCGATCAGCGTTTCGCCCGAACTGGCATCGCGGATGGTACCGCTAAGGGTAAATTTATTTTGAGCAAAGGTAACTGTGGTGATAAAGAAAAGGAAGAATAAAGCTAAGTAGTATTTTATGAGCATATTGGCTACTATCTAATTTTTTTAAGGTCGAAACCAAATGTACGAATTCCAAGCCCTTTTAACGGATAAGAGCGAATTTCTTCATACAATTGGTTTATTTTACTTAATAACGGGATAAATGGCAATATGGTGTGAACGCAACATATAAGGGCTCAAATGATCTTTGCCCGCCTGCTGAAAAGTGATCAGTTTTGAAGATTCTTTGGGCATATGGCAATCGATACAATTGGTGGAAATTGATCCCTTTGCCAAAGTAGCCTGGCTATGCTTCGTTGTTTTATGACAGCTCATGCAACGCTGCGAATAAATCGTCAGATTGCCTTTAATATTTTCGTGCGTATTGTGGCACGATTGACAGGTCATGGTTTCGCTCTTCCGGTAACAATTACTGCCCTTTAACATGGCACTTTGGTTACCATGTACATCAATATTACCACCGCCAAAACCGACAAAATCCTGTGCATAATAAGCATCAAGATCATCGCCAGGCTGAAAACCGAATACCGATCGTTGTGCCACCAAAGTATTGCCCGAATGACAAACGGCGCAGACGTCCATTTTTTGTTTACGGGAAAGTGTTTTGTAAATGGTGATAAACTTCGCTGGCTTTTCTTCAGGATTTTCCATATGAAATACCACGTGTTGTTTGCCCGGGCCATGGCAACGTTCGCAATCTATCCCATAGACAATAGAACCTCTCTCCATTTCTTCATCCTTTGAAAAAGCAGATTGTTGTGTGACTTTAATATCAACATAAGAGGCGTGACACTCCAAACAACGGCTTGTTATTGCCCGATCATAATAAAAAGTGTTTTTTGTAAAACCTGGGCTAATGGCCCAATTTTGTATGGCAGAGAAATAAGATAATGGCAGTTCGTATAACTTTTTCCCTTGCCAATAAGCATAAGTATAGGCCTTTTCGCCCGAGCCAAATTGCATATCAAACTTTTGGGCACGTACAGCTTTGCCATCCTGATAAGCCACCTGGAATATACCACTATCCCTTTTCTCAATCATTACCTTTTGATGGGCATCGTATAAAAAGTGATTGGAATCGGCTTGAAAAACTTTTAACAAATCCGTATCTGCCACAGGTTTTGAAGTTAAACCATGTGCATTATGGGCGTAAGATTGCGATAAATCTTTGTGGCATTTTATACAGGTTGCTGCTCCGGTATAGGTCTCCCCCCTGATATCAGCTGGCAATTTATCGGCTGCATTCATACATCTCGAAAGAATAACAATCACAACAGCAATTGCCCCTAAAATAAGCAGGATACGTTTTGCGCCTTTCAAGATGTATGTTTTGTTTTATTTTACGAATTGAATATAACTAAAATTATAACCTCCCGCATCTGCCAATACTTTAATTTTTTGTTTGCCTGCCTTTAAAGCAATGTTCCTGATCTCAAAAGTTGCAAACTTCTTGTTATCTCCGGTATTGGGAACGACAATAGCCTTAGCCACCACTTTACCATCAATAGCTATAGTTAACCTACCTTCAGCATGATCGGCCGCAGCATTTATTTTTAAGGTGTAGTTTCCTTTTTGCGCAACATTTACCGTATACTGTAACCATTCTCCTTTTTCGATATGACTTACATTATACTTTTCATACTGAACTGAATCTTTTATGATATCCACGCCGTCGTTTCTGTAAATCCGCCCCCGGTTTCCAGCGGTCCGTTTTCCTGTTGAGGTATGATAATCGGCAGTATCGGTATCGAAATAGGCAAAGCCATTTTTACCAAGATCATAATCTACCGCATAAACAATACTTTTATTTTTAATTAAATTGGCCTTAAAAGCTTTGGTTTCGTTATTAAATGGCTGACGGATCATCGCATCAATCACATCATGGTGAATGATGGTATTTTCCAATTTCGAATAAATGGCCAGCTCCATTAGTCCACTGTACACATTGCTATCTTTGGGTTTGTTGCCCCCATTGTTCAGGTATTTTACCAAAGCATCGTAATTGGGGTTCGATTTAATTTCCATCGGGTTATTGCCCCCTATCTTTTTCAATGGCCACCAGGACCAGCCAATATTATTTTTTTCCAAAAGATGGATAGCATCGGTGAACCAAACATTCGAATTTTCTCCTGTTTCGCCCAGCCAAACCGGAACGTTCTGCTCATCCCTTGCCTTGATGATGTGCGCTATTGAAGCCTGATCGTTATAATTCCAGTATTTATGGTAGCTCAACACCATGTTTTTATCCCAAAGCGGAAAAATACCATTGTAATTATTGCCCCAGCCATTCCCTTCTATGATAATGATGTGTTTTTGATCCACCTCACGAATGGTTCTAGTAATTTCGACCATTAGTTTTCTTAAGGGTGCATTCACTTTTTCCTTCGTTCCGTTTTTATCTTCTGTTGGGTTTTCGAAGCCATAGTTTGGTTCATTAAGGATATCATATGCGCCAATGTAAGGTTCATCTTTATAACGTTCGGCCAGTTTTCTCCAGAGTGCAATGGTTTTCACCTGGTTGGCTTCGCTATCCCATAAATAAGGTTTAGAAGGATCGCGGTCGGCAATGTTTAAATCATTCCCTTGCCCGCCAGGTGCGGCATGCAGATCTAATATCAGGTACATTTTATTGGCCTTACACCAGGATAACAAACTATCGGTTAAAGCAAAACCTTTCTCCAGCCAGGTATTTTTGCCAGCAACTGGTTCTTTATCTGCCGGCAAAGTATATAAATTGTAATGCATGGGCAAGCGGATGGAATTAAAACCCCAGCGTTTCATCGAATCGACATCAATTTTACGCATGTGGTTGGCCAGCCAGGCATCATAAAACTCCTGGGTCTGTTTTGGTCCCATCAGTTCTTCTATCCGCTCGCGGATGCGGTATTGCTGCGCTTCTTTATTGATTTTGAGCATATAACCCTCTTGCAGCATCCAGCCACCCAAACCAAAACCACGGAGCAAAACATTCTCGCCCTTTTCATTGACTATTTTTTTGCCATCGGCCTTTAAAAACCCCTGACTAAAACCCGTAAACGAAATGATGCTGAACAGAAAAATATATACTATTGATTTTGTGAAAGACATAAAAATAAGGTTAGGTTTTAGATAATTACCAGACATAAGTGGCCACGGATCCTTTATCAAGCGCTGCAATAAGCTTTTTGCCATTAAAGCTAATATTAAACGTAGCGGCATTTTTGCCGCTATTGGCTACAATTAAAACGTATTTTCCATCGGGTGTTTTAAAGGCTACATTTGGCAGATCGCTTAAATCGTTTGTGGCAATGCGCACAGAGCCGGGACGCACAAATTTAGAAGCATGGGCAATGGAATAATAAGCCAGGTTTCTGCTGTAGGTATCCTTATTGATCGTTACCGCACCCTGGCACATCGAACAGCCACCTCTATCGGTATACGGTTTATTTTCAGGATCAGCAGCCAGGTTCCATTCCAGTACATTTTTGCTCCAGTTACGGGTAGCGCCAATAATTAAACGCCTAACGGGGTTTACAATTTTGATATCCGCAGCGTCTGGCTGTTCGACCACCATCTGCTCAGAAAAGTAAATATTTTTATCAGGATGGGCATTGTGCACATCGGTTAAGGCTTCAATCTTTCCTCCATACAGGTGAAAGGCAGAACCATCGATATACTTCCTGGCTTCAGGATCATCTAAAATCGTAATCGGATAATCTGGCCGGTCGGCATTATGATCGTATACCAGGATTTTGGTTTTAATCCTGGCCTTAGCAAATGCAGGACCTAGAAATTTCTTTACAAATAGCGCCTGATCTGGTGCAACCATTAACAGGCTTGGGTTATTACCAGGGTGCAGGGGTTCATTCTGAACAGTAACCGCATCAATCGGGATCCCCTCTTTTTGCATCTCCTGCACGTAACGGACAAAGTATTTAGCATAAGCATCATAATATTCGGGCTTGAGCATGCCTCCCCGGGCATCATAAGT
Source organism: Pedobacter humicola (assembly GCF_056490705.1). Lineage (NCBI taxonomy): Bacteria > Pseudomonadati > Bacteroidota > Sphingobacteriia > Sphingobacteriales > Sphingobacteriaceae > Pedobacter > Pedobacter humicola. Next base: position 57,505 of record NZ_JBWJIG010000015.1, on the reverse strand, counting down.
GGTTTTCATCCATAAGGGAGGAGACCATGGCGAGCCCATAATTTTTAGCTTAGGGTTTATCGCAAGGATCTCCTTCATTACCGGAATCACATCCACTTTATCCGGGCCTAAATCAAATTTAGCCTGTGTTAAATCGGTCTGTCCTTCGGGAAGGTCGTTATAAGAAAATACTTTTTCATTCAAATCAGAAGCGCCAATGCTCAGGCGGATATAACTCACACCAATATTGTTCCCATCTGTAGCAAATAATTCCTTTAGTAATGCCGCTCTGGCTGGTGCCGACATTTTTACAATGTGCTGTGCACTTCCTCCGGTTAAGGCATAGCCAAAACCATCAATATTTTGAAAAGTTTCCTTATCATTTACCGCAATGGTTGGGTGATCATTTTTTGCTGTAGCAAAACTTAAACCTGTTGCCTGTTTAGCAAATAATACAGATCGGTCTGCCTTGGTGAGCCAAACTGCTGCCTGGTTCTGTGCAATAACGGAAAGAGAAGAGCAGGTAAAAACACAAGCAATAAAAAGGCGAAGCGGTTGGGTAGAAAGCATAAATAAATGGAAATCGGATTAAAAAACAGGAAGAAAGGCTGTGCTTTCTCCCTGTTAACAATTAAACTTTAAGCGTTTGTAATAGATGAGCAGTTATTTTGTTCCACCCCACTCTTTGCTTTGAAGAATTTTGGTGTTGTTTAACTCAGCCTGTGGGATTGGCAAGGTTTCGTTTCTATTTGCCTTAAATCCTTTAAAAGCCAGTTTAGTTGGGGCGAGTCCCCATCTTACCAAATCAAACCATCTTTGTCCTTCAGCTACAAGTTCCAGACGTCTTTCTTTCATGATATTATCCATGGTTACCTCAACAGGATTTAAACCTACACGGGCTCTTACGGCATTGAGGAAAATATAAGCTCTGGTACCTGCACCTACCGCAGCACCACTTTTCAATAGTGCCTCAGCTTCCATTAAGTAGGTATCAGCTAAACGTATTTCGTACATGTTCTGACCAAAGTTTAATTCTAACTGGCCAACAGCGGCTTTGGTAGAAACTCTTCCAGCATACTTCTCAACAAAATATCCGGTATTATCATTGGCATGTTTGTAGGTTACAATACCTGCCTTTTCCAAACTATCCAAATTGGCAACAGTAGGTTTATTACGCGGATCGTAGTGAATTAAGTCGAACAGTTCTTTGGTTATTGGCATAACACTCCAACCCGAAACATAATCAGGAGCTTTTGCAGCAATTACAGGCACGTAATTACGTGGTCCTACCAGAATGCCCATCACATTACCTTCACGACTTCCTACATTACTCCAGCCCATGTTAGAGGTAGTGTTGTAGCTGAGTTCTAAAATAGATTCGGAATTGAACTTGTTTTTAACATTCCATAAATCAGCAAAATTTGAAAGTAGTTTATAGCCATAGGTACTTGCTCCAGGAGCCGTACCATTTACAAGCGCAAACTCTGCAGCTGCCGGAGCCCATTTTTCTTCCCATAGGTATACCTTACCTAAAACTGCATGGACCGCACCTTGACTCAAACGCCCTGCATCAGCAGTAGGGATAGTTACAGGAAGAGCAGGTAAAGCTTCTGCTAAATCTGTTTCTATTTGTTTATACACATCTGCCGGAGCAACCTGTGTAACATCGAACATGCCAGAAGGCTCTACCGGTGCGAGGATTAATGGTATATTTTTGAAGATACGCACCAAATCAAAATAAAATATAGCACGCAATGCTTTAGCTTCAGCAATATACCTTGCTTTGGTTGAGGCATCCATTGTAATACCTTCTATTTTCTTCAATAAAACATTTGCACGGTAAACACCGGTAAAACCTTTACTCCATAAATAACTTGGGGCACCTGATAATGAGTTTACCGTATAGTTATTCATCGCTTGCATATCCCCTAAATCTGACGGAGAATCGGCACCGGCGAAATGATCATCTGATGCAGAGCTAAATAAATTAAGTTTTGTGAGGTAGCCACTAGACTGATTACCCAATTGATCGTAAACAGCTACCAAACCAGTAAAAGCCTGCTGCTGGGTTTGATAATAACTTGTCTCCAGAATACGTTCACGCGGATTTACATCCAGTTGTTTTTGACAAGAAACGATTAGTTGAGAAGCGGTTAAAAGGGCTGCAATAGCTAAAATATTCTTTTTCATTTTAATTTTTTTTAGAATCCAACATTTAAACCAACCATAAACGAACGGGCCTGTGGATAAATACCTCTATCTACGCCCAATACAGTTCCACCGATTTCGGGATCGTAACCTGTATATTTTGTAATTGTCCAAAGGTTTTCACTCATCAGATATACACGCACCTTTTGTGCGCCAATTTTTTTAATCACATTAGCTGGAAGATTATAACCTACCTGAAGGGTTTTTAAACGGAAGTAATCTCCTTTTTCTAAATAATTTTTAGAAAACTTAGTATAGTTTCCGTTAAGGTCTTTATCTGCAACACGGGGAATATTGGTTGAGGTGTTTGTAGGTGTCCATCTATCCAGAACTGATTGTTGCCAGTTTCCATAAGTTACATCTAAACGTCTTAATCCCTGGAAGATCATATTTCCGCCTACACCGTTTCCAAAGGCAACAAAATCAAAGTTTTTATATGCCAGATTAATGGTAATACCGTAGGTGTATTTTGGAAGCGGACTGCCTAAATACGTACGGTCACTGCCATCAATGGTTTCGTTTCCATCTAAATTGGCAAATTTAATATCACCGGGTTTTGCAGATGGCTGCAGTACTGTACCTGCAGGGCCTTTGTAAGCACTAACTTCTGCCTGCGACTGGAAAATACCAGCCACTTCATATCCATAAAACTCGTTAAATGAACGGCCGAGTCCGGTACGGGTAAAGTTACCCATGCCTTGAAAACTCTGTGCGTTATCCTCAATAAACTCTCTTCCCGGCAATAGCTTGGTTACCTTATTTTTCAGGGTGGAGATATTGGCGTTGATACCTAAATTAAGCTCTCCGATTTTTTTTCTGTAGCCTAATTCGAATTCGATACCAGTATTCTGCATATCACCAACATTTTCTGCGGCACCACCAGCTGCACCTAAATAAAGTGGAATAGAAGGGGTTTGCAATACGCCAATGGTTTTCTTTTTGAAGTAAGAAGCACTAAGCGTAAAATCGTTAAATAAAGTAGCATCCAAACCAATATCTGTTTGATGGGTTTCTTCCCATTTCAAATCAGGATTTGATAAGGCGGCAGGACTCCATCCAATAGTACTTACATCTGTAGTACCAAAAGTATAATTACGTCCGCTGTTCACCAACGACACATAACTGAAATCGCCAATAGCATCGTTTCCTGTTATTCCGTAGCTACCGCGTAATTTTAAGAAATTAATAATCTTGTTTTCCTTCCAGAAACCTTCTTTGGTAGGCACCCAGCCTATTGAGGCCGAAGGGAAGTAACCAAAACGGTTGTTTGTACCAAAGCGTGAAGAACCATCACGACGAACAATACCCGTAAATAAATATTTTTCGTCATAGTCGTAAGTTACACGGGTAAATAAGGAGTTCACAACATGCAGGGTACCATCACTGCCATCACCCTGAATATCGGCAGTGGCTGGTTTATAATTTAAATTAGCCTGGTAAAAGTCTTGTGCAATGATATTGTTAAACCTTACATTTAAGCCCTTGTTATTGTTATCCATATAATAACCCTGACCCAAAATAGCGTAGGCATGATGTTTACCAAAACTTTTTGAATAGCTAACAGTGTTTTCCCAGTTATAATTCAAGGTCATATTCATCTCGCGATAGAAATTGGCCTTGCTGTTCGTGTTTGAGGGACTTAACCAGAATAAAGGGGTATAAGACTCCGCACCATAAAATGCAATTTTCGTTCCCAGTGATGATCTGAATTTTAAATTTTCAATGGGCTCAATTTCTAAGAAAGCATTACCAACAATATTGTGATCCCAGCCATAGTTACCCAATCTGGTTTGAATATAAGCCAGCGGGTTACTCATTTCCTGGCCAACAGGGCCTGAAATACCATAAGGAAATCCTGTTGCCGGATCTCTGATAATATTCGCAATGGTATAAGGTGATTTGCCGATAGCAGTTGGGTCGGTTTGAATAACCGGGGTAATTGGATCTAAATGGATTGCCGAGCTTAAAGGACCACCAAACTCGCTATTGGTATTTCCTAAAGAACTGTTAACCGAATGACTATAGCCTAAATTTTCACCAAAGCTGATCCATTTGGCAGGCTTAAATGTAGAATTAAGACGAATGTTTGCCCGATTAAAATTAGAAATCGGTGAGGCTACAATACCTTCCTGATCCAGATAACCAAAAGAGGTATAAAAGGTAGATTTATTCGTTCCGCCCGAAACGCTAAACTCATGGGTTTGTCGGCGGGCATCGTCATTAAAAACAACCGACTGCCAATCAGTACCTTCTCCATAAGAAGATGGATTTGCATACGGAAGGGTAAAAGTTCCATCGGTTGCTGCATTATAGCTATTTGAATACGCTTCATTTCTAATCATTGCATATTCACTTGCGTTGAGCAGTTTTAACTTTTTAGCCGGCGCTTGTGTACCGTAAAATCCATTGTAATTTATCGCCAACCTGCCTTCTTTACCTTTTTTGGTTGAGATAATAATTACCCCGTTTGCCGCTCTGGCACCATAAATGGCCTGTGAAGCTGCATCTTTTAAAACCTCAATAGATTCGATATCTGATTGATTTAAATAGCCAATACCGCCATTATCTACAATTACACCATCAACAACCCAAAGCGGATCGTTATTACCTGAAGATGCAAAAGAAGTAAAACCCCTCACCCTCACTGTTGAAGCAGATCCCGGTTGTCCGTTACCACTGGCAATAGTTAAACCAGATGTTCTTCCCTGTAAGGCTTGTTCTACTCTGTTAATGGGCATCGATTCCAGGTCTTTTGCCTTAACGCTGGAGATTGATCCGGTTACCAGGGCTTTCTTCTGCGTACCGTACCCCACAACCACCACTTCTGTTAAATCTTTCGAATCGGCTGCAAGTATAACACTGATGCGGCCACCTGCTGGAACAGTTACCGTTTGTGTGGCCATGCCGATCAAACTGATGGTGAGCTTCCCACCTACCGGCGCCTGGATGCTAAAAACACCATTGGCATCAGTAGATGCTGCCTTGGTTGTTCCGTCTAGCTTAACGGTTACGCCAGGTAAAGGACCGCCATTTTGTTCTGTTACTTTTCCTGTAACGGGAATGTCTTGTGCCAATAGGGCCAATGGAAATGCCAAGATACAGTAAACGAAGAATACGAATGTAAATCTTCCTCTCATAGAAATTAGTTTTAAGTTAATATTTGGTTAGTTTACGACCAGGGAGTTTGGTGCCCCCGATTCATCAATCAAATCTATAGCGGTGCATCACAATAGCAGAATTTGCCGCTACTACACGAACCATACAGAAGCCCTCAATTCACCTAAAAAGAAGAAATACAGACCTACATAAGCCCTACACAGAATACACAAACACACTGAAAAACAGCTAATTAAATTATTTCAATAGAAAATGTTCCGTTTGTAACAAAAACATCGATTTAAGCCCCTTTCTGACGGGCAATATTGATCAGAAACTCATATAAATTGGTTTCCGGTTTAAGCTGAAGTTTCTTTCTTAAGCGATATCTGCCCACTTCGATGGCCTTAATGGTAACATTCATCAGTTGTGCCATTTCTTTTGAGGATAGGTTCATCGATAAATAGGCACAAAACTTCAAATCATTCTGACTTAAATCCGGATAAAGATCTTTAAGCTTATTAAAGAATTCGGTATTTACGTGGTTAAAATGCACACTTAAATGATCCAGCTCCTGATCTTTCTTCTCTACATCCCTGATCAGCCTGATTAAATGCCGGAAACTCGGCGAGCTTTCATTAATATCATGGTTTTTGATTACCGCCGAGATTACTTCCTTAATCTTGGCCAATACCTTACCCCGCTGTACCAAATGCATGGTCATGGTAGAGAGTTCTTTGTTTTTATAATTTACATCTGCTTCCAACTTTTCATTCTGCAGCCTTACAATTTCCTTTTCATTCCTGTCCAGTTCAAGCTGGTGGAGATAACTCATGCGCTCCTGTTCCTTAATGTGCTTGCGCTTTTGCCATTTAATAATCAGCCTGATTAACAAGATGATTAAGATCAGGTAAAAAATTCTCATCCAGATGGTATTGTACCAGGCAGGTAATACCACAAAAGTATAACCCACCACTGCCGATTCATTGCCAACATCTGTTCGGGCTTTAATGTTGAAAGTATATTTACCTGCAGGCAAATTGGTATAGTCTTTTTCACTTTTGGCGCCCCATGCAGACCATTCGCGATCGAAGCCTACCAATTGATAGCTAAAGTTTATATTCTTGTCGTGCTCAAAAAGTGTAGACGCATATTCAAAGTGTATAGAATTTAAACTGTTGATGTATTCCGGTATCTCGCGGTCCTGTTTGGCAGAAATTACACCTTTGTTTACAAAATAACCCCCAAATACCAAACTGTCTTTATTGCCAAGCAGTTTAACCTGCCCCAGGGTTATAATAGGTTTGGTGATGTTTTGGATATACTTTTCATAGTTAATATGATAAGCACCCTTGTTGGCGCCAATAAATATATTCCTGCTATCGAGTGTGTAAATGGATTCGAAACCGCCAACCACTTTCCCATCCAGTTCGGGCAGGTAAAAAATGGTGAAGGGATTCGCACCCGAAGGATGTTTAAAATCGATTACACCAACTTTTTTATTGCTTACAAACCAGATGTTCCCATCACCATCTTCCTTCATGTATTGAACAGAAATACCTTTTAACACACTGGCCAATAATTTAAAACGGATAAACTTCTGTCTGCCCTCATCATATTCATAAATCCCATCCGATGTTGCAATTACAACCCTGTTTTTAATATGGAAAACATAATTATAAAGGTTAGATGGTAAACCATTTTTATCGGTATACAAAGTGGTACGGAGCACACTTTTATGATCGGGACGCAATTCTATTTTGTATACACCATGATAAGGGTGTGATGCCCAGATGCGATCGGGATTATTGTTATCGGCTACAATAAACCGCAAGGTTTCGGCAATACCGCCTATTTTCCCGGCATTGATAAAACGGGAGTTGCTATAGGTTATTTTCTGCAGCCCGGCATAGGTACCGGCAATCACCTCATTACTGGGGTAAATATTATCCGGGGTTTGGTACATCCAGGTTCCGATCAGGCTGTAAACCGGCTTCGCTACATTCTCCTGAACGAGCAAGGTTCCATCCTCATGTGCCATCAATAACTGGCTGTTAATTTCATCCAGGCCCCAAACCTGCCCCTTGGTATTTTTTACCTCTTCAAAATTGGCAGGCGAGTAGCTTAAATCCTGCACGCCCGAACTTACTTTTGCCCGGTACAGGCCGTTAGAAGTACCAATGTAAATCGATTGGTTAAATTTCCGGAAGGCATAACTGGTAATCTGTTTGTTTCGGTCGGGGAAAATATTCTTAACCGCACTGTTAATGGCCACATAGGCTATTCCATCATCAAGGGCAAGCCACATGTTTTTATCCCGATCGATCAAAATACCCCTTACATTGTTGTTCTGTAAACCTTCCCTGTAATTGTATTTCTGTACCAGCTCACCTTTCCTGTTCATAATGTACACCCCACCTGAAGTAGTGGCTACACCATACAAATGATTACTGATCTGATTGGCAAAGTAGATCCTGTCATTCAAAAACACCTGGTCTAGCTTTGTTTTTAGAGGAATAAGCTGGTGGTTAACCACCAGAAAGAATCCCTTTTTTAAAACCGAAACCAAAAGGGTATCCCCACCGTAAGGCAGTACAGCTGTAATGGCCGAGCGGTTTAAAATACTATCGTTGCAAAAGGGCTTCCACATTTCGTGATCGTAAATCATTAAACCCGAATCTGATGACTGCGAAAAAACTTTATTGTTCGCCATGCCCATAAACAGCCAGGTGGTGGTGGTTTTGTAACTCTTAATTACCCCATCCTTGTAATGCAGAATGGCGTGTATGGACCTAAAAAACACTTCGTCGTTAATGATGGAAACGCCCCAGATATCGGCCAGTTTCCGCATGTTCTCGGGCAGCAGATTTAACAGGGAAGTATATTTTAAAACACCCTGTGCATTGGGGTAGAAGTAGCCAAACTCGTCCTGTCCGCCTACATAAATCCGGTTTTTGGCATCGATGCCCACCGAACGTACCGAAGTATAATTCGGCAATCTGAAAAGGTTCCAGTAACGCCCGTTAAAAGTGAGCAAACCCTCATTATTGCCAAAATAAAGTATACCGTTCCTATCCTGCTCCACATCCCAGTTCTGGATGCCGGCATTATATTGCTCATTATTGTAATTTACAACCTGCGGAATACCCAAAAGGTCCTGGGCATGCAGGGCATAGCCTGTTAAACAAAATATAATCGCAAGTAGGAGTTTATTCATCTGGGTTAGGGAGGATGATTTGAACGCAATAATAAATATATAATTTTAATTCCGATTAACCTTGTTTACAACCGCATCAGGAAATATATCGTTATGATGGATAAAACATAGTAATCCTTATTGCTTAGGTGAGCTAAGTTGCCTAAGGTGGTGAGAATAAATAGATGCTTTTATTTTTTAGAGCGCAATGCCTGTGGTGCTTGGGTTTGCTTCGGTCCCGCTTTCACTGCAAGTCCACGCTGCGCTGTGGGCTTTCCGTTCATCCAATAGCTATCAGATCGGGGCTAAAGAACAACAGACCGTACACTAAATACCAAAGCAATAAACTAAACTTAGGTGTGCTCAGGTGACTAAGGTGGTAAAAAGGTGTTTATTTTTTTAGCGCTACAGCTCAAAGGTTTTCTAACCATATAAGATATTTTAGAGCATATAAGCTCATATGTCCTTAGATCACTTATATGGTAATAATTAGAAGAATATCTTAATCAGAAATACCTCGGTTATAAAATAACTATTTTAGCAAATAGGGTTCAACCGCTTTTCGCCAGATGGCATAACCCGCAGCATTCATATGCAACATATCCCCTACAAAAAGCTCCGGTCTTAATTTCCCCTCTTTTGTTAACATCAAAGGATAAACATCAACAAATTTCACATTGGCTTCTCCGGATAAAAACTTTTTGATCAGTGCATTCGAAGCCACCGCTTTCTCTTTAAACTTATCCCTGCTTGGGCTTGGTTTAATCGAGATGTAAACAACGGGTACGCCAGGTAATTTTGCCCTGATGCCCTGGTATAAACGGATGGTTCTATTCAAAACCGTATCAGGTGTTACCGCATCGTTTACCAGATCGTTCTCACCCACGTACAATACAATCTGTTTAGGTTGATATGGAAAAACAATATCGTTTAGATAATAGGTAATATCATTGATCACCGCACCTCCAATACCACGGTTCAAGGCATTATATTTAGCAAAAACCTGTGTACAATCGTCCCATTTACGGATCGACGAACTCCCTACAAACAACACCGGATGAACAGGTGGCTTGTACATCTGATCGTACTTTTTAATCGTTTGCACATCCTCCCAAAAATTAGGTTTGTTTTGCGCGAACGCAGTAATCGTTAAAAAGGATATCAAAAACAGGACTAGAAATGACTTTTTCATATTGGATAAGGATGTAAAAGTTCACAATATAACGATATCTACATTTTTATAAACCAATCAATCAAATTTATTACGCCTAAACCTGATGCAAAATCACAACTAAATTACATCACACACCAATAAACTAAGTAAATAGTTCATATATTTAGTCAACCAAATATTTAAATAACAGCTCATGCAAAATTACCGTCTTTTAACAGGCCTCAAAAGCCAGATCTCAATCAAAAAAATCAGTTTCATTCTTTTTGTTTCCGCAGGTCTCTTATACGCTTGCAAACAAAACAACAAACAGGCTGATCATCTACCAAAACCAGGTGCCAAACTGGCCAATGATAGCGCAGTTAAAATCTACATGAATGTGGTAGGGCTAAAATATCCTAAAGACTCCCTAGAAAGTGCCGTTAAACTTTACAAAAAGGCGTTGGCTGAAGATCCTGAATCTGAACTGTTTTTTTATAATTTCTTAGATTGCTACAACTACATGAACAAATATGATGAGGCTGTAGCACTATGTTCTGCATGGCTGAAGAAAAACCCTAGTGACGTAAATGTCCAATATAAAAGGTCGATGATTTATGAATTACAGGGGAAAAGCGAGCTGGCCAGGTCCGGTTTTAAGGCAGCTGTTGAGGAGATCGAAAAAAAGCCACGTCCAAAAATTGATACCTCGTTAACACCTGCACAGATCGATGAGTTATTGTCTGACGCAGCAGTATTATATATTGCGGAGAAAAACAACAGCAAATCTTTATCCCTAATCAACGAGTTAAAAGCAAGTTTCCCCGATAATACAAGAGTTGATGGTGTTTACAATAGCATCATAAAGAATAACAGGCTTGAAAGAATCAAAGATGGCCTGCATTATGCAAGATAGGAATATGGCTCTGCGATTATCATCTTTAATCTGCAGGAACAAACCTGTTGCCTAATGGTTTCCCGCTGATTGCGCAGGTTTACGCTGATCCAGTTCCATCATCCATTTCCATCTTTTAACCACAGCGCTTGGCGGTCCTCGTCTCCATCCAATAGCTATAGGATCAGACTGACAACATCTAAACTAAAACCCATTTAATCTGCGCTATCTTCTTTAATCTGCGGGAACAAACCTATAGCCTAATGGTTTCCCGCTGATTGAGCAGATTTACGCTGATCCAGTTCCATTATCCATTTCCATCTTTTAACCACAGCGCTTGGCGGTCCTCGTCTCCATCCAATAGCTATAGGATCAGACTGACAACATCTAAACTAAAACCCATTTAATCTGCGCTATCTTCTTTAATCTGCGGGAACAAACCTGTTGCCTAATGGTTTCCCGCTGATTGCGCAGATTTACGCTGATCCAGTTCCATCATCCATTTCCATCTTTTAAACGCTGTAAATAAACCTGATAGAACGGAAAGCCCGGAGCGAAGCATGAGTGAGGACTTGCAGTGATAGCAGGACTACCGCCCGCCACGACCTAAGCCCTTCCATTTCCAAAAAAGTCGAAATTTTCATCTTTCCAACCGCAAAGTACGCGGAGAGAAGGGCGCAGAGGGCACGGAGCTAGGCGCTTCTACTCCCTCCGATAGCTATCGGACCAGACTGACAACAATAAAGAAAGCAACCTATTAGCCCCTAAAACCTGCACTAAACTGGCTAAACTGACCAGACAATGCCGCAATATGCGCCAGCTTCTGTTTGGTAGAATGATCACCATCGTGATACAGATAAACCTCATCATCTGGTTCGGTATTATTTTGTACCACTGCCCCATCACTTAAATTGCTGACAATCCGATCCACCAACAAGGGATCGGCCTGTTCGGGTTTGTGGTTAACCGAAAGGTAAATGGAGGTAATAATCGCATTGATCTGGTAAATGGCCGATTGAACCCCGTACAAGCCATTAAAATCGATATGTTTCCGCATGGGCTCCTGACTGGCCGATTCGATGGCTTCGCTCAAGGCCGATAAACTCAGGTTGGCGTTCTTCCGTGCCATACGCGAAACGTTCCCGCCCAGGTTTTCCTTCCTTTCTATCGCTACCTGTAAATAATGCAGCGTATCGGTTGTGGCCCTGCTTATCTTTGCTTTCAGCTGGCGGCTGTCCCAGATGGGGAAAAGATAGGTGGCAAAAATGGCGATCACACAGCCCAATACCGTGAAGATAATCCGGTCGTGCACAATATGGTCGAAATGCCCCTGGTAACTGCCCAGGGTTAAAATAACCGCCGGGGTAATAAACAGCACACTGATGGTATAATTTAAACGGTTAAAGGCATAAAAGCCGAGCAAAAAGATCACCGAAAAAGAGAGCAGCACCGCCGGACTCTTCACCAAATACACCATCACCAATCCGATTACCACCCCGCCAAGGCTCCCCTTTAAACGCTGCAGGTTCCGTTTCCAGGTAATCGAAAACTTTGGCCGCGCCACAATCACCAGGGTCAGGAAAAGCCAGTAGCTGTATTTGCTCGGTTCCATTTGCCAGATCAGCACAAAACCAAACAGGAAACAAATGGCCAAACGCAGCGAAAACCTGAAGATGGGCGATTTTAACGTGAGGTGTTCCTGAATCGAAAAGCGATCTCCGGTAATAAATAATGGATACGAAATCGCTCCGCTCAGTTCCTGCAAATGTTTTTCAGGCGTGCGCTCATTGCCCCTGATCATTTCGATAATGCGCACGATATCGTTCATGTTCGAAACCACCTTCAACACAATTTTCCGTTGGTTCTCGTTTAAACGCTCCATTTCCTGCAACAGTGTTAGCCGTTTCTGGTAGTACTCGATATTGGTGGCCACCTCGCCCTTGTAAGCCTTGGCCGAGCGCACGTGCCTGCCCAGTTGTTCGAGTTCTTTGGCCAGCAGCTCAATTAAGGTGGCAATGAGTTTTAAACTTGGCCCGGCAGCCAATGTCTCGCGCACCAGAACATAGTCGTAATGTACGGCATTCAGCTGTTCGTATAAATCGATCAATAAACGCGCCCGCTCCAACAGCAACTGACCTTTAGCATTATCGGGGTTCATGGCATACTTATCGGTAAGCAACAGGTTGCGGATCAGCTCATGTTTCTGGTTCACCTTGATGTGCAGTTTTATCGCTTCCTTTTGTTGCAGATCAAGCGGGACATCCACATCGTAATTCCTGGCCTTGGCATTGAGAAATAACGCGCTGCTCATCAGGCATTCGAAAATGGCATGGTGAAGCGAGCGGTAAGGCCGCAGCAATATCTGGATTAAACTGATCACATAATACCACACTCCACCCAGCAGAATATAACTGCTAAAATATAGCGGTCGCGCCGGATGAAGCCCCATTACAAAGGTGCATACAATCAGGGCCATGGTGCCGATGAGTGAGAGTTTCTGTCCGTATACGGCAAACATCGAAAAGCCGAAAGCGGCAACTACCACCACCACCGCCGTAAGATAAACCTGATCTAAAACCGACGACACCACCAGCGTAGTGGCAAAAAAAACGATGATACTCGATAAAGCTGTTTTCAGTTTATTCAGGCGGTTATCGGGCAGATCGGTTAAACTGATCAGCAGTGCCCCAACGCCTATCCCCTTTGCCGCTTCGGGGTTGCCCAGGTAAAAGAACAATATAATCGGCAATACCACCGTAATGGTGGTGCGCAGTGCATCAGAAAAATACTCTCCTAAAAAGAAATACGTAATGGTAGAGCCGATGCTGTTTTTGCCCATGTAAAATAATATGAATAAACCTCAGTTAGAAAGCCGCAAAGGTACAGGATTAAAGTGAATGTGAACAGCGCAATCGCAAAACCGTAATCATGGCTTTGCGGATCGGTTAAACAGGAAGATTAATATAGTGACCCCTCAGGGGCTCGAACCCTGGACCCACAGATTAAGAGTCTGTTGCTCTACCAACTGAGCTAAGAAGTCTTGGTAGATTAAATATAAGAAAAAAAGGGAGAGTCAGCTAACCCTGCTATCAGATTAATAATGATAAGCGCCAAAGCAATGTGGCGCTTTTTTATTATACTTGGATTCTAAATATTAATGAGTTAACTATGAAAAGAGAGTTGATTATCATTCTTGTAATTGCCTTTTCTATTTATGGATGTAGCACGAAACAGAAACAGAAGCCCTACACGCTAACCATGTTTGTGATTAAATACGACAACAAAGGTAATCTTTTCGACTTCACGCGTAATCGAGGACCGATTTTAGCCTCCGATGATACTACTGCTTGCAATCAAGCCATCAAATTGTTTTATATAGAGAGGCTTAATGAGATGAAATTGGATTCCAAACATTTTGAAAGAACAATGAGATTTGAACTTAAGGATGGATCACGAAATGTAAATACTGATCTAACGCCAAAAGTTGTTGATAGTCTTCGTTTAAATTATCAAAGGTTAAATCCAAAGGTGCTTACAGATTTGCATTCATCCTAAACCATCGCATAGGTAGCCGAAGTAAGACTGCGCGCAGGGCAGGAACAACAACCTACTCTTTATCCCCATTACCCCGCCTCAGCTCATCATAAATCCCCTTCAAAATTTCATTGCGCTGCAAATTAGATTTACTGATATTATCCAGTCTGCTCAACACAAAATAAATAATGGTAACCACTACAAGAATTTGAAAGGTTAAAATCGCGATCGACATGAATCCCATAAGGCGTATATTTTTTTTAACTAAGATAAAGATTTATAGCAAACTAAATCAGACACTTGCGCAAAAGCCAAATTTTAATACACCATTCTAATTATTCCCCCGAATGTTTATATTTGATCAAAACGCAATCTCAATGAAAAGACAAACCCTACTGCTAATCTCAGCATTAATCCTGATCGCCATCAGCCAAAAAGCCAAAGCGCAGGACAGCACAAAAGTAACCGCCCTGGCCGATACTACCATTTATGACGACAAATTGTCGTCTGAAGGACATGTATACAAGTTCCCGCTGTCACCGATGAATCAGGTAGATTATACGCAATTCATCAACAATCAATTTGCAACCTCAAATGTGATCAGACAAAATAAACTTTACACCAAACTAGAGGTAACCACAGTTGTGGAGAAAGATGGCAGTGTTTCTAACTACCAGGTAAAAGGAACAGGCACAGAAGCCATGAAAAACGAAATCGCCAGGATTCTGAAACTCCTCCCTAAAAACACCCTCGGCACCAGAGATGGGCAAGCGGCCAGGTTTCGGCTACACCTGCCTTTTGAGTTTAAATATGAGTAAAGGTTGCGCTGGCATATCTGGGCACGCAAAATCCCATAACTCCGCACCATCAGTTTTATTTATTTAGCGTTAGCACCAATTTATGAGGGCACGAATAACCACACTATTAACCTTTTTTCTTCTGGCTGTTTCGACTGTTTACGGACAAACATTCGAACCTCTGGACTTAGCGAAAACGATATTTGGTAAAGACAGTTTGCCAGATATTAAAAAATACATTGCAGGCGAATATGAAGGCCGACCAAATGGACAAGACTTACAAAGTGGTACGATAACAAAATTCACATTGCTCGGCCAGTCTAAAAAAACTGCTGTTGTAGCCATGTCGGTTCTCGACTCATTAGGCAAAGGCTTCGACACCTATTTGCACTTCGAAAAAGATACCACCTGGAAAATGACTGCTTTTAGAGCACTAGCCATGACCGGAATAATTGTGCAGGCAAAAATGGAGCTTGAAAAGATGACTCCACAGCAAATAGACGAAATTATTGCCAGGGCTAAAGTGAAGAAGAAAGACGATTATGCCGTGTTTACTTCAAGAGAGGATTATAACTTCCAATTGGGTAATGCTAAACTGATCCTCGAACTGGATGAAAACATTGCTAAACACTTTTTAGCCAATCAGCCCCAATTTGAGCGCCTTAAAAACCTGGCCCTAACGCAACTTGGTAAAAGGAAAGCAGATGAAGAAAGAAGTATTAAACTAATTGAAGACGCAAAATCTACCTACCGTAAACTTTTTGTTTCTGCTGTATCTACAGGAGGTTATGAATTGGGAAACGGCATTAATTTTTTAATTGGCGGAATGATTGATAATTCTGTTGGCTACCTATATGTAAAAGATAAAAAGGACCTGCCTGAAATGAATGCCGAAAGGGTGATCATGATCAGGGAAATCGGAAATGGATGGTACATTTACAAGACGACTTAAAAGCAAAACCAGTACTCACGTCCGTTTGACAATAGGAAGGCTAAAGTAATCAATCAAAATTTTGTATCAGGTTAATCCACCATGAACCAGGAAACAGCAAATTATATCATCGCCTACTTTAGCAACTTAATGTCTGACGCTGAAAAGTTAGCGTTGAAACATTACAGGCACAGCTTCAAAACTGATGGTGATCCTAAAATGAGGAGGATTTTGATTGATAAAGGTTGGATCAGGACGGAACCTAAAATACTCAGCTTGTTAAAAACGGCTATCAACAATTTGAGTTGAACACAGCCAGGCGTATCATGACGGAAAATCCTGAAAAGGTATTTCTTAACTATTGTTCAGTGTGTAATCTACTTGCCAGAACACCCTACGCCAGGCAATGCCGTTGTGGTCATAACTGGCACGCCATAACCGTAGCCCAGTTTAAATTTGATGGTGCTTATCAATTGACAGGAAAACAATTTTTCTTACTCGGACAATTGATTAAAGGTGATATTAAACAAGGTCAGTATCTGGACCTAACCTTATTAGGATTGAACAAGAAACCAAAAATCGATACCATTGAATTTGTACGTAAACGGAGAGCAGGAAAAATAGGTGAAGACATTGCACTTGGCACCACCGAACTTACAGAAGAGGAAAAAGAATTGATCAAAAATAAAGGGGGATTTGCTACACCATTCGACATTTTAAAAGAACGGTGACCTGCAACATGCGTTACTCATCTAAATGGTAATGCAGAAATATTAAATACACATTTCAATCATTCCATGTTCCTGTCCATTAAGACTTTCACTAGTTTGGGTTTTCTAAGTCGCGTAAGAGATGAGCAGTATTAGCCATATCAGTGTTTATGTAATTTTCCAAGTAAATGCACGCCTATTAAACGAAAATGATCTTCCAGTTAAATTTGGTGTAAAATTAATGATTTACGCTTTGAGTAAAAAATGTGATGCTCTATGTTTGTATCTCATCCCTCTCACTTTTTTAAATTAAACTAACGATGAACAAATTAACGCTCATTAAAGGCATAGCCATGTCTTGCCTGGTTCTAATCTGCCTTTTTATTGGACAGGGCTGTAGGAAGGAAATCCTTCTACCAAAAGGTAATAATTCACTTACTTCTACAAAGGTGAAGAATATTACTTATCAGGAATTTATTAACTCAATTAACTTAAAGGCAACAGGCAGCTTAAGCACCGTACTCACAGGAGCTAAAGAAAAAATTATGAGTACAGAAGCTTTGGCTGGCAACCTAAGCTTGGTAATGGATAGTGTTAAATTACTTCATTTAGGAGATACACTGAGTTATGTGATTAGTATAAGACCTCAAACACCTAGAGCAACAGTCTTTCAAAACTTAACTATACAAGTTGTAAAGGAAAGAACAACTGCATTCTTGAGTACTTATTTTCCATCTAAGGAATGGATAGATAGATGGAGGGCTGGACATGCCATTGCATTTAAAGATAACGTTGTATTTAATAAAGTAAACCTTAATGATGTTGGCCTGAGCACAAAAGCCCTAAATACAACAAATTTTACACAAGATAATGGGTTAAAGGGAAAGATTATAGCGAGTATTAGTAGTCCTTCAGGTGCGCCAAATCTGATCAGTTTGGCACCAGGGGAGTGCGAAATTTATGATATTTATACTGTTGTTCCTCATACATGCTCAACGGGTGATTGGCCTGGCACTTGTCCGTGGGAAGTAGGTGGTATACCAGAAGCAGGAGGTTTCCTTCCTTACTATACGTTAGAGCGGACTACTGGCGTAGATTGTGCTCCGCCGGCAGCAGGAACCGAGGGTGGAGGCGGCGGAGGGGGTGGTAGTACCGTACCTACACCACCATCTGGTTTTAACCCCTGTGATGGTGGCACACCAACTGTATCGGTTAAATTTGAAAAAGGCACAAGGTTGCCCATATTACCCCCTACTCCTTGCGATCCTATAATGCCAGAGGGGGCAGATCCATCGGTTTCAGCAAATGCTCAATATCTGTTTAACATTTTATCAATTTCTGATGAGAACAGAAAAAATTATATTAAAACCCATAATGAGGCTACTAATGCATTTGTAGCTTACCTGGCAACAAATGGCCCAACTACAGAGAATAAGAATTTTATTATTTGGGCTATTAGTTATTTGATTGTGAACCCTACTAGTTTTAACCAGGCATTTAAAGATTTACTAAATAATGTTTACAACGAAAACTCACCAATATACATCCCGGATAATTTTGATATAGCCTATACTAAAGAATGGTATGATGCTGAAAATGAGTTGGGAAGTTTCATATCAGACCTTACTCAGCAAGGTATCCATGATACTGATCCAATACCCGAAATGTATTATAAAAATGGTACAGGGATAGACATGAGGCCTGCTAGCCCCACTGGTGGGTTAACTGTATTAAATGCTCCAAGAAACAAGGACTATTTTTGGGGAAAATTAGCTTTTGAAAGACCTGAGATGTTTAGCCCAACAAACCGCGCTAGGCTTGCGTTGCCAAAACCACTCGCGCCAATAATAGATGAGCGATGGATAAAATATAATCCAACACACAAATCATATATGTTCGGTAGATTGGTTCACCATCATGAAGGGCAAAGCTACATGGCTTTCGCAATACCAGAAAAAGTGCACCAAAAATGGACTAAAATTCTTCATGAATATAGATTAAATGGCAAAATGCCGGGATTGAGGAACAAATTAATATCATTAGTTTCTGTTATGCAGATTTTCTCACTTATCACGGATGTTAAGACTACCAATCCAGATGCATGGATAAATTGGTTCGCTCAGCAAAATGAAACAGGAAAAATTTATGCTGATCCTGCAAATAATAAATATTGGGAGATTATGGATCAGGTTATCTATAGAAATTCAGCAGGCGTTGCTATAAAAGCTGTTGTTCATTATAATGTCTATGCAGATTTTATCTGGGACAGTGATGAACAAAGATATATGGGCGTGATTAAGTTAAATGAATTCACTGAAGAGGTAGATCTAATACATAATACCTCCAAAGAGGTAATCAAAAAATGGCAATAGTGATCCGCTAAATAGAATCTCAGTTATCTATGGTATATCAAATATTGTTTAATTTTAAGTAAATGGTTACGTTTAAACATTACTTTTCGCAAAACGTAACTGTAAAATTAAATCGAAACTTTAACTATGGAAGATACCCAAAAAGTAATTAAACATTTCTATGATGAGCTTTTTGAACAAAACCTAAAAACGGTTTTTACAGATAAAACTCCAGAAGAAATGGTTTCATCTGCTGTCGATTCTGAAGGTTGGTTCAGCTGGAAACCTATACATGGAACTTTGGACATTAGTAGCTATAGAGATATAGAAAGAAAATTTCATGTTGCATTTCCTAAGAGTTTTATAGAATGGCATAAATTATACTTTTTTTTAGATTGTGATTGCTCACTAGTTAGATTGCCACATTCATCCCCTGCAGAGCCCTTGCAGGAAATCATTGATAATCTTGATAATGATATTGCACAGGAACTTATTTTACTTAAAATTTATCCATTTGGCCAAGAGGGCAATGATACTGGGCCATTGGTTTTTGATGGTAGATCTTCAATAAATGATAATGAATTTCCAATAAGGATCTATGATTATGACTACAATGGAGGTCTCGAAGGATTAAGTGAAATTATATTTTCCTCATTTTTAAAATTATTAGAGTGTATAACTTATTTCCTTGAAGAAGTTAAGACTAGAAAAATCCATGAAATAATTCCTGATTTTTTTACCATTGACCCAGATGGGGCTGGAAAAACAGGAATTGATTACTGGCTAGGCTGGATAACAATGGCAAAAGAAAATGACGAACTCTTTGGTAATCAATAGAATTATTAAAAACTTCTCTAGCCCCCATTCTAGCGCAAGTCTTAGCACCTTAGCCTCTGCAATGGCCAAGACTTGTGCTTTAATAAATATTTGATAGATGCTGAAACAAGTTCAGCATGACGATCGCCTTAGGCAAAGCGGCTAAAAATTATCTATTCCTCAACAACTCCACCTTCTCGCGCTCACTGGCCAGCAAACTTTCGTAAACCAAATAGATTGCTTGCCTGCAGAGTCAGGCTTCACGCCGCCTCGCCACCCTTCCCTTCAGTTCGCAATGACGAACCACTATACATCCAAACCTCCGACCCCGGACCTCCGACTCCGGACTATCCCCCCTTGACAATAACTAACCTTTTCGTTACTTTAGTATCATTCTATCCCTAACTACTGAGCAGCGATTTTTCATTACGCTCAGGCCGATCATCCCACATTTTATTAACGGGTTTTATAACCCATAAAATTTACAGGTTATGAAAATAACAGGCATGATTAGGGAACCTCCGCGTTCTGCAACAGCTGCATGGGGCAGCACAAAAACGGCTCGAAAAGCATCTTTTTGGTTAAAATGGGCAAATTACTTTGAAACCTTCCTGCTATGGGCAGCGACAAATCAAAGTTACTTTGAAACCTTCCTGCCGTGGGCAGCGATAAATCAAAGTTACTTTGAAACCCTCCTGCCGTGGGCAGCGGCAAATCAAAGTTAGTTTGAAACCTTCCTGCCGCGGGCAGGGGTAAATCAAAGTAAAATCTACTAAAACAGTAAAAACCACAAAATTAAAACCTATGATTAACAGTATAGTATTACAACCGCTCAGAAATGGAGAGTATATCCAGTTCATGACCGATACCTTAAATATCGTATCGAAAAACAATCCCGAAAAACTTAAGGTTAGCGCCCACTATGAAGCCTTGCGTGCCGCAACCGATAATGTAGAAAAGCTGTTCAAAATCAGTCAGGCCAGTTTGGTAACCGAAGAACTGGAAGCTATGGATAAACGTAGGGACGATGCCATAAATGGTATTAATTTACATATTCAAAGTTTAACTTATAGTCCCGATGTTATAATAAATAAACACGCTAAAACCCTTTTGGCCCATCTGGCATTGTTTGGCACCAGCATAGCAAAAGATAACTACCAGAGCGAAACCACAAGTCTGCGCAATATTGCCAACGATTGGAAAAACAAACCCGAACTGCACGCGGCGGTAAAGGCTTTAAACCTGGGCAGCTGGTTAACCGAGCTCGAAACGGCCAATAACGATTTTAATGCGGCTTATGTAAAACGCAACGAAGAACTGGCCACCGCACCCATAGAGAAACTGAAAGAACTGCGCAACACCGCCAACAACCTGTATTACAAACTGCGCACCCGGATTAACTCTAATCTCGATATTAACGATGGTGCCGAGCCATGGGCCGCTACCGTAAACCTGCTTAACCAGAACATCAGCACCTATGTGCTGTTGCAAACCCGCCGCACAGGCGGCACAGGTGAGGAACCCATTGCGCCAACCATAATTTAAATGTGAACAGCAGACAAAAAAGAGCTATAGCGGTATAGCTCTTTTTTATTAATTTGGATTTGATTAATAAGCAACAATAAGTGATCATAGTTATACCTCTAAAGGTAGTTCGGTAGAATATGAGCAACAAAACAAAGGCACCATGTACATTCAAAAACTATCTATCGATATAAAGACCAACACAAATAAGGACGAACTTATTGAAGCATTCGGATTGCTTATGGCATTTTATCGTGGCAACGGGCAAACACAAGGAAAAATTGAATCCCGGTATATCGATCACAACAAAATAGTTTGCCTGCCTTTTACTTATGAAAAAAACACATTACATACAAAACACAACAACTTCTATGTTAACAGGCAATCGAAGAAATTAGAGGAGCTTTGCAATTCAAAACTGGTATGCAAAACAGTTGGTAAAACCTACCAAAGTTACAAGAAGCCATGCAGGTGCAAGAAATCAGATTTTTTTATCCTTATTACAAATTATATCTCAATTGACTCACCATTAACCTGTGGTACTTGCTTTAAACCAGTACCGCTATATAAACTGCCAGTTTATTACGACCATGGTTATATGCCAATTTTAAGTTGGGAAACAAATTACATTTCTTGCGATAGCTTGCAAATGAACTGCGAGGTTGGAGAAAATTGGGCACTAAGATAAATGCAGGAAGTTACCTCTCAACTATCCAAACAAGGGCGTGAAATATGCAGAAAGATTGAAGAACTCACTTCAATACCAACTTTTTATTATTTACATAATTACAAGAAATATAAGGGCGACCAACTGACCAGGCCTTGCCCAGGCTGTACTCAAAAATGGAACCTAAAAACATCACTGAACAATCAGTATAATTTCAAATGCGACCATTGCAGAATAATTTCAACAATATCATCAAATAGTTAATTAAAACCCATGTATTAAGCCCTTGTTAAGGATAAGGGAGAAAACATTTGTATATGTGATTGGGAATATCGTATCGGACTTAGTTGAAGGAGAAATAGTTCGGTAAAAACGGTCAACAATAATTTAACTACACATTCCGCACCGCTCAGGCTTGCCTGATCCGATAGCTATCGAATTACAAAGCGCTACTCTTAATTGGCGGCTGACCTATCTTCTCTCCACGACATTCATCAATTTGATATTTTAGGCTGAACCATATAAGACACATAAGGGCATATCAGCTTAAATGGCCTTATGTGTCTTATATGGTAAAGAAGATAGCATAGCGGTAGTCTTTGGTGAAAGTCCATTTAATGATCCTGCTAAACACCTCTTGTAGATCTCATTTGTTAAACTTAAATTTAATTACGCTAACCTCATCACTTGCTGCGACATTATAATATATCTATACTTTAACATCTTGAAAAGAACCCTCATCATTTTAATACTCTCGCTGACTTCGGCAGCTTACGCACAAAACAGACCAATGCCAGCAGATGAAGAGTCCGTTATCAAACGCAAGGCTCCAACTCCTGATTTACAAAACACCATTATAAATATCATTGAGCGCCAGGTTAATAAAGACTCAATCTATGCCACGCCAATAAATCATGCTTACACTTTTAGCATCGCGATAGCTTTCGATAGTTTATCGAAAATCGCCAACCTTACTTTTAGCCAAAACATCAATGCGCATCTTGTGGCTATACTCGGTCCAACGGAGCAGCTCAAGGCAAGGATTATACAGGAGTTTAACCGAAGAAATATAAGCATTGATCAAAAATATAACAACAAACTTGTGATCTGGCCGATACTGCTTAAGCATACTGATGACGAAAAAATACTAAATATTGGGGAATTTATGCAAGGTTATAACAGTATGATGCCTGTTTTAAGTAAAGCAGATGATAACAAGCAAAAGGTACTGCTGAAACCTTTTAACTGGATACTTTTTACTGCTCAACAATGATGGGTAAACATGAGCACCCAAGACGATAATTTTATACATAAAAACATATCTGAGTAAAATGAAAAAAGCATTGATTTTTATATTTCTATTGGCTGCGTTGATTTCAAAAGCTCAAAATAACTCGGCAAATGAAAAATTAATTTTAGGTAAATGGGAATACAATGTCGCCTACGATACAATCGCTGCAATTGACACCGCTGATTTTTACAAGCCTTTTGAGCAAAGAGAAAAGGTTATGTTTTTTATGGAGATTAAGATAAAAAAATCTACTGCCACGTTATCTGAAGATTCCGAAAAATATAATGCAACCTGGCAACTTAAAAACGAGAACGAACTTTATTTCTTTTTAGAGAATAAAAAAACACTGAAATATATCATCACCAAATTAACAGCTCATACTTTAGAATTCCGAGAACCGGGCGATACAGTAAGTGCATTTGGATATTATAAAAAATAGACTCATGCGAACAGTTTATATTTATCTTAGTTGAAATGAAAATATTAACAACGCTCGTATTACTTCTCTCATCAACCGCTGTTTTTGCACAGATTGATACCACAATGATTAAAAACTGGAAAAGCTATCCTATTCCAACCAATAAAGACACGTTATTGAAATATAATTGGAGCCACAATTGGGAGGTATCTATTCAAAACGGCGATGTAAAAGTTACTAAAGAGACTTATCCCAAAAAATTACCTTTCAGCATTCAGACAAGAGATGCAACAAGTGAAAAGTTTAGGGGTACTCCCTATACTTTTAAAGTTGATGATGGCTACTTGGTGAGTTTTTTTAAAGGAGAATTCGGTGGAAATGTTTTCTGGTTTTCGGCAGACGGGAAGGATGATTATGAAATCCCAGGTGGCTATCAGGTAGTGCAATTTATTAAACGCGATGGCAAAATATATGGAATTGAGGGGCTTGCGCATCTATCTTTGTCTTCCGGGAGTATAATAGAGTTTCTAAAAATAAACGGCAAATGGACGGCAAAAGATTACCTAAGGCTTCCAAAAGCACCTCATGCTGTGAAACTCGACAGCAAAGGCAATTTTATCATTGTTACCTCACCAGCATTACTTTCGGTTGATCGTAACGCAAATATTAAAACACTCATAAGCGAAGGGATATGGTATCCATATCTTTATCCATCATCATTGGCCATTGACAAAAACATAGTTTATATCGGAATGCGCAAGGGTGTTTACCAATATAATTTGAATACGGCGCAATCCGCTTGGCTAATGCCACATTAATATACGGCCATGACTAAATACGATAATCGACCTGGCACCTACCAACAAAGATTTGTGGTATTTTAAGCTAATGTTAATAAAAAATCAAATCTCCCGAATCGCATTTAGATTTCAGTTGTTTCGTTAAATTCGCACATGAACAAACAGGCAAATACCTTTTTCACGAAGGACGTATACGACACCGAAATTCATTTGGAAGTGAATGAAGACATCATGGATAACATCTATTCAGATGGCGTAAAAGCCACCGACATGCTGCCGATCGAATTTGTATTTATTACCAATACAAAAGATAAAGCAGATCAGTTAAAAGAGCAATTGTCGGCACAGTTTCCGCTGTACACGCAACTTGCTGTTGAAGAAACTGAAGATTATTGGGAAGTGCACGGAGTTACAAACAACACTGAAATGTCGTTAAATGCAGTAAACAACTGGAACCAGGTGCTGTGGGACTTAGGATTTGAATACGATTGCCAGTTAGATGGATGGCAGGTTGGTACTTAGGGAAATGGTAATGGCTCTTAACATTGACAGATTTAAAAAAAGAGGTTCGTCATCTCGACCGGAGCAACGCGGAGTGGAGAGATCTATGAGCCAAATTAATTGAACATAGATTTAACAGACAAAAGTTAATGCTGATGAATCCAACAATCACTGACATCATAAAAAGAATAAAAACTGAGCAAAAAGCCCTGGGGATTACACTTTTTGCGCCAGCTTCCCCTGCAGAAATACAGAATTTTGAAAACATCATGGGCGTTAAACTACCGGAAGACCTGGTAAAATTTTACAGCTTTTCCAATGGCTTCGAATCTGAAGAAGATCTCTTTAGAATTATTCCTTTGGACGAAATTATCGACAATTTGAAAGATGAAGACACCTATACGGTTTGGCCGAATGATTTTCATATTGCGGAATATATGATCTACTGCGATATGTGGACAATAAACACCAACGCTGCTAACAGCGAAGATTATAAGATTTATAATAAGGCTAAAAACGTGATTACCCTGACAAATTCATTTCCAGAATTTTTGGACACATTTTTAAACGACGGTGTTTTTGGAGGGTTGTACAATTGGAGAGAAAAGATTGAAGGATTGGGCAAATAAAACGGCTTTACTCTTGTTTTTTCAGCGCACTAAAAAACAAAATTCACTCTTAAAGTTTTTGGATTAATGTTCAATTAATCATCTTTTTAGTACCTTACTGACCTTAATGAAGCGCTGTTTAAAAATCCTGGCACTATTGTTTCTGCTATCAGGCTGTAACAATAAACGGTCTGCCAAAGTGAATCTGGCCCAAGAAAACGCTAACCCAAACTGTATTTGTGTTAAGGATACTTTATTAGCCCAAATTATCTCTTGCAAACCAAAGTTTTTAGATAACGGGGCAAAACTCTATTGGAGTTATAACTGTGACTCCTCCTGGATAACGTTTGAAAACAGCGCTGGAGAGAAAAAGAAAATCTTTGAATTAGGTGATGGATTAGTCCAATTGACCAATCGGCTTGGCCATACAGACTTTAAGGAATTTAGCACTACATTCTTATATACAAACAGGGTGATTTCTGGTTGCTGCGACCCAGACGATTATTACCTGTACAGTAAAACTTCGGGCAAACTCATTAAAAAATTTGGGGCTGTCATTTATGTATCTGATAATAGTCGAATACCGATTCTGATTTCTGTTAGCAATAGTAATCACAACCGCATTTCGAAGTTCGATTTTTATTCGCTAAGCCTACATAATATCGACACTCAAAAATCTTTTAGGATCAAAATTAAAAAGGGAGATATCGAAAAAGGCATGAAAAATAATGATTATATGTTTCTAGAGTCTCTTTTTGATACATGCACGATCGAAGGTCAAATGATAACAATCAAATATTTTACAGAAAAACACATTAAAGGAACGACACCAAATTACAAAACCATAAAAGTAGACTTGAAACGATACCTGCACTAAGCGTTTATCCCATTAAACGCAAGCCTTAGCGTTCTGTCTCAGTATCTGAGATTGTTATTATAGACCGGATTAAAAATTGCGCCGTCGAAATTCTTTACAAGATATTAAACGGCCCTTCGACAGGCTCAGAATGACAATTGATCACGCAAACCTTTATTCCATCATACCAACCCTCCCCTTCAATTCGAAATAACGTAATGTTTTGCGATTATACACCCAGCCTTCCGACCTCCGACTCCTAACTAATAACCTACCGATTTGCTACCAGACTTCGGACCTCCGACCTCCGACTCCCGACTAATCGCAATGACTCACCGGTTTGCTTTTATACTCCCAAACTTCCGACCTCCGACCCCGGACGCCCGACTTCTCACAACGACATTTCAATACTCGTTTGCGTTTTCGAGGCACCACCCATTGTTAAATAGCCCTGATGGAAGTGGACCCCGATTTAAGCACAAGCTTTTAATTTTTACGGTGTACTTGCGTGTTTCACAGGTTTTTCGGGGGAAACGGACAGCAGGACCGAAGCCAGCCTAAGCACCACTGTCTTTGTGCTCCAAAACCCTTTTAAGGCCAAACCAATTTTCTGCTTGTTATCTTTTATGCACCCAAACTTCCGACCCCGGACCTCCGACTCCCGACTCATCTCAATGATGCATAACTCCCCTCTTTTAACAATTACCAAAACAATTGCCTTTTAAAAGGATTATATAAATACACCAATACCATTTCATATGAAAACGAAAATCATAATTTTAGTTGCCGCCTTGGGTTTAACCTTGTCGGCATGCAGTGGGAATAAAGCGGATGAAAAAAATGCCGACAGCCTGCACAAATACACCGATACCAGTAAGATGGATAGTACACATACCGATTCTACTGCGGATTCGACGACCAATGCGCCTGCTGATGTTAAGCAATAAAGACAATAATCAAACAACTAGCGCTCATGCTGCAAAGTATGGGCGTTTTTTTTGATAACGTCCAGAATTAACAGTCTAACCCCACACCTCCCACTTTGGACCAGATGCACCCAGACTTCGGTCCCCGGACCCCGGACTGCAGACTACCTTTAATGACGTGGCGATACGCAATGATGTGCCCAGACATCCATCCCCCCGCCACTCCAGACTTCGGACTAAAGCCCCCCAAACTACCCTCCTAAATATACCCAGTAAAAGGTATTGATGACAAGTGAGGTAATTGGGAAATTTGCTTGCAACAAACAAACAATTAAGTTATGAAAATAAACAAACTCCTACTAATGGTGCTATTGGCCATGGCATCGGGTGTGATGGCGCAGGTTAAGAAATCGCCAGCCAAAACAGCTGTTCCCGTTAAAACCAAATATGGTGCATTGGCTATAGACCGGTCAAATGGCTTTTATTATGGTTTTTCATTCGATCAGGCAAATCTGGCAGAAGCCGAAAAGAGAGCGGTTGACGAATGCAACAAACGTGGCGGATCTTGTAGCATTGTGCTAACCTATTCGGGAACGGGTTGTGCAGCCTACCGCACCATAAACGGTAATGTGGGTACCGCATTTGGCTGGGGGATAGCAAAAACCAAAGAAGAGGCCGATGCCATAGCGACGAAAGAATGTTTAAAAAGAAGCGGCGGCATACAGCCGGGCAATTTTGTATGGGCCTGCAATGCCGCACAATCGGCTCCGTTAAAAGAAATTTACAATGCTTCAGCAGAAATAACCGGTCCGGTAAAAATTGGCAACCAGGTGTGGACAAGCACCAATTTAAACGTGAGTACGTATAGAAACGGCGAGCAGATTTATTACGCGGCCAACCAAAAAGAATGGGAAAAAGTAAGCAGAGAAATGATTCCGGCTTATTGTTACCTTAATTTCGATAGCAATAATGAAAAGAAATACGGAAAGCTGTACAACTTTTATGCGGTTACCGATCGCCGTGGCTTAGCACCTGCCGGTTGGCATGTGCCCAGCAGAAATGAATTTTTAACGCTTATTTCGGCTTTAGGAGGGGAAGAGGTAGCAGGTAAAAAAATGCGTGGTACTACCGGATGGGATGTAAAAGATTCGTACAAATTTGCGCATGGCAATGGCGATAACTCATCAGGCCTAAATTTATTGACCAATGGCAGCGCAGGCGGCGATGAATATGGCGGCGGAAAATCTTTCCTTTACGGAATATGGTTAAGTTATTGGTGGTCGAGTACTACCAAATCAAGTGGCGACAGCTTTGCATATTACCTTGATTTTAACAAATACAGCGAACCGCGTGTAACCGATTATAGTAAAACCACAGGCTGCGCCGTAAGGTTAGTAAAAGATTAATTACCCGTATCACAATAATGCTCAGATTTCGGAGCCCAAAGGTTAGAAATCGCTTAATCAACCGGGAACGACCAGGATTGCCGGTTGATTTTGTTTGGGAGGGCGTTAACACTCCCATGTAAGTGACATTTGACTACAGACTTCCAACCCCAGACATCAGACTTTGGGATAATTGCACCAAACTTCCAACTCCGGACCTCCGACTAATTCCACCCAGACTTCGGTCCCGCGTCTTCTGACTAGCTCCATCGACTCAAAACCCCAAACTCCCAACTCCCAACTAACTTTCCCCCAACGCTCCTACATACCGGTAAGTATTGATCAGCACACCGGTTGGTGTAGTTTTCGTGTTTACAAAAGCCAGTTCGCGCGCATTGGCCTTGTCTGAAAAGAAACGTTTGCCACTGCCCAGCAATACCGGATAAACCATTAATATTAGCTCATCAACCAAACCCTGTTCAAGCAGTACCGCGATCACTGTCGAACTTCCATATACGATCAGGTCGGGGCCATCGGTTGATTTGAGCTCGCGAATGCCTGCTACGATGTCAGTACCTAAATCTTTTGCTGGTCCCCATTCGAGGCTTTCCGGCCTGTGGGTAACCACATATTTCGTTGCCGCATTTAAAGCGTTCGCCATTGGATTATCGCCCGCTTTTGGCCAATATTGGATCCAGCTATCGTAGGTTTGGCGGCCAATCAGCAGATCGATGTTGGTGCCTTGTGCTTCCAGTACAGCGGTTAGCCCTTCTAAACTTCTATAGGGATTGGTCCATCCACCATGTTCGAAACCTTCGCTATTCTCGTGTTGCATCACGCCATCAAGCGAGATGTGTTCCATGATTTTGATCTTTCTCATTTTCTATGCTTTTAGTAATGATATAAAGGTACAAGGAACGGACTTACACTCATGAGGGGCAATCGTGACAATATAAAGGCCTTTTTATGACCGTTTATAATCGTGCTATTCAGATAGCTTCTGCGAAAATCACCTTAATCGGCGGGAACAAATTACACGCAAGTTCTCCCGCAGATTACACAGATAAACGCAGATTTTAAATTGTCAGTCTGAGCGTAGTCGGAAGCCCTTTATATCTCACTTACCATTTCCGAAAACGTTCATTCAGTAATTCATAGGTGCTGTAGTCCCGCCATCGCATATAGTCCTCATTTCGTTGCACTTCATTCCGGGCTATTTAGCTCTGTCAGGTTTATTTTACGGCAGGCAGTTCCTCTTTTGAAAAGCCTGTTCCTGCGATGGTACGATTTGTTCGCCCATTTAGCTTTAAGTTGAGAAAAAATGAGAGATAAAATATTACATTTATCATTATGAAAAATACGCTCCTCATTTTTGCCACATTTTTTATCATCTCCTGCAAACGACCCATCACGCTGGCCAACGAACAATTTTATCCTTTTTAGCTTCTTTGCAATACATTCGAACAGCTATCATGAAACGACAAACGATACCAGTCACTTTTTTAAAAACCATCTGTTGGGTCGGCAACTCCATTGTCGGTTGGGCCTCAGCTGGCAAGCGGTATACCTTTGATGGAAAAACAGATCAATTAGGCGAAACTAGTTTTGGTTTTGGCGACAGCGCCATCACATCGACCGACGGACAATACGCCTTTATTTATCAAAAACTTGGTACAAAGGGACTCTTACTTAAAAACGGAGCACTTTTGAGGGAAATAAACCGATCTTACTATTGTGCAAATGTTTATGAATACCCTGCGGCATTTGTAACCACAGAAAATGAAACATTTTTAATCCACTGTCCATCCGAATATTGCAGGCTTGATTTTGAAGAGGTTGAAACGGGGCAGATCATTACCAATAGTAAGGGTAGAAGCCCTGCTGATTTTTTTCATTCGCGGCTCGAAATCAGCCCTAATGGTAAATACCTGATGAGTAAGGGTTGGGTCTGGCATCCTTTGGATGCTATCAAAGTATTCGACATACACCAGTGTATCCAGAACCCCAAACTGCTCGATGAATCTGAAATTTATCCAAACGTTGGCGTTGAAATCTCCACAGCAAGTTTTATTGATGATCAGCGCATACTAATGGGTTCATCTAGTGAGGAGGAAATTGATGAAGAGTTATTGGAAAATCTTCCGCCAAAACACATTGCCATTTGGAATGTAACCTTAAACCAAATTTCTAAACCGGTTAAAATGGACATTGAATTTGGAAATCTTTTTGCCATTAACGATCAGTATGCCTGGGATCTGTTTAGGTTTCCGAAAATTATAAATCTCGAAACAGGCGAAATAGTAGACCAGGATGAGACTTTGCCAAGCGGATTGCAAAATTCATCAATCATTCATCACATTAAAGAACTTCCGAAAATAGCCTTTAATCAAAAGACCAAACAACTGGTAATAACAAATGCCGATAGTATTGAAATTATTGGGAAATAAAAAACAAACATATGGAGATCCGATTATTGGTATTGCGAACAAGTAGCATAAAACCTCTGGCTGATTTTTACTGTTCATTTGGATTTGAGTTTGAATATCACAAACACGGTAACTCACCATATCATTATTCAACGACGATTGGACCAACTGTTCTTGAAATTTATCCTTTAGCTAAAAACCAGATTGAGCCTGACAAAAATTTAAGGTTAGGCTTTGGTATAAAAAACTTTGATCAAGTGATAACAACATTAAAAACATTGCAAATTGTTTTTTTTCAGGAACCAACCCAAACAGACTTCGGTTTTATGGCGATAATCATTGATCCCGACGGAAGGAAAATCGAATTATACAAAAACAGTTAAGTGGTCTTTATTCTTCGTGTAAATTAATTTAACCACTCTTACCTAGCCACTTAGGCAGAGAAAGATAAAACACTGAATTAAGTAAGATTAGCTTCGCTGAGAAAGCATGGTTCCCGCCTGCTCGGAAATGAAGACATTTTAGTTCTGCAAAAATCACCTTAAATCTGCGGGAGCAAATTACAAGTATACCTTAATGTAGATTATAAGGCTTGTGCAAGAAAAGGGATGCTAAGTCTTTCATCCAGGCGCATATAAATTATCATAAAACGGAAAAGTAAAATATTATCTTGCAGTAACTAAATTAGCAATAAGCTTAAATATGAAATTAAAACCGCCTTTATTTTTTAAAGTTTCATTTACCACATACTTTACGCTTTTCATGTTGACACAGTTAAGTGTGAATGCTCAGTTGCTGGTCAAGTCCTCACAAAAAATACTTTTACTTAAAAATTTAAGATATGTAGATATAGTTAAAACAAAGTTTTCTTTTCAGGATGACTATTATGCCGACACAATTAAATCTGAAATTGTGACCGGGAGTAAAACAAAGTCTGATGATGGATATTATTACCTAAAATCGAAAAATGCATCATATGCTTTCGATGGAATCAAATTAGTGACTTTAAATTTAAAGGATAGCACCTATACTGTTCAGAACGAAAGCGTTAACGGGCAGGATACCCGAACAATTTTGTATTGGGCAAAGCAAATGGCCAAACTATCGAAAACTATCTCAAATAAAACTAAACAATTTGATGATACCACCATTAACAATGTCCCTTATCATAATATCCGCATCACACAAACGGATACGATCATAAATAAAGTTAGATCCTATAGTATTTATAATTTTATTATCGATAAAAAAAACGGGCTACCGGTATACATTGCCCATCAATATCTGGGCAACGCCGACGATGGTTCAGTTTTTGGGCTGGTTGAAACGCATACCTACAGCAATTATATCCTCAACCAAAAGCAATTCCCTGATTTATCCATAGCTGTCATACCCGATTATTTTAAACCTCCTGCTAAAAGGAACCCTATTCAGTTTTTAAAAAACGGTGTTGCCGCACCAATGCTTATTGCCAAGGATGCTACTGGTAAAAAACTTAATATAGATGAATTAAAAGGAAAAACAATATTAGTTAATTTTAGTTTAATCGGCTGTCCACACTGCGTTGGCGCAGCACAAATGCTAAACAGATTGAACGAAAAGTATAAGGACAAAAATGTGGTTATCATTAATGTGTATCCGATTGACCAAATGGACGCAATCACTAAATTTGATCAAAAACAAAATGTAAAAACCGTTAGCTATACTTCTGACCGAAGTGTGCAAATTAGTTATCCATTTGATGGATATCCCTCTTTTTATCTGATAGATAAGGGAGGGAATATCGCCGATTCTTATAATGGCTTTTACAAAGAACTGGAAACTAAAATCATGCAAAAGATAGAAAGCATTTTATAAATCAAAGGGACAGGATTAGCCTTGATGAGCATTCCCTGATTCCCCGTCAGTACAAGAATTGCGACAGCTGAAGTTCTGCGGAAATCACCTTAATCTACGGGAGAAAACCCAATAGTGGTTTCCCGCAGATTACACAGATTACCGCAGAGAAAAGACTGCCCCGCTATTGCTTTGTGTCTTCGCTCCTTTGCGGTTAAACCACGATTACTCCGTTAATTTCTTTTTAATCCCTTCAGTCAGTTTTCTTACGCTCCTATAACCGGCAGCAGAGTTGTTTCTTTTATCGAAATCGATTACCAACCAGCCCTTTTTGGCTTTCAGGTTAAACTGATCGCTGCCGTTTATATTTACCAACAGATCGATATTCTGATTCAAAGGAAGTTCATTGTTCAAAGCACTGTCGAGGTATTTCTCGAGTTTGCCTGTTTTGTTTTCATCGTACTCCGCCTCAAATTTAAAGTTGGTCGTGTTATCCAATGTGCTTAGGGATAAATGTCCGCCACTGTTGTGGCATCCGTAGCCTAAAGTGGTAACTAAAATTGCGATACTGTAGAATATTTTTTTCATGTTTTTAATGGTTAATTGTTTATTAATCCCCCTGCCCCCTTCAAAGGGGACGGACTGGGTTTTCCCCCCAGACTTCTGACCTCCGACCCCGGACTTTCCGACTCCAAACTCCAAACTTAGACCTCATCCCCCTGCCCCCATTCAAAGGGGACGGACTGGATTGTCCCCCCAGACTTCTGACCTCCGACCCCGGACTTTCCGACTCCAAACTCCAAACTCCAAACTTAAGCCTCATCCCCCTACCCCCTTCAAAGGGACGGACTGGGTTGTCCCCCCAGACTTCTGACCTCCGACCCCGGACTTTCCGACTCCAAACTCCAAACTCCAAACTTAGACTCGGGACTCAAGACTACAGACTACCCTCCGCCCGCTCTTCCCTTCATATCATCCGTAGCGGTATTTCTCGAGCGTGCCGATTTTACATTCTGGTTTCCGAAGTTGTAACTGATGCTGAAGTTTGCTCTTCTGCTGGTATAATGGTTTACTACGTTCATGTTGATGTTCTGGTAAACCAGTTTGCCTTCCCAGTGGTTGGTGAGCAGAATATCATCCATATTTAAACGCAATTTCAGTTTTTTATCCATTAAGGTTTTCTGGACTCCTGCATTTAAGGCGCCCTGGTAGATGGTAGTCTGTTCTACGCCGTTTACCCTTGGCGAGTTAAGCCACGCACTAATTTCGATACTAAAGTTCTGCGGCAAAGTGAAAGAACTCGAAGTAAATAGATTAATTGCCGCTTTACCCGAACTGAAAGCCGCGCCTTCAATATTTCCATCATTGAATTTGCTGTAGTACACGCTTACGTTGTTTTGGATATTCCACCATTTGGCCACCTTTACCTGAATATACAAATCGGCAGAGTAATTCTGGAAACGGCCCAAATTCTGGCGGATTACGCTGATGATCCTGGTAGCATCGTCCTGTTTGCTGATCTGCGTGATCATATCTTTGGTATTCGAATAATTCAGCGAGAAAGAAATCTCTTTATAACTATAACTGATCTGATAATTATCGGTAAACTGAGGTTTGAGATAAGGGTTACCCTGATCAACCGCCAAAGGGTCCATATAAAAAACAAAAGGATTAAGTTGCTGGTAATTTGGGCGGTCTACCCTTCTGCCATAAGAATAACGGATATTGTGGTTTTCGCTGATCTTCTGGTTTACAAAAATTGTTGGGAATAGCGAAAGGTAATTCCGGTCTACTTCCTTCTGGTCGGTAACCGAAGTGCCGTTCGAATGGGTATGTTCTGCACGCAAGCCCAGCTGCACCTGCCATACCTTCCATTCTTTAGAGAAGCTTCCATAAATGGCATTGATGTTTTCTTTGTACACAAAGTTGTTCGATTTACCCAGATCATTTTGCCATACACCACCAATCAATTGCTCCGAAATAAAATCGTTATTCGTCAGCACATAACTGCTTTTTAATCCGGCTTCGAGTTTCGTTGTTTTCGAAAGTGGCAAGGTGAAATCCGTTTTCGCCGCATAAACACTTATCTCGGCATCGGTATTGTTTCTTAAAGTAGTTTTATTGGTCGAGCTGCCGCCGCTATTTAAATAATTGGCCAGAAAGTTTTCATCTTTTTTGTTGCTGAAACCCGAATAATCCATATCGAAGGTGAGGCTTTTGCCTTTTTTATCGAAATCGTGTTTGATGTTAAAGTTGGCGGTTAAGTTACCTACCGGCGAACTCGAATTGGCATCCTGCAGAATATAGCTGAGGTTCGAAGCACCGTTCTGCACCGCGTTGATATTGGTATTGCTAAAATTGGTGAGCTTGGTGTTTACCGTATTGGCATCTAACATTACGCCAAAAACGGTTTTCTCAGAAGCGTAATAATCGGCGCCTAATTTCCCCTGAAAACCAAGGCCTTTGTTTTTGCGGTCGAAGTTTTGCGTTAGCGAACTGGCCAAACCATCAGATAAAGTGGTACGGGTTAAAAAGGTATTGTTAAACTGGGCTTTGCGTGCCACGGCGCCATTGCCAAAAATGTTCCATTTCCCTTGCCTGTGGTTGAGGTTCAGGTTAACCCCCGCACGGAACAAATCGCTAGGGGAATCGGGCATAATGCCCTGACCTGTATTTACAGAAACTGTACCGTTGGTACCGTAGGCTTTGTTGCGTTTGAGCTTGATGTTGATGATTCCTGCGTTTCCGGCAGCATCATATTTAGCCGATGGATTGGTAATCAGTTCGATGGTAGCAATCTGATCGCTGCTCATGTTGCTCAGCAAAGTGGTAATATCTGCACCAGAAAGGAAGTTCGATTTTCCATCAATCATTACCATTACACCGCTTTTATTGTTCAGTTTAATCTGGTCGCTCTGGCGGTCGATCTGTACACCCGGGGCTTTTTCTAAAACTTCTAATGCTGTTCCGCCAGTGGCAATGATGCTGTTTTCTACATTCAACACTGTTTTATCAATCTGGTGTTCTATAAAAGGTTTCTTGCCCTGAACACTCACTTCTTTTAACTGTTTGCTTACACTTTCGATGGCAATAGCAGGCAGTTTTAAATCTCCATTGATCGGAAAATGCGCTGTCTTTTTACCTTTAAAACCCACAATCGAAATCGATAACACATACTCACCATCCTTTAACTGGTTGATTGTAAACTCACCCTCAATACTGGTCGATACACTTTTAACCACAGTGGTATCCGGATAATTTAACACCCGAACAATGGCAAACGACACCGGAACAGTCTTCTCATCGACTATCTTGCCCGACAGTGTGCTTAATTTTTGGGCAAAAGAAGCCCCACATGCTATTAGGCATGCCATTAGCGTAAGTAATGTTTTCATGGTTTGTTTCTTTTAATTTTTTTTAAATGCTTCGTTTTTTTTATCCCCCTGCCCCCTTCAAAAGGGGGACTTGGACTCAAGACCACGACTACTATACCTCCCTTCAAAGGATAGACGGATTGTTTTTTTCATCCAAACTTCCGACCTCCGACCCCGGACTTTCCGACGCTCAACTCAAAACTCCAAACTCCAAACTCAAGACTCCCAACTTAGACCTCATCCCCCTGCCCCCTTCAAAGGAGGACTTGGACTCAAGACTACGACTACTATACCTCCTGCAAAGGATAGACGGACTGGTTTTTCATCCAGACCTCCGACCCCGGACTTTCCGACGCCCAACTCAAAACTCAAAACTCCAAACTTAGACCTCATCCCCCTGCGCCCTTCAAAGGGGGACTTGGACTCAAGACTACGACTACTATACCTCCTGCAAAGGATAGACGGACTGGTTTTTCATCCAGACTTCCGACCTCCGACCCCGGACTTTCCGACGCTCAACTCCAAACTCCCAACTCCAAACTCCAAACTCAACACTACCCTCCCGCTCTATTCTTAATATCATCGGCAGCGGTTTTACGGTTTTGGTTTGATTTTAAATTTTGGTTACCAAAGCTATAACTGATGTTGAGTGTGGCCCTTCTGCTGATGTAATTGTTCTGAACCCTTAAATTCACATTCTGATAATCGAGTGTTCCTTTCCAATAATTGGTTTGGAAGATATCGTCAACATTTAATCTAACTTTCAAAGCTTTGTTCAGGAAACTTTTTTGCACCCCCATATTTAAGGCGTATTGATAAATAGTGGTCCGTTCCAATCCCCTAACCTTTGGAGAATTTAGCCAGAAATTGGTTTCTAAAGACCAGCTATCCGGCAAGGTAATGGAGTTGTTGATATTAAAGTTGTAGGCTACTTTACTTAACATAAAGGGTGCACCTTCCAGGTTATCATCATTAAATTTATTGTAGAACAGATTGAAGTTGCTCTGTAAATTCCACCATTTGGCAATGGTAAGCGGAAAATATAATCCTGCGGTGTAATATTGGCCGCTACCGATATTGCCCTGTCCAACGGTAACAATTCGGGTACTGTCGTTTTGTGCCGTTTTACTATCCAAAATAAGATCTTTTGTTTTTGAATAACTCAGGGAGAAAGACAGGCCGCTTTTATAGCTATAACTCACTTCGAAATTATCCGTAAACTGAGGCTTTAAGTATGGGTTTCCCTGTGCTATGGTATAAGGATCCATATAAAAGTTAAAAGGATTTAACTGCTGGTAATTTGGCCGGTCGATCCTCCTGCCATACGAATAACGTAGATTACTGCTCTCCGAAATCTTCTGACTAATAAAAACGGTTGGAAACAACGATAAATAGTGCTGCTTTGCCTCGGTATTATTGGTTACCGATGTTCCGGTAGATTGGGTATACTCTGCCCGTAAACCCGCCTGGATTTGCCACTTGCCTAAATCTTTGGATACATTTGCATAAGCAGCATTCACGTTTTCTTTGTAGATAAAATTATTGCTTTGTCCTACAACATTCTGCCATTCATTATTGATCAATGCCGATGACAAAAAATCGTTATTGGTTTTCACATAGGTACTTTTCAGACCGGTTTCCAGTTTTGTAGTTTTTGATAATGGCCAGGTAAAATCTGTTTTTGCGGCATAAATATCGATGGCTGTTTTACTATCGTTTCTAATGATTGTATTGTTGTAAACCGTCCCTTTTTCATCATAAAAGTTGGTGTTAAAATTTTCCAGCCCCGTATAATCAAAGCCCGAGTAATCGGCATCAAAATTTAAACTGGCACCTTCTTTTTTAAAATCATGTTTGATGTTAAAATTTGCGCTGTAATTTTTGTTTGGTGTATTGGCATCAGAATACTGAATTAAGGAATTGTTACTGACCACACCGGCATTCGTTTCATTGATAAATGTTTTAGAAAAATTATCCAGTTTACGCGTACTTGTGCTACCATCTAACATGATCCCGATGGTTGTTTTATCACTCACATTATAATCCGCACCGAGTTTTGCGGCTAAGCGCGATCCGGTATATATTTTCTGAAAATTTTGATTAAACGCACTCTCCAAACCGTTAGAACCGGTGGTCCGCTCTAACAATAAATCCGAGAAATTATTATTCTTTGATGCATTTGCGTTGGTATAAAAATTCCATTTTTCTACGCGGTGATTTAAGTTGAAGTTAAGCTCCGATCCATAAATATTGGTGGGCAAATGAGCTCTTATCGCATTGCGGTAGGTTGATGATATACTTCCATTGGTGCCAAATGCCTTATTCTTTTTCAATTTAATATTGATGATACCTGAATTACCCGCCGCATCATATTTTGCCGATGGGTTGGTAATGATTTCTATGGTCGCAATCTGACTGCTGCTCAGGCTATTTAAATAGATAGTTAAATCAGATGCCGATAAAAAGTTATTTTTTCCATCAACCATCACCATAACACCCGACTTGTTGTTCAACAAAATTTGTTCGTTTTGCCTGTCCAACTGCACCCCAGGTGCTTTTTCCAGGATTTCGAGTGCGGTGCTGCCCGATGAAACGATACTATTTTCTACATTCAGTACGGTTTTATCAATCTGATGCTCGATGAAAGGTTTCTTGCCCTGCACACTCACATCGTTTAATTGTTTAGTTGAACTTTCGATACCGATGGCAGGTAGCTTTAAATCACTGTTAATTGAAAAGTGCTCTGTCTTTTTACTTTTAAAACCCACAATCGAAATCGACAGCACATACTCACCACCTTTTAACTGGTCGATTGTAAACTCCCCCTCAATATTGGTCGATACACTTTTAACCACAGTGGTATCCGGATAATTTAACACCCGAACGATGGCAAATGGCACCGGGGCAGTTTTTTCATCGACGATTTTCCCCGTCAGTGTGTTCAATTTTTGGGCAAAAGAAGTCCCACACGCTATTAAGCATGCCATTAACGTCAGTAATGTTTTCATGTTTATTTTTTTATAGGCAGTTTATGGTGATGTGTATCGCATCAATTATTGAGGCTTAATCCCCAGCTCTTCCTTAACTTCCCTAATCCTGTTTGAAACAGAATCCTGGTAAAGGGTATCAGTGGTCTTATCCTTGCGCAATAACTCTAAACCGGACAGCTCCTCTTCCAGTTTTTTCTTTTTGATGGCCTCCTCTTTTAATTGTGCAACGCATTTCAGGCCATCTTCGGTCATGATCCAAACGGTATAATCGTTATGGTCATTTTCAGCGTTTTTACAGTCCCAGGTCCAATAGTTGTTGATGTAACGGTAAGCATCTTCCTTTAAAATTAATTTTGTACCCACCGGAACTTCAAGCGTTAACCTTACTTCCTGGTTTCGCCAAATGCTTCCTTTTCTCAATTGAAACCTCGGACTAAAAATCAATTCCGAATCTTTCAGCTGGTAGGTGTAACTAATGTTTTGCGCGTTCTGTAAGGCACTTTGAAAGGTTTTTCCCTGCGATTCATATTTCTGTGTTAAACGGGTAATGCCCGTTTCACTTTTGTTGATATCAATACGGATATGGTTAGGCGAAACAAAAGGACCGTCTTCGAAATCGTCGACCACAATCTGGTGGCGGTTATTGGCATCGATATGGTAAGCCACGCTATCTTCTTTACTGAAATATTTACTTTTATCGATATTGAGGGTATAAACAGGGAAAGATTTGAGGTCGACAGTTTGTGTCAACTCCGCATGCTGTTTAAACTCCGATGATATTTTAGCGGCCTGATAACCGGTTACAGCCACACCCGCCAACCAGATGATCAACAGGGCAAAAGAGAGTGTTTTATTAATGGCCTGTTTGTTAAACGCCACCCTGATCGAGAAGAGCACCAAAGCTAAAATCGGCACAAAGCAAACAATAAATGCACCAAATAAAATAATGCCCCTATTGCTTTCATTGATGATAGAGAAGGGGAAATATTCGTAAATACTGGCATCCCAGAATCCCTGAAATGCGGCAGTTCCAATGATTAGCGCCAGTAGAAAGAGTACGCCAAACACAACAATACAACCAGCAATGACTTTAAAGATTACTTTTCCCGTACCCGATATAAATCGGCCAAGCCATTCGAAAAACTCGCCGATAAAATTACCTAAGCGGGCAAATATCGGTTGTGCATGTTTGTTTACCTCACCCAAACGTTCCTTAACGGCCAGCAATTCTTCATCCAGATTCCTTTGAAAACCCTGAAGGTTGGCAGGTTCGCCTTTCATTTCCATACGTTCAATACGCGATTTGGCCTTTGGCATGATGATCCAAAGCAAGGCATATACTAAAATACCCGATCCACCCAGAAAAAAGGTAAGCACCGTAGCCACCCTGATCCATTTCGGATCGGCATTTACATAATGTGCAATACCGGCGCAAACACCTGCTACTACGCGGTCGTCCATATCGCGGTATAATTTTTTCTCGGCGTACTGATGCTGATAAGTATTGTTGATTACAGGCTCTTCTTCACTTTCTTCTGCGGTATCAAAATCCTGTACCTTGCCCATCTGTGCGATAACCGAATTTACATTGGCCGAATCTACAACCTGTTTTTTCTGCTCTTCCAATTGCTCGGTTAAGAGTTCCGCAATCCGGTTTTCGATATCGGTTACAATTTCAAGGTCGTCTGCATGGTTGGCAAAATACTGTTTTACTTCGTTCAGGTAGGCCTTTAAGAGTTCGTAAGCACTTTCTTCAATATGAATAATCGTGTTCCCTATATTTATAATGATGGTCTTTTCCATTTCCTTTTTTACTAATTATGAATTGGCTCCTTTTTGTGAAATACCTACGGCATAAGCCAGCTCCTGCCAGGTTTGATCTAATTGTGATAAAATGCCCCGACCATCTTCGGTTAAGGTATAATATTTACGCGGTGGGCCTGAGGTAGATTCTACCCAGTTATAGCTTAACAAACCATTGTTTTTAAGCCTGGTTAATAATGGATATAATGTGCCCTCAACCACCAATAGCTTTGCCGCCCTTAATTCGGCAATAATATCCGAAGCATATATTTCGCCCCGGGAGATGATTGATAAAACACAGTACTCCAGAATTCCCTTCCGCATTTGTGTTTGCGTATTTTCTGCTATCATATAACAAAGATATATGTTTTATATACTACCATGCAATACATAGTACTAAAATAAATCAAAGTAAACACACAACATATTGATTATCAATAGAATAATTTTAAAATAAATTTT
Source organism: Pedobacter humicola (assembly GCF_056490705.1). Taxonomy (NCBI): domain Bacteria; kingdom Pseudomonadati; phylum Bacteroidota; class Sphingobacteriia; order Sphingobacteriales; family Sphingobacteriaceae; genus Pedobacter; species Pedobacter humicola. The sequence goes on along the minus strand of NZ_JBWJIG010000015.1, from coordinate 15,975 downwards.
GTGTTTTGGAAATAATTCTGTAATAATGGAAAATTTTAACTTTTTTTTAGAAAAGAAAGGTCCTGTAATCTTTCGCTTTTTGCAGTCCTGCTGTTGCCTATAGTCCCGATTGATATGCTGATTAAATACAAATATTTTGACAAAATCGGGAGCTATCTGGCGCCATTAGGTTTAATTGGCCAGGTCCGGTGCTACTGTTTATGGTTTTGAAAAGTAGCAGAACAGCCCCTTGTAAATAAACCTGACAGAGCGGTTAGCCCGCATTGGAGCAAAGCGCAAAGAGGACTATAAGCGATGGCGGGACGGCAGTACCTATGAAAGCCGCACGCAAGTTTTCCAAAAAGAATAAATTCGTTCTAACCGCTTATAAATTCCGAAGTTCTTGCTTTGCTCCTGTTCTCCTAAACTTTGAAAGCAGTTAACAAATAATATATAAATACTATAGATTTAATATATTTTAATAATTTTGCAGCGTCTTAACTTATTTTCATGAAAAAATCTATTGCCAGCATTGTTGCTGAGGCAAACGAAAGCGGCGAAGGAACGCTCAAAAGAACCTTGGGGCCCATAAATCTCATTTTAATTGGTGTGGGCTTAACGCTTGGTGCAGGTTTATTTTCGATTACCGGTTTGGCAGCAGCCAACCACTCTGGCCCGGCCGTTACCTTATCCTTTGTGATTGCCGCTTTGGGCTGTGGCTTTGCAGCACTGTGCTACGCTGAATTTGCCTCGATGATTCCCGTTGCAGGCAGTGCTTACACCTATTCTTATGCCACCATGGGCGAGCTTTTTGCCTGGATTATTGGCTGGGATCTGGTACTGGAATATTCTGTGGGTTGTGCTACAGTAGCCATTAGCTGGTCGCAGTATTTAACCAAGTTTTTGGCCAGTTTGCACATATATTTGCCTCCTCAGTTGACCTTATCTCCATTCGAAACCGCAAAACTAGCTGATGGTTCTACCGTTAACGGGATCATCAATATCCCCGCAGCATTGGTAGTGGTATTAATGACGGCGATCTTGATCCGAGGGACCAAAGGATCAGCCATTGTAAATGGTATAATCGTATTTTTAAAAGTAGGCGTGGTATTGGTTTTCATTGCATTAGGCTGGCAATATATCGATCCTGCAAACTACCATCCTTACATTCCCGACAATACCGGAACATTTGGTCAATTTGGCTGGAGTGGTGTTTTACGCGGTGCCGGCCTGGTATTTTTTGTATTTATCGGTTTCGATGCCGTTGCCGCTTCGGCACAGGAAACGAAGAACCCTGCCAGGGATCTCCCCATCGGTATTATTGGGTCGTTGGTAGTCTGTACAGTTTTATTTGGCCTGTTCGGTCATGTAATGACAGGCTTGGCCAATTATAAAGAATTTGCCAATAGCGGTGCACCTGTGGCCATCGCCATCGAAAAGACGCCTTATGCGTGGTTAAGTCAGGCGATAATTTTGGCCATTTTGATCGGTTATACTTCGGTAATCTTAATCGACTTAATGGCACAATCGCGGATGTTCTATTCAATCAGTAAGGATGGCTTACTGCCAAAGATGTTTTCTGATGTACATGCCAAATTTAAAACCCCTTATAAATCGAACATAATCCTGTGCATATTCATTGCATTGTTTGCGGCATTCGTACCCATGAACGTGGTCGGCGAAATGACCAGTATCGGTACGTTGCTGGCCTTCCTGATGGTTTGCGTAGGCATTCTGATCCTGAGAAAAACAGATCCTGAAGCCAGGCGTCCTTTCAAAGTTCCATTTGTACCCCTCATTCCGATTTTGGGCATTTTAACCTGTATTGCCATGATGATCTTTTTACCCTGGGAAACCTGGTTAAGGCTGGCGGTGTGGTTAATTATCGGCTTGGCCATTTACTTTTGGTATGGTAAAAAGAACAGTAAATTAACCACAAAAGAAGGATCCACGAAAGCTTGATAATAAACTCATTACTATACATATAACACAATAAGGCTGTTCGATATTCTGTACAGCCTTATTGTTCTTTTTTAGGCCTACCGTATTTACAACCGCATAAATATCAGCGAAATAACAAAAAAATATAAGTTATCCACAATTCCACATTTTTCTTGGTTTTTGGCTTGGGATTTGTCTTAAGGAAATTGACCCTATTAAATTCATCCCTATGCTGATTAAATTAGACACATCCGTTTTCAGGCTTTCGAGGCACAAAGCTGAAACCGTAAAAAAACCAGTTACACCACTTACCAGAGATCAATGGATTACTGCCGATAGAATTGTTATGGCAGCGATGTTTATTGCTACAATTGCCGGTGCAATCTTATTTTAAATTTCCGATGGTTAATCAAAAATCCTCAGAAATCATTTCCTTATTCAACATTACCGCAGCCATCGTTCCTGCTGCAGTAACAATAGACAACGACCTAAACATCGTTGCGCAATCTCCTGCGGCATAAACGCCCTTAGCAGTAGTTTGCTGCTGCTCATTCACTTTTATTGTATTCAGCTCTGTTAATTCACAGCCCAGATCCCGGAATAAATGGTTATGCTGCACTACTTCAGCCCTTGCATAAATGGCTTTTAAGGCTAATTTCTCTCCGTTTTCAAATACTATTTGTTTAAGCTCGCCATCAACATGCTCTATTTCAATAATTTCTTCCTCCAAAATGGTAATCGACTTAGCTTTTAGTTTTTCCGTTTGCTCTACAGTAAACTGCGATTTGCCATTCGTTAAAATACTTAAATCATTGTTCCAAAGGTGAAGGTTTTTGGCCATATCATAGGCATGGTCGCCATTCATTAACAGACCTATTTTTTCGTCCCTCACCTCATAACCATGGCAATACGGACAATGGATAACCGAAATGCCCCAACATTCGTGAAAACCTTTAATTGCTGGCAGTACATCTTTTAAACCAGTGGCCAGTAATACCTTTCTTGCCGTAAAACTTGCACCATTCTCGAGGCTAATACTAAAACCCTCATCTATTCTTACACCCGAAACGGCCATCTCCTTTAAAAACCCGACGGTTGGGTATTTCAAAACCTCGGCTTTTGCTGCTTTAGTTATCATTGCAGGCTGATCACCATCATGGGTTAAAAAATTATGCGATTGCGGGGTCTGCCAGTTACAGGGTTCTCCAGCATCGATTATCAAAACATTTCGAGTTGCCCTGCCCAAAGTCAATGCAGCAGATAAACCTGCGTAGCTGCCACCAATTATGATTACATCAAAGTCCATATTTAATATCTTTTTATGCAAAGATCTGAACTCAATTCGTTAATGCAATACAGTTGCATTTATTTAATGTCATTTTATTTTTTAAAGATTGTTGCTTTGATAAAATCCCCATAATACAAACGTTCATCAGTAATTTGATACTGAGCATTCAAAAAGTAAGGACTCATGTCGATGAGTTTATTCGCCTCTATAATGCCTAACAGTTTAAAAAAGGTATACATCGATTTGAGGAGCAGCCATTTCCACCAGTTTCCATTGGTATTATTCATTGAAAAATCAACAAGAAACCATAACCCACCCTTCTTTAAATATGCATGTAACTGTTCAAATACTTTTGCTGCGCGTTCTTCGGCAAAGTTATCGAATAGAAAAGGTGTTAAAACCACATCAAAAATCAGATCGCTTCTAAAATCTTCGATTGCGAGGTTAATAAATTCAACCTGATTATCTCCATAACCGCGCTTTTGAGAAAGTTCAATCATTTTGGCAGAAATTTCTACGTAAACAATTTTTAATCCATCGTTATAAACCTTGGCAAGTTCTTCTAAAATCCAGCCTGTTCCACCACCCACAATTAATATATCGCTATTTTCCGGGATGTATTGAAGCTGATTGATCTGTGCATTTACCTGCGATTTAAAAAATACCAAACGACTTAAAGTATCGTAATGACCGGCTATTTTATCGTAGTTATTTTTCATAGTATCAAGTAGTGAGAATAAAGTATCAAGTAACGAGAATCAAGTATCAAGTAATGAGAATCAAGTATCAAGATAGACCTCCCCTATGCAATATTCGTTTTAGTCTTTCAGCTTATCGGACAAACTGCATTCCGATCATTCCACATATCGCTTTAAATAAAATCAATCCATCAATCACCATCAGATAATAGAGGATATTTTTTCTTTTATGCATCGAATACGCTATGTAAATGGTTAAGATAAAAGGCAATACGTTAAATAAAACCAGTGGCAGGGCAAAGCCTTTATAACCGGCAAATATGCCTAAAGAGATTAAACCAATTAACAGCAAGGGAATCAATATATTGAAGATCGTACGCCGCAAACCATAACGCACCACAAAAGTCCGCAAATGTTTATTGGCATCAGTTGGGTAATCTTTAATATCAAAAATAATGGCATTTACAGTACAGAACATCCAGTTTTTGATAAATAACCAGGTCCAGAGTATAGAATCATGATAGCCTACTCCTGTTTCAATTTTAAGCACAATTAAGGGCAGCACATTGGCACAACAGGCCCATACAAAACCAATTACAAAAGCTTTTAACCAGCCCGTGTTGCGGAGGTTGAATTTGAGGAAGGATCTGGGCAATAAACCATAATATAAGCCTCCAGCGATGATGATAATCAATATCGCCAGCCAATAACTGACCGGCAGGGCTAAAATATGCTGAAAGTTTTGGCAAAGCAGATTGATCGCCAGCAACATACAGGTAATAAAAAGCAGGGCCTGGCTCCAGTTGATAAAATTTTTATGCTTGAAATACCACTGGTTGCGTGGATTAGTTGTAGACGGTGTGGTAGAAACCTTATTGTAGGCGTAGGTATAATAAATGGTCGGCGCCAGAAATAATAACAGGTAGTAATTTAATGAAATGAAAGGTAACCTCAATTGAAATGTCGCTTCCAGTGTTAGCGCAACAGCCAGAATGCCTACAAAGTAATTTCCAAAGAAGATGAACCTGATTATTTTACCGAGCATTTGCTACCGTTTTTCAGCAGGCAATTTCGGATATATAATTGAATTAGGTAAATAATTATCAAGATTAAATAAAATGCAAAACAGTATACATTTCCTGTTTTGCAATTAGATATTGGAAGCTAAGGGAGTGTGGTGAGGTTAACCGTTGGCGCTGTCCCAGAAGCTGTTATGGTAAATGGTTGGTTTGGCGTAACATGATTGGCAAAAAAGACCGCCATTCTGTAGATAAAATTTACCGCCAGAAACACCACCGGCAAAGTCCATCCGCTGCTGATTACTACCGGTACAGTACCTACCGTGTACGTGGTATTGGCAGTACCGGCTGCCGTTACATTAAATGGCGTTCCGTTAATAGTAATTTTTAACATACTTGTGCCACCCGGTACCGAAGCTTTTACGAATACGGTTAATGCACCTGGATTCCCGATCCTGAAATAAGAACTGAAAATATTATTTGCTGGGGACATAAACCATAACAGTGCTTACATTTGCAATACAACCATCAAAAAACAAACGATATGGAAGAACAAAAAAATCAGGATGACATTACACCTAAAGTAACAGGAATCGGCGGCATTTTCTTTTTTTCAGACAATCCGAAGGAGACCAAAGATTGGTATGCCAAAAACTTAGGATTTGAAATGAGTGCATGGGGTACCACGAGTTTTGAATCGAGAAACCTCAACAAGCCTAATGAGGTAGAATCGCTTCAATGGAGCCCTTTTAAACAAGGAGATGAATACTTTTCACCATCAAAAAAGGAGTTTATGATTAATTACAGGGTGCAGAATATAGAAGGACTTGTGGAAAAACTCAGAGAAAACGGCGTAACAATACTTGATGAGATTGCTACTTACGATTATGGGAAATTTATCCATATTATGGATGCGGAAGGCAATAAGATTGAATTATGGGAACCTAAATAGGGTTGTTATCCATGCGCACCACCCTTCAGTACGTTTGCAGGGTAGGACAAAAAGAGCCTGTGCCATAAATATAAAATTGTCATCCTGAACCTGTTGAAGGATCTATTAAAATGTCATAAAAGGTATTTCGACAGGCTCAACGTGACAAATTCAAATGAAATTACCGCTTGTAATATAGTTTCTGAATGGGAAATGATTCCGATGGTAATTGGGACGCCCTTCCGACTGATAACGCAGGGATGCTCTGAACCAGCTGAGCTAATTTCTTTCAAAAGCACAAAAAAAGCCTCTCAATAAATTGAAAGGCTTTTTTATTGTGGGAAATGAGGGGTTCGAACCCCCGACCCCCTCGGTGTAAACGAGGTGCTCTGAACCAGCTGAGCTAATTTCCCTATTGGGTGTATTTAATAGTTTTTATAAAAAAGCCTTCCAGTTATACTGAAAGGCCTGGTGGGAAATGAGGGGTTCGAACCCCCGACCCCCTCGGTGTAAACGAGGTGCTCTGAACCAGCTGAGCTAATTTCCCTTTTATATTTTGTCAAACTTAATGCCCCATCCTCCGTTTGGGAATGCAAATATAGTGCTATAAAACTGTTCTGCAAATCTTTTTTTCTTTTTTTTCAACTTAGCAAAGTTTCAAGGATTTTATGTGATTGTACCACTCCAAACGACGCCGTATGTAAGGTATAGAAAACCAATAGCTTATCGAGTAAAAACCGTCGTTGTGAATTACTCATTTTTATTTCAGAAATTTTTTCGAGTGGTGTATTAAAAAGCAAAATAAAGCTAATGGCATCCTCCAATTGTAAATAATTAGAGTGGATTGGCAGTCGGGAAGTGAACTCTCCTTCCTGAAGATCAAAATAAATTTGGTCGCTCCTTCTTTTCTCGTTGGGCGAAAAACCTAAAAACCGTGTAAGTTTTAATAAAAACGACAAGTGAAAATTGGGATTGATTTCTTCAATTTCGTCGAACCAGGCGATTGAATTAAAAATATAATCGAACAAACTTTCGTCGGCAGACTGTTGCCTGATGCTTTTATAAAGCACCTCATTTAAAAAAATAACGATACTCGTTTTAATCATATCATAAGGGATACTTTTAAAAACAGGCGTTTGCCGGACTTCCGATATCCTTTGGATATTGGTATTTGCTTTATGATAAACAACCATATCCAACAAGTGGAGTGATTGCAGCATATTCATTTTGATCTTTGCCTTAGGCTTTTTAACACCATTAATCAGGTAGGATTGCATGCCAAATTTATCGGTAAGCACCTGCACCACCACACTGCTTTCGCTATAATTTGTGGTCTTTAAAACAATGCCCCTAACTTTGTGCAACATGCGATTAAAACATTTTTTTCAAAAGTATGTTATTTGTGCAAATTTAATTGCGCAAAAAGTAATCGCATTTTACAAATAAGATTAGTTTTGCCGTTAATATTATTATTAAACTAAGCTGCACATGTGGGTTAAGCTATCGAGATTCATTCTTCAGAACCGTATCGCAATCATCGTATTTTTTGTTTTAGGCACCATTTTCATGGCTTATCAGGCCAAAAATGTTAAACTCTCCTACACAGGGAGCAAAATCCTGCCCGTTACCGATAGCGCATTCATAAAATACAATACCTTTAAAAAGACCTTTGGCGAGGATGGAAGTGTGATGGTGGTAGGGATACAATCACCGGAGATTTTCAAAAAAGAAGTTTACAACCAATGGGTACAGCTTTCTAATGATATCCAAAAGCTTAAAGGCATTAAACAGGTATTATCTTCAGGTCGGATCTTTCAATTGGAAAAAGATACTGTAAACCAAAAATTTGTGCTAAAGCCCCTGCCTGGCGGACTGGTCAAAACCGATACAGAAATGGATTCAATCAAGAATGCCATTTATAGTAATCCCTTTTTTGAAGGATTGGTTTACAACCGTCAGAATGCAACTCTAATGGCGATTACCTTTGATACCAAAATCTTAAATACCGCAGCGCGTAACCCCATTTTAAAAGAAATCGAAGCAAAGGCAAAAGCTTTTCAGTCGGCTACCAAAATTCAGGTACATATATCTGGCCTACCTTATATCCGTACAGCAGTAAGTAAACTGGTGAGTAATGAATTTGTGTTGTTCTTAGGCTTATCAATCCTTGTTTCAGCTTTAATCTTATTGTTTTTCTTTAAGAAATTTTATGCCGTATTCTTCCCTATTCTAGTCGTTGTAATGGGTGTAATCTGGAGTATAGGTACACTGGTCTTATTTGGCTTCGAACTCACCATATTAACAGGATTAATTCCACCACTTATCGTCATTATCGGTATTCCTAACAGTATTCTATTGTTGAATAAATATCAGAACGAACTTAGAAAAGATGGCGATAAACAGCGGGCTTTAAGTGTAACGATAGAAAGGATCGCCATTACCACCTTAATTGCCAACATTACCGCAGCTATAGGATTTGGTGTATTGTACTTTACCGGAAGTGAGCTGTTGATGCAGTTTGGTAGTGTGGCTTCTATAAACGTAATGATTACCTGGTTAATGTGTTTATGTTTAATCCCGATTATCTTCAGCTATTTGCCTGCGCCAAAACTTAAAGCGCAAACCCATGTTGAAGAAGGCTTTTTGCACAAATTATTGGTTAAAACAGATATTCTTGTTCAAAATAAAAGTGGATTGATTTATATCGGAACCATCATCATTTCTATTATCGCTTTTATCGGTGTAATGAAAATCAACGTTAACGGATATGTGGTTGATGATCTCCCGAAAAACTCTGAAATTCTAACGGATTTAAAATTCTTTGAGAAAAATTTTGAAGGCATTTTACCTTTAGAAGTGAGTGTAGATACTAAGAAAAAGAATGGGGTTTTCAATTTGACTAACCTGAAAAGAATGGAAAAACTGGAAAAGATGATTTCTGCCTATCCTGAATTTTCACGTTCTATTTCGGTAAATATGGGATTAAAATATGCTACGCAGGCTTTCTACAATAATGATTCTACCTTTTTCCGTTTGCCAGACAACTTAGAGAAGAACTTTATTCTGGCCTACATTGCCAATGGTGGCAAAGGAAATGCGAGTTTGTTAACCAATTTTATCAGCAAAGGAAATCAAAGCACCAGGATCAGTTTTCAGATGGCCGATGTGGGCTCGAAACGTTTAGACGCCATAATGGCCGAATTAAAGCCACGAATCGACAGTATTTTGCCTCCATCTAAATTTGATGTGGAACTTACCGGATCGAGCATTATATTTTCTAAAGGAACGGATTACATGTTAAGGCATTTGGTAGAAAGTATTGCCCTTGCCATTGTGTTAATTTCCATTTTAAGATTGGCCCAGTTTAAAAGTCTGGGCATTATGTTTATTTCTTTATTACCCAATATTGTCCCCTTAATTATCACCGCAGGGATTATGGGGTATTTTGGGATTTCCTTAAAACCATCGACCATATTAATCTTCACCATCGCCTTTGGTTTGGCTTCAGATCAGACCATTTATTTCTTAACGCGTTATCAGCAGGAATTAAATTTAACCAACTTCAGTGTACCTAAGGTGATTACCGATACGATTACTGAAACAGGAGTAAGTATGACACACATTGCTTTGATCTTATTCTTTGGCTTCGGGATTTTTACGGCATCTACTTTCGGAGGGACAGTTGTATTGGGCTTACTCCTATCCATCACCTTACTGGTAGCTTTAATTTTCAATTTAACCTTATTGCCTGCACTGGTTTTGTGGCTGGATAAAAAGAAGGTAAGGAAACTGGTTTCAGATGAAGAATCGGCAAAAAATGCGGGTGAGTTTGACCACTAGCTCAGTTTGGAGTTTTCAGTCGGGAGTTCTTGACGCCTAAATAAATCGATATTAGCCTTGGATTTAAACCCAAGGCTATTTTATAAAATCATCAGCCCCACATTCCAGCCAAACCATCCTGTATATCTCGGATTGTTGAAAGCAAAATCTTGATGTTTTTCCTGCAACAATCCAAATTGCCCTATTTTAGTGTTTTGTTTGGCATAATACACATTAACCGATGGACCGCCCTGGATGGCCAGCCATTTATTTAACCGGATATTTATAGGCAGCTCAAATTTGTTCAGCAGGTTAAGGTAATCCCAACTACCCTGGTAAACATATTGGCTACTGATTTCAGGATTTAGGGAAAGACTTCTGAATACTTTCATTTCCTTTCCAAAACCCAGTCCACCGGTATATATTTTTTCTGCTGATTTGTTATTTGTACCAAACAGGAGCATATTGTATAATCTTTTGCTCCCACCTTTATAAGCCACATTATACGTTGTGCTTTCGTTGGTACCAAAACTGAATTTATGATAGCCTTTTAAAGCAATATTGACCAGTCCGATGGAATAGCCATCATTTTGATCCGAAACATTGAGTATGCCCAGTTGAACGCCCTTTAAATTTTTAGCATAATTAATTGTGCCAATTTGCAGTCCGCCAGCCGTTTGTCCGGTAAAATTGGTGAGCACAGCAAGATTTACGCCACTGCTTTCTTTGTTGATATTAGCAATACCACCCACCTGTATTCCACTTGTTCTACCAGATACGATGTTACCACCAATTCCAATCTGAACACCCTTCGTCTCTTTGCTAACCAGATTTAAGGCACCTGTTTGCCAACCCTTTAGGGTACCGCCTATTGTGTTAAGTCCTAATGAAAGTTGAATACCTTTCACATCCTGATTCACCTTATTGTAAATCCCACCTACCTGGAAACCTTCGAAACGCTTACCTACCCGGTTATAAGCTAAGGCAACCTGGGCCGCATGGACATCACCGGTTACATCATTAAAAAAACCGGCAATCTGCACTCCACGAACATTTCCTCCAACCAGATTGAAACCTCCGGCAAACTGAAAATATTGGACATCACTTTTGTTGATATTGAAACCCAAACCAATTTCACCCCCATCTACCCCTGCGCTGTAAGCACCAACTACATTGAACGAAAATTTATTCACCACCTGACCGCTCAAAGAACCATGGGAATTTAAACCGGGGATAAGTGAAAACTGAAACGGGGCTTTTGAGATAAAGCCACCAATGTTAATCGACTGGATTTTTTGCTGTGCGGTAACCAAAGCATTGCCCAACCAGGTTTTTTCTATATTCCCCAGGTTTCCGCCAATAAATCTCTCGGTGGAACTTTCTTTTCTATTGGTAACATTTACCTCAGCCAGAAAATGCGTAATGGTAGATTTGTAATTCTCTTTGCTTACGGTTAATGTGATGGGTTGTGTAATATTTTTTAACCGCATCGAAAAATAACCGTTTCCATCTGATAATTCGGAAACCAATAGATTTCTTTCGTAGATACTGGCATCCTCTATAGGCTTATTGCTTCGTTTATCTACTACCTGCCCCGTAATGGTATAAAGTTCGGGACTACCTACCGATTCTTTAACCAATAAAAGCAGTTCGAGCGGAGCATACCTGATGATTACGAAATTACCCGATTGACGGTATTCGAAACGATGATTCAATAGCTTATCGAGCGTTTCGGCAATATTTAAGTTGTTTTCGTGCATGCTTACCAAGCTATCAACCGGTAATATGTTACTGTTATAAGAAAACCTAAAACCACCTTTTTCTTCTATCATAGCCAATACCGAACCTAATTTTTGCTGTTCGATATTAAGGGAAATACTTCTGGATAAATTGGATTGCGCTTTTATCAGCGAACTGAAAACCAAAACAAACAGGAAAGTAATTTTGAGCGTACGCATGATTATTATTTTAGTTTAATCATATCCTGTCCATACTCAACCTTAATTTTAAAAGTTTCGGCAATTACACTCAGGATTTCTTTAAGCGGTTCATTTTTAAAAGTTGTACTGATTTGGAGTGTTTTTAACCCAGGATTTACAATCACAATATTGGATTTAAATTTTTCATTCAATACGGGAACCAAATCACTAAGTGGTGTTCTATCGCAAACCAACTCATTTGTATAGTAGTAATTGTACAATTTGCCCTGATTTTCTCCTTTAAATAGCTGAGCTTGATCCTTCAGCACTTCTACTTTCTCTCCTGCAGTTAAACGTACGCTATCTTTCTGGTTGTTTACCCTAACAATACCACTTTCTACAACTACGACAACGGCTTTCCCATCGCTTTTCACATTAAATGCTGTGCCCACAACAGTTACCCGAACATCATTAACACTGATGATAAATGGTTTAGATTTATCGGCACTGACTTTAAAAAAAGCTTCACCTCTCAATTTAACATCGCGGGTTTTATTAAAAAACCCACCAACGAAGGCTATTGAAGATTGTTTATTTAATATGGTGGTAGATCCATCGGGCAATAGCTGTGTTAATGTATTTTTTCCGCTACTTACCTCTATTCTATTGCCGATTAAATTTTGATATAAAAATAAGCCGGTACTAAAAAATATAAATACCACAGCTGCCCAGCGTAAAATGAATGTATAACTGATCGTTTTTTTTTCGGTTTCCAAACGGGCATTTAACCGTGCTAAAGCCTGATATTCATTAAGCTCAGGATCAATCTGGAGTCTACTTTTCTCCAGTATTATCCTGAAATCTTCCAATTGTTTAAGGTGATCGGGATTCGATTGCGCCCACGCTTCAACCTGCTTACTTTCGGGCACAGTAGCTTCCCCAAGCAAGTATTTTGCAAGCATATCATCATTAATATGGGTATAGTTTTTATCCATAAGCTTATTTCAATAAAATAAAAATGAGGATCAGAAAATCAACCACTTTGAGGCGTAAAATTTTCAGTGCTTTTCCCATTTGGTTCTCGACGGTTTTGAGAGAAATGTTTAGCGCATCCGCAATTTCCTGATATTTCATCTGATCGAACCTGCTCAACTGAAATACATTTCTGCATTTTTCGGGCAGACTGTTTATTGCCGAATGAATATTCTTTTCCAGTTCTGTGGCCATAATCTCTGTATTTAAATTCCCCATATCGTTTTTTACGGAATCAGCATAATGAACGTTAAAATTCGATCTCACTTTTTGATGTTTCAAATAATTTAAACTTTCATTATGTACCGAACGGTAGAGAAATGATTTTAAAAATCCATCTTCTTTAAGCTGTTCTCTTTTTGTCCAGATACGCACAAAAACGTTTTGAACGATCTCTTCCGCATCATCTTTTTCCTTGATTATGGTAAAAGCATAGGCATGCAGGCTTTTGAAATGTTTTAAAAACACTTCGTCGAAAGCCTGTTTATTACCGCTTTTAATTAATCCGATAAGATGGGTATCGTTACTTTCCATAAAGCTAAAACCTGCAAGATTTTTAAAAAACCCTGCAGGTTTCTGGTCTATAATTTATGTTGTCAAAATCGCTTTCAATTTACGCCTAATTATAATTTCTTTTAAAAAGCCGGGGATAATTTTATCCAGCACAAGCAAAAAGCGGTTGGCAAAACCCGGAATGATTTCTTTCTTGCCTTTTAACATACCATCCATGGCTATCTGGGCCACGTAATCGGCCTCTAAAATTGTTGCTTTGGCAAAACCTTTTAGTTCATTGTTCAACACCAATAATTCTGGCTTGGTATTAATACCCCCTGGACTAAGCAAACTGATGTGCACATTGGTACCACTCAATTCAAGTTGCAAACAACGGGTGAAATAACCAATAAAGGATTTGGTTGCCCCATATACCTGCTTTTTGGGCACAATAAAATGCCCACCCAAACTACCAACATTTAAAATATAACTTGCCGTACTTTTATCAATATGATTTAAAAATAATCGTGTGAGCAACACTGTATTCGTAATATTAAGGTCGATCTGTGTTCTATAAAAATCGACGTTTTTATCTTCGAACCAGCTCCAGTTACCTAAACCTGCATTGTTGATCAAAACATTAACTTCGATTTTGTACTCCTTTAGTTTTTCAAATATTTCGCTTGCAGAAGTGCTTTTAGTCAAATCTATTTCGATACAGAATACTTTACTGTTAAAATTTACGCGCAGATAATTTGCCAAATGCTCCAAACCACTATTGGGTAGCGAAACCAATACCAAACTTAGTCCCCGTTTGGCCGATTCGATAGCAAAAGATTTACCTAAACCTTCACTTGCCCCTGTAATTAATACGGTTAGTTGTTTCATTTATATCATTTATAGGGTTATCCTTTTATTTTTATATATCGCCCTCGTTTGCAACGAGGATGTGAGAGATCCAATTTGCAATGTGGTTATGAACTTTTCGAAAGTCGCTACAATCGACATTCATATACATCCTCGTTACAAACGAGGACGATGGTTTAATTGATATTAATTGCCTTGAAATGGTTCACAGTCTTCCAGAGACCGACAGCAAAAGGTGTTATCCGGTAATTGAGTTCGGCTATGGCTTTGTTGCTCGAGTATTGCTGATTGCATTTCAACCTATCGGCGAATTCCGGCAGAAAGAACGGCGTAAGGTTAAAGAGTCTCGATTTTAGCGACTCCAGCAAACTATATGCTTTAATTACGCCCACCGGAATTTTATAAAGAGTTCTTTTTTTGCCCGTAATCTGCCTCAAGGTGCCAAAAAATCCATTAAAAGAAACATCAATTCCTCCCAAAATGTAGCGCTCGCCGTTCCTGCCATCTTGCATGGCCGCGATGTGACCATCCACTACATCATCCACAAAAGCATAATTGGCTATTGCCTTTCCATCACCGGGGATAAAATGCCAGGTACCTTTTATATAACCTGTAACCATTTTACTCACGGTATTGCTGTCGGTAATCGGTCCGTCGCCATATACCCTTGATGGATTAACGATTACCACTTCCAGGCCTTTTTTCACAAATTCTTTCACCTCCAGCTCAGCCAGGTATTTTGTACGTTCGTAACTGATCGGGAAACCAACAGCCCTTGGATCGTTCTCCGAAACCGGTAAATTTAATGTCGGCCCCCATACCCCACAGGTTGAGGTATGCACCACCCTTTCTATATCCATCTTCCATGCGCAGTTTAGTACATTCCTTGTTCCGATTACATTTACATCATAGAAATCCTGCTCATTTTTGCACCACATTTTAGCCATTGCCGCGGTATGATAAACCTGATAACAATCTTTCATTGCATTTTCTAAACTTTCGGGATCTAAAACATCGCCTTTTACAAATTGAATGTTTCGGTGCTGAATCAGAAAGGGATGATCCACGTTTCTGCAAAGTGCAATTACATCATAACCCATTTCTGCTAGCGCAAAACATAATTTACGACCGATAAAGCCCGATGCACCAGTCACCAGAACCTTCAGGTATTTATTTGCTACTGTTTCCATATTAAACCCTTTCCATTCTAATGGTGTACAATGAGTGATTAACGATGACCAGTTTACATAGCCCGTTTTCGAAATGGTAATCGTTGTAATTGCCATCGGGAAGATTGATCCGGTACTGGTGTGCCCCGCTTTTTTCAATAGGAATAAAACACTGAAAGTTATCGGAATAAACTTCAGGAATATTCACAGGTTCTTTCGCGTACAAAAGCATCATGTTATAGTTGATGGGTTGGTTTATCGTACTTGTCTTATCACCTGTTTTGAGCTGATAAATATTATTGATCCAGTTTGTTTTCTTAGCCTCTTTGGCTGTACCATTTACCATTCTGCTCACGTTTGAAGTAAGCAGCCGGCCATTTTTGAAATGTGCTACATCTTCTGTTTCTACATCGATTTTAAAAACGAAGCGGGTTTGTACTTTCGAAGTTATTTTTAGGTAAACATGATCACCTTCATCTTTCTGCTGGAAGTACATCTGACCGATTACTTCGCCATTACGTTTGATGTTAAATTTACTTTGCTGTGCAAAAGCAGACGAAAATGAACAGATTAAAAAGAGCACCGATGCAACGCTTTTCGGATTGACCGGACTTTTAGATGAGCAGGTTTTGTAGGTTTTTGGAGCAAGATATTTCTTGCAGAGCCAAATAATTAATGCAGGAATCATAGTATCTCTATTTGTTAATTTAGAGCTAATACAACTCACACGAGATTTACCCCTATATGGATTTTATTTTTTTGGAAATATATTAACGGCTTAGGAAAGACATCCCCCATTTTTTACACAGGCCTCCATTACC
>NZ_JBWJIG010000014.1:0-159795 GCF_056490705.1 Pedobacter humicola | reverse complement strand
ACTACCGTGGCCTTTTCCATTTCAAATAAACCTATCAGGTTTAAAATTTATTTCTGGTAAACCCTAACATAATCTACTTCCATTCTGTTTGGGAATTTAGTATCGTTTAACGCCCCTCCGTTCATACCGCCCATGGCCAGATCGAAAAGGATATAGTGTGGCTGTTTAAAAGGATGAAAATCTGAGCCATCATCATTTTTAAGATCGCTTAATAGCGTTTTGTTCAAAAGCATTCCATCTACAAATAAGCTGATGGCTTCGCTGTCCCAGTCCATACGCCATATATGAAATGCTGCAGCCCATTTTTCCCCACCCAACTCGCTTACCGCTTTGGTATTGCTAAACCATTTTGGCTTCTTATTGACTCCTAAACTCGCAATATTGGCCAGCAATTTACCTTTGTAATATTCCATGATGTCGATTTCTCCATTTGCAGGCCATCGGCCTTTTAAGCCCAATGTCCAGAAAGCGGGCCAGAGACCGTCAGAAATATCGATCTTTCCTCTCATTTCGAACCGGCCATATTGCCAGCTTTGCAAACCTCTGGAAATTAAACAGGCAGAGGTATATTCGATGTTTTTTGCTTTTTTGCGCCAGTCGCTACTTCCTTCAACGTATAGTGGATTAGGTTTTTCTTCCTTTCTGGCTTCAATAATCAGCATACCGTCTTTACAGAAAGCATTTTGGGGCTGGTACCATTGCAGCTCTTCATTCCGCACAAAACCTTTTTCATAATCCCAATTGGCAGGGTTTGGCATTCCGTCTTGATCAAATTCATCACTCCAAACCAGTTTATAACCTTCAGTAGAATAGGTATCAGAAAAGTTCTTTTCTTTTTTTATGGCGCAGGATGGTGTAAACGCAGCGATTAACATCATTAAAAAAAACCAGGTTCTATTTTTCATTGGATTACTTATTGATCAACTAATTTAGCAATATTCTCTAACCGAAAATTATCTAAGCGTCAGGATTAAAAGTCATTGATGGCCATTAACGATCTTAGCCATAATTAAGCGGGCTATAAACAAACGCTCCGAAGCTTGCAAGGTCCGGAGCGCTGAATTAATCCGACTAACCAGAATAGGCTAATAACCTGGATTTTGCTCTAAAAGCGCATCTTTATTTAACTGTATTTCTGTTAATGGAATTGGTAAAAGAAGATTTTTCGACGTTAAGCCTTTTAAAGGTTTTGCGGCATCGTTACTGTTTAAATTAATGGCGCGATCAACCAAAGTCCCTGTACGCATTAAAGTCATTCTCCTGTTTTCTTCACCGATCAATTCACGGGCACGTTCATCCAATATAAAATTGAGGTTGATATCGGCAGGCTGTACCTGTCCACGGGTTGGATAATCAGCAAATGCTCTTTTCCTAAGTTCGTTTATTGATGCTGCCGCATCACTCAGTTTCCCTTGTTTAAACTGGGCTTCCGCAAGCAATAAATAAGTTTCACCCAAGCGCATCAGAATGAAATCCTTAATCATCGCAAAACCAAAAGTATCGTTAGGATCGAATTGATTCCATTTGGTAATGGAAGGATTGATTTTAAACAAAGTATCAGGTCCGGTATAAGGAATAATCTGTCCAAATTTGGCATTTGTAGGGTCGTTATAATAAAATCTTCGCTTTACATTGTATTGAGAGTTACGGATATCACCAGGTTTGTATAAACTATACAAGAACCAATTGCTCAACCTCAATCTTGATAAACCCCTGCCACCTAAAGAATCGGCCAAAACCATTCCCTGAATGGCATAATAACCTGTTCCCCATACTCTTCTTTGCTGAGGGTTATTGGTAATACCACCTACAACGCTCGATGGATTTTCCTGTTCTAATGTCCAGATGACCTCTCTGTTGTTTTGAGAACGGCGCTGGTTGCCATATACAAACAGATCTGAATAATAATCACCCGGAAGGCCCGTTTTAACCCCAAACCTGGCTTTGTTTAAACTAAATTTACCACTGTTGATAATACCCAACGCCTGTTGTTCGGCCAGGTCATTTTTACCCGCCCTCAGGTATACTTCGGCAAGGAGTTGCATGGCCATAAATTTATTTGCCCTGCCGTACATTTTACCTTTTGTATTTGACTTAACGGCTTCGATATCCGGTAAATTCGCCACGGCAAAAAGAAGATCATTTACAATAAAGTCGTTTATCTCATTAAGCGGTGCACGTACAAAATCGGTTTTAGGTGCGGTAAGTGCATTTTTGATCAAAGGAACCCTGCCATAAAGTGTAGCCAGGGTATTATAAGCAAAAGCCCTGAAAAATTTGGCCTCGGCGTCTATTGCTGCTTTTCCTTTTGCGCTGATCGCGGTTACGGCGGGATTTTCTATCCCGTCTATGATTACATTAGAAAGATTAATCAGGATATAATTCCTGTTCCACATATAAGCTGCTGCTCCATCTGTAGCGGTTAACTGTGTATAATCGTAATAAGGAACTTCAACGCCCTGCTGGTTTGTTGTTGCATTGGCCACATCGGTACCCACTTGCCAAACACTTGGCCAGCCTTGCTGATCGGCATAAGAATAAATGGTGCTTACATGATTGTATAGCCCCACTAAGGAGGCTTCAAAGCCTAGCGAATCATTTAAAGTAATGGGTGTATAACTCGAATAAGGTTTTTCATCCAGGAAAGCTTTCTTGCAGGAAGAATAAAACATTAATGCAACTGCAAGAAAAGAAAACAGTATATATTTTAATTTTTTCATGATCTTTTTTTTTTAGAGATAATTATTTTAAAGAAATATTTGCTCCAAACACAAAAGAGCGTGTTAAAGGATAATTATTGGCCCATTCTCCTGATCCGCGGGGCGCGTAATCATTTTCAGGGTCCCATCCTATCCAATCGGTAAAGGTGTACAGGTTTCTACCGCTGGCGTAAAGGGTTAAACTGCCCAGGTGTAGTTTTTCCATCATTTTTGGAGAGAAAACATAACTTACCGTTACATCTTTTATCCGGGTATAACTTGCATTTGATGCATATCCATAGCCTCTGGTATTGTTATAAGACAATGCCGGCCGTGTGGTACTTGGATTACTTGCCGTCCAATAACCAATTTCAGCAGGTGTATTTCTTCTACCGGTTTCATCACCATAATTTAAATCGGTATTGTTTCTGGTGATACCTTGTGCTGTTTGGATAAATACGCTTAGGTTCCAGTTTTTATAGTGAAAAGTATTAGTTAAACCTCCGGTCCATTTTGGGGCACGCTGACCAATGATTTCACGGTCTTTATCTGCGGTGATTACTCCATCACCATTAAGATCCGCAAATTTTAAGTCGCCAGGTTTTGCTCCGGGATCTTGTTTTGAAGCATCTTCACCAGTTTGCCAAACACCCGTCATTCTGTAATCATAAACTACATTGATCGGCTGCCCAATAAACCATCTGTTCCCTAAATCATCTTTTCCATCTCCGTACAGATCAACGATCTTATTTTTGTTCGCACTGAAATTGGCAGAAGTTTCCCATCTAAAATCACCTTTGGCAATGTTTTTAGTATTAAGGGTTAACTCAATACCCTTATTTTCAACTTTACCCAGGTTATCGAGGATTCTCGAATAACCCGTTATAATCGGCAAACTTCTGTTTAACAATAAATCTTTGGTTTTACCACTGTATACATCTATTGTACCATTCACACGATCGCTCAACAAGGAGAAATCGACACCTAAGTTGGCCGTGGTGGTACTTTCCCAGTGGAGGTTGGCATTTCCTAAATTACTTGGGGCAACGCCAATGGTGCTTAAACCGTTAAATGGCGAACGCAATGCACCTTCTGTAGTAATGGTTTGATATACACTAACAGCCTCATTCCCCGTTTTACCATAAGAACCTCGTAACTTCAGGTTATTTACAAATGAAATATTTTTCATAAAGTTTTCTCTGCTGATGTTCCATCCCGCGGCTACTGAAGGGAAAATACCATATTTGGTGGTATTGGCACCGAATACGGATGATCCATCGCGCCTTGCGGTTGCAGTAAATAAATAACGGCTGTCGTACGAATAGTTAACCCTTACCATTTGCGAATTTAAGCGATACTGATCAGCATAAGAATCGCTGGTTTGTGTTGCTCCTGCACTTAATTTATTGTAAGAAAGTTCATCATTCACGAATCCTACAGCTCCAGCGGTTGTATTGGTATATTTCCTTTGTTGGGCACTGTATAAACCAGTAAAATCGAAATGATGTTTCTGAATATCTTTTGTATAGGTTAACAGGTTTTCGATGGTGTAACTATTGGTTTGCGCATAAAAGGTTCTTGCAGTGCCCAGCATATCATTGGCCTTTCTACCGGTATATCCCGCGGTATTTTCAGGAAAGAAAGTATAACCCCCATTTAAACGGTATTTCAAACCCTTTAAAACTCCTGAGAATTTAACTTCCGCATAACCGTTTCCGTTAAGATTGGTACTTCTGCTGATACGATCAGTGACTAAACCCAGTAAAGGATTGGTATATAGCTGTTCAGGATCCATTGGGTAAATTTTATACTCCCCTTTATCATTGTAAACAGGTGCATAAGGACTCATTGCCGTAGCAAAAAGTAAATTTGCCCTGCCCCCGTCGTAATTGTTTCCGGTAAAGAATAATGATGTACCCACGGTTAAATAATTGGTAATGTTAACATCCAAATTAGACCTTAAACTTGTTCTGTTATATTGATAGCCTTTTATAGGTCCTTTTTGATCTAAATATCCAGCTGAAATAAAATATTTAACATCTGGGCTGCCACCTGAAATACTTAAATTATGGTCCTGCATCACACCAGTTTGTGTAACTTCTTTTACCCAATCGGTAGTTACGCCTGCATTGTAATTAACCAGTTCGCCAAAATTCGGAACCGGGCTAGTTTGTGTTTGACCCGTTTGCTTTAAATAATCGGCATATTTTTGAAGATACTCAGCGCCCGATCTTGGCTCTAGAATATGTGCAATGTTTTCTACGCCTGCATAAGCATTATACCTGATGCTGGGTTTGCCTGTGTTTCCTCGTTTGGTGGTAACGAGTATAACACCATTAGACCCATTAGTACCATAAATAGCGGTAGATGATGCATCTTTTAAAATCTCTACCGAGGCAATATCGTTAGGATTGATATCGTTAAGTGATCCGCCTGTTTTGCTCAATGGCACTCCATCTACCACAACAAACGGACCCGTACCTGCTGTGATCGAATTTTGACCACGGATAGATGCTGCTGGCTGGCTGCCCGGCACTGACGAGCCGCTGGTAATATTTACCCCGGCTACAGCCCCCTGAATGGCTTGTAAAACATTGGTAACGGGAAGTTGCGACAAACGTTCTTTTGGAACAGATGCCACTGCACCGGTAATATCAGAACGTTTTTGCGTACCATAACCAACCACCACTACATCTTCTAAGTTTTTACCTATATCGTTGGCAAGAGTAATAATCAGTTGGGTTTGGTTACTGATCAAAACTGTATTGGTTACATAACCAATAAAAGTAACAACCAAACTTTCCCCTTTTTGGGCCGATATTTTAAAATTCCCATTGTTATCACTGGCAACAACCTGAGTTGTTCCTTTAACACTAATGGAAGCGCCTGGAATAGGATTGCCCTGGCTGTCTTTTACTTTTCCTGAAATGGAAATTTGAGCATTTGTTTGCGCCATGGCATTTTTTGATTTACCTAATGATAAGATTAGAGCAAACAAAAATATGACTGCACACTTAGATGTGACTAGTAGTTTTCTTTTCATTTTTTTGGTTATTTGGTTAGTTAATATTGAATCACTCTTGAAGATTCAAAATGGCATGTAGAAAAATATCTGCTAGATACTAATCCGACCGGATGTGTAAATTATACATGAATAAGGATGATTGATTACAACAAATTAACCACATAAAAACCCGATGATTGAGGGGCAATACGGTAATAAATAGGGGTTAAATTGTTATTTTTAGTTAAACTTTAGCCTTTAACCCCTGTTTTTGAAATTTTTAAACGTTTATTCTACGTTTATTTTTTTGTTGTGTTTAAGATTGGCTGATCGATCGCCTTTAAAACATTTTGATCAGGTTTGATCAGTTCTAAAACGGAAATATCATTTTTTCCTTTTTTTAACCATTCTTGAGGAACATATAAGGTTTGTTGCGGACCAATTGCCCAGTACTTTCCTAAGTTGTGGCCGTTAACCCAAACCACTCCTTTGCCCCAATCGCTCATGTCTAAATAGGTATCGGCAACAGTTGTAATCTGAAAAGATCCTTTTTGTAAAGTCGGCCCGTTTCCTTTTGCATTTGATGGTGTGGCAACGGTAATTCGATCATTGTTAAAGGGGAAGCCATACATCGACCAGTTTTTAATCTTACTCCCGGCGAAGCTTACCTGTTCGGTAATTCCTTTTTTGTTTTCCAATAAATACTTACCAAAATTTATCCTGCCCATATTTTCGACAAAAATATCAAGCTGTATATCTCCGGCTGGAAGATCTATCGCCAAGGTGTTCTGGTTAAGCCTGCGGTCTAAAATCCCCGCCCTTTTCCGATTGATAAAAATCAGCGCATAATCCCGAAGTTGTTTTATCTGCAACTCACCTTTTTTTCCTCCCTTAATGGTAGTACGGTATAATACATAACCATAATCCTGGCGAAGATCTTCGAAGGTTAGCGGATTAATGTTTTTAACCACTCTTGGAAGTGCATTAAACAGGGCTACTTTGCTGGTCAATTTAAAAGGTGCTATAACAATGCTTGGTTTAGCGGCGGGAATTGGAGGTAAACTTTGCCCTACCGGAAGATATTTTTCAATCACACCTCTGAAAGCCCTGAATTTTTCGGTTGCGTTGCCTGCTTCATTTAGAGGTGCATCATAATCATAGCTGCTCGTTTGTGGCTCGTAAGGAGAAATATCTTTATAATTGGCTCCATTCATAAAATCGCGGGTGGTACCGCCGTGAAACATGTACATGTTGATGGACATCCCCGCGGCCAAAACTGAATCTAATTTTCCGGTGTACTGTGAAGCAGGAACCGTATGGTGTGCTGTTCCCCACCAATCAAACCATGCCGGATACCATTCTGCAATAAAATATGGCCCTTTACCGTTGTGGTTCTCATTTACCAACTGTTTGATTTTTGCAGGATTATCGACTCCGTTCACGGCTGGCAGTAAACCTGCCAAATGTCCGTCTTTAACATCTGCCGCAGGATCGCAGGTATATAATAGTCCATCAAAACCAGCTTCGATAAACATTTTTCTGTTCACATCTAAGTAGTTTTTATCTGCAGCATAAGAACCGTATTCGTTTTCTACCTGTACCATGATGATGTTACCCCCATGGTTGATCTGCAGGGGCGCTAGTTGTTTGCCTACCTCCAGGATATATTTTTTATACTCATCCAGGTATTGTTTTTCTGTACTTCTGACTACAAGGCCTTTTTCGGTTTGTAACCAGTATGGATAGCCGCCAAATTCCCATTCGGCACAAACGTAAGGACTTGGCCTTAAGATGACCCAAAGCCCCTCCTGCTGCGCAATTCTCACGAATTCGGCGATATTATTATTGCCAGAAAAATCAAATTTACCTTTTTGTGGTTCGTGCAAATTCCAGAAAACATAAGTACCAATGGTATTTAGTCCCATGGCTTTGGCCATTTTCATCCTGGCACGCCAGGCCTCTTTTGGAACGCGCGGATAATGGAGTTCTCCGGAAATAATCTGAAAAGGTTTGTCATCCAACAGGAAATTATGATCTCCTAATTTAAAGCTGTGTTTGGCTTGCTGCCCAAATGCCGATAGGGAGAAACATATCGCCGCCAGCCATACTAATCGTGTTTTCATTTTTAACTTTTTTTGAGATGATTGGAATTTTCAGGCAAAAGGAATCCCTTTTGCGCATTTATGCGCAATCCATCATCGGGGTTTATATAAAATCGTGGTTTTTCTTCTACTTTTTAAACACGTTCAGATCCCATTCGTCTGTCCAGTTTATCGAAATCTTATCATTCTCGAATTTGATCGGCAACCACAAGTAGCGACCATCAATCGCATTTTTGGGTTCCCATTTATCAGCCATAAAAATGAACTGACCTTTTTTTCCCGGGGCAGGCAAAACATGTGTACTTTGGCCGCCGTAGGTTAATTTAGCCCCTTCACCCTGACAAGGGTTCCCCATGTATGTCCAGGGGCCCCAGATGGAATTTGATTTGAACCATCTTGCCGGATTTGGTGCCCAACCGGTACAACCTGAGCCAATCATATAATAAACTCCATTCTTCTTGAATAAAGCCGGTGCTTCTGTTTGTTGTCCGACGTAAATACGGATGAATTTTCCGGTATGCCCTAAATAATCGGGCGTTAATTCGGCTAAATGCAGCGTAAAATTTTCTTCAGAAGAAAATACATGGTAAGCTTTTCCATCATCATCTACAAAAACGGTCATATCTCTTGCCATCTGTCCGCCGGCTAAGTCTCTACAGAAAAAACCATCACTTTTATTGGCCGGTTTTTCACAGTTCACCTGATCTTGCTCAGGTGTTCCCTCAGTATAAAAAGGCATTTTACCGGCATTTGGACGATAACTTTTGATAAAAGTGTATGGTCCGGTTGGGCGATCGGCCACTGCAACGCCCGATCGTGCTGCTGCATAACCTTTACCCAAAAGCTCCAGGTGAAACCACATTACAAACTTTTTGGTTTTCTTGTTGTATACCACTTTCGGGCGTTCCAGGATGGAACCCCTGGCGATATCACTTTTTAAATCTTCGGAAACCGGAAGCGCAATGCCCTCATCTTTCCAGTTGTATAAATCTTTTGACGAATAGCAATGCACGCCAACCTGTGCACTATTTCCTTTTTCACCTGCTATTTTATGTTCCCCGAACCAGTAATAGCTTCCTTTATACTCCACAATACCACCTCCATGTGCGTTAATATGAACACCTTTATCATCCTTCCAAATTTTACCCGGGTTAAAAGAAGTGTATGCCTGCTGTGCCGAAACGTAGCTGTTTAGCAGTAAACTAAAGGCGATAAATCCTAAAACAAAACTGATTCTCTTGTTCATCATTTTAATCAATAATTTTTAAAGTTATAAAGACGGTAATTTAACCAACTATTTATTTATACAGGAATCTGTACGCTCATTTATTTCAAACTTGCACTATGGTCGTTTTCGAAATTTTCGCCGCTCCAGATCTTTTGTGCACTCCATTTCTCTGCCGGATTTGCCCAAAAAGGATCGGTTTCTGATAGTCCTAATGGTAAAAAGATATTGGAAGCGATATAAGGACTACCCTGGTTATTGTAAAAATCACCAAGATTGGGCTGATCGCCATACAAGCCAATGGTTAACCAACCGTTTTTATAAGTAGTAGGGCTCTCTAAAGTTTTTCTGATTACAGCGGTTAAGGCACAGCGTACCTGAGCAGGACTCAACTGTTTTGGCAACGCATTTCTCAAGGCCATATCCGCGAGATGGTGAAATGCAGCACCGCGATAAATAATAGAGCGGCCCGTTGCAGGATAAGTTCCATCAGCATTGATCAATCTTTCCTGAATAATGGCATAACGTTCGTTACGCTTTTTAATCTTCTCAAACATGTCTTTATAACTGTTCGTTTTTGTGCCGATGATATTCGATAAAGTTGCCAAATAAGGATGGATCACATAACTGTTGTAATAATCAAAAGCGAAAGAGGTTCCATCGGTATACATGCCATCTCCAGTGTACCATTGTTCCATTTGCTGTAGTGCATAATCAACACGCATTGGATCCCAGCTATAACCGAATTTAGCCAGAAAAGCTTCATTCATTGCCGAAAACAATAACCAGTTCGAAAAAACAGGTTTGAATCTTCTGGTTGTAACAATAGATTGCATCATCAGTTCCTGATTTTTCTTATCAAGGTTTTCCCACAACCACGGTGCACGCACCAAGGCAAGCGCTACATAAGAAGCATCTACCAGCTGCTGTCCACCGATATCAAAATTCATGAAATCTTTCGCGTTAGAGTCCAGTGCATTTTTTAGCCCCTGGATCGCCCATTCGCGATACTGTTTCCGCAAGGCCACCTCTTCTGCCGAACCGCCTTCTAACTGTAACCATGGGGCAATTCCACTTAATACCCTGCCTAAAACCTCTACATATTGTACTTTAATGCGGTGTTCTTTGTTGTCGATATGGATAGACGTCACTTTTGGCATGGCAATTTTTAAACTGTCCTTAGCCAGGTTATACAAAACGGGCTTCACCATTTTATCCATTTGTTGCAACCAAAACTGTCTATCGGTTAAAACAATGTTTTTAGTCCTCCCGGTTTTCTTTTGGGCAAATGCAGTCCCACCAATCAAAACAATCAGTAGTCCTGTAATGCAAATATGCTTTAGTTTCATTTTTTGTTTAAAAATTTAGTTCTGATTTGATAAATAGCGGTACATTTCGCATCCCGCCAATAAGAATGCACCAACGCCAAAATTAGCCGTAGAGTTTACATCAACCACCTGGCCCGGAATGGCTTTCTCTCCTATTGGTTGTACATAGCCAATTTTCCCGTTGGGCTGTAATGCAGTTTTAGTCAAATATTTCCAGGCTTTTTGAGCCGGTGGTAAGTATGTTTTTTTCTTTAAATACCCATTATTGATCCCCCATAACAAACCATAGGTAAAAAAAGCTGTACCGCTGGTTTCTGGTCCCGGGGCATGTTGCGCATCAAGAATACTTCTGGTCCAATATCCTTCTGCCTGTTGACTTTTAATAATTGCCCGAGCCATATTTTTATATTTGGTGATATATTCGTTTCTATGTGGATCGTTAACAGGCAAATCTTTTAAAACCTTTGCCAAACCTGCAAATACCCAACCATCACCTCTTGCCCAAAAATCTTTTTTACCATTGGCAGTCTTGTGTTTCGGGTAAACGTACTTAGCATCGCGATAATACAGCTTTTCCTTTTTGTCGTACATGATGCTATTAGCGTACATAAAATATTCATGCAGCTTATCCAGGTATGTTTGATCGCCGGTCACTTTATAAAGTTTGGTCATCACGGGCATTACCATGTACAAACCATCGGCCCACCACCAGTAATCGTTATTAGTGGTACTTATCTCATATTGCATTACTTCTTTAACTCTTTCAATTTTAAATATCTCGGGTTTTAAGTGGTACAAATCGATGTATGTTTGAAAGCAGATCTGCCAGTCGCCAAACAGTACATATTCATCTGTTTCGCCGTATTTATATTTCCAATTGGATTTATCTGTCGATTTTGCGCCCATCCATTTGTTGTATTCTGCCCAATCTTCTGAATATTTGCGGTAAGCCTCGTTTTTGGTGATTTCGTAAGCTTCCATATTTCCGGTGTGATAAGCAGCATGATCCCAAAAGGCACGCACATCAGGTTTATTGTTGCTTTGCCAATAGGTATTTGCACGGTTGATCATCTCCAATACCTCCTCTTTCGAAACAACGTTTTGCGCTTTTACCACAATGCCGTTAAAAAACAGGAGTAAGAAAAGTGCTTTATATAATTTTAAATTCATCATTGTATTGGTTTAATGCCATTCACGGTTGGAATTACAGGCTTAATGCTTCCATCGGCATTAAATTCCATTTTATCGATGCAAACTTCACGGTTATAACCTGCTGCCTCCCCCATCGAAATGCCTTTTGGCCGGGTAAAACGATGATAAACCATATACCATTCGTCTTTCCCGTTAACTTTAATCACACTGTTATGGCCTGTTCCGTAAATGCCCTGAGCAGCGTCCTTCGCCAGGATGAGATTATTTTCAGGAATTGTTATTTTGCCAATAGGTGAATCAGAAAAGCCATAGCGCACCCTGTAATTTTCACTTCGGGTATCATCTTCCGACCATAAGAAGTAATACTTTTCATTTCGATAAAAAACTTCAGTGCCTTCTCTAAAATCCTTGTTCGGTGTAATGATTTTAATGGCACTGGTATCAATCGAAAGCATATCCTTGTTTAAGGGCGCTACCGCCATATAACCATTGCCCCAGTAGAGATAACTTTTATTGGTTTTTGGATCATTAAATACATCCGGATCAATCTCCTGTCCGCCTTTAACTCCCCTTGGTTTACCCGAAATTAACGGCTTGCCGCTATCTGTAAACGGACCCGCGGGATCGTTGGCAACCGCAACGCCTATTTTCTGGCCAGCGGTGAAATAATAAAAATATTGATACGCTCCATTTACTTTCTTTTCGATAATGGTTGGCGCCCAGGCATTCTTTTTCGACCATGAAACGTCTTTTTCAAGATCCAATATCTTACCTTCATCTTTCCAGTTCACCAGATCGGTCGACGAAAAACTTTTAAAATAGGTACCACTCCAATTGTTAAAGCCATCGCTGGTTGGGTAGATATAATATTTATCCGTTTTATTGGAATATAAAACCTCAGGATCGGCATAATACCCTTTTAAAGCAGGATTATTGGCTACGGTAACACTTATCTTGTACGTTTTAGGCTGTTGATTGGGAATACTGACTTTAATTTTTAGCGGGCCTTTTGCAAAATCAAGTTTACCCTTTGGCGCAATGCTGATCTGGTTAAAATCATTGAACTGGGGATCGAAAGCTTTTAAATTGGTTCCGTAGGTTACGGGCAGATCAACTTTCTGGTTTACACTGTCTAGAACAATATTATTTTGATTGATCGATTTACTCAGCGGGTTTTGTAAAACAGATTCAACACTATACCACTGGCTTAACAGACGGTTTAATTCCTCTTGTTTAATGGGCAGAACCGTTCCATGCCTGGGGTGAAAATCCATTGTAATATCCTTATCCACTATACTAAAATTCTCCAGATCCTTACTTTTTGTAAATTGATAGCGACCTTTCATGTATACATCATACATCAGGATATATTCATCACTATGATTTAGCTTGAAAACGCCAGCCCCTTCTACTGCTTCTTTGGTTTGTTGCAAATATTTGTCTTGTAAGACATAACCACTGTTTAGCTGATCTGAAACCGCTTTTTTAATGCCGTTGCCATTTCCTTCAGTTTTAAAAAACAGATTGTATTTTCCATTACTATAAATAATGTCGCCATCGATACAAGAGCCATTGGTCGGGCTAAGAAAAAGTTGTTTAGGTGCCGTCTCAAGATCGGTAAAATCGGCGTTGGCGTATGCATAATAGATTTTATCGGGTGCATTGCCATGTTTCATCGACCAGTAGACCATGTATTTCTTTGTGGTTTTATCGTAAATGGTTTGCGGGGCCCAAACACGCAACAGATTTTCATTATTTGGGAAACGTTTCTGAATATTCACAACTGCAGATGTCCAGTGGATCAGATCCTTTGATTTCAACAAGACCATGGCCCTGTTAGAGTCCCAGCCATTTGCCGAAACCATATCAGTTGCCACCATATAAAAGGTTTTGCCATCTTCACCACGCAAAATATGTGGATCGCGCACGCCTCCTGTACTGCTGATTTTTTCGGAGGAAATAATTGGGTTATTGTTATTTAAAGCTTTATAATGATAACCATCAGTGCTCACGGCAAAACGGATGGCCTCTTCTGCCTTATTATTTCCGGTAAAATAAGCAAATAAATAAGCTGTATTTCCTGTAGCGGTTTTAGCCGTTTTTTTGTTTTGTGCCTGTACCAGGTTTACGGAGACCAGGAACAAAGCTACCAGCAGAGCGCATTTATATTTTATTAAGGGATGTTTCATTTTAAAGTTATTTCCTATTGATTAGGTTTCCAATCCAATACCTGTACTTTGGTGGGTGCCTGGTCGGCTTTTCCTTCGCCGTCTATCTGGGTAACATTCTGTAAAAACAGACTCAGCATTTTTTTAGTTTTCCAAAGTTCGGTATCGTACGTAGGTTCCCATTCGCCAATGCTGGTTTCGGTAAGGTCTTTAATAGTCCAGTTTTCAGAACCAAGCTCATCATTTAAAGCAATGGATACTTTGCTTCCCCGTTCAGCATCTCTAAACAGCATACCCGCGGCATAGTGTGTTCCGTTTGGCCAGGCAACAATCTGTGGCCGGGAAATCGGAATCCTTTTGGTACCGGTACCACTCAAACTAAAAGTGGTTTTTCTAAAATTCAGATTGCTCACCTTCCAGCGATCACCTGTTTTAAAAACCAGGTGATATTGTGGTACACTTTCGTTCGCATCATGCCAGTATCCCGCAATAAATACATTGCCTTTTGCATCGGCAAACATCGAGGTCTGGTTAATCAGTTCACTTTTCTGCGGAATTCTAAGTGCATATTCGGCATTCGCCTCCGTAATGGGAAGCGGATATTTTTCTCCTGTAGATTTTAACCAGGTTAAACCACCATCGGTAGATTTTGCATAACATAAATCGTGGTTGCTGGCCACATCAGGACTTTCGCGCCAAACCCATGATAAATGAATGGTTCCAACCTGATCTACTGCAACCTGCCAATACGCATTTCGTTCCCCTTCTCCATCGATCATCCCATCTTGTACCCTTGTCCATCTTTGAGTATGCAAACTATAACGGTTAATCATCAGGTTTCCATTGCCTGAACCACCATCGCGGTAAAAAAACAACAGATCTCCATTGGCCAGTTTGTAAAACTCAGGATAACTCACCTTATTTTCTTTTGCCGAAAGCATGACCTGTTTATTGCCTAAAGTTAATGAACCTGCTGAAACCGATCGAGCATAGTTTAAATTGTTATTGTGCTGCCCCCAGGCGATATGTATAAAGCCATTGCCATCTACCATAATACTGATCGATTTGTGGGCATCACTAGCATCTCCTTTATAGGCGCTGGCTTGCACCGTCCACCGGAGTGAGCCAGTTTTTCGTTTTGCTAATACCACATTTTGTTCATTATCATAATAAGCCGCATATTGCATGCTTTTAAAAGTGACTAAAGAATTTTTACGAAAAATAACGGTGTTTACAGAGTTATTGGCCCATCCGTTACTGGCAATGGTACTCAACTTTGTCTCTTGTGCAATACACATCAGGCTTATCCCTGTGAATCCACAAACTAAAAATATACATTTATTAAGGGATGGATACATGCTACAATTTATGCTGCTCAATTTCTTACATTTGGTATGGTCGAAGTACCGAAATTTTTAAGCTTTGCACAGGGGGCTAAATCATACTTTGCAGGGGGCGTTTTAAGATAAATACCTCTTAAAGTATAAAATAGCGTAACTTTTATGTGGTGGCATTAATATTATAGTACTTATGAAAACTTTTCCGGTGTTTTTTTATAAATTCTGATGGTGTCAATTTAAAGAGCTTCTGAAATTGCTCTCTAAAATATTTACTATCATTTATCCCTACCCTAAAGGCCGCTTCGTTAATGTTCAAATTGGTATTGATCAGCAACTCGGCAGCTTTCCTTAATCTAATAAAACGGATAAATCCATTAATAGACTGGCCAGAGGTAGCTTTAATCCTTTTGTAGAGATTAGAATGACTCATTCCAAGATCAGACGCCAATGTTTTTACGTTAAAACTGTCTTCCATCAAGTTTTCTTCAATTAGTGTTATACATTTTTGCAGAAAACCTTTATCCTCCTGCGATACTTTGTGGGCGTCGGATTTTAAGGTAATCTCATTATAGAAATAAGATTGAAGATTGGTCCTGTTTTTTATAATACTATTTATTTTCGCCGTAAAAAGCTCCTTATCGAAAGGTTTGGTGATAAAATCATAGGCACCCACTTCAATCCCCTTGAGTTTTACTTCCGGACTTGGATCTCCTGTTAATAGAATTACCGGGATATGGTTCAGTGCAGAATCATCTTTAATCGCTTTACAGAGTTCGATCCCGTTAAGGCCATCCATATTCACATCAGAGATTACGATATCAGGCAAATATTCTTTGCAGAGTTTCAATCCATCGGTACCATTTTCGGCCCTGTAAATTTTAAAGTTTTCCTGAAAAATATGCTTGATATAATCGATAATCTCAGGGTTATCATCAATCACTAAAATCGAATGCAGATCGGAAATTAATAGTTCTAGATTACCCACATTTTCGGTATCGTTGCTTTCTGCTTCTTCCTCTTGCGCAATCAGTTCGTTTACATAAGTGAGTTCATTCTGAAAAACACCACTCTGCTGCAGGTTTGGTTCACCAACCGGAATATCGATCAAAAAGATGGTACCTTTACCCTGGTTAGAACGGAACGATATTTTACCCTTGTGCAGTTCTACAAAGTTTTTAGCTAAATAAAGCCCGATCCCAAATCCCATCTTTAACGATTCGTTCGACATCACCTTATAAAATTTATCAAAAAGTTTCTCACCCACATTTGCCGGAATGCCCGGACCACTATCGCTCACTTCTACCTGTACCCGCATACCCACCATTTTAACACTGAAGTTTACAAAGCCACCTTTAGGGGTAAACTTTAATGCGTTCGAAAGCAGATTGAAGAATACAATTTCAAGTTTGTCTTTATCGGCAAAAATATCCAGTTCTTCCTCATCACAATCAAAAGTATATTCGATGTGGTTTTGTTTCGCCAGGTAATTAAAACAGAGAAAAATCTCATTGGTAAATTTATAAAGATTGATCCTCACAATTTTCAATACATCGTTTTCGCTCTCCGTTTTCCTGAACAATAACAGCTGGTCTACCAGGCTTAATAGTCGCCTCGAGTTGCGATAAACCACATTTAGATCGTTCTTTTCCTGTCCGGCATCTTTTTTAGTGATGATATCTTTAATCGGATTAACGATTAAGGTTAACGGAGTTCTAAGCTCATGCGAAATATTGGTAAAGAAATTCAATTTTTTCTCATTCAAATCCTTCTCACGCTCCATTTTAATATTGGTAATCTCTACTTCATGTTTTAACCTTCTTTGGCGGTTGCGATAGGTTTGAAAAAGATAAAACAAGGATGAGCCTAAAATAATATAAATGGTATAGGCCCACCAGGTGCGATACCACGGCGGCAAAATCCTGATGACGACTACCTTTTCGTTATTGCTCCAGGCGCCTTCGGTATCGGTACTTTTGATGTGCAGTTTATACTGTCCTTCGTTTAACCTCGAATAATAGGATGTAGTTAATTTGTTTACATAGTTCCAGTCGCGATCCCAGCCTTCGAGGTAATAAGCATAAGAAATCTGATCCTGAAACGAAAATTCGATGGCCGCATAATCAACCGAAATTACAGCGGCGCTAAAGGGAATTTCGATCCGCGCTAAATTGACTACCGATATGTTTTTATAGCCCGAATCCTGATCGAGGGAAATATTGTTGATCCTAAAATCGGTCAGCACCATTTTAGGGATACGTTTGTTCTTTTTGATACTATCAGGAGAAAACAGGTTGAAACCGCCGATTCCACCGAACAGAAAATTACCGTTGCTGAGTTTTAATGCTGCGTTGTAATTAAACTGGTTACTCTGTAAACCATCGGTAGCGTAGTAATTTTTAAAAGTATGGTGGCTAACATCAAATTTCGATAAACCGTTATAGGTACTGCACCATAAATCCCCGCGTCCATCCTGAAGGATATTGAGTACAGAATTGCTGGGCAGTCCGTCGCTCTGGATATACCGCTTTATTTTTTTAGTATCCGGATCAAAAAGCAATAGGCCACCGCCTTCTGTTCCTATCCATATCTTATGGTTAAAATCTTCCTGAATGGCCCTGATGGCAAAATTGATCTTCGTGTATTCGTGTTTCTTATTTACCGGATCGATTTTAATCAATTCGGTATAATTTCCTGCCCACAGTCTTCCTTTCGAATCCTGAAACAGCGTATGGATATCCTTTAAATTATGATCAAAGAGTTCAAATTTATCGGTGTTTTTGTTGTAACGGTATAAGGCGCCTCCCTTTGTAGTACCTACCCAGATATTGTGCTGTTTATCCTGATACAGTTTCCAGATATTGATATCGTCTACACCCTTAAAGGTATTGTAGCAGCTATAGTGAATAAACTTTTTTGTTGTTTTATCGAAACGGTCTATCCCACCACTAAAAGTAGCCACCCAGATATTCCGGTCGGCATCGCTTAAAATGCTGGTTACAAAATTACTGGTTAAAGAGTTTGGCTCGCTGGTTTTGGCATAATTGGTAAAGTTATTCTGTTTCTGGTTCCAAACGCTCAAGCCCCCACCATCAGTTCCAATCCAAATGTTTTTGTTTTCATCTTCACTAAACGAAAGCACAAAGTTGTTAATCAAAGAATTACTTTTTAAGGGATCATGTTTGATCGTACTAAACTGCTCACTCTCCTGATCAATAATGTTTACGCCACCACGTAAGGTGGCAATCCATTTTCTCGATTCCTTGTCCTCATAAACCTGGGCAACAGAATTACTGCTCAACCAAGGCTTTTCCTTTCCTGCAGATAAATAACTGATTTTTTGAGTTTTCGAATCGTAAACCGTTATTCCGCCACCATCCGTCGAAATCCAGAGCTTTTGTTGTTTATCAAACAAAAGGTTCATGATATTCTCATTGCCCAGGTGCTGGTCAAACTTGCTCAGGCTTTCATTGGCTTTATTGAACTGAAAAAGGCCATGCTCGGTTCCGATCCAGAGATTTTGTTTGTCACCTTTTGTAATACTGGTTACCGAGCGCAATGTAGCATTGATCAAACGGAGGCTATTTTTTCCCGCATCGTACCTGCAAAGTCCGATATCTTTAATAAAAACCCAGAGGCTTTGCTGCTCATCAACATATAAAGCTTTTACAGAGAAATCGCTGTTTTTGCCAAAAGGAATACGCTGAGCCAAGCTTTCATCTTGTTTAAGCATAAACAGGCCTTTTTCATCGGTAGCCGCATATACAACGGAAGCGGCGCTAACTGCAATGGCATTAATAGCATAATTTACATCATTCCGCTTTCCTTTTTCTTTGTAACTCAGCTGGTGAAATTTCGAATCGGCGTAATCGTAGTAAGAGATCCCTTTTTGTGTACCTACCCACACCCGGTTTTTGGCATCACCGTTTAACACCGTAATGTGGTTGTTTACCAAAGAATATTCGTCGCCCCAACCGTTTCTAAAGATCTTAAAGTGGTAACCATCGTAACGGTTTAAGCCGTCATACGTACCCATCCACATAAAGCCAAAACGATCTAGGTATAAAGAGTTTACCACATTATTGGACAGCCCGTTTTCTACGCCCAGATACTTAATGGGAATAGCTGATGGCTGGGCAAAACAAATACCTGTGCACATCCATACGAAGAGTATGAGGCACGCGGAAATCTTCTGGATGTGGAACATAGAAAAAACAGTACCGGGGTATACTTGGTATGAAACGAATATACATATTTTCCCAAAACTCAGCTACGCGCCATTCTTAGGATTAAATAGTAAAAATGGTAAGATTTCTTCTACGTTAACCATAACCTTATTGCGGGGTTATCTTGGACACTTTCTTCTTTTTGGCCTGTATTTTAACAATCTCCCCATAGGGTACCACCCCTGCAGAACTGGCCCAATTTTGATAGGCTTTGGTCAACTCATCAACTTTGGCGGGCATAACAGCCGAAAGGTCTTTCAGTTCCGAACGGTCTTTGCTTAAATCGTATAATTGCCATTGAGTAGGTTTCCCGGCGTGGAATTCGCTTACCAGTTTCAAATTACCCGATCTAACGGCGGCATTACCCTCGTGTTCCCAAAAGATGGGCTGCTGATGTACGGCCAGATCTTTACCCTGGATAACAGGTAACAAACTTTTCCCCTGCAATGGAGTGATGATGTTTCCTTTATAACTGGCAGGATATTTTGCCTTGGCCACATCTACAATGGTAGCCATAATATCGGGTAAAAAACCATACTGATCGGTAAACTTGCCCAACGATGTTTTAGGGATAGTTTTTGGCCAGTGTACGATTAGTGGGGTGCTAATTCCGCCCTCATTTACCCAATGTTTATATTTTTTAAAAGGTGTATTGGATGCATTGGCCCACGACTGGCCATAACTGAGCATGTAACCCAATTTGGTACCCAGGTTTTGTGGCAAACCTCCACCAAGTTCGCCCCCTTCGGCACAGGCACCATTATCAGAAAGAAAAAATATTAAAGTATTATCCAGTTCGCCTGAAGCTTCGAGTGTTTTAATCACGCGACCGATATTTTGATCCATCCGATCGATCTGAGCGGCATAAAGTGCCATGCGGTGATCCATCTCGTCCTGTTTTTCGGGCGAAAGTTTATCCCAGTCGGCACCATCGTCTTCGCTCAATAAAGTATTGTCTTTTATTACGCCTAGCTTTTTCATACGTACGTATCTTTCTCTGCGAAGCGCTTTCCATCCGTTTTTATATTTACCACGGTATTTCTGAACATCGGCTTCAAGTGCATTTAATGGCCAGTGTGGACTGGTATAAGCCAAATACATAAAAAACGGCGCTTTACTTTCCTTTTTGTTTTCTCCGAGGAATTTAATGGCATAATCGGTTAGTGCATCGGTAAGATAAAAATTTTCGCCTTCAGGGGCTATCTTATTGTTCATCAGCATGAGTCCGCGGCCACCCGATGGATTAAAATAATTTGTTGCACCTGCCAATAAACCATAATATTTATCGAAACCGCGCTGCAAAGGCCACCGTTGTTCGCCATGATAACCCACATGCCATTTACCGCTCATTAAAGTTTGATACCCCCTTGTTTTTAAAACCTCTGCAATGGTTACACATTTGTTGTTTAAGGCGCCTTGATATCCTAGAAGTCCGTAGTTAAAACTAGTACTGTCTTCCGGATCGTTAGACATGTGTCCTATACCCGCCTGGTGCGGATACAAGCCTGTGAGCAGAGAGGCTCTGGTAGGGCAGCATCTTGCATTGTTGTAAAACTGCCTGAACCGGATACCTCCAGCCGCAAGTTTATCCAAATTTGGAGTAGCTACTTCGCTTCCATAACAGCCGATATCGGCAAAGCCCATATCATCGGCCATAATTAGAAGAATATTTGGCTCTTTTACCGGAGGGGAAATTTTAGGTTTTGTGCCACTAAAAAAGATTAGAAAAGTCACACAGCTTAAAATTTGGATCAGTTTACTCATAGGTGAATGGGTTATTAAACTTAAAACTGTTCTCAATCAAATCAATAGCAGCCTTCTGTATACTCATGCAATTGATCAACTCAAAAACAACAACTAAATTTTAACAATTGAGCTGTATTATTCAAATATATAAATTCTATAGGATTAGTATTATTTATTATTTAAATAATTTGCTATACGCAACGGAGAGATAACTATATCAGTTAACTGTCTAAGAACGGAAGTTCTACAAAAAATATGGTGCCTTTATCTGTTTTTCTTTCAAACCATATTTTCCCACCATGTGCATCTACAATCTGTTTTGATATCGCCAAACCAAGGCCAAAGGGTTCTTCGCCATCAGTACCAGTCCTTTTTACTTCTGTAAATATGTCGAAAATTCTGTTTTCAATATCTGGTGGAATCCCAATACCTTCATCTGAAATTCCTAAACGTACAACTTCGGTAGTTTGTACCATGCTAATCTCTATTGTTGCATGCTTGGGGCTAAATTTAATTGCATTCCCAATCAAATTACTCATCACACGCCAAAGTTTTTCGCCACTCGCTAAAAGCATTACCTGTTTTACCTGCAGATTAATTATTTGTTTCTTAGCTGATGCACTATTCCGTAACAAGGCCACACAGTATTCGAGGAGTTCGGCCAAATCTATTAGCTCTTTATTAAGTTTTTCTATTTTAAATTGTATGTGCAACAGGTCGTTAACCAGTATAAGTGAATTTTTACTCGAGTCTTTAATAAGCTTAAGCATTTCCAGATCTGTAGACGAACGATTATTTTCATCAATCATCAAATTACTTAATAAATGTATGCCGGCAATAGGACTCCGAAGATCATGGGCAACAATTTTAAGCATTTGGGTGTTCTCGGTCTGACTTTGCTCTAAAGCGAGCAAGGTTCCCGTCAACTTATCGTTCTGACTGGTTACCTGTTCAGTTAACCTTTTATTTTTTCTTAAATTTTCCTTAACCACAATTAATATAGCCAGTGCGAGCACACAGACAATTGTAATAACGATGATCAAAACAACCTGATATTGAGATTGTATAGTTAATGCAGCTACTTTTTGTTCCTTAAGTGCATAATCCATGTAATCAATATTGGATGAATTATTGAGCTTTATCTCCCGTTCATCCAATTCGATTAGCTTGCGCCCGTATAATACGGCCTTGATATTGTCTCCACGTGCACGATAAAACTCGAACATGGTTTTAGCAATTACCTTACTGTAAGACAAAAAACCACTTTCATTGGAAACTTTAAGCGCCTCTTGATATTTTGCTACAGCAAGGGCAGAATCTTTTTTTGCCAAAATATCTCCTATAAAGGCCAGCTGATCCATAGCCGTGTGAAATAACTTCTTTTGTATGCCAATATCGATAACATGCAGATATAGCTGGAGTCCCTCTTTCTCCTTCCCTTGCGATAACAGATCACTTGCAGTAACTGCTTGCAGCGTTAATAATTGCCGTTCGTCATTATATCTCCGACTAATTTTTTCAACTTTATTAATCCCATCCTTTGTCGCTTTCTTATCGAATTTTTGTGGAAATGCGAACAAGTAGTTCAAAATAACACGCCCCATAATCGAATCATTACTGAGTTTGTTACCCATTTTGGCAGCCCCATCGAACCATTTAATAGATTGCTCAAAGTTGCCAATGGCATGATATGCAATTCCAAGGTTCATCATGGTTTGTACCATGTTAACCGAATCTCCGATAGAAATATAATTGGTATGGGCTAAGCTATAATAATACAAGGCAAGTTGGTTGCTTCCCTTTAAATTAAAAAAAATACCAAGGTTGTTTAATGCATCAGCTTTGCCCTGTTCATAATTGTGTCTCAAGGAAATTTCTCTTGCCTGTTTTGCGAGGTAAAAGGTGCTGTCGACATTACTTTCGTACATCAACATAGCAAGTCGGTTTAAGTCATCGACATATTTTAAGCTA
Source organism: Pedobacter humicola (assembly GCF_056490705.1). Classification (NCBI taxonomy): domain Bacteria; kingdom Pseudomonadati; phylum Bacteroidota; class Sphingobacteriia; order Sphingobacteriales; family Sphingobacteriaceae; genus Pedobacter; species Pedobacter humicola. The sequence goes on along the minus strand of NZ_JBWJIG010000014.1, from coordinate 136,837 downwards.
TCTGATACCACTTTTAAAGAAGCTCTTAGTTTCTCCACTTCAGGCAATTGCGCAAAGCCAAATAAATTTACAGAAAAGAGGAGGTAAACTGATAACAATATCTTTCTCATCATATCTAATTAATACGGTTTTTCTGTTTTTATTGGAAAAACTCAATAAATTAAAGCGCTCAAAATGAGTATGAAAATACTTAAAACCAAGAAATATTTTGTTAATTTAGATAAGAAAAATTTCACTTATATTAATATTCTACGGCCTAACTCAATAACTCCATTAATGAGTGAAAATGTCTTAATTCTTACTATACATAATCGTGAAATGTACAATTTGATACGATAATCTTATTAAAAAGCCTAAAAGAGCCTTAATTTCACCTTTATGACATGTATTGATACCTTAACTCCTATCAAACAGTTGGAGCAATTAAAGATTGGCGATGTTATTTCTGACATGTCTGGCAGCTCCGGAACCATCAGCAGCATTGAGGTTTTAAAACACAGAACTTATTTAACCTATTATTTCAGGATTAAATCGGGCAAACTTATTTTAGCCATTCGCTAACGCTCACGAAAACACTTTCGGATGATAAACGGTCTGAATAAGTTTAATCAATAATTAACAGTCCCTCCATCAACCACCCAAATGTGTATAAAATAGATAGATATTATATATAACATTTTTTATATTCTTCTCTCCTCATCAGCAGACAATCGATAGCCTAGTTATTTAACATCAGAATGCCCCAGGTTCATTGACGGGTTCACTTCATCACGAATGAGCTGTTTCAATTCTTTAATTTCAGGGAAACGCTGCATCTCCTTTCTATCGAAAATCAATTTTTCGCCAACTAATACCTTAAAAACGCCCGATGTTTCGCTTGGCATTAACACTACTCCTTTTACGTCATTAACGAAAGTGGTTAAAATTTCCTGTGCCATATATGCCGAGCGCAACATCCACCCACACTTAGGACAATAGGTAATACTGATGAGTGATTTTTCCATTGGAGTATTTTTTACAAGGGTACAAAAAATGATGGGTTTTTAGGTGATGAAAAATCTAAGATGGATGATGGAATTAAAAAACCCGAATTCTGGCCCTATGCGTTTATATCCAGCACATCATTTTTCTATACCCAGATATATTCTTTCATATCCGTAATATCTTTTTTCAATTTCCAGATATATTCTTTCATATCTAACACACCCTTTTTCTATCTCCAGATATATTCTTTCATATCAAACACATCATTTTTCTATCTCAGAAGATATCCTTTTCCCAAAATGATTACTATTCTGATGTCGCAATGTGCTTTTTACGACCTGGAAAGCGTTTTTTCAAATCGTCGTATATCACTTGTGTACCGGGGATATTAGACCGACTAGCCCCTTTTATGGAATGGTAAATACTTAAAGCAGCCTGATAAGCTTCGCTACCAGCCACCAAACCCGTATCTTCCATAGCCCTTAACATCGTACTCAACTGCTGGAAAATGCCATAAATTTTAGCGGCAAGATTACTATCGTTTATCGCTTCTTCTAAATCGATATAATTAGGTACCAAATTTGGGTTTTGCTTGGCATAAGTTAATGTTTTATTTACAAAAGCCAGGGATTTTTCACCCATTATAAGCGTTTCCCTACGTTCTTGGGCAGTTAAATTGATGATGAGTAGTGGCGCTAAAACTTTTTTGAATTCTTCGAATATTGCATCAATGGCGGCTGATTGCTCCACCGTAATTTTAGCCGAAATCTTGTTGTTTAAACTCATGGTAAATGGTTTTCATATAAATATTAAGGTTAATTGATAATTCCTCTAAAAAACATGCTCTAACAGATTGCTATGCAAAAAATGGGTATGCCTTGTTTTTTTATTAAATGTGGGATAATTAACCATCATAACCATGGGATAGCTGATGAGATAGTTTTTAATATAAAATATACTATGGTTTAAATATATGAAAATGAAAAAAAAAACAGACGTTTTATTCAATATTAAGTTCAGATTTTTCAATCATACATGTATCACGTGTACTCAACGTAGTTAAGTTGGGACTTTTAACAACAAATAAAGGATGCACACAGGTACAACAATCCGTATGGATCTGTGTCCATCTGTGGTTAAACTATATTTGCCTTTGACTAATAGACTTAACATACCATTGCGAATGCGCTAGGGGATGTAGCAACATTTTAATGCACACGCGTGACGCGTGCGCTAAGAAAACAAAACCCTTATCTCCGCTTTTCCCGGTCGGGTTTAAAAATAATGTAGAAAACAAAAACACCTGCCAGTAAAAAAATTATACCCAAAATTAAATTTGCCCTATCATCCATTTTTAAACAACATAGCAATTATCGAAATGGTTGAGATTAACATACAACCTGAAAGGGTGAAGTATATGAAGATTGAACAAAATGCAAGTATGCCCCTAAAACGTTGTTAAAACAGAAAAGGGTATGCATATTCATGCTTACCCCTTTCCAAAAACCCTGTGTTAGCGGAACTATAGTGACATAGATGAAGCAATTTGTTTACTTTATCTAGATCATCATACAACATCATCCTGATAACCAAATGCTTATTCTAATCGTTATCTTTTAACGGAATCTTAAACCAGAATACCGAACCCTCGCCCTCTTTGCTGTTAACACCAATTTCACCACCATGGCGCTCCACAATTTCGGCTGATATATATAAGCCCAGGCCAAGCCCCGAAAAGTTATATGATGAAGCTTCCACACGGAAAAAACGGTCGAACACAAACTGCGATTTATCTTTAGGTATCCCGATTCCATAATCCTGTACCGAAACCAACAGATAATCGCCTTCAGTTCTGGTCTTTACTATAATTTTATCCGCATCGGGAGAATACTTGATTGCATTGGACATAAAATTGCTCAAAACCTGCTCAATACGGTTACGGTCGGCATGTACCTGAACATCCGTAATCTCCTGTACAATGCGATGTCCATGCATGCTTTCCTGTAAACCATCAATCGCATCTTCAATTACGCCGGCAATATTAAATTCAGAAAAATTAAAAGTCATTTTACCGGCCTGTATTTTGGTTACATCCAATAAATCTTCAACAAGGGCTGTTAATTTTCCAATCTGACGGTTTGCTTTATCTACAAACTCATGAATTTTTTCAAATTTCTGCTGTTCAGCCATCCTCAGTGCAAACTGTAAAAAGCCTTTAATGCTGGTAATTGGTGTTTTTAGTTCATGACTGGCAATGCTCATAAATTCATCCTTGCGGTGCATAAGCTCTTTGGTAGCTTGTTGTGCCTTCATTAAATCGGTTACTTCGAATCCAAAGAAAGCAAGACCATCAATTAAACCCTGATCAGAAAAAACAGGATTAATGATAATATCGAACCACTTTTCAATCGAATCTCCGGTAGCCCGGTTCACCTGATCAATTCTGTAAGCATTAGCAACATAGGTTTCTCCCGTTAGCAATACTTTATTTTCTATCGCTAACAACTCAGGCGATTCGAACTTAGAACCATTTCCAATCCTTGAACGACCGATATAATCTGTTCCGCCATCAAAAGTTTTAAAAGCTTCATTAACAAATTCGTATTTTAATCCTTTACCCCTTCTGATGGTGATGAGTGCAGGTGCGTTTTTGAAAATGCTGTAAAACTCATCCTGTTGTTTCTTGATGAGTTTTTGAAGTTCGCCCCGTTTTTTCTCGGTATGTTTCTGCTTACTGATGTCGATCACATAGGTTACCGCCCCATTTGGAACTTCCTCATCTAAAAGCGCCGAACCCACCAAAACATCTACAGGGATACCTGCTTTGTTGAGGTACTGTTTTTCGAACGGCGGACAAAAGCCTTCTTCTTTTAATAATTTTGCCGATATTTTACTGATCGGCAAAAAAGCTTCAGGCGTAATCTGCATCCAATCGATATTTCCCTTTTCAAAATCTGCCCTGGTATAACCCAAGAGGTTTAAGAAGATATCGTTGGCATCCTCTATCCGCCCCGTTTCCGTATCTGTAAACAATATTCCGATTACATTCGATTCGAAAATCTTCCTGAACTTGCGCTCAGTTGAGTTTAACCTTACCTCCGTATCCACCAGTTTGGATATGTCAACAATAGAGCCTACCATGCGGTACGGTGTTTGCAAATCGTCGAGCAGGATACTTCCCCGATCCAGCAGTGTCGCAAAAGTGCCATCTGCCTTTTCAAAACGGTACTGAGCGGTCCACTGGGTTTCGTTATGGTTAATGGCATCGTACACGCTGGTTTTTACACGCTCACGGTCATCGGGATGGATTTTATCAAACCAGAATGAAATATTTTCGGTCTGTGCGTCTTTTTGATAGCCGAACATCGACGTAAAATTATCACTCCGCCACATGGTATTATGTGCCAGGTTCCAGTCCCATATGGTATCGTTTGTGGCATGCGAAACCAGATTGAAACGTTCCTCGCTTGCCGAAAGCTTTTGGGTACGCTCTTTTACCTTCAATTCCAGATCGGCATTGAGCTGCCTCAGGTTTTCGCGGGTGCCTAAAAGCTCGTTGTAGTTTTTCTTCAGTTTTTGCTCAGCCAGTTTTTGCTGACTGATATCCGTTAGCGTGGCCACAAAACCGTCAGACATTTTTACCGCTATCAGCTGGCACCATTGCTCTTTAGAAAACTGGAGTTCTGTTTCGAGCACCTTGCCATTTTCGACCACACCAACATATTTATTAAACAGGTTACCTACCGTTAGCTCTGGTATCATTTTCATTAACCTTGCACCACTTAGCTCTGTCCTGTTTTTCTTTAAAATACTCAGGGCCGAATCGTTATAGGTACTGCATTCAAAATCTGCAATAAAATGTTTGTTATCCCTCACCGCTTTAAAAGCCAAAATCCCATTCAGGCTGGCATTAAAAACGCCACTAATGATATTGTTTAGCTCGGTAATTTTAGATATATCTACGAAAGAAATCACCACCCCATCTGCACGCCTGTCTTTCCTCAGATAAGGCATGATGCGCATCAAACAGCGGGTATTATTTTTTAGTTGTACTTCTTTTTCAATTACCTTCCCGGTGAGCAGCACTTTTCTAATGTCGCCGGTAAGGTTTTCGGCCTTGATATTGTTCGAAATATGTTCAATCGACCGCCCAATATCGGCCTCGATGAGGTTAACCATGCTAACTGCCGCCGGATTAAATTTGCGGATAAACATTCCCGAATCCAGAAAGATCTGGCCGATATCGGTGCTCCTGAAATAATTGTCGAGGTCATCATTAAGCTCAATCAGTTCTTTGATTTTTAACTGATGTTCGGTATTGAGTGTATGCAGTTCTTCGTTTAACGACTGGAGTTCCTCATTGCTCGATTGTAACTCTTCGTTGGCCGATAGCAATTCTTCGTTACTCGATTGGAGTTCCTCGTTGGTGGTCTCCATTTCTTCTACGGCCATCTGCAGGTTCGAACGGGTTTCGTTCAGTTCGGCTTCCAGTTCAAACACATATTCAGACTGGCTGGCATCATGGAAGCCCGGCAGTACAAATTCGTCTTTATCGGCCAGTATTTCTAAAACATGCTCCACAAAAACCACCATGGTAAAGCCATTGGTATGATCAGGAGAGGCCGGTAGAATAGCGATATCAACAAAAACATCTTCATTAGCCTGCTTAAAACGGATCTTTTTTAACTCCGTCTTTTTATTGTCTTTCCAGGCTTTTCTCAATCCGGTATTGAGTACGATAGATACCTCTCTGGGTACCATCTTCAGGATATTGAGTTCAATGCTTTGCTCAGGCAGTGATAAATATTGACGGTAATCGCCAACTGCATCCTGCATAATGTATCCTTTATCAATAAAAACGGCAACGTATCCCAGGTCTGACGAAAGAAAATCAGCCAAACGCTTTTCTAAAGGACTTTGTATCGTTTCGGCATGCGGTCCTTTTTTCCGTTCCTGCCCCAGCGTTGTTTTTGTACCTGTATTGTAGGTATTGTAGGTTGAATAATTGATTTTTCCGGTTTTCTTATAGATTTTTGATTTACTCGATATCTCTGTAAGTCCCGCCTTCATGGAAGAAGCGGTTTCGCTCGATCCGAGAAACAGGTAGCCATTTGGCAATAAGGAAAAATGAAAGATCGAAAGGATTTTTTCCTGGAGTATGCCGTTTACATAAATGAGCATATTCCTACAGGTCACCAGATCGTTCTTAATAAAAGGAGGCGATTTAATCACATCGTGTTTGGCAAACACCACTTGTTTTCGAAGACTTGCCACCACACTGATGTGCTTTCCATCCTGTATAAAATATTTTTTAAACAGCTTAGCAGGGATTTCCTTCTTTACCGAAATCGGGTATTGATTAAGGGAAGCGATTTCGATGCTCTTTTCATCAATGTCGGAAGCAAATATTTTAATCTCAATCTTTTTGCCCGATTTATCTACACAATCGTTTACAAGGGCGGCAATGGAGTACGCTTCCTGTCCGGTACTGCAGGCACAGACCCAGATTTTTATGACATCGCCATTTTCTTTCCTGTCGACAATATCTTGTATGGCATACTCGTAAAGCTGTTCGAAAGCCTGGCCGTCTCTAAAAAACTTGGTTACGCCAATCAGAAAATCCTGTGCTAAAATTTTTACTTCATCGGCATGGTTGTGCAAAAAATCCACATAACGGTCGAGCTTTTTTATACCTCTTTCGTTCATTCGCCGGCCAATGCGCCTGATAATAGTCGGGGTTTTATAAAGGTTAAAATCGTTACCGCTGCTGGTATGTACCAGTTTAAATATTTCATCGAGCAGCTCTTCGTTCACCTTACCATTTTCGAGTACCTTAACAGGCTCTTCATTTACATAACTGAAAAGTTCTTCCTGCATCCTCGAAGGGATCAGTATATGGTCGGCATTGCCAGACGCGATGGCCGAATTGGGCATGCCATCAAATTTGGCAGAAGCAGGTTCCTGAACAATAACCATCCCGCCGTTTTCCTTTATACTCTGTATGCCCTTGGTACCGTCTGTACCGGTTCCGGAGAGGATAATGGCTATGGCCTTTTCTTTTTTGTCTTTAGCGAGGGTATATAAAAAGTGATCGATGGCTGTGTTGGGTGCTTTAATCTGCGATTTCTCCGCAAGCTTAAGCCGTCCCTTTACCAGGGTCATGAGTTTATTATTGGGTATGATATATACACAATCCTGCTGAATGGCCATATCGTTTGCCGCTTCAAATACCTTCATGTGGGTGTGTTTGCCCACAAGCTCTACCAATAAACTTTTGTAGTCTGATGAAAGGTGCTGGATAACCACGAAAGAAAAACTCGAGTTTGCAGGCATGTGGTCGAAGAATTCGTGAATGGCTTCCAGGCCTCCTGCAGATGCACCAATGGCTACAATATATTTGTCGTAGCGCTTATTCAATACCGGTTCTTGCTTTTCCTTTTCCTGCTTTTGTTCCATCAGGTTAATTATAAAGTTGCTTTGTTCTAAATTCAAATATAAAGTTCCTCAACGATTCGGCAATCTCCAGTTCGTTGCTGTTCCAGGGCAAAGACTGGCCATAAACTGTTTGCAACCAGAGTTTGAACGAATTACGCGGATGATAGTTTTTGCGATCCTGATCAAAATTGATGACCTGATCGGGATCTCCACCCCATTTGATCTGCTGCACGGCCTCGGGCCTGAAACAGATTACATAATCGCCGCTCCGCCCGTCAACCGGGATGACCAGAATCCCACTTCCAACTTTTTCGTAAGCTTTGGCTTCCTCATATATATTACTCAAATGATCATTGGAGTACACTTTTTCAACTCCGCGTCCTTCTAACCAGAGCATCAGGTTATATACTTCATTTTTATCAGGGATATCGCCACGGGATTCGATCCGGTTTCCAATTTTCACCACAATTCCACCAGCATTAAACAAAGAAAGTATGTTTAGGTTTTCATCTGATAACAAGCCTTCAATAATATCATCTTTTGAATAGATAAAATCGGTAATTACGGTCCTTTTTTCCAGCCTGAAAGCCGATTGCTGGTAATCTTCCTGATTTAATATGGCTGCAATGCGGTTAGAAATTTCTACCGAAAGCCATTCGAAAATATAGCGCATATCCACATTTGGATAGTTCGGTTCAATATGGTGGCAGGAAATTAGTCCCCAGAGCTTTCCTTCGCGCAGCACCCTGATCGACATGGACGCACTCACATTCATGTTCTGCATATATTCGAGGTGTACCGAAGCCACACCACGTAAATTACAGTCGGATAGGTCGATAAACGCATTGGTTAAAGGGTTGATGACCGGATATAACCTCACAGGTGTATAGTTGCGGTTAGAAATCAGCCTGAAAGGATTTTTAAGGTAGAGCGCCCTGGCTTGCTTAGGCACATCAGAAGCCGGAAAAGTTTGGCCCAGATAACTTTCCAGTTCACCGGAAATGTCTTCTGCAATTACCGTCCCGTTCCATTCTGCATCAAACTGGTACATCCTTACTCCATCAAAACCCGAAACCTTACGCAATTCCCTGATGGCTACATTGCATACCTCTTCGAGGGTATCTGCATGCTCCATCGCCGAAATAAACTGTCTTACTTCCTGAAAAACAGCTGAAAAACTTTTCTGGCCTTCCTTTAAAGCAGCTTCGATCTCCAATATGGTATACTCTTTTTTAATGTGCACCAAACCATCGAAATGTAATTGTGCATCATCTTTTTCGAAGGTCAGATCAATCGGAATCCTATCCTTTGCGTCGCCTTTAATCAGTTTAACAATTTGATCCACATCCCCCTGGCTAAACCATGAGGAAAAAGGTTTATTCACCATTTGCGCTCCGGCTTCACCGGTAACAGCGCTTAGGTTTTCACTGACCTGAATAACATTCAACGTTTGATTATCCAGCACAAAGAGATATCCATAGTCCTGAATGGAATTGATATGGTGTATAGGCAAGTTTCCGCAGAATTCTGCGTCATAGTTTCGTTTTTCTGACATTTCCGACTATCGTGTTATGGTAAGCTTTACTGTGAAAAGCACAAGAATCCGTTTTTCAACAATTATACTGCCAACAAAGTTCTACCCAGAGATATTTATCAAATAATCTCCCGGGATTTACGGCAACTAAAATATAGATTATAGGCTTGATGAACAGAAAAACAATAAAAATAATACTCACATACAACGCATGGGAATACCATTTGCCGGATAATGGAACTGAAGAAATAACACATTAACAGTTTGCGCTTAAATACCCCTTAATTTGTCTCTAATGGCCACCTAAAACCCGGTTAACAAGCGCTAATTTTAGGCTATAATTTAGCAGATATGAATGAAAATGCTTTAACCGCCACTGTTACCATTAACAAACCGGTTGGCCTGGTTTGGAAAGTATGGAATGAACCAGAACACATCGCCATATGGAATGCACCAGCTGACGAATGGATCAACAAAAAAATTGAAAACAACCTCGTAGAAGGAGGAGGTTTTTTCTATGAGATGGCCAAAAAAGATGGCAGTGAGAATTTCGATTTTCGGGGAACTTACACCGAAATTATTGAGCATAAACGCCTTGCCTATACATTGGACGATAACAGAAAAAGCCTGATCACCTTTACAGGAAACAACCCGGTTACGCTTACCGAAGTCTTTGAGCCTGTTGCAGGCCTGGATTTAACCATGCAACAGGAATTCTGCCAATCGGGGCTTAACCAGCTTAAAGATTACGCTGAACAGCTGTAGTGGATTTCTTTTTGGGTTTTTTCCGTTTCTTCCACCAGATGATAAAACCTGTAACGGGTAAACTTGCGGCAACCAGAGCGGCTAAAAAGGAGATGATTTTATTGGGCAGCCCTAAAAGCCTGCCGGTATGCAGATCGTAATTGGTGGCCTCGATCAGATCGGCACCATTAAAATCCTTATATAGTTTGGCCCGGGTCATTACGCCTGTTGCTTCCTCATAGAAAAAGGTATTCTGTTTGCGTGCCCAGCGGTACGGATAGATCATTCTTAACCTTAATTCTCCTTTACCGCGCAGCGAAAAACTGGTGGAAATGGCACCCGGGTATTTGATTTTGGCTTCGGTATACATTTTATTGTAACGTTCAGGAAGCGAATCGATCTGAACAGGTTTAGCAGCTTCAATTGCTTTTCCCTGTCCTAATTTAGTCCCTGTAAAAAAACTTGCTACATTTTTCACCTCTTTAAAGGCAAAGTATAAACCGCTCAAAGCGGTAACCAACAGTACCACCGATGCATAAAAACCCAGCACGTTATGCAGATCGTAATTGAGCCTTTTAAAGGAAGCTTTTCTTTTAATGGTTAGTGATTGTTTTAACAAACGCATCTGTCCAGGGAACCAGAGTATCAGTCCGGTGATCAACATCAGCACAAAAATAACCACCGACCAGTTCATGATCAGTTCACCGGTTTTACCCAGCAATAGTGAGGTATGGATATGTTCAACAACTTCGAGCCAATCTTCACTGCCCTTCTTCACCAGGGCGGCGTTGTAAGGGTTAAAATAGTAAACCTTACCCTTTTTACTGGTAATTTCGACTGTTGCATTTGGCAGCGCATCCTCCATCCGGATCAACCTCAATGGATCTTTTGGCGAAAGTTTTTCGAAGCCCAGGATCACTTTATCCAAACCGACAAAGGGCTTCTGTTGAAGCCCTACGTAACGGAAATCTTTTTGGGTATAATCTCTGATTTCTTCTTCAAAGATATAAAGGGCACCGGTAATGCTAATGATAATCACCACCAGACCAGTGGCCAGCCCAAGCCAGAGGTGAATATTCCTGATGGCATTTTTAAAATTCCTGTTTTTCATTGCTTAAAAAGCATAACCGGCCGAGAGGTTAAACCTGCGGCCATTTCCCCGCACATAATTTACATTGCTACCATAAAATTGAGATATAGCAGGATAATACACTTTATTCAATAGGTTTTCTACGCCTAATGATAATTTTAAAGGTGGCGTAACCTGATATACCGCGGCAACATTAAATAAATTAAAGGCTTTTACAGGTCCTTCGCCTATTAAATATTTACCAGCAACACTGGCTTTAAAACGGTCGCGGTTGCCTACACGCATCCAGTTTACATCTACACTCAGATTTTTAACACCCGAATATTTAAAATATACCGTAGTTTTTGATGGCGGGATCCGCGTGGTGTTCAGATATACATCTTTATCACCGTTAAAATTGCCATCATCGTCTACATCACCTTTTCCCTCTACCTGGGCATAGTTGCCACCAACACTCAAATCGCGTAAAATCTGGTAATCAGCCTGTATTTCGAAACCATAAACACGCTCGGGGATACGCTGAGAAATGTAAGTGCCATTCACTTCTAAAAGATTGGCACCTAGTTTAGAGGTACTGTAATAATATGCCGCACTGAAATTCAGTTTTCCAATGGCACTGCTAAAACCTGCTTCGTAGTTGTTGACGATAATCGGCTTGGTTTCCAATTGAGATAAGGTATTGCTTTTTGCTGCCCTTAACACCCTGCCCAGCTCAAATACCGAAAACGATTGTGCATAACTGATAAAAGGGTTAAAAAACTTAAATTTAGAATAACGTGCTCCGGCATTAAACACCAAGGCATTGTAGTTTAACTTACCACCCTGTACTGCTATACTTCCAGCACCATTTGCGCCTGTAGCCAAGGTATTAAAATCATCCACATCGATATTGATATTCTCGACCCTTAAACCTCCCTTAATGGTTAAATCGTTCAGTAAAGTTGCTGAAGCCTGTAGGTATGGGGCAAAATTGGTCATATTCATATTCGGCACCCATAAACGGCCGTCAGTTAAACTTTGAGCTGTTTTATCGTTCATTAAATCCAAACCATAATTTAACTGCATGGGCACCTGTGCGGTAAGGTTAAATGGTGTATTCAGATTTACCCTTGCTCCCTTTTTTGTAGAAGTAATGGCCGATTGGCCGCTTCCAAAAAATGATGCGGAATTGGAATAAATGGTATAAAAATCCTGATAATATATATTGGCCGTTAAATCGGTTTTGCCAAAAATCTGCTGGTTGGTATATTGTACATTGGCATTGTGGTTAAACCGTGTACCTTCATCTTCACCCAGGCGTGTGCCGTAAACACCAATCGCCGGCGATTGACCATAAACACCATCCTTGGTTAAATATTTTGAATGCTGCCTCGAGCTGAAATAATTATACATCACCTGCAAGCGTTGTTTCGGGGTAAAATTATAACCCAGTTTTACAAAACCATTGTAAGATCTGGTTTCGCCCAAACCATATTCTGGCGAAAGTACCAAACCCTCAGCATCGCGGAAAACACCTGTTTTTTCGAACATACCACTCACCAGGTAATCAAATTTACCTTCCTTACCATACAACTGCTGCGAAAAACGGTAACCGATGGTACTATCCCCTTTTAGGTTTCCGGTAATTCCGGCCTGTGTGTAACCTCCAAATGATTTGCCCTGATCGGCTTTTTTGGTGATGTAATTGATTAAACCGCCTTCAGCGCCATTGCCATAAATGGCTGTTGCACCTTTAATTACTTCAACACGCTCAATTACCGAGGGATCAATACTGCGGATATCCCTGCCTCCTGCCCTTAAAGGCGTAGATTGCGGAATACCATCAATTAAGACCAAAACGTTACGGCCGCGTAAAGTCTGACCAGAGTTACCGGTTTGATTGGTAGAAAAACCCAAACCTGGTACGCTGTAAGAAAGTATATTGGCTAAATTCGGACTGATGGTAGATTGTGTATTCAATTCTTTTGCAGTAAGTACCGTTACCGAAGATGGTGTTTGCGATAAAGACTCAGGGCGCCTGCTTGCCGAAACAATCACATCGTTTAACTCTGAGTGCTGTTCTGTTAATATAAAAGTAACCTCTGCTGTTGCATTTGCAGTGACCGAAACGCTCTGTTCAAACTGATCGTAACCTGTAATCGAAACCTTGATCAGCTGGTTTCCTACAGGAACTGTAGCGAATTTAAAAGCCCCGGTTTTATCTGAAGTGGTTTTAAGGTTATGTTTTTTGATCTGTATGTTGGCGAAAGGGATGCTGTTCCCTAACGAATCGACAAGCTTTCCGCTAATTGTTCCTTGCTCTGTTTGAGCAAAAAGGGTAATGCACAATAAGGTGAAGAGAGACGTAGCTAAAAATCTGGTGTATAAATGCTTCATGAAAATTGAAATTTCGGCAAAGCTAACATTATTTAGACTCGTTAAAAATAATAAGTTAAAAAAGATGCAATTGATTTTCAACAATATCATTTTAAAATAAATGAGGCATAAGCTTTATTTTATTTGATATTTGTGCGTATACCCTATTGATTTAAAAGATGTCGGAAACAAAGATGAAGTATGCACTGATAACTGGCGCCAGCAAAGGTATTGGCAAATCGATGGCCATTGCTTTGGCCAAAAGAAAAATCAACCTGTTGCTTATTGCCCGTTCCGGCGATGAACTTAAAGCTTTACAGACGGAGATTAAAAATCAATATGGTATTGAAGTTGATGTCCTATCCATTGATCTGAGCCAGCCTCAGGCACCACAAGAAGTTTTGAACTGGCTGCAGGCAAAGGATTATCAAATTTCTATGCTCATTAACAATGCCGGTTATGGTTTGTGGGGTAAATTCGGTGAGCTTGATTTAGCCGCGCAATTAGAAATGTGCCAGCTCAATATGGTTACCGTTACTTCACTATGCCATTTATTGCTGCCGATCCTTTCAAAAGAAAAACAAGCGTATATACTCAATGTTTGTAGTACTGCTGCCTATCAGGCAGTACCAACGCTGGCCATTTATTCGGCTACCAAAGCTTTTGTACTGTCGTTTACCAGGGCTTTACGCTTTGAGCTTAAGGATGGCCCGGTTTCGGTGAGCTGTTTGAGCCCGGGGCCTGTTGATACCGGTTTTGCACACCGTGCAGGTTTGGATGCCTTTAATAAAATGGCCGAAAAGTTTAACATGAAACCCGATGAAGTAGCTGAAATTGCACTAAAGGGCACGTTCGCTGAAAAATCTGAAATCATTCCGGGTTTTACCAATATCATCAGCGTGTATGCCAACAGGATCTTACCAAAGGGATTCATCGAAAAAATGGCTGCTGGGATTTATAAGACTTAATTCTGTGTGCGGTCAGATGTTACCATCTGACTGATTATGTATGTCCTTTAATGATTTTATCTTTTTTATGTATACGTGTCAGATGGTAACATCTGACACCGCAAGACATCTGACACCACAAATATCTTACAGATTAACAGAATTACAATAAAACGGCTTCAGAAGCCTTTATTTGCATATCCCTATCCTATCCGGTCGCTTTCATAAAAATTATTTTAAAATATTTCGAATAAAATTCTTTGATATATTAAAATTATGTTACGTTTGTATTAAATACTACTAATTCTATAGACTATGTCGGATAAAACAAACCAGTTTTATTTTCCTTCAGTACCGAACCACTCGCAAATGCGAATGTGCTGTTGCTGCGCATAATTCTATCTCCAATTCATTCTTTTCCTAAATCTTTTAATTTTTTACACATGGCCACATCGTATCCAACCTTTACCTTATCTGAACAATTAACACCAGAACAGCTTGATTTTTTTAACACACATGGGTTTATCCATTTCAAGAATTTTATTAAACCTGAAACGGTTTCTGCTATTATTGATGCCTCTAAACAAGTAGAACAAAAATGGATAAAGGAAGATGTTAAAAAAATAAATGGCGTGCCGATTAAATACGGAAAAGATCTTGATGGTTCGGCAATTGTACAACGTTTTGCTTTTATTAACCAACAGCACCAAACTTTAAGCGGACTATTATTAGACCCACGCTTTAACGCATTATTGCAATTGGCAGGCGATGGTGCACGTTTAGGCACCGAAGAAAAAGACGGCATGGTCTTTAACCATTATATTAACGGGCCGGAAAGCAAATTCAGCAAAATGGGCTGGCATACCGATGGTTTGAGGGACATTTTTTATGGTGCGAAGCTAAACCCCATGCTCAATGTAGGTATCCACCTGAGTACTTTAAAACCAGAAAATGGCGGTTTAAAAATTATTCCGGGTACCCACAAACAAAGTATTTACCAAATGCTTTTCCGTAAGAAATACTTTTTGGATAATAAACCCGATGCAGAAGAGGTTTCGATCATACCCGAAGCTGGCGATTTAACCATCCACGATGGCAGACTATGGCACAGGGTTGCAGAATCGGCTATACGTGGCGAGGAAAGCAGACGACGCGTCATCTACATACCGATTATCGCCGGAAAATATACTCCAAAAAATGAGAATAGTCCAACAGTATTTTACCAGCGCTTTGCCGGAATTGTAAAATAAATTTATGTTATTTGCCCTATTATTTACTTACCTGGTCAGATCAGGGAAGCTAAAGCGAATGACTGAGTTTTCTAAAGGTATTCCGAAGAAGATCAGTTTAAAATTTTACCGACCGGAAACAGCCATTCTTTTTGGTGTAATTATAGTTGGTACTTAAATTGGAGGCTATTATTAAACTAAACGAAGACCATTCAGATGGTAAAAGGGTATTTGCAGACCGGGAACGAACAAATATTTTACGCAGGGGAGAACAGAACCTGATCCTTTTTTTACTAAAAAGGGTTCCTAAATGGATTACGCCCAACATCATGACCGGTATCGGCATGTTTGGATCGCTGATTGTGTTTTTTAGCTTTATTCTGGGCAGTTTTTATGCAAGGAACTATTTGCTGATCGGAATTTTAGGATTTATCATCAACTGGCTTGGCGATTCGCTTGATGGCCGCCTGGCTTATTACCGTAAAATTCCACGCAAGTGGTATGGTTTTGCGCTCGATATTGTGATGGATTGGCTCAGTATTATCCTGATCGGTTTAGGCTACTATTATTACGCCAGTGTGGGCACTCAGATTTTCGCTTTTTTATTTGTGGTATTGTACGGCTGGTCGATGATTATTTCTCAGCTCCGCTATAAAATTACGGGTTTCTATCAGATTGATGCCGGTTCTTTAGGTCCAACGGAGTTACGGGTGATTATTTCGCTCGTACTGATCGCTGAAACCTTATTTATGGGCAGCATTACTTATTTCGCCATTGCAATGGTAGCGCTGTTGCTGGTCATCAATATTATCGATACGTTTAAACTTTTAAAAGCAGGCGATGCAAAAGACAGGGAGGAGAAAGCATCATGACCTGGGCATCTGTTAAACTTTTCCTTAAAGCACAGGTATCGGCTTTTTCTGGCGGTGTTACCGATTACGGTTTAATGATTTTGTTAACGGAATGGCTACATATCCATTTTACCATTTCGATCTTAATTTCGGGAACGGTTGGCGGGATCGTTAATTTCTGCATTAACCGTTTCTGGGCATTTAAAACCGATGATGGATACTGCAGCTCTACAACTGGCCAGTTGGTCCGTTTCTTTACCGTCGTTTTGGGGAGCATTTGCCTTAAATCTGGGGGTACCTACTTATTACACCAAAGCTTAAAGCTTAACTATAAAATTGGCCGGCTTTTAATCGATAGTGTGGTTTCTTACGGTTTTAATTATCCCTTAATGAAATATTGGGTATTTAAAATCAATAAACTGAGTGCTGCTGAGGCCGGTGAAGAAGATTATTTTGAAAGGCTTGGCGAAAAACAGCGGGCTTAATGTTCGCTTTTACCCTATCTGCAACTGATGAGTTTATTCCATCAAGCGTATTCGCTTTGTTTGTTAAAGTAAGGCTACTTATAGGGATAGTTAAATAAAAAATTAATAAATTTTCAGAACAAGAATTTTTTAATAGCAAGAAAGATGCTGAAATAAATCCGATAGCTATCGGATCAGCATGACGATCGCGCGAGGAATATGTGTTAAAAAACAAATCCAGGTTACCACAAATGCGTGAACTGTAGGATTTAACTTAAGGAGTGCGCTACTGGAGATGATTAACTTTATAAAAGGTAAAAGGATGTCCAGCTCAAACGATGAAGCATAAAAAACTGAACACCTTAATTTACCTTATTAGTTTAATATCGTTTTTGAATCGCTTAAACGATCTTCATTGATCTTTTTAATGATCGCTTCAAATTTTGTTTCCTTGCCAATGTATTTATTCAATAAATCGATCTGATTTAATCCCCTTACCAAATTATGGTCAGCGTAACTCGTTTTATAGTAAATATCGCCATTTAAAAAATCGGCTATAAAGCGTACGGCCTGCATGTAAATCATAAACTTACCGGCATAAATAAAGAACTGTTTTTCGGCTAAACCCAAAACCTGATCCATCTCTTCCATATAACCTTTGTGTATGGCAGCAAAAACATCTTCCCTGATGGCTATCTTATTAAAATCTTTCTCTTCTTCGTTCGCTTCAGACAAGTAAGTACGCATCATATCGCCAACATCACTGATAAAATAACCCGGCATTACCGTATCTAAATCAATTACGCATAAACCCAGCCCCGTTTCTTCCTGCAACAACACATTGCTAATTTTGGTGTCGTGGTGTACCACACGCAAATTAAGCGCACCGCTATCTACCATATGCAGATATTGTTCTTCTATATCGTAGTGCCTGATAATTTCTTCAATCGCAAACCTGGCTTCACTGATCCGCTCATCACTCGCCTGCTCCAAAGCCGTTTTAAATTGCTCTACGCGTAAGGGTAGATTATGAAAATCTTCGATGGTGGGCTTTAATTTGTTCACATTGAAGGCACAAAGCATCCTCGTAAATTTACCAAACTGCTTGGCGGCGTGGTAAGCCTGCTCCGGATGGTGCACAAAATCAATAGAGCACGAATTTTCAACAAAAGGAAAAACCCGGTAAAAGTGCCCGTCTAATACCACAAAATCGTCTCCATTGCTTGCTGCAATTGGAGCAACAAACAAATATTTGGGCGCCGTTTGATCGAGATATTTTTTTATCGTCTCAATATTCTGAGCAATGTTTTGAGGCTCACGGAAAACCTCCGTATTTACCTCTTGTAAAATATAGGCTAATTCGTCATTGTAAACTTTCCAGGTATGGTTAATCAAACCTGAGCCAAAGGGTTCAATTGTAAATTGTTCTGCGTTAAGTCCATAAGCACCTAATACTGCTTGAAACATAAGATGGTGATATAATTGTATAAAAATTGTTCCAGATACCTGGATAAAGTTGTTGTTAAAATATGCGGGCAAGCCTTAAGGCAATGCCCGCAATCGAGACTAAAAGCCGCTATCGTCTAAAGCGAAAGTATTTTTACGGTCTTTCCATTTTCCTTTGGTAAAGTCAGGGAATTTTTGTGGCATATTCCCTTCTTTTAACGATTTGGTAGAAAGTGGCGTAATTACACTCATGGTAACCGAATCGTATACATCAATAGGTGTTTGTTTTTTCTGTTTTACCGCCTGGATAAATCCGTTAAACACAAACCAGTCCATACCGCCGTGACCGGCACCTACCGCTTCTGCTTCATATTTTTTCCAAAGTGGGTGGTCGTATTTCGCAAACCACTCCTGGGCCGGATCCCATACATCGTCTTTTTTCGATTTATGATCGATATAAACCGATTTGTTCACATCCATCCATAAACCTTTTGTTCCCTGCACCCTGAAACCGATAGAATATGGGCGTGGCAAGTGTGTATCATGACTTAACAATACGGTTTCGCCGTTTGCACAGTTGATCAGCGTGGTGGTTACATCACCGTTTTTGTAATTGATTTTGGCATTTGGGTGGCCTGGCGACATTTCTTCTACATAAGCTGCCAAACCTTTGGCCTTAGAGCTGAACGAAACCAGACTGGTAAAACTGTTCCCCCGGTTGATGTTGGCATATTGCATTAACGGGCCTACACCATGGGTTGGATACAAATCGCCATCCTGATCGATATTGAACTGGGTACGCCATTGTGCTTCGCTTAAGGCTTTTGGCCCAAACTCTACCCCGCCGCCATAATAATCCTTACCGTTGTTGAATAGTACGTTACGTAAATTGTGCTGATAACCACCTTCCAGGTGAACCAGCTCGCCAAAAAGACCTTGACGGACCATATTTAAAGCCGCCATCACATCTCTGCGGTAACACACATTCTCTAAAGTCATGTAAGGCATTCCTGTTTTTTCGGAAGTATTTACAATATCCCAGTGATCTTGTACGGTTAAACCCGCAATTACCTCGCAGCCTACATATTTACCCGCTTTCATGGCATCAACGGCCTGATCGCGGTGAAACTGCCATGGTGTGGCAATAATTACGGCGTCGATATCTTTACGCTCAATCAGTTTTTTATAGGCATCGGTGCCACCGGTATATTCGGTTGCGGCAGGTCTTCCTTTTTTGGCAATAAAAGCACGGCAAACTTTAAGTGAGCTTTCCTGGGTATCGCAAATCGCAACAATTTCTACATCGTCTCTCAGCGCACCTTCAGAGATGTGGCTCATGCCGCGGGCACCTACACCGATATAACCCAATCTTACTTTTCCACTGTCTGATGAGGCAAATAAACTTCCGGTTGGCAGGATGGTTAAACCAGCAGCCGTAAATGCACCATTTTTGATAAAATCTCTACGTTCCATTTGTGTTGTTTAATATTTATTGTTTAGTTTTTTAATTGATCCCCTAAATGTTTTGAACAAACGTTTTACTAACTACTTTTTGGCACTTTTATACCTTAAATCTATTCTTCTACAGCGGGTTAAAATGCCACAGACCTGCTAAAGGTTTTTAAAGTTTTTTGTGTTAAAATATAGTTTATAATCCTTAATCCTGCCGTTGGCATTATCCTGCCTTGGTAATAACTTTAATCCTTTTATAGTATAACTTTTACCCAGATCGATCACCAGCTGATGCGGTGGTTTAGGCGATCGGTCTTCCCATTGCGTATGCCAGTAACTGGTAAACTGCAGATCGAATACATTGGCTGCATTACCATCATTGCCACCAAGCTCTTCACTATCAGCATATACAATTTTCCAGCTGTCACGCGGTATTTCATTGCCCTTATCATCCAGTAATACAATTTCAGCAACCGAGCTATAAGGCTGGCCTTTTTGCTCTGATAGCGCTTCCAGACAGAAATACCGTGCCGTTACCGGTTTAAAATCAACAACCTGCCATTTGTTATCGTTGGCAAAACTGCCTTCGGCGTAGGCTTTTTGTGTGCTATCCCATTTTTGATTGGCTTTCCTGTGCAGCTCAGGTTGTTTTTCGTTTACGACATCCAAAATGGGTTTATCCAAAAAGCTTAAAGCAGGTTTGTCCATTCCAAAAAGATCAAAAACCACCACTTCATTTTTCCCTTTTTTAAGCCAGCTGCCCGGCACGAGCATGGTTTGCGTTGGGCCGATATTCCAGTACCTGCCCAAACACATTCCATTTAACCAAACTAAGCCTTTATTCCATTTACCCATATCGAGGTAAGTATCTTCTAATTTATTGGCAATAAAACTTCCTTTGTAAAAAGAAGCCGTAGCTGGCTGTTTGCCAAGCTTTTCATAACGGAGCGGAATATTGATGTCCCCCAGTCTGATCGGATAGTTCTTCCAGCCTTTTAATGCCTGCTGTTTTCCGTCTTCAGAGAGGTATACTTCACCATGGACGCCTTTCCAATCGTGCATCTGATAACCATAGTTTACCCTACCCGTGGCCTCTAACAGAACCCTTAACACACTTTTATGCGTACGGGCGGGTATTTCGATGCTGAATTTATTCTTTCTCCTGTCGAGCTCACCAATCTTTTTCCCATCAAGATACACCAAAGCATAATCGTGGATATCCTTAAACGCCAGACTCGCTTTCTTGCCCGCAGCCAAACTGGTTTCGTACAATACACAACCAAAATCCTGGTTTAAATCTTCCATCAGCATGGCTGTATCGGTCAAAACAGGTTTAGGCAG
This sequence comes from Pedobacter humicola, assembly GCF_056490705.1. Taxonomy (NCBI): domain Bacteria; kingdom Pseudomonadati; phylum Bacteroidota; class Sphingobacteriia; order Sphingobacteriales; family Sphingobacteriaceae; genus Pedobacter; species Pedobacter humicola. Next base: position 115,965 of record NZ_JBWJIG010000014.1, on the reverse strand, counting down.
GTTTTTTGTCAACACCGCTACCGAAGAAAAAGCAACAGGTTGCAATTTCTGGATTTTATTTGCTGCAGGCACATCAGGCAAAACCTCTCCTGCTTGCAGATAATTGGCAAATAACTTGCGGATGGCGTAAAATTTAGCAGTGGCATTCCCAGCCTCGTCAATCGGGGCATCGTAATCGTAACTGCTGGTTTGCGGTAAATAAGGAGGTGCATTGGCGCCGCTGTAGGTACCAAAACTGGTGCCGCCATGCGCCATGTATATACTAAAGGATGCTTTATTGTCGAGCATGTATTTCAGTTCGGCCACAATGCGTTGCGTATCACCTACATGATGCGGCCTGCCCCAGCTATCGAACCAGCCAGGATAATATTCGCCACACATTAAAGGCCCCTTAGGCTGTATGGCCCTTAAAGCTTTAAAATTGGCCTCAGGATCGCTGCCAAAGTTGACTACGGCAAACAGATCATCCGGGTGGTCGTTCTTTAATTGCGAAGGTCCATCGCAATGGAAAAGCGGCACATTAAAACCGGCTTCCTTTAAATCGGCCTTAATGATGTTCATGTAATCTTTATCGTTGCCATAGCTGCCATATTCGTTTTCTACCTGCACCATAATGATGTTGCCGCCTTTGCTCACCTGCAGGGGCGCAAGCTGTTTACCAACGGCAAGTAGGTATTTTTTCGACCGTTCTAAGAAATATGGATGTTGCGTGCGCAAACGGATGCTTTTATCTTTTAGCAGCCACCAGGGGAAACCGCCAAACTCCCATTCGGCACAAGAATATGGCCCTGGTCTTAATATCACATATAAACCCACTTCTTTAGCCAGCCTGCAAAATTCAGCCGCATCGCTCTGCCCCTTCCAGGTAAACTGACCGGGCTGTTTCTCGTGCATGTTCCAGAACAAATAGGCACATACCGTATTTAAGCCCATGGCCTTGGCCATTTGTAAACGCTGTTTCCATTCGGCTTTTGGTATGCGTGCAAAATGCATCTCCCCACAACGGATGACATAAGGCTTGCCATTGAGTTCGAAAGCCTCGTTACCAATGGCAAACGATGTTTCTTGTTGTGCCCGGCCATTTATAGCTAAGCCACATAAAAGCACAAGGGTGAGGATATTTTTAAGCAGTGGGACGCGCATTTGTTCGGTTTTGTTGATTTGTATTTTTTAAAAGTATAACAAGGAAATGAGCAAAACAACATAAATAATAGCGCAAACGATTGACTGATTTTTATACAAGGCGTTTTATTTGCGTAGAATTTCGCCATGCATTTGCTGATGATGAGACTTTAGCCTTTGACCTTAAAAAGCCGTGGAATTACTTCCCCAAACACAAAAGAAAATGGGGAAATATGGCAACAGCAGATTCATTCATTTACACCTATAATCATTATTCTTGAATTTTATTTGTACTCTTCAAAACCAAAAAGAAGGGCCATAGCTGCATAGAACGGGCTGTTAGATAAAAACAAACCGTTTATGCGCTTTAATAAAAATAACTGGATTAGCTTTTGCCTACAACTTTTTTAGTGGATAAATTGAAGCATATATATCCATTGATAATCAACTAAACACCTACCTAAATTAGAAAAGCTTATGGCAAACACCGACAGTGGCTACCCGATAAATGCAGCCAATTTAAAAGATTTAATTATCCGTTTAAAAACCCTGGGGGCTGATTATACTCCGCCCAAGCCCAAAATTACTATTGAAGCCTTAGAACTCCTATCTAAAAATGCAGAAGAGGCCAATCGAGCTTTAAGTCTGGTTTTGCCTGTTTACAGCAATGCTGTTGATGAACAGGAAATACTATTCAAACCGCTGGCCGCTTTGATTACCCGAAGTTACAATTACTTTAAGGTAGTGGTTGATAATCCTGATAAGTTACAAACGGCTAAAACACTTGCCGACCGTTTAAGGGGCATGGGGAAAAACAGTATTGCAGCCGATGGTTCTGATGGTCCATCTAAATCCAGGGTATCGTACGATAATAGAGTGGAAAATTTTAAACAATATATTGACGTGTTAAATACGAGTAAAGTTTACGAACCTGCTCAGGAAGATATCAGCATAGGCACTTTTCAGGCTTTGCTCGCCAAAATGGAGACTAACATCACAGCGGTTGCCCTTGCTAAAGCACCTGTTGATGATGCCCGTAAGAAGCGTTTTAATATCTTCCATGGCGAAAAAGGTTTGATCGATACGGTATTAGACGTTAAAAATTATATCAAAGCGATATTAAAAAGTGATCACCCGCAACGCAAACATATCTTGGGTTTAACTTTTACAAGATTGAAACTGTAAGTAGGTACTCAAATCTTTATTTGATATAGGCTATCTTAAAAAAGATAGCCTTTTTTAAGCATTTAATTAATTATTGGTAAACCATCTCCTGAGACAGAAGTTCAAAAGAGATTATTGTCAATAGGATAAGTTTGAGAGACGTATAGAAACGTAAAGTTAAGACTGCAAACAAATAAACCATAAATACATTACATAAAAAAAGCAACTTTCTGCCAGAACCATTACAACCTAATGGCTGATTTTGACTTAACTAAGTTATTAATTATATTCAACCCTGGAAAACTCAAATGAGCGATGCATGGATTAGGGATGTTATATCTCAGCTCAAAACCAACTCTAGCACATCGGCATTAGGAAATACCCTGGAAACTCTATTCCAAAACAATAGAAATCTTTTTACAAAAACAGTAACGGGAGTAGATAGGTCTTCCGGCGAAATAATAATAGCTAAATTAGAGAAGTATTAAAAAATATGTCAGGTTACATTTCCATAGAAACGTTATACGAAACCGATTCGACAAGAGAAAAAGAAACTATAAAAGAGATTGATTTAAAAAATAACTTAGAAGGTCAAATTAATGGTCTTTGGTACTATAATCAAACTTTCTTCTTATATCATCTAAAAAAAAGAGACTTTCATTCGGCCAAATTAAATGCATACTTATGTGGGTGTATAGATGAATATTTGATTACCCATTACGATTCAAGAATTTTAGACTCTGGTGTTAGGAACCTTACTTATGTATTATTGAGCGATAATAATCAATTAATTACCCGATTTGCTGATCTTGGACATTCAAGTTATACATGGATGGTTGAGCGTGGCCACAGTACGCTTTTGTATTGCATTCAACAGATTATGAAAGGAGATTGGGAAAGAGTTAAATGGAGTATCGAAATTATGAAAACAAAAAATGAAAAACTTAGAAAAGTAATTCTACCAGATATACTTTTTTTTGAAGGATTAATGGAGAAAGATGAATCTAAAATTTGTGTTGCAATAGCACAATTACTTAAAGATCATAAAAAACGGAATAAGCATATGGGAATTACAGAAGAATATATTTCTATACCAGCCCTAACTTACACCAAGTTAGCTTGGTTAAAAGGCTTTGAAATTCAAATTGATCACCCATTAATACCAAAAGAATTTTTAACTTATCGACCACTAGAATACTATGACGATAAGTACTCATTTTTAAAGCTATAGTGATATAAATAGAAGCTTGCCTCAATTCCACCGAGGCAAGCTTTTATTTTTAATTACTAAGGCATTTTTCCCTATAACTCAAATATGTTCGGCTATTGCAGATGATATAATCCACAATATCAATATTCAATTTTACACAGGCATCATTAACAAGGTTTACAAAGCATTCATCAATTACGTCTGTTACAGTTGTTTTTTTTGCACAGTATTTTAGAATTACTACACCGTAAGCGTTACTAGCGTGTGCCAAACCTGATATTTGTTGTAAACAGTTACCCGCTTTTCCATACCCCTGCACTTTGTACCAGGCAAAAACCTGATGCCTCTCGTTTACAAACAATACATACTTCTCGTTTTCGTGCCTGGACAATGGTTTGCAGGCAATGTGTTTTAAAAGTTTAAAAGAAAACCTGGCCTTACTAACATCTAAAGGCCGTTTGAGCGCTTGATAGCTGAACTTAAGCTCGGCCAAAGCAATTTGATTTTTCTGTGTTCGCATTTTGAAAAATTAAATAAAAGCCCAGGTCACCGCGAACACAGTCGGAAAACCGATGGGTTGCCGGACTTTCACCGGTATGCCTAGGATATTGTTTAAGAAAAATTATTAATTGGATTTCTCCAACTGTGTTCGCATTATAAAAGTAAGAAAATATCTATTATAATTAAAAAAATCAATGATTTATAGGAGAAGAAAGCCTGAATTGTGGGAAAACAAGTTAGCCGATGAGATGGATGAATCAATGCTTATAATACTCAACCACCTTCTTCACAAACACCTCCATCCTATCCTTTAACGATTGTAACTGTTCGTAAGCAGCATTTATCCCTTCCATGGGGTCTTTTATCTGCAAACGTTCCAGCCGTTTGGGTTCGCCGCCACTTATTCTCTTTTCCAGTTCTAAAAATTCTTCGGGTGTTTGCCAGCGTTTAATTTCGGGGTCGTATATCCATTGTTTAGCGGCTTTGGCTTTTTCGTAAATGGTATAGTAAGTAATCAATGCTTTAGGAGGTTCTTCGTATATAAAATTCTCCCAGTTTTCGTAGCGTTCGCTTTTTCTGGTCAGATCCTTAGGCTTCATATTGCGGGTTGTAATGTAGACCTATTACTTCTTCTTGCGTGGCTTTGGTTTGTCGGTAATTTGATTCAGCGTTTCAGCTTCTTTTAATAAATAGCGTTTGATCAGTTCGATTAATTCTTTCATAATAATTTAGTTTTTTTACGTGGTGATAATTCTCCGTGTTTCACACCGCTGTCTAAGACAAAATTACTAAAAATATTAGTAAATAAAACTCATTTTACCAACACTCTTTTTAGTTGTATTAAAGCGCTTTTTATATTACGGTGTGCACAATGTATATTATTGCGTTCTGATTTTATTTTGATGCGTTCTGGTTTTATTTTGATGCACCCCAATTCTATTTTAATGCGTTCGTGTTTTATTTTCATGCATTCTGGTTTTATTTTGATGCATCCCAATTCTATTTTAATGCATTCATGTTTTATTTTTATACATTCTGGTTTTATTTTGATGCACCCCAATTCTATTTTAATGCATTCATGTTTTATTTTCATACATTCTGGTTTTATTTTGATGCACCCCAATTCTATTTTATTGCATGTGCTTTTTATATTAAAGCTGGATAGATACTGAAATAAATCCGATAGCTATCGGATCAGCATGACGATCGTCCCAGGCATGGCGCTAAAAACAATTTAGCGTAAATGAGATGTAGTTACAGGGTATAGATGCGCGGGATCCGATACTTATCGGATGGCGATAAGCGCAATAAAAACAATCCTCATCCTAAAATCAGGCAAGGAGCATTGGCCAGGAACCACTACCCTTCGTTCATAAACCTGGTAGTAACGGAAATCCTTTTTATTGCTTAAAAATCTTACTGCTTCTAAAATCATATCTGCAATAAAAAGATTGGAGTGAATAACAGGACTGTAATACCCATGGAAAGCCAAACGTTGATTTTCAAAAAAACACCGCTATCTGCAAAAAGAAGGAAAGCGGTACTTAGCCGCTAACTTTTATAGGCGGGAACAAAAACATCTGTCCTTCTACAAGCTGCCAATGACAGCGCCCTACTAAACAGATCTTCGTCCGATAGCTATCTGATGCGAGGGAGAATCCCTAAGTTTCGGGATAGCAATCTCTCCTGCTAGCGATCCTGGTAAGAAAGATTGCTTCCCCGAAGGGTCGGGGCAGGCTGTCGGCTGAAAAAGCCTTCTCGCATCCGATAGCTATCGGATGACGATTCACTTAGGTATTAAGCTAATATTAATAAATTATAAACCCCAACGCTTTATTGCCTACCTTTCGGCACTAACCAAACTTCAGAATTACTTCAGAATTGGAAACTACCTTCGCGCATTATACAATAAGCGGCTGTACATCCGATATTGGATTAATCATTAATTATGAACATTAAAGAAAAAGTAAATAAACTGTTAAATAATAGATTTGGACCAGTTTTTTTAGTTGCCCTGCTGTTATGCGGCATATCGCTTGTTACCCGGCTCAGTTTATTGATCTTTAGCGCTTCATTAGTTGATTGGTCGATACTGAACCTGCTTAAAATATTTGTGATCGGTTTGTTTTACGATCTGGCTGCTGCGTCTTTTGCCGTTATTCCGATCGTGCTTTACCTGTGGCTACTGCCTTCAAAATGGTATGGACGCAAATTCAACAAGGTATTGTTGTTTATCTATTTCTTCTTTGTTGTTTTTACACTCATTTTCAATGCCGTATCCGAATGGTTCTTTTGGGAAGAATTTTCGGTGCGTTATAATTTTATAGCGGTCGATTATCTGGTGTACACCACAGAAGTGATCGGTAACATCCGCCAATCGTATCCTATTAACAGCATTATGGTTGGCCTGGTGCTTGTTACAGCCGCGATTGTTTATCTGCTAAGAAAAGCAATTACGGCATCTACCCACCATAAAACCGGCTTTGGCAAACGCACAACAACCGCATTGATCCTTTTATGCCTGCCCGTGTTTACGTACTTCGGTGTGAGCCATAAATTAAAATACCTGAGCAAAAACCAGTATGTAAACGAACTCTCGGGCAATGGGATGTACGATTTTGGTTTTGCCTTTTGGAACAACCAGCTCGATTACAATACCTTTTACAAAACAATTCCGCTTAAAAACGCTGAATCAATTTTGAGCCTTCTGCTACAACAAGATACGGTTGCGAAAATCGGAACATTTAAAAATACTTCCAGGGCCATTAGCAACCCGGGTGCCGAAAACAAAATGAACGTGGTGCTGATTAGTGTAGAGAGTTTGAGTGCCGAGTTTTTGGGCACCTTTGGCAATACGCAACACATTACGCCCCAACTCGATTCGCTGGCCAAAGAAGGTTTGCTTTTCGATAATTTATATGCCTCAGGAACACGCACCGTGAGGGGTTTAGAAGCACTTTCGCTCTGTATCCCGCCTACCCCCGGACAATCGATCGTGAAACGGCCGGATAACCATAACCTGTTTACTTTGGGCAGTATATTCCGATCTAAAGGTTACAACAGCAGGTTTATTTATGGTGGATATGGTTATTTCGATAACATGAACGAATTCTTTTCGAACAATGGTTATGAGGTGACGGACAGAAGCGCATTGCAGGATTCAGAAATCCATTATTCGAACATTTGGGGAGTAGCCGATGAGGATCTGTTTACGCTGTCGTTACGTGAGCTGGATAAAGATTATAAAAACAACAAACCCTTTTTCGCACAGATTATGACGGTTTCGAACCACCGCCCCTACACTTACCCCGAAGGCAGGATCGATATCCCCTCGCATACCGGCCGGGAGGGTGCCGTTAAATATACCGATTACGCCATTGGTAAATTTATCCGCGAGGCCAGGCAGAAACCCTGGTTCGCGAATACTTTATTCGTGATCGTAGCCGACCATTGCGCCTCGAGTGCGGGCAAAGTGCAGTTACCGGTTGATAAATACCATATCCCGATGATTTTTTATAGTCCGGGGCACATTACGCCAGGCAAATTTGAGAAACTGACCGCACAGATTGATATCGGCCCGACCATTTTGGGTTACCTTAATTTTAGCTACGATAGCAAGTTTTTCGGTCAGGATGTATTTAAAATGAAGGATAGTGATGAGCGTGCTTTTATCAGTACCTACCAAAGCTTGGGTTACATTAAAAACAATAAACTGGTTATCCTCGATCCAAACAAAAAAGCAGCGACTTACAAGCCCGATTTCACTACTGGCAATGCGGTTGCTATCCCTGCAGACCTGAAACTGATTGATGAAGCGATATCCAATTATCAGATGGCTGCTTACCTCTACCAAAATGGTTTATACGGTTTTGAAGCGCAAAAAAAATAATTAAATAGCTAAATTTAAACCATGGGCATAAACATTGGATTGGTGATCTGGAAAGAGATGAAGGCAAAATCCTTTAGCAGGGATCAGCTTGCCGAAGCCGCAGGCATTAGTAAACACCGCGTAGGTACCATCCTTAAATCAGCTTCTATCGACACGGCTATTTTAACGCGGATTTCTATTGCCCTCGAAACTAACTTTTTCGAATATTACCGAAAAGATGAAGACCTCGCAAAGTTTGAAGTTGACCTGGCAGCCCAAAATAACGAGGGACTAGGCGAGCTTAGAAACCTGGTTAAAGAAAAAAACCGCCTGCTTGAACTTTGCAACGAAACCATTAAAAGCCAGAAGAAAATAATTGCTGCATTGGAACATATGCAAGAATTGTAAAACGATCGGTTATCTGCTGATTTCGAGCTGAGAATGCCATTCTTTAAGCAAATCCGGGTGATTTGCTATTTCTTCTTCATTTAAATCGTCATCCAGTTCGCTCAATTTAAAATCGATGGTATCGCTTACCGTACTGCTGATGTTAAGCAAATGGTCTATTTCAGGATCAATCAGATATTCCAGAAGTTCGAACACGGCACATCCGGCATTTAGGGCATAACTACCCAGCGGATCAGGGAACTCTTCCGTATCGGGTAAAACGCTTTCTAAATCAATTAACAGCTGATTTACTTTTTCTTCATCGATGGTATTAGTAACCGAAGCTTTAGCATATTCGATAGCTTCTATTAATATTTCAGGATTGCCCCAATTAAATTTTTGATGAAAACCGATATAGTCAGGTAAAAGCCTTTCACAGATATTGATACCAAAGCCAATAAGCCGTTCCTTAGGTAAATGTGATAGCTGATTACTCAGCTGTTCGTAAAATTGGGTAGCATCCATTTGTTTATTACTTTAAGCTAATGCTATTTTAAACCTCCGCCATTAAGTGATTAAGGTAAGGATTCTAGCACATAGATCAAGGTCAACAAAGATATGCCTAATTTCTATAGCTACAATTTTATTGTTGTTAACGGACCTCCTGCTTCATACAATTGCTTTGATTATCTTACATTTGCTTGGCTATGCAGTTACCTCCGCATCATTTACTCCAGGGATTGGTTAAACACTATTTAATTATAGACCATAAAACCGATGCGCAGCAATATTACAGGATGTTTTCTGACGGCAACCCGGGGATTGTTTTTCATTTAAAGGAACCCTTTTTGCAGTGGGATGAAGAAAATATAATTGCTCAGGCCCAGCCCCAAAGTTTTGTTTATGGGCAGCTTACCCGTTACAATACCATGATGAGCAAAGGCAACCTGAATATGATTGTGGTGGTATTAGCCCCTTATGCGCTATTTACTCATTTCCGCACCGCAGCATATGAGTTAAATGATCAGACTATTCCGCTCGGGGATCTGTTCGGGAAGGAAGGTGGGAATTTGCAAAACCGGATTTTTGAAGCCCCAAAAACTGATGCCGCTGTTGATATTATTGAAGACTTCCTGTTCAAATACATCGCTCCGCTAAATCAATGTATTACAGAATTTCGCATGGCCATGAATCTCATCTATCAACACCGGGGTATGATTAGCATAGAAGATTTACTTAAAACAGTACCGATAACTGAAAGGCAACTGGAACGCAAGTTCCTTGAACATATTGGCAGTTCCCCTAAGCGGTTCGCAGATACCATTAAGTTTCAGCATTTTCTTAAAATGCTTCAGAAACAATCCCCAAAAGAAAAAATCGCCGGCCTGATTTACGAATCGGGCTATTACGACCATGCTCATCTCAACCGCAATTTCAGAAAGATGACCGGCTTTACGCCTGCACAGTATAAAGATACTCCGCAAATGCTGGCCATAAACCTCATGCCGCTACATTAATTTCTTTGTCGGTTTTATACAAATTTCCGGAGATCATACGCCTTAGCTTTGAAGAATAAAGCATTAAATCTCCTGAAATGAAAAATTTTAAAATAGCTACAGCGCAGTTCGAAAACAAAAGTGGCGACAAAAGCTACAACCTTTCTGTAATCAAACAACTGAGTATGGAAGCAGCAAGCCAGGGCGCACAGGCCATTGCCTTCCACGAATGTTCCATAACGGGTTATACCTTTGCCAGGCATCTTTCTAAATCACAGCTGCTTGAGCTGGCCGAGTGTATACCCCAAGGACCAAGCATTATCCAGTTGACCGAAATTGCCAGGGAATTTAACATCGCCATTCTTGCCGGATTATTCGAAAAGGATGAAAACGATAATTTGTTTAAAGCTTATGTTTGTGTTGACGGAACAGGCCTGATTGCCAAACACCGTAAGCTGCATCCATTTATAAATCCACATCTTTTGCCAGGTACGGCATTTACCGTATTTGATCTCTATGGCTGGAAATGTGGCATCCTGATCTGTTATGACAATAACATTATCGAAAACGTAAGGGCAACCACACTACTGGGCGCACAGGTCATCTTTATGCCCCACGTAACGATGTGCACCCCTTCTACCAGACCGGGAGCAGGTTTTGTAGATGCCAGGCTTTGGGAGAATAAGGTGGAGAACCATGACCTTTTACGGGCGGAGTTCGACGGATTAAAGGGCAGGCAGTGGTTAATGAAATGGTTACCCGCCCGGGCCTACGACAATGGGATATACGCCATTTTTGCCAATCCGATTGGGATGGATGATGATCAGCTTAAAAACGGATGTTCGATGATTATTGATCCCTTTGGGGATGTAATGGCCGAATGCAGATCTTTAGACAATGAATTCGTCATAGCCGAATTAAGCGCCGACCGACTTACCGAGGCTGGTGGATACCGGTATATCGAGGCCCGAAAACCTGATCTGTATAAGGAAATTATTGGTCGGGCACACCTAAACAAACAACAGGTTTCGTGGCTGAAAAAGGGTACGAGATAACTTTTTATAGAATCAGGCAGTATTTTATACTGCCTGATGATGAATATCTTATTTGATCAATGCTGAGGGCGCATAGCCAAATTCCTTTTTAAAAGCAAAGGAGAAATGTGAGAGGTCTTCAAAACCTGTTTCCATATACACTTCAATTGGTTTTTTATGCTTTTCTGCCAATTGATAATGCGCCAGCTCCAATCTTTTTTTGGTGAGCCACCTTTGCGGCGAAAGGTTAAAGGCCTTTCTAAAATCGCGGTTAAAGGTGGATAAACTTCGCCCAATCAGATAACCGAATTTCTCCAGTGGCATATTGAACATAAAATTCTTCTCCATAAAATCGACCAGATCGATTTTGCCGGGTTCCTGAAAATCGGTTAACATATTATCGATACCCGGATCAATAAAGCGGAGAATGTTAATGGCCTCGTTTATTTTAATGGCCGCAATGTGCTCCGGAAAAGCTTCCTGAAGATCAAAATACGGAATTAAGGATGCCAGACAGCTTTTCAGTAAGGGATGATGGCTGAAACTCATAATTCTCTGCGAAACCTGCACTTTAGTGTCGACTTCCAGGTTGGCGTAAAAATCCCTCAAACGTTTGGTAGATAAATGCATCACCACGGTTTTGTGTGGCTGCCCATCTTTCGGATAATTGATAATAGTGGCCAACTGGTTGCGTGGAATCAAAAAAATATCTCCGGCATTAAACACATGCTCTTTGTCGGCCTCAATAATTTTGGTTTCCCCAGATATAAACCATACCAGCATGTGGTTATCGAAAACGACTTCCGTTTTAAACAGCTTATCCTCATAACAGGAAAGTTTAATTTCTGGGGTGATGTATTTTGTTTGGAACTCCATTATGGCTAAAATACAAATAATTGATTTTAATTAATCTGCATGAAAGGTGATACCGGTCATTTTTTCACTTAAAGCCCAAAGGCGTTTCGCGTTTATCTCATCAACAGCATAAGGTTGTACCCCGCGTAAAGTAGCCGGTTCGGACATGAGGTGTTCGATATTGCCTAAATCCAGTTCCGCAACATCGGCATCTTCGCAATATACTCCACCAATCTCATTTAATAAGGGACTCGTGGCACACCAAACAGTGGTGGCCGCACCTTGAGCAAGTGTTTTTAGTTTCTTTTCTACTTCCGGGAAGATATTGCCATCGGCATCGTGCGTACCCATTTGCTGATAGAGCTCCATCGGGGCTTCCCTGCCTAAATCAGTATGGTTAACCGAACCAGGATGCAAAGCATAAGCCCTGATCCCGGATTTTGCCCCACGGGCATCAAGCTCAACCGCAAAAAGATTATTGGCCGATTTCGATTGCCCGTAACCTACCAGGGTTTGATACTCCTGTTGTTCAAAATTAGGGTCTTCGAAATTAAAGGGTGCAATCTGATGTCCGTAGGAAGATACATTGATCACCCTCGCCGCGTTGGCTTTTTTAAGTGCCGGCCATAATTTAGCTGTAAGCTGGAAATGTCCCAAATGGTTGGTAGAAAGCTGCGATTCGTAACCACGTGCATCCCTGCGTAAAGGCACCCACATAATGCCTGCATTGTTGATCAACAGATCTAGTGTGCGGTTACTGGCTAAAAACTTTTCAGCAAAAATATTAATGGAGTTAAAATCCATTAAATCCATGGCTTCAACTTCTACGTTAACCAGGCCGGACAGGTTCTTTTTGGCTTTTTCGATGTCGCGTGCCGGTACAATTACCCTTGCCCCCGCCTGCACGAATGTTTTGGTGGTTTCCAATCCGATGCCTGCATAACCACCTGTAATGATGGCTGTTTTTCCGCTGAGATCAATTCCTGTTATGACATCGTTTGTGGTAGATGCTGCATTAAATCCTGAGCCGATTGGCTGCTGTAACGCCCCGTTGTAATTATTGTGTTTCATTTTTTTATTGTTTTAATACACAACAAAAATAATGCACCTAACAACAGGCCGCTTTGTTCAAAATATCAATCTTACTTTGTTTGGAATGTCATGATAACAATCAGTTAAGCGGCAAAAGCTATTTTAGAAATAAGTTTTATTTTAGTATTTTGTATATACAAGTACATCATACCATGGAACTTACATTGAAATCTAACAACCAAGAAAGTATTGCTAAAATTATTGCACTGGCTAAGAAATTAAATGTAATGATTGAGGCGAACGGATCTGAGTTGGGCGATATCCAAAAAAATGCACTTAAAAACCAGATTTTGAACTTCAAAGCGAAAAAAACATCTTCTTTTGGTGATGCTGCTGAATGGCAAAAAAAACAGCGTGAAGACCGAGACCTACCTCTTTTATAAAGATGGCTTTCCTGCTAGATAGCAATATCATCATCTATTCTTATTATAAAGAATTTGATTTTTTAAGGAAGCTCATTACCGATGAATCCTGTATGGTCTCCGAAATTTCGCGCATTGGGGTACTTGGATATCATGCTTTAAAAATGGAGGAAGAAAGATATTTTCAAAATGTCTTTTCTTATGTACAGATCATTCTTCCAAACCAAAATATATTCAATCAGGCTATTATTTTACGCAAGAAATATAAGTTAAATTAGGCGATAGTCTTATTGGGGCTACTGCATTAGTTTATGACTTAAATATTTAAACCCGCTACATAAGTGACTTTGAACGTATTAAAGAGCTAAAAATTTTCAATCCACTCGCTTAACAAGAGAACTTCTCCCCTCATGTGTTTTAAGTTCTTATTCCCCTAATTCTCTACTCATACTTCTTCTCTATTCATCCTTCAAAGCCTCCACCGGATTCGCCCTGGCTGTTTTGTAAGCCTGAAAACCTACTGTTAAAAAGGCAACAACTGCGGACAGTTGAACAATGCAGACTGGCATTAACCTGAATGCAAAAAAGCCCCACATTTCTGTGAGGCTTCAGATTTTTCTATGATTCTATTTAGGTAAATTTTAAAGAGGATATGAATAAAGTGAAGCGGTGGTCTTACCTCCTTTTGCCACACTGAAGGCTCCATATCCATAACCGACATTGTTGTTTGTTAGATTATAAATAATAAAATCGAAGCTAACATTACAAGGAACCTTAATTGATACAAAACCATTTACATCAGTTACTCCTTTTAACACAGCATCGTTTATGAAACTTCTAACATTGACAGAATTTGGCTGTCCCGCATTAGTCGGATAAGCTACTATTCCCAGATTTTTTAACGGTGTCCTGTAATCATTATTAGAGATCAGCGTAATGTTCAATAAACCTGAAAAATCGGAAACTTTAATATTCTTTTTTTTCTCGGCTCCAGCTACAACCTGAACGTATTCATCGGTAAGATAATTAACCTTATTAACCTTAACAGAATCTGTAATCACCTGATAGTTTTTAGGTAGCAAATCTGGGAAGTAAGCTATACCATTTTCATCTGTACGAACCGAACCAACCAACGAATTGGCGTTTGGCAGTAATGTGATATAATAGAGTTCAGGATCATAAACTGAAACTTTAACACCAGCTATACCTTTTCCAGCATCGTCGCTAAGTTGGTAACTAAGCTTTCCTGCGGCCGGCGAATCGATCAACTTCACATTCGTAACCTTTTTACAAGCGCTCATAAAAACACAGAGTGCCAGTAAAAGCATGATTTGATATTTCATATTCTTATAAAAAATAAGTGAATTTATAATCAAACCGTTACTAATACACGTTCATTGAATAGCTAATCGTAGCATCTTTCTGTACCAATACAGTATTGGTATTATTATAAGAGGCATTTGTTACAGTATTATAAAGATACACGTAGTATTGTTTAGCTGAAGGGATTTTGAATGTAATTGCTCCAACGTCGTTAGTTACTCCTGAAAAATCTGCGACTTTTAAATTAGTAGCAGTAGATGAATTATAATTGTATTTATTAGATGGAATCATAATTACACCTATATTTTTCAGGAGTTGGTTATTGTTGTAAGACCTAACCGTTAGTTCAAATGTGCCAGAATAATCTGTGACCTTTGTTTCTTTGTTCTTAACGGCACCTGTAATAACCTGAACATATTCCTGAACGAGATAGGCCACATTGTTCACTTTTGCCGAATCTGCAACAAGAAGGTAATTGTCTGGATTAAGATCTCCAAAATCAGCCAGGCCATTAGCATCCGTTAAACGTGTGTCTAAAAGAAATGTGTTAGCTGGATAATAATAATAATTATCCTGACGATCAAATAAGGATACTTTTACATTTGGTAATCCTTTTCCGGCATTGTCGGTTAATTTGTAAGTCAGTTTTCCACTTGTAGAAAGTTGAACATCCACATTGGTGGTTTTTTTGCAGGAAATAAATGCTGCTGTAAGCAGAATTAAGAGCGTAAATTTTGATTTCATAATATTTTTAAATTTGGCGCAAATATATCATAATGATTGATTAGTTAAGAAACATTTTTACTGGATTGAAAGAGATAAATATAAAAGCTGTTGAACCAGCAGTTTGCTAAAGAAAAAAGAGATTTTTTCAATCCTTAACAACAAGCTACACACGGGAGAAAGCTTGAAAAACTAATATTGAACTGATCTATAACAACAAAAAGAAGCCGTATCATAAATGGTAACTTCATTCGGATTTTTATATTGAGGTTGTTGAAACACCTATACAACATTTATTTAGGTTCTTCGACAAGTTCAGGATAACAATTTTATGATCCCCTGAGTTTTCACTCCCTAAAGCCCAAACACATACCCGCTCAAAATTTCTTATAACAAAAAACCTTTAAGTTTGAGACTTGAAGATTTTCTGTGATCTCGCTGGGATTGGCTCAGCCCTGCAAAATCCCGAACCCGGCCCTGAGCCTTTTACAAAGCGAACCCAGGCCGGCGCTTCTGTTCAGATCCCAGTGGGAATAAAACAAAAAAGCCCCACATTCCTGTGAGGTTTTCTGTGATCCCGCTGGGATTGGCTCAGCCCTACAAAATCCCGAACCCGGCCCTGAGCCTTTTACAAATCGAACCCAGGCCGGCGCTTCTGTTCGAATCCCAGCGGGAATAAAACAAAAAAGCCCCACATTTCTGTGAGGCTTTCTGTGATCCCGCTGGGATTCGAACCCAGGACCACTACATTAAAAGTGTAATGCTCTACCAGCTGAGCTACGGAATCATTTATATCCCTTTCGGGGCTGCAAAGATAGAAATATAATTCACTCTTTCAAAAAATAAAACTAAAATATTTAACAAATACTTAACAATAATTAAAAGACAGGTTGTTAAATCTTTATAGATCATACTGTTAAATGCAATCAAAAAAATATGAGTTTATCTGCTTTTTAGCAAATTTTCAACCTACGCTAAATAAACATGCTCTTAACCAATCCTAAAAAGCTTTCATGTATCCATAGCAGACGTTACTATTGCTAACCATTGTTCTGCAATAGCCATTAACAAAAGATTTTAACATTCCTAAAAGTTGTATAAATTCTTAATCATTTTTTATTTCCTGTTTTATTTACATTTTTACGCATACATTCGCTTTTCCTTAATGAATATTGAAAATCTCTATGGTGAAGATAAATGGGCCGCTTTCGGTGGTTCTTCGCCTCTCATTGCCGTTTTTAAATCTTATCACCCGCTCAGCCCTGAAATTGAAAACATTATTAACAGCTACACTTTTCCTATCCGGTTTGCAAAAAACAAACATATTGCATCGCCCTTAAAACACAACCGGTACATCTTTCTTATTTTAGAAGGTGCCGTACATGGTTATCTGAAAATGGGGAATAAAAAAATCACCACCTGGATTGCCGCCGAAAACGAACTGGCAGGAACCATCCGGAATTTATGGGAGAATGAAATTTCTGACGAATATATCGAAACAATCGATCCGGTATTTGCCATCGCCGTTCCACACGAAATGTCGAAACTGCTGTATGAAAAATTTCCTATAGCCAATTACGTTGGCCGTAAAATGACGGAGATTTATTTCCAGGGGGCAACAGAGAGGGCTTATATCAGCAGGCTGCCATCGGCATTAAAACGCTATCAAAGGTTTCTGGTTTCCTACCCGCATTTAATTAACCGCGTTCCGCTCAAGTATGTGGCATCGTTTATCGGTATGCGGCTCGAAACATTGAGCAGGATCAGGAAAAAGGCTATTGTTGAAACAGAAAATCTTAAACAGGCATAAAATATTCTGTACCAAAGTCAAAGAAAAGATTTATGGTTGGTGTTTTGAAAATCAAAGGCTGTTTTCCAAGGCTGCTAATAAAATGGTGGAACAAAATGCCAGCTTAATTACTCAGTATAGTGGTAACAGACTGTGCTGGTAGAAGTACTTGCCTGCTATCTGTATATTTTTTGTAAGGTGATAAATTGTAATCAGCCGAAGTAACATATGTTTGAACCTTTTTAGGTTTGGTACCCTGTATTTCCATTTGCAAATCGATATCTTTATCAGTAGGATTAACCGCCACCGTGACCAGTTTTTTATCTTTAAAGTAGCTTGACACATAAATCTGCGGAGCGTTATCTTCATTCACCTTAACGAGAACGCGTTTACTCCCAGCACCAATAAACCTGCTGTAGTTACCCAAAGCCCAAAGCATTTTGCTATCGTAAACCTGCCCATCTGTCTTATTTTTATCGATATAAACCAGTCCATCTTTATAATCGCTTGCCGAAATGGCCAGCCACCATTGCCATGATGTGGCACTGGATAAGACCAGATCGTGGTGGATCAGTTTGGCGATAAAGAGTGCGGGCACCATGCCCAGGTCGCGCTTCTCTCCTTTAACTACGGCATCGCCAAGAATACAATATTCCGACATCCAGTACCTTAAACCTTTTACAGCGGCAACAGCTTCAGCCGTTTTTTTGCGTACATCAATCAATTTTGATTCAGGGCTCGTAGTAAAATAGCTGTGTCCTGAAATGGAATTGTCAACAAGTGAAAGATTGCCAACATAATTGGAGGACGCGGCATTGAAGAACTGAAAAACCTGATTGCCCTTCGCCGCATTACCATTGTAATAGAGATAATCCAACTGACCGGCCTCTCCTATCTGGATCTTGGTACGAAGCTTGTTTTTAGAAAAGGCATCGTTAATCCCTCTATAAAGCTGTGCAAGCTCTGTATTGTTGTAAGGACAGCCTTCCTGGTTATGTTCATTCCATTTCCATTGCGGTTCATTGGCAGGACTTAAATAATCAAGCATTATACCAGTAATTTTCTTTAATCCTTTAATCGTAGCAACCAGATCAGCAGAAAACCCAGGGAGTTTTTCAAAATCGAGGTTACAGTTCCCATCAGTGGAGTATGCTTTTCCGTTTTTGGTAAACCGTATGTGAGGACTGTTTACAAAACCGATAAATTGATTTACACCCCGGGCTTTAGCCGCTTTTAAGAACCAGGTCTGACCGGGCATGGCGTTCCAATCATAACTACCATCTGGTTGTAGAAAAGCATACTGGCGACGCCATTGGTCGCCGATATCGCTAGCTTTCCCCTGAGCCGCACTACCTGCCCCAATACTAAAACGCCAGGTATTTAAACCAATCCCTATCGGTTGGCCAGTGTTTGTGGTCTGTTTACTAAAAAGCAGATCGGCCATTTGATTCCGTTTTTCTTCTGGCCACAATCCGGCAAACTGGCACGACCAGGCATCTGAAGCACCGAAACCTTCAATGGCCTGAAATTGAACTGTTGAATCAATGTGGACTTTTACGACTGTTCGTTGTGCAAACGTTACAGTACAATAAAAAAAAGATATGATACCGATAAAGAGTTGGCTTATAATTGCCTTCATTGTAATTTTTTATACAATAATAATAAAAATGCTTTCATCATACCGACGGAAAACGACCTCCCTTCATATAAAACAAAAACATTTAACAAAAAAAGGCCGATAAAATCGGCCCCTTTTTCAAAATAAATCACTACTAACTAAAATTTAACAGAATTGAGATTCTTATCTGTTAAAATGCCTTCACTAAGTTTAAGTCCAAACTGTAGTTTACGTTTTGCCTTTAATTTCAGGATAAACAGATCAGAAGTTCCGTTTAAAGCTTCCTTATTGCCCAGGTTTACAAAGGTTGGATACAAAACCTTCGCGCCGTTGGTATGCAAACGATCGTTGGTGAGGTTATCCATCTGTTTGGTATTTAAACTTTCAACGCTTACAAAATCATAATCCTGTGCATTGTATGGCAGCGCAAAACTTAGCGCATTTACCGATTTCAGATTGATTCCCTTTACTTTGACGTCTATAATTTCGTCTTTATTATAGGTCTGTTTTGCGGTATTGATCTCGAGTTTACCTGAGACTTTATCAATTTTATCATCACTTACACCGCCCTCTAGTTGGGTAGCCACAACCGAAATATCGTAGGCATCGATGAGGTTATTTTTATTGATATCGCCATTGCTGATATAGCCTTCAAAATCGGCATCACCCTTTCTTAATCCGGTATAATTGATATAAGAGGTGAAGTCGTTTTTATCGATTAAGCGATCGTTATTGATATCTCCCGGAAGATAACTTTCAGTGCCCGGAACTTTAAATACATACAGTTCGCGACCAGAGCCAAAACCACCAACCCCATCGGCAACAGCAATTTTGATGTAACGAGCTGTAGGATGTGCAGCAAAATTGAAGATCTTAACATCACCGTTGTTTGCCCATTCAAATGCACCTGCATCTGTCCAGCTTTCCTTATTGTTGCTGTAGTAAACCTTACCTTTCAACAATATTCCATTTCCTCTCCCTGAACGCGGCAGATAATGAAATTTCTCAAGTTGATTAACCGATTTGAGATCAATGACCATATCAAAAGGAACAGCCTTTGCACCCCATTTGGTATGCCACATATTGCCCTCATCAAAATCGAACAGATTAGTGATACCATCGCCGCCCTGGTTCTCTGCTGTGGTTTCGGCCACAATTCCCTGTATGGCGAATTCTAAAGGATTGGTTTTAGTAGTCGCTTTAATTTCCGTCCAGTCAGAATAACCATCTTTGTTTACGGCACGTAATTTAAAGGAGTATGGGGTTTCTGCCATTAATCCATCAAATAACAAGGCCGTATCGCGGATAGTGGTATAATGCATGTCGTTAAAATCGATCTCATAGAAATCTGCATTATCGACCTTTTTCCATGTTGGTGTTAGCGTATATGCTTCTCTGTTTTTATCGCTGATGCCAGCATTAAGCGGAGCTGCTAATTTCCCCGTTGAAACGCGTTGTTTATCAGCGGGTTCAAATGTAAAACCATCAATGTTAAGTGTGATCGGATTTACAGTAATATCAGTAGACTGTAGTTTTACCAGTAACTGTGGATTTTTAACCATTGTTACTTTCTCAAACTCACTTCCCTTTGTGGCAAAACGGTTTAGATTTGGCGCAACATCATAGAAATATACATTTGCCTGTTTTAAAAATTCGTCTTTCGAATTTACTTCTGTCAACTTAATTTTACTGTTCCCAACTTTTGCAACAAGCCTTTTCGGTTTTTCGGTTAGGTTGATCACAAAGGCTGTGGTTTTTTCTTTTACAAAACCGTCGAAATCACCTTTTGCGGGATGGATAGTGACTACAACATGATTCTTTTGGTCTAGTTCTGATTCGATTAAAGTAGAAGCACCTTTACCTAGTTTATAAGCTTCTGTTGCGCCATCGTCATCATATTCGGTAAATGAAGTTTTTCCAAAAGGATAGAGTTCATATATTCTGTTTGCCTTATTAATTTCGGACACATTATTGTTCGCATTCGTCATCGGGATAATCGCGCCGTTTTTCACAAAAACCGGCAATTTCCATAATGGTGCATCAAAACTGTTGAGAATACTGTTTCCATTGTATTTTTCTCCTGTAAAATAATCAATCCAGCTTCCTTCCGGCAAATAAATACCGTTGCGGATATCGTTACCCTTATCATCTGATTTAGTGGCCTGATAAATTGGCGCCACCAGGAATGAAGGGCCATATAAATATTGATATTGTGTTGAGATACCTTTGGTATAGGCATTAGGATACTCCAGAAACATGGCCCTGATGATCGGCAAGCCGGTAAGCGCTTCTTTTGCCACACTATAAGTATAAGGGATCAGTTCCGATTTCAGTTTCAAATAATTCCGGTTGATCGAAGCAACGGGTTCGCCTAAAGCATGCGGATATTTTTCGTTGGCACCCCAGCCATCCATATTTAATTCCATAGGCGTAAAGGTTTTCCATTGGAAATCCCGGGTATTGATGGTTAAATTTTTACCACCAAAAATACCATCCATATCCGACGTAATGTTGGGTTGACCTGATAAGCCAGAACCGATATATGTTGGGATATGGAAACGGATATATTCCCAAACACCCCCGGTCTGGTCGCCCGACCAAACACCTGCATAACGCTGTGTACCTGCCCAACCATCTAATGAAATGATAAAAGGTCTGCTGCTATTGCCATAATAAGGCATAATCTGGGCTACATCGGCCACACCGTTCAATCCGAACGAATAGCCTGCGCCAACCCATGCCACATCCGTTTTTAAAACGCGAACACCTGCATCTCTGGCTTCCTTGATGATATCGCGTTGCAACAGTGCACTTACCCCAGCTTTAGGATGAAGATCTGATTGCGTCCACAAACCGATTTCTACACCATTTTTACGGGCATAATCGCCAAAACTTTTCAGGTTCTGGATATTTCCGTCTAGTGTTTCCGTCTGACCATAACCTGCGCCATAACCATCATTCGGCAGTACCCAGCCCAACGGCATATCATTTTTTTTATACCGGTCGATCACTGCGCGCGCAGAAAACTGATAATTATTTTTTTCTCCGTTAAGCGATTCTTTTATACCACCGTTATCCTTCTGACTTTCTTTGTAATGTTTACCATCTTCAAATAATGTCCCTTTTTCATCTTCTTTCCAGAAATCGCGGTTATAAGCGTTTAAATGCCCTTCGTAGAAACCAAATTTTGGAAGCAATATTGGATTCCCCGCGAGCTGATAAAAATCGTTTAATAGAGCTACTGCTCCATCATTGATCATAAAAAAAGCGTCAAGATAATCGGTATCATGCGTTAGGTTAACCAATCCTTTTTCTTTGGCGCCAAAATTATATTTCCCTTTAGCGAAAGTATACCACATTACCGCATAACCATTGGTAGACCAATAATAAGGTGTTGGAGAGGCCACTCCCCCATCCGTCCAGCTGTTTTGGTTTTCGATGGCAATGGCTTTTCCTTTATGGGAGAAACGGCCGTTCTGCACGCCACCACCGTAAAAATATTCCTGCGGATTCTCTTTTAAGCTGAGGGTAACTTTCCCCTTTTCGAACCGGATAGGTGCCAGTTCTTCCACAGCCACCGCTTGTGTAGCCAGGTTAATTATTTTGATCAGCGAAGTATTTTTATCGATCAGTACGGTAATCTTGCTTGTCAATATAAATAACTGATTATTTTCATCTTTAATTTCCAGTTTTGAAACCGGTCTGCGTGGATTTTCTACCAAAATTTTAGCTTCAGGTTTTGCCTCCGGATCGCGGATAAATCCTCCGGTGGGATCTTCGAAAAGACGGAAAATATTATCGCCATAAAAATCAAGCGTTAAACGTTGATTATCGGATAGCAATAATTCTATTGTTGTGCTGTTGATTTTTTTCAAACTGATTACTTTCGTAACTTGTTGAGTCTCCTGACCCAATTTTTGAGTGGCTGACTGGGCAGAAACAGAAGATGTACAGGAAAGCAATAGTAAAACAAATGCCGGAACCATATTTTTGGGAATGTTGACTTTAAAGTATTTGTTAATTAAATGCAGGGTCATTAAATTTTGATTTGGTTATGTGTTTATACGTTCAGGCAAGCTTAGGTTTCAGCTGCCGTTTGATAAAGTTAATAAACCCATTATAGGAAAAGGTGCATTTTTAAGAACAAAAACCGCGCAATCGTTTGCCTATCTTATTTTTTACCATACAAATTTGTGTTTGTGTACAATTAAGAAGTGAAGTGCATCAAGGTTGTTCAACGATCAAATAATCAGTAGATGTATAATCAATGGATTTTGATGCATAATCATTCTCCCAACATATCATTACCATGAGGTGGTAGAGATTTCTTAATACCATTAAGCGAATGACTTCAATAAGCAACTTCTGCACTGTTATTTGCTCCATATTACGGCTTGGTCCCAAACGAGCATTACATTGGGGAAATCTGTCCAATTCTTCTCAGGAATTTCATTGCAATCATATTCAGTCTTGATTTGGTTAATATGATAAAGCAATTGAATAATTAATTCGCTATCAGTTACAAATGTATAAACCAATCATATTAACTGTTAGCAGGTATACTGTATCCAGTACATCTCAATTATCAAGCAGGCTGTTTGCTTTGTTAACTATGTAAAAAAATTAACACAATTAAAGCGCCGCATGGTTCGTCAAATCCGACGAGAAAAAGAGAAAAACGCTCAAATAATGCATTATAGTGTTTCCTTAGCATTTAATAAAGTACGACTGAAGCATTTATTTACTTAAACTGATCCTGATCAACTTCAACCAAAATAACCGTTTAAATACGTAATAATCGATTTAAACCACTGAAAGGCATCCATGTGGCAAGCATTTTGCATATGCCTAACTAAACAATTATTAATGAATCTTTCAGTACCCCAGTCTTACAGCTGCGTAATTATTGATGATAGCCGCATGAGTAAGCCACTTTTTGAACATTTTATTTCCAAAATAGATAAACTTAATCTTCGAGGCAGTTTTACAGATCTGGTAGATGCCATGGGTGCCTTTTGGAGTTATGGAAAAGTTGATTTCCTTTTTTTGGATATTCAAATGGATATATCTGGAATTGATGTAGCCAGAATGCTAAAAAACAGTTTTAAGTTCGTGGTGATTTTAGGCGAGCCTGGCAACGAAGCTATTGATATTTTTGCCAACAGATGTAAATTTCTGCCTAAACCGCTCGATTTTACAAAGTTTTTGGATATGATTAATCAATTGATTTCAACTGAACGGGAAAGCAGCACGCAACTTTTGTAAGCACTCAGCTATCAAGTTTTTTGCCACACCCTTTCGACCGTTCAGGCGGGGAATACAGATTTACACGAAGCTAGATTTCTTACCTAGTCTTTCGGCTATCTGCGTTGGTCATTTAACTTTAGTCGCTCGGATTTTTTTCCATTGGTTTGATTACACAGATATTAGGATTGCGCAGATGATGGAGCGGTGGTCTCTCTCTTGTAGTCTTTAAACCTTTTACCATTAAGCAGTTAAGGACATTGAGTTTTTGTTCTTTAATCTTTCTGCTCTGGTCTTTGTGCTTCTCACTTAAATATCAGAGTAATCTGTTGGGTAAACAAATTTGGTATCGTTTTTAGAAACATTGTGCTGATACTCGGGCATGGCAGAAAGTTTTTTCCAATAATCATCTGCGGAGAATGCTTTCCAATGCTCATCCCGATCTGCCTTATTCTCGAAAGTGGTTAAATACATCAGGTTTGGCATGCGGCTGCCGGAGATTACTTCTCCATAAAATACGGCGTTAAAATTAAGTCTTTTAAACAGGCCTATTTCATCCCCTTTATTGAACATCTGCACCTTATTCTGAAAATATTTTTCTGTAGGTGCTTCATAACTTCTTAATTCATATACCCGCTCCTTCATCGGAGACTTTAGCTTTGGTAGCATAAAATTAGGGGCATCTTCAAAAGCTTTTAAAACAATTGATTCTAATCGTTCGTAAGGAACATCAGAATAAAGCGCATCTGCATAAGCTTTACCATCCAGGGCATATTGCTGATCTTTAGCCAGCTTTTTATCAAGCTCTAAAACCCCATTTAAAGATTTTAAGGGAATAAATACATAAATAAGCTTTTCTACAACCATAGCAGGATCACTCACCACTGGCTTAAAAACACCTACTTTAGCAATTCCTGCACGGTGTAAAGCCGGCAAATAAGCTTTTTGCAAATAATCATCAACCGTTTTCTCTTGTGTATCAGTTTTTAAATGGTAAATCTTAATCTGATAGAAATCTATTTTTGAAGCATTGGCTGCAAAAACGTTTGACAATAGAATGAGTAAAAAAAGAGCTGGTATTTTGGCTTTTCGCAACATGATAATTAACGAGTGGATGATTAGAGGGGAAAAATAATCAAAGTTTTGGGTAAAACTGAATATTTAACCATTATTTCTGCTGTATCACGCTAAAATTACTAAAAATACCATAGCCACTATTCTCACCATAAGTAGCCTGATAAAGCCCAACCTGAACTATATTTCTACTTTTACCTTGCCAGGTTATGGGGCTTCCGGGTAATTCTTCCCAATTTTTACCATCGTTACTACCACGCAGATAAAAAACATTCCCTTTTCTTTGAATTTGTAAGTAGGGGTAGAAATTCCATCCAGCGGCATTATTTTCCTGCTTCCGGCCATTAGCGTTTAATTTTGTGGTGATGTTACCAATATTCCATCCGAGCATTACACTATTCTGAATTAAGGTTTTATCGGCATCACTTCGCACCATTAATCCTACATCATTTGCACCATTTGCTTTTTTTTCTTTCAGGCCGCTAAGATCGTCTATTTTTACTTCAGCGATAAAATCGCCCGCTATGTTTTTAAACAGAAATGGCCCCATTGGTTTAGCGCCATCCCAAAAGGTTTTTGTAGAGGCAAGCTTAATTGTTTTATCTTTTTTGATTAGCTGATCAACTTTCCCTTCCAGGCCATCCCAAAAAGTAGACGAAATACTTTTACCCGTACTATCGTAATGTAAATCTTCCTCATCGTTTTTAATATTGAAAAGATTCAGTGCGGTACTCACTTGTTCGGAATCAGCAGCTTGACTAACATTTCCCAAATGATCTCTGGCCTGTACAGTATAGGTGTAGTGACTATTACCTATCATATTATAATCGATATAGTCTGCAGAATTTATCCAACCACTTTTTCGATTGCTATGGCTTTCGGTAAACTGATACTGAATGCGGCTACCTGGTAACTTAACTGGCGTAGCACTCATGCTAATGATTGTAGGAGAAATTGCATGAGGTTTTTCAGCAAAAAAGGTTTTTGTCTCATGAACCAAATTTGAGGCCCAATCTTGATACTGCTTTTTTACCTGTATGGTATTGAATGCGTAGTCGTAAAGATAAAAACCGCTTATTGTATAATCATTATTTTGGGCTTTAATGAAAAAATCATTGTTAGGGCTTTTAGCTAAATCAATTTTTTTTTGGGCTATTCCATCAATGTAGAGTTTGAATGATTTTCCGTTAAAGACACCCATCGCATTGGACCATTTTTCTTTGCCGACAAGTTGCAACACGCCCAGACTCTTTCCTAAACTTAAACTAATTTTGCCAGACCGATCTGCATAACTTTGCAGCACAAACGAGAAAGGCTTTGAAAAGTTAATCGGTGATGTAATGAAACGATCTAATTGTTGTTGATTGTCTTTTTGAAGGGTAACGCTCATTAAACCTTTCGTAACGCCTGCCATTGGTCTAACGCGATTAGTGCTTAAGTTACCCAATGCATATCCATCATTTTTCCAATTGCTTACCGGTCCATCTTCCAGCGCCGCCGCATTAAGATAAATGGCAGCATGGCTTTGGGTTTTTGATTTAGCCAAACTGGTTATTTCGGCTGCACTTAATGGTATATCGTACATCTTCAGATTGGCTAAAGCACCTGAAAAGCTTGCGCTGTTGTCTTCATCTACACCGAGAAAAAAATGACTTAAGTGATCAATAAAGAGCATTTTACGTTCTTCATGGTCCAGCTTTCCATCTACAAATAAGCGCTCCATTGTTCCGTCGAAAGTAACTGCGATGTGGTGCCATTTTCCCGCTTCGGGCAAATTGTTGTACTTCATATCCGGCCAGCCCCAATGTGATGCGGCGCCCCATTTCGGGTGCGAGCCATAACCGATTGAAGCATTTGTTAGATCACCCCCACCCCTGGCTGTCCAGGCTAAAAGAGGTTCTTCGAGCGCAATATCAGGGTTGTATACCCACATGGCTACGCTAAAACTACTGTTTCCTTTTAATGATAAGGGCGCAATAAAGTTCGATCTCATTCCTGATTTTGACTCGAAAACAACAGCTTTTTTGCCAGCAATAATGGCGCTTACCGGATCGCGATTTAAGGCGGAAAAGGCGCCTTTCAATTTCCCATTATTTTGCCATTGATGTATGGTCTCACCTATTTCAAATTTCGAAGCGTCAAGGTCTACCAGCAATCCCTTCGGGTGATATCGGCTTAAGTCTTCCAGCTTTTTAACAACGGTAAGCATAGCAGGTTTATATTCGTCGTTATCGAAAATTTTAATATTCCATACCCCTTTATTTAAACCCGGGTATTCGGTTTCTAATATTTTCAATCTCACATACCGGGCTTTTACCGATTTAAAATCGATCATCGGACTTCCATGCTGCGTGTTTTTGCGTTTGTCGGCATAACTTTTCCATGTTTTGTTATCGATAGAATAGTCGATTAGGTATTGATAATACCAGGTTGCATATTCAAATTGTGTATGAATACTTTTTATTGATTTTACGCTTCCCAGATCTATGTTTAATGTAGCCGGACCAATATTATTGTTAGCCTTCCAAAGCGTACCGTTATTATCATCGATTGCAAATTCTGTTTTAAAATCTTCGCTGTAAAATGAAGAGGCTTTTACTTTTGCGCCCAAGGCCTGATTTTGATGCGGATTTACATCTTTACCCAAAAAGCCAATACCAGTGTGCGTAGGCACAAGTGTTTTAATATTGCCTTCTTCGTCAAATTCCATTTTATCAGCTGCAATTTGTCGGTGGTAACCTCCCCCGGAATGTGGGTTATTGTGGCGGTGATAAATCATATAGAAATTATCATTTTGTTGCAAAACAGATTCGTGTCCTGGACCGTGCACAGTACCATCACTACTAGTGGTCAAAATAGGATTGTTTTTCCCAAACACAAATGGCCCCATCGGCCCGGTTTTGCTCATCACATATTGAACGCGATAAGAACCGTCTTCGCAATAACCTGAAGAATAGGTTAAATAATAAATCCCATTTCTTTTAAACATAAAAGGCGCTTCAAAAAAATCTTTGGCAACAGTATTGGGGATCTGCGCGGTTTTTTCAAACGTTTTCATATCGGGATTGAGCAGACCTACGCCACAACCATGATTGGGATAAATGCCCCAGGTTCCCCAATACATGTAATATTTTCCATCATCATCTTTAAAAGTTTGCCCATCGAGTGTAATGACATTAGGCACTAAAAAATTGGGGACAACGGGTATGCCTTTAGGCAAAAGTGATGTCCACGGACCAACTGGTGTATTGGCCGAAGCGCCAAATATTTCTACGGGCTGACAATAATAAAGATAATACTTACCATCACTGCCTTGCGTTACGTCGGGTGCCCAATAGTGGTGGGTGGTGGGCCAGTTCATGTCTTGTAACTGCCAGTTCACAAAATCTTTAGACATCCACACCTGGGAAGGGCCAAAACCACCACCATTACCATCTGTTGTAGCATATACATAATAGGTATCGCCAAATTTCTTTACTGTAGGATCGGCAAAATATCCTGGTATAATGGGATTGCCATTACCCAGTTGCTGAACTTGCTGTGCAAAAATATTAAGGCAATTGAATACAATTTGTATACCTAGGAGCAAAAAGCATTTTGAAAGCTTTAATGAACAACTATTGAATGAGTAAACCATGGAATTACCTAAATTATTAAGTCTTGCGTTAGGCGTTGAGCGCTTAGCGTCGGTTAACCGATTAACCAAACAGCCAATTACCAATTACCAGCCTTGCGTTGGGCGGTTAATGTCGATTAACCGATTTCAACAATTTACTGATTAACCAATATTCAGTTGGCAATTGACAGTTTACGGTAACCAATGACGAATGAACAAATTATCAAGTTTCCAATTGTCAGTTTGCAGTTACTACTGAACCAACCTACTTTGATACATTCGGGTTTGGTGGTTCGGCGTTCAATAAATGTTTCACAAAGAAATCGCGTTTGCGTCTACGTCCGTAAGTGCCGCCATCGCTGTGGCCCATCCCCGGAATGCTTAAGATATCGAAATCCTTATTGGCTTTGATCAATGCATCTGCAAGGCGATAGGTGGATTCTGGTGGCACATTTTCATCTGCTTCGCCAACAATCAGAAACAAATTTCCCTGCAATTTCGCTGCATTTGTAATGTTCGATTGTTCGCCATAATGTGGTCCTACCGGATACCCCATCCACTGTTCGTTCCACCATTGTTTGTCGATACGGTTATCGTGACAACCACAGGCAGAAACCGCAGCTTTATAAAACTCAGGGTGAAACAACAATGCGCCTGTTGAATTTTGTCCTCCTGCTGAAGTACCATAAACGCCTACACGGGTAATATCTGCATTTGGATATTTTGTTGCCATGGCTTTCATCCACAATATCCGGTCAGGAAGCCCCGCATCGGCCAGATTTTTCCAGCACACATCATGAAAAGCTTTCGACCGGTTAGCCGTGCCCATGCCATCAATCTGCACCACAATGAAACCAAGTTCAGCTATACTTTGCATTTCACTTGCTGGTAAGAAGTTTTTGGGCACAAAACTATCTTGTGGACCAGCATAGATATTTTCGATAACCGGATAGGTTTTATTGATATCCATTGTTGATGGAAAACAAACTACGCCCCAGATATCGGTTATTCCATCTCTTCCCTTCGCCACAAACACTTCTGGCAGTTTTACGCCTGTAGCTAAATACGCGTCTGTTTTCCCATGCTCTATTTCTGCTACCTTTTTAGTGGTAGCAGTTAATTTTAATTCGGTAACAGGTGGTACATTTACCTGAGAATAGGTATCGATATAATATTTACGGTCTGGAGAAAAACTGAGGTTATGGTTGCCTTTTTCAGGTGTGAGGCTTACCAAACCCTTCCCATCAAAACCAATACGGTAATAATGGATAAAATAAGGGTCTTCCCCAACATTCATTCCCGATGCCCTAAACCAAACCTGGCGTTTTACCACATCCACACTATCAATCTCCCTTACTACATAATTTCCTTTGGTCAATAAAGATTGTTTTCCATTGAGGGTATTTACCAGATAAAGGTGTTGCCATCCATCCTGCTCACTGGTGTATAACATTTCGTTTGTTTTAGGCAGGTAGCGGGTATAAATACGGCTTTCATAAATAAAGGTTTTTGTTTTTTCGTCGATAATATTTTTAGTTTTCCCTGTAAGGACATCTACTTCGATTACCCTGAAACGCTGGTGACCACGGTCTACTTTCTCGTAGGTATAATACCTGCTGTTGCCTGCACGCCAGTGCAATTCGGGTGGACCGAAAAAATCGATCAGCTCTGCATCTACCTTAATTGCTTTTTTAGTGGCTACATTAAACACATATGGTTGATAGGTAGTAAAATCATCTCCAGGCTGCGCATATTCTCTCGATTTTAGTTCGCCACGGGTAGTACCTGGAACGGAACTCAATACATAATGCACTTTTTTAATCTCTTTTGGATCCGTTTTGTAGGCGACAATATTTTTGCTGTCAGGCGACCATGCAAAATCGCCATAAGGTTTATCGGCATTTCCATCCGTACTCAATTGCGTTTCTGTTTTTGTAGCCACATCAACCACAAAGAGGTTTCCTCCCCGGATCAGGATTTCATTTTTACCATCCGGCGATTTTCTCGCTTCGCGGTTTCTTTGCCAGCGCGATCGCCTTTGCTGTAAAGGTTTTTTCGCATTATAACGGTAAATACTGGTATCTTTTGCATCGGTTAAACTATAATCACCCAGATTAAGCTGATACCATTTATCTTGTACCTTCAGCGTCGCTGTGTTAGACTGATCGGCGAAATAAAGCTCGGCGAACTGAAGTTTTGATGGATTCTGCTTTTTACCTGTCGCCTTTTCTATGCTTTGTGCCAGTTTATCCTGATCAAAGGCTAGTTTTCGTTTTCCAGTAACTGCTTCTACGTAATAATATTCCCATGTTCTGTTCGGCAGGTTCTTTCTATACCAAAAAGCAGTTCCGTCCTTCTTCCAAAAGGGAACAATATCGTTATTGGTTGGAATATTGCGCAGTGCAGTATCTAGTTTATTCGACAATTGGTAGGCATTCGCCATTTCGGCGGCGCTTGGCACATAGGGTGCTAATCTTACATTTTGTGCTTGTACCTGAAAAAAAGCCAAACTTAATAAAACGAGGGCTATTGATTTTCTAGCGATGGAGTAAATCATTATTACAGATTTTTTGTTGTAAATATAACCCTAGGCATTTGCAGATTTCTTTTAGATATTGATGGATAACATCAATATTTTAACCTTTAATATCGCTAATATCCACAGTTTTGAGTTCCTGCCGGGCAATACTCCCTTTAATGACATAATATACCGGTATGCCAATTAAGGTGATGATTAAGCCTGGCCAGGTAAATTTGGGTTTAAAAATAATGAGCAGGATACAAAAGGCCAGTCCCATTACGATGTAAATGATGGGCAACACGGGATAACCAAAGGCTTTGTAAGGGCGTTCGGCATCAGGCCTTTTTTTGCGGAGGATAAAAATTCCAAAAATGGTAAGCATGTAAAACATCACCACCACAAAGGAAATCATATCAAGCAGATCGCCATATTTTCCGCTGATGCACCACAAACAGGCGAAAAGACATTGGATCCAAAGACCAAAACCAGGAACTGCGTTTTTGTTGAGTGTGCCTACTTTTTTAAAGAAAAGTCCGTCTTTGGCCATCGAATAATACACCCTTGCACCTGCCATAATTAAACCATTATTACACCCAAAGGTAGAAACCATAATCATCAAAGCGATAATGATGGTACCTGCAGTACCAAAAATGTGGTTGGCTGCCGAAACTGCAACACGATCTTTATCTGCATAAGCGATATCGTGCAATGAAAGTACGCCTGTGTACATCACATTGGTGAGAATGTAGAGTACGGTAACGATAATTGTACCCAGAGCCAAACTCAAACCGATATTGCGTGCCGGATTCTTTATCTCTCCGGCGATAAAGGTCACATTATGCCATGAATCGCTACTGAATATCGAACCCACCATCGCCGCGGCAATAGCCCCAAAAGCAGCTAAAGTGGTGTACGAACCTATATTCCCATCGGTAGATAAGGGGCCTAGAGTCCACATATTTTCCCAGTTGCTCTTCCAGATGCCTTTATCCAGAAAGAAAAGCCCAAACATGATCAAACCAAATAAACTCAACAGTTTGGCAACAGTAAAGGTGGTCTGAATAATCTTTCCTCCATTTACCCCTCTGTTATTGATATAAGTAAGCAATATAATTACACCAATGGCCAATAACTGTGCCGGGGAGATGGTAAAAAAGCCCAAATCAATAGCCACAAGATCTTCACTTAATGCAGGCACCAGGTAAGCCGTAAATTTAGCAAAGGCTACCCCTACAGCAGCTATTGTTGCCGTTTGGATCACTGTAAAAAAACTCCAGCCATATAAAAAGCTGATGAGCGGATTATATGCTTCTTTTAAATAAATGTACTGACCACCAGCTTTCGGGAACATGGCACTCAATTCGCCATAACTTAACGCCGCAGTAAGGGTCATAAAGCCTGTAATCAGCCAAACGACCAATAACCATCCCGAACTGCCCACATTCCGGGTAATATCTGCACTGACTATAAAAATACCAGATCCGATCATACTTCCGGCTACAAGCATGGTGGCATCCATTAATTTAAGTGAGGGTTTAAACTGTGTGGTTTCCCGGTTCTTCATCTGTTGGTCTGGTTGTTTGTTGTATATTTTTATGTTGGTTTATTTAAGCTGATCGTAAAAATGCCAGGAAGTGGTAAAATCGCGTGTTAAGGGCTGGTTGGTTAAAGTAGCCCTGATCATTTCAACGGGGATGAGGTTTTCTTTGATCACGGCATCATGAAAAGCTTTAAAGCTCATCTTACCGCTATCAACGAGTTCCTTCTTGAGTGCAAAAAGCTGAAGTCCGCCGGTAAGGTAGGCTACCTGGTACAAAGGACTATAATCGCCTTTGAAAGATCTTCGTACTTCACCTTCCGCATTGGCCCGCTCGTGCCCTACACGGTCGACCAGAAAATCGACGCATTCTTGTGGCGTCCATTTACCAAGGTGGAAGTTTAAGGAAAATAGAATCCTGGCACAGCGGTGCATCCTCCAGAACAACATGCCCATTTTTTCTTCAGGCGTTTTGGCGAAACCTTTATCGTAAAGCAAAAGCTCCCAGTATAGAGGCCATCCTTCTACACTAAATGGTGTTTTAAATGATTCGCGGTAGCTTTTATAACGGTTATTGATGAAATATTGGTAATGGTGGCCCGGCAATAACTCATGTTGTACCGTACCTCTTGAAAAATAAGGATTATTACCGCGCATACTCATCAGTTTATCGTCTTCTTCCATGCTATTGGTAGGATAGGAAATACTGATTTCACGACCACCTGTAAAGAATGGGTTCACCAACTGGCGTTCGGCCGACATCATTACCATGCCCCAGGTTTCTTCGGCCAAAGCCGGAATAGCGATCAAGTCGTTGGATTTTATAAAAGTCAGTGCATCATCCTGTAGTTTAACAATTAGTTCTGCTTGTTTACCCAGTGGCACATAACTGTTCTTAATTTTTTCCTGTGCTTTTTTCCAGTCTTTCCCATAACCCATTGCCGTTGATGCCTTTAACAATTCCTCATCGCAATATTTAAACTCTTTTTCGGCGAGCTGGATCAATTGTTCGGGAGTGTAAGGAATTAGCTCGGCATTTAATTGCCGTATCAACTCCTCACGCCCGATAGGCGTTCCTTTTATTTCAGGTTTATCTGTTTTTACAGCTGGAACTGAATCGCGTTTATCGGTAAATAGTTTTGCATAATTGATTAAAGCCTGATCTAGCCGTTCATAAGGTTTGGGTGCCCACCAGGTAAAACCTGGCTCGTAATCCTTATAGAACTGATAAAAGCCTTTTAAGCGCTGCTTTAAGCTAAAGGTTATTTCGGCCGCCATTTTAAGCTGGTCGGGTTTGAGTTTACGTCCTTTTTTAAAATTTAAACTCAGGGTATCAATCTGTTTTGCCGTCTCGCTCATCTGCGCTGCCAGTGCAGATCCCTCTTTATACGTACCTCTTCTTCTTAACTTTTCGAGCGCATAAATGGAATCGGCAAAAGTAAAATACTTAGCCAGTGCATTATAATCTGTTTCTTCCTTATTTAGTAGCCAAACCGACGATTCGATCTCTTTTTTAAGCAAAATATAATCTACCTTCCCATAAACACTAAAAGTTTCGAAAGATGCCGACTTTAATTTTTGCAAATAATCCTTATTGATATCCTGAAGTCGTTTTCTTTGCTCAGGACTTTTAAAGGTAGTCATCGGGTAAGCATAATACCCCCCCGGGGTATAAGGATAATAGAAATCGTTAATGGCGTCTACATCTCTTTGGTAACCCACAATAAGTGTTCCCATCTCGCTAGTTTGTTCGTAAAGACTTGTATTTGACGATTGAGCTGTTGCATCCTTGCTTGATAGCATGCTGATCACTAATAAAAAGACAAAAAACGGGTACTTAAGCTGCATTTCGAATCGGTTAAATTTTACAAATAGGGTTGCCTCCATCTGAAAAGATGGCTAATTTTAATAATAGATAAAATGGATCTGCGGCTTATGCGCCCATGTAACTCACTCTGCTTACGCTGTTATAGGTATCGATATAGGCCCTGGGCGATTGACCAATAATGCTTTTAAATACCCTGTTAAAGTTGGTAATGCTATTAAACCCAGCTTTATAAGCTACTCCCGAAATGCAATCTGCTTTTTCGCCCGAAATAAGGCTTTTACAGGCATCGTTGATCCTCACTTCATTTAAAAAAGAAACGAAGGTATGGCCGGTATGCTTTTTAAAGTACCTGCAGAAAGCCTGTGGGGTCATGAAGGCTGCATTAGCCACATCCTCTAACGAGATCTGATTGTTGTAGTTTTCTGTAATGAAGTTGATAATTTTGCTTAAACGCATACCTTCATTTTCGGTAACGTTCGACGAGTACATATCCGAGCATAACGATTCTACGTTCTCATTCAGATCCTGAAGGCTATTTACCAACTTCAGAAAATTAAACAATACGTCAACCCCCGATGCCAGGTGTACATTAAAAATTTTTGTAATTATATTTTTGGTGAAAGCGGCAGGTATTTTAAATCCATGTTTGTTTTTAGCCAAAAAAGCACTGGCCATTTTCATTTCCGGAAGATTGAACAATGCTGCCAATATACCATTGGGATTGAAATAAACGGAACAGGCTTTAATGGTTTTATGGTTGTCGGCCGAAAAATACTCTGGATTACTTTTAAATAAATGCGGAAGCTTGGCGCCAATCACAAAAACATCGCCCGATCTGAAGGCATGCATATCGTTACCCGCAATTAATGTTCCTTCTCCTTTTTCGATATAAGTAATCTGCCATTCATCATGTCGGTGCAGGTATTGATAAAAATAAGGCGATTCAATATGCTCCGATATCACACTCTTGTCGTCGGGCACAAGCATGGTAAATGGTAATACTTTCATGATTTGTTTAGTTAGGTTCGGTTTGTTGATTATGAATTGAATGTAAGGATATTAACCCTAAAAAACCAAGAAAAGATTAATAAGGTTAAAATGCTGCTACAATTTGATAAAATATGACGGATTTTAGCACAAAATGATCGGAATCAGCACTACTATATCATTAGTTAAAACCCTGTCCCACAACTCCTAAAACGTTTAACTAAACTTTGCAAGTTTTTGAATTTTAGGATTTAGTGCTATTTTGAGGATTAATTTGAGGGATTTATGCCGAAATAAAGATTTTTTTTTAGCAAAAAAAAAGATGTCAGGTTTTTAAAAATCTGACATCTTTAGGTCGCCTACGTTCAAACTAACACACTTAATATTATCGATAAAATTACCGAACTACCGAAAAGGGTTCCAATTTTAAATCGGTAGCCATGCCAGCAATAATCTGGCTCACCAATAATCCTGTGGCTGGCCCTAAACTCAGTCCCATCATTCCATGCCCTGTGGCTATAACTAAATTTTCTCTTTTTTCACTTCTACCGATATAAGGTAAACCATCAGGAGATGAGGGACGGAAACCAAACCAGATATCTTTTTCGGCAGGAATGGCAGGTTTTAAATCAGGGAAATAGTTGGGCACGGATTCTACAATCCCTTTAACCCGCTGCATATTGATCCTGTTATTGATTTTATCCAATTCCATTGTACCACCATACCTGATCTGACCGTTCATTGGTGTAATGGCTACCCTCGCCTCGCACAATAAAGCCGGAATAGTTAAACGGTTTTGAGGTTCAGCTTCCATAAAGGAATAGCCCTTACCTGGCATTAACGATATATTTAAATCGGCCATTTTAGCTACTGCAGGCGACCATGAACCTGTGGCAATTACATATTGGTCTGCCTCCCAGACAGTGTTGCCCGTAAAAACTCTTGTGATTCTCTTGCCCTCAGTTTCAATTTTATCAACCTCTTTACCACGCTCAATCTGCACTCCGTTATTGGTTAAATACTTCAACAGGGCATTCATCAACTTTGTGGGATAAAGATGCGCATCACAACGGTAATGCACTGCACCCAGAACATCCAGGTTTAAATCGGGCTGTAATGTCTTACATTCGTCAACGCTTAACACTGCCATATCCAGGCCCAGCTCAATGGCCCTTGCAGCCAGATGTGCTTCTTCTTCTCCTGCCTTTTCTGTTTTATAAAAAGCAAGGATGCCATTGTTGGTGAGTTCGAAGTTAAAATCAGGTTCTTTAGCCAAACCTTCGTATAACTTTTTGCTCAGTAAAGAGAGATCGCGTAAGGGTTCGGCCGATGCGTTAACATGCTTTGTTGTAGCATGTTTCATAAACTTCAATCCCCAGTTAATGAGACTACCATTTAATGATGGGCGCACATAAAATGGACTTTTGCTGTTAAACATCCATCTGATGCCCTGTTTAATCATACCCGGCGCGGCCAATGGCACAAAATGGCTTGGCACAATCATCCCCGCATTACCAAAAGAACAATTATCGGTAATATCTCCCTTATCCAAAATGGTTACTTCGAAGCCTTTTTTCTGCAGATAATATGCTGAGGTCAGGCCTACAATTCCACCGCCTATAATTAATACTTTTGACATTCTTTTTAAATTTTTACTAAATCACCTGAAATCCATAGGCGTATGGATCATCTTCTGCATCAATTTTAATGGTATTGTATCCATAAACTTTTGCCCAACCTTCTACACTCGGAATAATTGCCTGGATACCATTTAAATCGACAACCTCTTCAACCCTACCGATAAATTTACTACCGATAAAACTCTCATGGATAAAATCTTCCCCCTGTTTTAGCTTTCCTTTGGCATACCATTGTGCCAAACGCGCCGAAGTTCCGGTACCACATGGCGACCTGTCGATGGCTTTATCGCCATAAAAAACAGCGTTTCTGGCAGTAGAAGTTGGGTCGATTGTTTTCCCTGTCCACAACACATGGCTACAGCCATTTATCGTTGGATCCTGAGGATGCACAAAAGTATATTTTTCGTTAATGCGTTTCCGGATGGTCTGGCTCCAGGTAACGAGCTGAGAAGCCGTATAGTTTTCCAATCCAGGGAAATTATCCTGGGGATCTACAATGGCATAAAAGTTACCGCCATAGGCTACATCAAAAGTAAGCATGCCCAAATCAGGGCATTCTACCTGTAAATCTTCAGCTGCGAGGTAAGAAGCTACATTTTTGAGTTTAACAGATTTAACTTTTTTTCCTTCCTGTTTGTATTCGATCAATACCAATCCGGCCGGGGCTTCCATTCTGATCACGCCCGGAATTTTAGGTTGGATCAATCCTTCTTCGATTGCAATGGTAATGGTACCGATAGTGCCATGACCGCACATGGGCAGGCAACCGCTGGTTTCGATAAATAATACAGCAACATCGTTAGCCGGATCGTGAGGTGGGTATAAAATGCTACCCGACATCATATCATGTCCACGGGGTTCAAACATTAAACCTGTTCTGATCCAATCAAATTCCCGCAAAAAATGCTGCCTTTTTTCGCTCATGTTGGTTCCAATAAGCTGAGGACCACCACCAGCAACCAGGCGTACCGGGTTTCCGCAAGTATGCGCATCTACACAAAAAAAAGTTTTACTCATGAGATTTCGTTAATTTCTGGTTTATCGTTCTGAAAATCCCCAACGGGTTTCCATCTTTCAATTCATCCGGCAATAATTCCTGCTCCCAATCCTGATAAGCCAATGGACGTACAAAACGGTGAATGGCCGTAGCGCCTACCGATGTAAAACGGCTGTCGTTGGTTGCCGGAAATGGGCCGCCATGCTGCATGGCCGCACAAACTTCAACACCAGTTGGTACACCGTTTAAAATGATCCTTCCGGTTTTATCCGTTAGCTTATTGACCAAAGTTTGATACTGCTGAAGTTCCTGCTTATCGGCCATCAAGGTTACCGTGAGCTGCCCTTCCAATACCTCAATGGCTCTTTCGAGTTCGGCAATATCCTGAGCCACCACCAAAAGCGAATATGGACCAAAAATCTCCTCCCGAAGTTTTGGATTCTTGATAAAATCGGCGGCATTTACCTGTGCAATTTTTGCTTCAGACTGGTTCTGAAGTTCATTGTTTTTTATTGTTGAAGCCGATAAAAGTTCAACACCTCCTTCACTAATAATCTCTGCCGACAGTTTCCCATAATTATTGGCAATACCTTCGGTGAGCATGGTTGCAGACGGAACTGTAGAAATACTTTCCTTTAAACTCGTTTTAAAATTTTCTAATGCCGGCGATTGAACGGCAAGCATTAAACCCGGGTTGGTGCAAAACTGGCCTGCGCCCAAGGTAATAGAGGCTGCATATTTTTTTGCCAGTTCTTCTGCCTGATCTTCTATTGCCTTTGGAAGAAAAATTACCGGATTAATGCTCCCCATTTCGGCAAAAACAGGAATAGGTTGCTCCCGTTCTTGTGCAAGATTAATCAATGCCATACCGCCTTTAAACGAACCTGTAAAAGTTACCGCTTTAGTTAAAGGATGTTGAACCAAACTGGCACCGATGGTATAACCATCATCGTACAATAAAGAAAAAACACCTTTTGGCATCCCCGTTTTTTCTGCCGCTTTAATAATGGCTCCCCCTACTAAGGCACTGGCTCCATAATGTGCAGGATGTGCTTTTACAACCACCGGGCAACCAGATGCGAGGGCTGATGCCGTATCGCCACCTGCTACTGAAAAGGCAAGGGGAAAATTACTGGCGCCAAAAACGACCACAGGCCCGATAGGGATCAGCATTCTTCTGATATCAGGTCGTGGCAAGGGTTGTCTGTCAGGCAATGCGGTATCAATTATCGCATCAACCCAGGAGCCTTCGGCAACTAAATTGGCAAATAATCTCAGCTGGCCAGTTGTTCTGCCTAGTTCGCCCTGTAAACGGGCCAGAGGCAAACCGCTTTCTGCAGATGCCCGGTTCACCAGCTCGTCGCCAAGACTGGCAATTTCATCGGCAATGGCATTTAAAAAAGCGGCTTTAAGGTCTTTATTTAAACTTCTATAACTTTGGAAAGCTGCTGTTGCTGCTGTTAGGGCATCATCAACCAAACTTTTGCTTGCTTTGAAAAATTCACCATCAAGCGTTAATCCTGTTGCAGGATTAACAGCTTTAAGGCTTTTTTCACTAACTTCTACATAAGTGTTTGCTACAATATTTTTCCCGTTCATATTTGGTTTTTAAACTATTTGCCCCAACTACCTGCTGGTAATTCCGGACGAACAGCCAATGCATCGTTAATAATTTTCAACACTTTTTCTCTTTCTGCTCCGCTTATCGGTAAACGTGGTGCACGTACGGCTTCAGTTCCCAATCCGGTTGCTACTTCTGCCAGTTTAATGTATTGTACCAATTTGGCATGGATATCGAGCTCTAAAACAGGCAAGAACCAACGGTAAATGGTTAAGGCTTCGGAAATGCGGTTTTCTTTGATCAATCTGAAAATGGCTACCGTTTCTCTCGGGAAAGCATCAACCAAACCGGCAACCCATCCATGTGCACCCATTACAATACTTTCCATTGCCAATGGATCTACACCCGTAAAGATTTTGAAACGATCACCAAAACGGTTGATCAGTCGGGTTACGTTCGATACATCACGGGTTGATTCTTTGATCGCCTGTATATTGTCGTATTTAGTCAAAACCTCGAACATATCCAGGGTGACTTCGATTTTATAATCAACCGGATTGTTATAAATCATGATCGGTAAGCTGGTGCTTTCGGCAATGGCACCGAAAAAGGCCAAAGTTTCGTCTGGAGCAGCATTATAACGCATTGGCGGCAATAACATCAGGCCTTGTGCGCCAAGCGATTCGGCTTTTTTAGCCACTTCGATTGCTTTTTTCGTGGTTGATTCTGCAATATTCAATAAAACCGGAACACGGCCATTTACTATGGTTAAGGTATGCGATAACAGACCGAATTTTTCTTCGTCGGTTAAAACGCTGGCTTCGCCAAGCGAACCGCCTAAAATAATCCCCTCAGCTCCTGCTTCTAACTGTGCTTCGATATTTAAATCGAAAGCCGGAAAATCTAACTCATCATTTGCTGTAAATTTTGTTGTTACAGCAGGGAAAACCCCAGTCCATTTGATACTCATTGTAATATTATGTTTTTTATAAATTATGATTCAAAAACTTAATCTGGCAGCAGCCAAACCCCGTTTAATCAAATGATCAGTGATCAATCTGTTAAACGATAATCAAAGTTAGCAGATCGGTAAGCAGTAAGATTGTTGGATTTTAACCGATATTGGTTATAAATGCGCCATTTGAATCAGCCCCATTGTTCGGGATTGGTATAGTAGTGATGGCCATAAAAAGAAATGGTACCCTTCAATGAAGAATACCATTTAGCAAATCAGCTGAGTAACAACATCCAGCCGTTTATATATTTTTTAACGAATCTATTTTGTATTCTTCACCTGCAAATAATACATGAATTCGATGCCCTGCTCTGTAAATAAAGCTTCCTGTCCCTTGCCTAATATAACCTGCTGCCAGTTTTGCGACGGGACAATTTTA
This sequence comes from Pedobacter humicola, assembly GCF_056490705.1. Lineage (NCBI taxonomy): Bacteria > Pseudomonadati > Bacteroidota > Sphingobacteriia > Sphingobacteriales > Sphingobacteriaceae > Pedobacter > Pedobacter humicola. Next base: position 75,022 of record NZ_JBWJIG010000014.1, on the reverse strand, counting down.
AGCGTCTTAACACCATCTTTTTTAAGGCTCAATGGCAGGTTGAAACCTTTAACACAATTGCTGTAGCGGTAAAATGCTTTACCATCTTTCAGGTAATATTCGAATGAGGGTATTTGGGTCGTGCGCAGATACTGATCAAAAACCTTTGAGAAATCAAATCCTGCTTTTTTCGAGATGTAATTTTCGATCTGTGCAGTAGTTACGGTTTTATGATAAAAAGTCTGGTTTAAGCCGCGCAATATCGATCTAAAAAGTTCGTCGTTGTTTAAACTATGTCTGATGGCGTGCAACATATTTCCACCTTTAGGATACATATCGCCGCTGCCCTGTGCATTTACACCATAAGGGGGAATAATAGGCGTATCGTTCCGGATGCCTTTTCTAATGCCAAAATTGTATTCATTGCCTGCTTTATTGCCAAAAATATAATCGACAAAAAGGGTTTCGCTGTAATTGGTAAATCCTTCGTGTACCCACATGTCGGCAAGATCATTAGAGGTAATATTGTTGCCAAACCATTCGTGACCGCTTTCGTGGATGATGATAAAATCCCACTTCAGTCCCCAGCCATCGCCAGACATGTCCCTGCCTCTGTATCCAAATTTGTAACCATTGCCATAAGAAACTGCCGATTGGTGTTCCATCCCGGTATGTGAAGCATCGATCAGCTGATAACCGTCTTCGTAAAAGGGATAGGGACCAAACCAGTGTTCCATGCTCTTCATCATCTTATGTACCTGATCGGGCATATAGGTTTTCGCCTTTGGATAATTGTAATCGAGTACCCAATAATTCACATCCAGCGTACCTTTTTCACCAGCATATTTCTCTTTAAAATTAACATACTTACCAATGTACGGGATAATGCAATAATTGCTGATCGGGTTTTTAACATTATACTGATAAGTGGTGGTGCCATTGTGGTTATCCTTTTTAAATACCAATCTTCCATTCCCGACAGCAACCAATGTATCAGGAACCGTCATGGTTAAAGAAGCCCCGAGATTGGGTTCATCGCTTTGATGATCTTTATTCGGGTACCATACCGAAGCACCCAAACCCTGACAGGCCACCGTCATCCATGGACGTGAAAGCGAATCGGTGGTAAAGATAAAACCGCCATCCCATGGTGCTCTTTTTGCCTGGTGCACCTTGCCGTGGTAAAAAATATGGACGTTGTTTGTTGCCGATAACTTCTGTGCAGGAACATGTACATACCAAACACTGCCAGCATGTTCGAATTTTAACTTCGCTTTTCCATTATATAAAATACTGTCGATAATTAATGGTTCCTGCAGATCGATCTGCATACGGATGCTGCCATTGTTATTCTTGATTACTTTATAAACGATTTTATTCGAACCGGTGATGCTTTTATCTTTATAATCGGGCTTAACCGAAAGTTCGTAACGTTGTACATCCCACCAGGTACGTTCGGCATTCAGACTTCCCCTTAAGGTATCGGCCAAAGTGTAGACCTTTTTTGGAGCCTGAGCAAAGAGCATGGCACTAAAGGTTAAGAAGAGTACGGTTAGGGATGTTAGTTTTTTCATATTTTTTGCCGGTTATAATATTGAAATAGTGTATTATTCATTTGAAAAGCAATGGCAGTGTTTCATTGGTTATTACAGTCCTGCTACCTCTCCCCCCAGATAAATTTCGGAATCCGTCCTATCAGGTTTATATAACCTTGGTTTTTGCTCAAAACAGGTTTTTAAAATTTTGTACTTCTGCCCAATGTTTTTAGCCCTGACGGCAGCGGGCATCCCGATGCTTTATCGATCAGTTGGCACTGCATTAGCACAGGGGTAAAGCGGATGGCAGGAACTCACACAAAAAAAGCGAAAGGCCCTGCGCTCCAAAATAAAAACCGCGATTATTCTAAATACCAATCTTATTAATAAGCTTCTGCTCTAATCGCTTCAATTTCATCCGTAGTTAAGGCCAAATGTTTGCCCAACATCCGGCTTCCTTTTTCGGTAACCAGGAAATCGTCCTCCACCCTGATCCCGCTAAAGTTTCTGAATTGTTCTAATTTATCGTAGTTGATAAATTCTGTAAACTGATTGGCGGCTTTCCAGCGATCGATCAGCTCTGGAATGATATAAACACCAGGTTCAACCGTTAATACATAACCTGCCTCAAGTGCCTTACCCAACCTTAAGGATTTTAATCCAAACTGCGTAGTATTTTTGGTTAGCTCATCGGTATAACCTACGTATTGCTCACCCAGATCTTCCATATCATGTACATCCATGCCCATCATGTGGCCGGTTCCGCACTGAAAAAACATAGCATGTGCACCCACTTGCACGGCATCGTCAATATTTCCTTTCATTAAACCAAGATCTTTCAAGCCCTGTGCCAACATCTTACACGAGGCCAGATGCACATCCAGATACCTTACACCTGGCGCCAGCAGATTTTTGGCATGGGTATAAGCATTTAATACAATATCATAAATGTCTTTTTGGACGGTACTGAATTTTTTTCCTACGGGAAAAGTACGGGTAAGATCGCCCGCGTAACCTAAAGAAGTTTCCACACCAGAATCGTTTAAAACCAATTGTCCTTCCTGTAGTTGATTGCCATGATAATGGTTATGCAGAATTTCACCGCGCACAGTCAAAATCACAGGATAGGCTAAATTACCTCCTGAAGCCAAAGCCGCTCCCTGGATTTTGGCTGCAAGCTCACGTTCGTACATACCAGGTTTTGCCTGTTGCATCACCATTAAATGGATATCGGCAGAAATGGCCGCAGCACGGTCTAATTCTTCAATTTCTTCTACCGATTTGATTGATCGTTGCGCTACCACAGCTTTAATAAATTCAATAGAGGCCTTTTCTTTCAGCTGATCAATAGGCAGGTTAAACCAGTTGGCCAGTTTTATTTTATTTTCTGAACGGTAAGGCGGTAAAAACTGAACCCTTCTTTTCTTTTCCTGATACTGTTTAAGGTAGGCATCTAATTTGTCTAAAGGAAGTACTTTGGTAAGTCCTGCATCCTGGCTTTTTTCTTCAAGCGTTTTCTGCCTGCCCATCCAAACGATATCGTCGATACCCATTTCGTCTCCGAACAGAATGGTTTCGTCTGTATCCAGGTCGATAATGGCCGCCAATAAGGGTTCGCTGATTCCAAAATAATATAAAAAAGTACTGTCTTGTCTAAAGTGATAGGTATTGTCTTTATAATTCATCGGGCTGTCTTCGTTACCCAAAAAGAGTAATATTCCCGAATTTATTTTTGATTTTAACGTTGCTCTCCGTTGGACGTAAACTTTCTTTTCAAACATGTTTTTATGAGTTAGGCAAATATCCCAAAAGCAATCTTTATTCGATAAAGATTGAGCCAACTGGCTAAAATATGGGTTGTATCTGCAAATTATAAGTTAAGATTATGGCACAAAAATCACAATAAATTTCATGTTAGCGAAAAATATGGGTAAAATCTGCACAAACTACGGTAAACAAAATGGCTGATAAGCCACCAGCCAGATGCTAAAGAAACTGTCTAATAGGCGATACAATCGTCTTTCTCAATCCTTCCTCGTTGCAAACGAGGAACAATAAAAATGATATAAATGGACTATATTACTATTTACACTATAGAGATTTGAAATACAAATCTTTAAAATACCCTATATAAAGTATCTATAGAGAAATAAATAAAACCAATATGCGCTTTTATACTCATCAAATACGCCTATAAAATGTTATTTTTAAATTTAATGAACTGATATACAGTTCATAGAAATAGTTTATATACATTAGTACAATCAATCAAGCCTACATTACATTGATTATCAAAATTTATTATAACATAAAGCCCCGCAAATTTTATTTTACGAGGCCCTGAAAGCAGATGAATTGATATTATTTTTGAAGGATGATTTCAGTTCTATGCGTGTTCGAAAGTGGAAGCAGGTATGCTCCTCTATCATTCTTGTGAGCATTCTTTACAGCATAAGTACTTACACCATTAATTTTGGCGGATTGGGTTAACCTTAATACTGCCTGATCTAAATATTCATTTGCTTTGTTCAATTTTAAATGAATTTCGCCATTTGAGGTATTGTAATCAACCTCATCAATTGTCCCAGCATCAAGGGTAATCCATAGCCCGGCGGGTGCGATATAAACCGACGATTTTGCGGCTGTGGTTAATTTAACACTGATGGTATTGCCTGTTTTATTCAGATTAGCCCCAAAAGCCAGCCAACCAAATTCTGGATGTAGTAAAAGGTACGATGAAGTATTCACAGCATAACCAAAAAAGCCAGAGCCATAATCACCAGTGATGCCATCGTTTTTTAAGGTGGATGGATAGGCATGAAAGGCTGCAGGCGCAAAACCCTCTTTGGTGATATTGGAAATTGATCCCAATAAGCCTCCGTAACCTGTACGCAACAGATAAAAATCGTCAGGGTGCTTACGGTAATCCATTAATACCGGAATAGCGTTCAATGCCGATCCATAATGGTGGATCATCCTTTCGATACGGGAAAGTTTACCGCCATAAAGGAAATCCCAATACCTGCGGGCGTTACCGTTATAAGCCCAATGCGGTATTACCGGCATATAGGCCAATATGGCATCGAGTGTTACATTTGCTTTATCCTGATAGCCAAAATAGCTCGACCAGACATAAACTTCTTCTTGACCTGTAGAGTCCCAAGGCATCTCACTTCCAAAAGGATATTGTAACGAACGCCAATGATTGGCACGTTTTTTCATTTCAGCTTCCAGCTTATCAGCCTCTTCGGTTAATCCCTCATTTTTAAGGTCGGTTAAGATGAGGTAAAATATGGTGCCCTCCATCTGGCCAAACTGTGCATAATATGGTGCAATGTTAACCATGGCCATACCGGTTTCGGCTGCATCAATCAGATGCTGTTTCCAGCTTTGCTCATCTACCAAACCTTTGTAATTGCGGGCCAGGCGGTACATCACCCAATGTGCGGCCGCTACGTGGGGGTAATTATAAGATCTGCCCAAATTGTCGGCTTCCTTTTTTGGCCATGCCGACCAGGTTTTAAAGTTAATGTTTGCTGAATAAGTATCTTTGGGCAGCGAATCAGGGGCATAATAAAACAAACTCTTTTTCACTCCATACTTCTGAGGTCCTTCCTTTAGCTGAATCCGCCCAAACATCACAGTATCAACAAATTGTTTCAACTTATCTACCTCTTCCTTTTCCGGATGAACCAATTGTTTCATAATGGCACCCAGCCAGGAGCCTGCCCCACCCTCGTCGCTTAAACCTGCAATCCATGCCCTGTTATCCTGCGTAACCTGTTGCTTTTTTTCGTCATCGTAGGTAATGGCAGATGGACTTCTTTTAAAAATGGGATCAGGCTGATTAAACCATTGTTTGGTGGTTAAAAAGTGGCCGTAACTGACGATGACTTCACTTTCAGGCTCAATTACCTTATAATTGATAGTCTGTTCCAGACCATCTTCATAAGTAATGGATAACCTTGCCCTGCCCCAGGTATTTCCTTTTACGGCATAACTCTTCCAACCATTTTTAGTGGTACTTAATGCATTCACTTTTAAGGCATTTTCGGGTTGAACCTGAATGGATTTAATTTTTTTAGGATAGTTGACGAATAATTTGGCATCTACATCGCGCGGCAATACATAACCTGGAACCGATATGGCTACGGGTCGTTTATTTTCGATCAATTTACTTTCGGTATTTTTAGCAGTACCTGAAAGGATAAACTGAAGGGCATAACTCCTAGTTTCACCAGGTTTTAAAATGGTTGATGTTGGTGTATTCCATTGTTCGGCATTTTTCCATTCATTTCCGGCATAAGCCTTACTGTATACCATCCACTCGTAAAAACCTTCAAAGGCAATTCCTCTTGGCGTTTTGTCATCATTTAAGGGATTGTAAGCCTCGAAAGGCGTATGCCCCACTGGCAACACCAACAATGATGGCGCGTGACCACTTAACCGGGTAACCTGTAGATACCCGGCGTCTTTACCAATGTAAGGATCGTAAAAAACATTTTTAGCGTGGGTTTGCTCCAATGTTCTGCCCTCTAAAATGTTATCAAAAATCATTGGGATACCCAATGCACCAACTTCTACATTTTTATCGGTTTTGTTTTTAAGTTCGAAACGCAGCACCAGTTTTCCGTTTTGCATTTCCCAGATCCGCTTCACCTGTAAAGGAATGTCGGCCGGAAGTGTTGCGGCAAGATCGGCTGCTGCAAATCCACTTTTACCAATTGGAATATTTTTAACAGCGCTCCGTTTTGTGGCTGTGCTATAACTTTTCCAGGCTTCTTCACCAACGTTCCGCAGTTTCAGGTTGATATCGCCCAAATGGTATAATCCATCTGAACTACGCACTTTTAAACTGTCGCTGGGTACGAAGTCGAAATCCTTAACCAACTTAGGTTGAAGGCTAGCCACCGTTTGTGAGGATTTCACCAGTTTCAGGTTAAAAGCTCCGGCGTTAAAGGTCGAAAACCCATTTTCGAGTCCTAATGTGGAAGGCTTTTTGCCTAGGGCAATCCATGGTGATTGCGCAAAACCTACCTGAAGATTAAGTAGAGCCAGGATGCAGCAAAATATTGCTTTAAAAGTAATTATTGATATTTTTTTTAATTTGATGGTCATGATGATGAGGGAGCAAGTGTTTTGGGACAATCAAAAATATACTTTAAAAGATAAACCGGGCACCGATCTTAAAAATAGCGCAAAATTGGTAAAGGATTGGTGTAATTACTGGAAGTTGGTAAGCGGGAGTCGGAGCGCGCTTAGCGAAAAGTGCGACGAAAGAATGGGTTTCCGCAGATTGCACAAATGGCGCAGATTTGAAGGTTGGTGTGTTGCAGAAAATTTAGCGAATAGCGGATGTGTGATGAACGAAGTGGTTCCCGCAAATTACGCGAAAGATTCACCATATAAGGAATATGAGAACATGTAAGCTTATATGCCCCTTATATTCCTTATGTGGTAAACAAACACAGATATCTACTATTTAAGTAATGTCATTATAAGACATAAGCAATCTTAATATCCAAGCTGGGCAGCGATCGGATGATGATGCCCAAGACAATCCTTAAATCGGCTTACATTTTACCTTCAACCACTCCGCTTCTTCTTCTGACAACAGAGGCTGAAGCCGATCGAAAACCATTTGATTGTATTGATTTAACCAGGCTAACTGATGTGATTCCAAAAGTGTTTTATTTATCATAATGGTATCGATAAAACATAGTGTTAAGGTTTCGAAAGCAAGAAAGGCACCAAACTCCCCGTTACTGTGCGCAGTACACAAAACCAGGTTCTCGATCCGTACACCATGTTGGCCCGGCCGATAAATACCAGGTTCGATAGAAGTTACCATGCCCGGTTTAAAGGCTATATCTACATTGGCAGGGCTAATATTCTGAGGCCCTTCGTGTACGTTCAGAAAAAAGCCGATGCCATGCCCCGTGCCATGCCCGAAATTAATGGTATAATCCCACAGTGGTTTTCTGCAGATGGCATCGATCTGATACCCTTTTGTACCTTCTGGAAAAATCAATTTTGAGCCTTCAATAAGTCCTTTAAGCACCAAGGTATAATCATCGGCTTGTTCTTTTGAAGCTTTACCGATGGGCATGACCCTGGTAATATCGGTGGTGCCATATCGGTACTGCCCTCCTGAATCGACTAAAAACAAGCCATCGCCTATAATTTCCTGATCGCTCTCTGCGGTTACGCTATAGTGCGGCAGCGCGCCATTGGCATTGTAACCTGCAATGGTATTAAAACTTAAGTCGACAAAAGATTGCTGCTGGGCCCTAAACGCAGCCAACTGTTCTGCTGCCGACCATTCTGTAATTTTTTCTTTCCCCAGCCTATCTTCCATCCATTTAAAGAACCTGGTTAGGGCTACGCCATCTTGCAGCATGGCTTTACGGATGTGCTTAATCTCGGTGTCGTTCTTTAAACTTTTTAAATGCGTGGTTGGATTGATCCCAAAAATAACCTGAGCTGTTTTAGGCAAGCATTGATACAAGCCAAAACAGGTGCGTTTTGGATCAATAAAAACAGAGGCATCTGGCGGCAAAGCCTGCAATGCTTTCGATATATCATTGTAGGGATATAAAGTTACCCCCTGCTTATTCAAGGTATCGATGTCGATTTTCGACAATTTTGCTTGATCAATAAAGAGTTTTGCTTCATCAAGTGTAATCAATGCAAAACTTAAGGCAACCGGGTTGTATGTTACATCAGATCCCCTTAGGTTAAAAAGCCACGCCATATCATCAAGGGATGAAATAAAATGATAGGCCACACCATTTGTTTTCAATGCTGCTCTTGTTTCAGCAATTTTAGCCGAAATACTCAAGCCAGTGGCATCTTCACCAATTAAATAAGCCTTTTCCCGCGGCAGCTCTACCCTATCGGTCCAAATGGCACTTACAAAATCGAAATCGGCTACTTCAATCGCCCGCGCCTGCAGATGTTGCTTCATCTCGATCGCCAATGCTACTGTAATCAATTGGTGGTTAAAGGCTACTTTTACACCTTCGGGCAATACTTCGAGCAGCCAACCCATATATTCGGGTGTGTGGGGTACTTTTAATTTAACCAATTCATAACCTGTGCCGGTTAATTGGCTTTCTGCCTGACTAAAATACCGCGAATCCGTCCATAGGCCCGCAAAGCTTTGTGTAATTACCAATGTACCCGCCGACCCCGTAAAACCGCAGGCAAAAGGGATAGCTTTATAATGTGCTGGCAAATATTCACTAATGTGAGGATCCGCAGCGGTAATAATATAGGCATCTACATTTTGGGCAGCCATTAGCTTACGCAAGGCCTGCAGTTTCTCTAAGTAGGTCATGTTAAGGAAGAATTTTATTGGCCAAAGATAAATTTCTCTGCTCAAATCGGGCAAAGAATGTCATCGCAAAATGCTGTTCAGATTACCGCATATTTAAGCGCAGCTGTTTTTCTTTTTCACCGTTCCAATAGGCACAATCCAGCTGTAAGAAAACAGAAGTATAAGGGATTGTTTCATTGGTTTTAATGACTAAAACTTTAAATAGTTTAGATTCCAGATCCAGTTTCTTGAATACAGAATCATGTAACAGGGTTTGCACCTTTGAACTGCCAAAAATGGATTTGGACCTGGTTACAAATTGTTTAACTCCCTTGGCTTGTGCTTCTGTTATATAACCCAATTCTTTATCCTGATAAATTACTGGTTTTACATGACCGGATTGTTCAAGTTTTGTGAACACTTCTTTTAATACAGGTAGTAGATCATCATTGGCGTATAAATATTCCATTCCAGGTGCATTTTGCTCTGGAAAGGCCTTGTCTACAATCAGTATCCAGTTCCGATGTCCCAACATCAAAATCTTTTTATCTAACTCAGGTTTCCAATCTGTACTTGTTACAACTTCGTTTTGTGCTGCACTTTTATCTATTGACTTTACACAACTAAACAGAAACATTAATACGCCCAAAACCATCAGCGCGCAAATTAATTCCAAAGATTTCATTGATTTTTTCATGCCAGGTTAACTAAAAATAATATTTAAGGTATCATTCAATCTCATTGTTATCTTTTCATTGAATGTTAATAGCAACACATGATCTTTTTGGTTTAATTTTACCGGAACATGTCGATTTTGATGTTTAACGGATACCGCTATAACCTCCTGTCTCCCAATTTTTTCAAATTTTATCTGCTGTAACTGTAGTTCGCCATACTTTAAGTGGAGATTATGCTTTTGCCCTGTTGGATTTTTCTGTTGTTCATAGGTACCCCAGCCTGCAGCTGAAGTAAAGGGTGCCCTAAAATTTTCCTTATTCCATTTAGGAGCGAAACCAATAAAAGCATTTGGGCCATGATATTCAAATCCGCAGGCCGTAATGAAGGTACCATAACTGGCCATCGCCCTTGCATAGTGGTCGCTACATTCAATTTCGTTAAACGGGTTTCTTTTTGCGGCATGGTGGCGATCGTGGATGGCCCTGGTTAAAATCAATGATTCACTAATCATTCCTTCCCCCATCAGGTGTGCCGCTACCTGATGTTCAAAACCGCTCATACATTCGTGAAAATAGCCCAACTGCCAGCTATCATTTTCGCCAAAAGGTTTACTTTCGTTACGGGGATTGGTATTCATGACCATCCCTCCCTCACCTGGCAGTGCATAGGGGCGACCTCCGGTATGCGTTTTGATATAGGGGCCAACATCCATTGTAAAATTATATTTCCAAAGTGCCCGGAGGGCTTTAACTGTCTTCTCTTTATCTAAAACCCTGGGTAAACCAACCTGAAAGGCCCAGCTCTGGCCATATACCTGATCGATATGACAGGTATTGTAAGAACCCAATTTTGCGCGCCCCTGTACCGCATCAGGGCGGTGGATAAAGTATTCTCCATTAAACAGTTCTTTTTCCATGTTCCCGCGCCCCTTAGTTACATAATTTTCACAAGTTTTCGCGAATTTAGTATCACCCATTTCCTCAGCCATAGCCTGCGCAGCTCTTGCTGCCGCGATACAGAGCCCAACAATCCATGCAATTTCTCCTTCCCATACCGCATCTAAAGTATTTTCCATTGGTGTATCGGTCATGCCGTCTCCATTTTTATCCTGATCCAGCATAAACTGAACTGCTTTTTTAATTTTAGTCCAGTTTTTTTTAAGAAACGTATTGTTTATACTCATTTGGTGCTCCCGATAAAAGCGGAGCACAGTGCCTGCTTGACCATCAATAGCCGGTCTACTTTCGTTCTCAGCCCTAAAAATAATAGCCCCACTGTCTTCTTTAAAGCCTACGCCTAAATCTACCTTCTCGCGAAGATTTTTTTCCAGATCAGGAAAAATTCTGGCAACGGCCTGGGCATATTGCCACACGTGGGTACAGGTGCCTGCACATGCGCCAACACCTTCCCAGCTCCAAAAGCGACCATCTGCAAAACGGTATGTATTTGCTGTGGCCAGCGTGCCAATGTTAACAAAAGTGCGCTCTAAAAACCAGTGTGGTAAGGTAGCGTTGTTCCATGTATTGCTCCACAATTCTGTTGTGCTGGTAAGCGCATTAAAATTGGTAATGATAAAATCGGATACCGCTTTGGCATCTTTGAACTTTCGCCCATACCAATAACCGCCCTCGGCATTTTTAACCAGCGTTTTAAGCCTTGGATTAACGTTATTAAAATGCCAGCTTACCGAATAATCTGCTTTTAATGATTTCCCTGGCGCGAGTATTTTCTTAATACTAATACCACCAACAAGTTTTTCGGGTGCTAAGGCAATGGCCGTTGGTTGGTTCTCATCTGAATTAAAATGATTGTTATTTACCGGCCATGGGCTAAACGACGCAATAGCATTTCCTTGTGCCTGATGTAGTGTAAAACACATCGTACCGTGATCGCCGGTAGCTTTCAATTCTTCATGATCAGTTTCGAATGCAGATACGATGCTGGTGGCATTGCCATTTCTAGCTATACTATTTTTGCGCTGCCCGCTATTGACTTTTGCGCTGAGTTTGTTTGTCCCGTTTTCCATCCAGCCTATCAGGCCAATATCAATTGGCGTTTTGCCGGTATTTAAAACCTCTACTCTTAAAATTGTTGCCGGAAGGGCTGATTGATCTGCATCCAGCGGAATAAATGGAGAATATACTTTTAGTTTAACTTCGATTGGGAAATCTGTACTGGAATAACAAATATCAGCGATTGGATAAGAAGCTTTAAAACTAATTTCGTCCCAATGGTCTTCATTCAGTTCTTTAATGATGGTTTTGCCGTTAACTGTGGCCTTTACCGCAAAACCCTGTTCCAATACGCGCTTATTATTTGCAATTGTGGGTTCTACATAAGCCGAGCCATCCCTGGGCCTAATTTTACGCACAGTTTCACCATCGTTCCAGTTAACCGTTTTTGGATCTATTCCCTCGTGGGCACCTTCGAAAGTTTCATTATAAATCTGCCATAGCCATAATCTGCCATCGCCACCAACATATACTGTACCGCCGTGCAAACCACCTGCAGGCATTCCTATATACTTTAACTCATTTTTACTTTTAAGATAAATAGTTGGCTCACCCCGATCAAACAGCGATTTAACCCATTTTCTATCCAATCCTTTATCCTCCGGGATATTGTGGAGCGGATATGTGGCGGAAAATATACTCTTGCTCCAAACGGGAAATTGTATTGCAGTTAATCCAAGGCCAAGGATGCCTATCTTCTTGATAAAATCTCTTCTTTCATGGGATGTTTTTTTCATCTGTTGTGCTTATTTTAGGGATGATCGTCATTAAATGAGCAATAAAAGACCGAATGCCGTGAAAATATTGTATTTGGTTATGTTACCTGCAATATAAATATTGTTTTTGCAGCATGCCTAACATTCCAAAATAAGGGAATAATTTGCCAATTGAGTTCAATTTATTGCCTTTGATATCTACTGTTTTTACGCCAAAGATTAAACAATTATTGCTTTTCCTTTTCCAATACCGGTATTTCAAATCTTTTGATCAATGGTGTATGGTGTTCTTTTTTTGAAATGGCTACCATCTGTTTTACAATGTCGGGGTGATCTGCAGATACATCATTTTGTTCTTTCAGATCGGTTGTCAGATCGTATAACGTCCATGCATCATTTCCTTTCAGCATGTTTAACCTTACCCCCTTCCAATTGCCGATTCGGATGGCCTGTTGCCCACCATATTCGGGGTATTCGAAGTACAGGTAATCATGCTGGATCTGTTTCCCTTTATCTAAAATGGCTGGCAGAATACTTAATCCATCTATCCCTGTTGGTAATTTGATATTCAACAGCTCGCAAAATGTGGGCATCATATCAAGTGTCGAGGAAATCAGATCGCTGGTTGATCCTTCTTTTACCTTACCTGGCCAGGATACAATAAAAGGCTCTCTGATGCCACCTTCCCGAACAAAGCCTTTGCCCCAGCCATATTCTCCTTTAAAAGGGCCGTTGCTGTTAAAAAATACCGGATCAGCCCCCGCATTAAATGCTGTTCCGTTATCGGCACAGAACATGATGATGGTATTATCATACACACCTTCATCTTTCAGTTTTTTAATTAATTGCCCCACCTGTTGATCGAGTAAGGTAATCATTGCGGCATAAGTAGCACGGGGGTAACGGCAAGGAAAATAAGAACCACCTAAAAAGGGCTTTTCATCACCAAACTTTTGGTGGTAATAATCGACCATTGTTTTGGGTGCCTGTAATGATACATGTGGCAGTGGGCTTGCATAATACAAAAAGAAGGGCTTGTTCTTATTCTTTCCGATAAAATTGAGTGCCGCTTTAATCAGAAAATCCGGGGCATAATCGTTTTGCTGATATCGCTCATAGTTTTTCTCGTTGAGCGGATCAAGATCGGCGGGGAATTTAACATCGGGATCTACAATTTTATTATCAAGGGGAACCCGTGTCTCGTTCTCCCATAAATGTCCACCATAATAGGTGTGATCTTGTCGCTGGCAGATAAAACCATAGAAATAATCAAAGCCCTGCCGGTTTGGCGTGCCGGCGGTCATCGGGCTTCCCAAGCCCCACTTCCCTACCAATGCAGTGTTATAACCCACAGTTTTTAATACTTTGGCAATGGTGACAGTCGAATCAGGAATCGGGTACTGGCCCTCAAGAAAAGGATTTTCTTCCATGGCCTTAAAATTCCATACATCACCACGTTCTCCCCACTCATGGTTACCGCGGATAAACGCCTTACCTGAGTTGATGCCCGTCATCAAGCCATACCTCGAAGGTGCACAAACCGGATAAGCATAATGTTGGGTAAAACGTTTGCCATGTTTGGCCAGCTCATCCAGATGAGGGGTTTCTATTTTTTGCTGCCCATAACTACCGAGTTCACCATAGCCCAAATCATCAGCAAGAATGTATACAATATTGGGTTTAGCTTTTGCTTTTTGCGCAAAAGATTGGGTAACCAGCATCCCGCTTATCATTAGTAATGCAACTGTCTTTATCATAAGCATTTATTTAACAGGCTTGAGCCTGTTCCTTAATTATTTGGTTTGATATCATCTTTATTCAGTTTTTCAACCAAAAACATCATATGTCCTTACAAAACATTAAATCGCTTCCCATTTCTGTATCGAACTTGTATTGGCTTATGCAAGATATTGATAACAACATCGCCGTTCTTATTTTTTCTTAGCACAAACGTTTGTCTAGTTTCTTTTCCAGGGAAAATAAGCAAACAGGAGAAGAACAGGTATCGGATTTTTTTAAGAGCAATGCGTTAAGCCAGATCAGTGACAAGATATAATGGCTTATATAAGAGAATCATTTGCCAATAAGATTAAATTTAAATTAAGCCCTAATTGTTTAATTGCAATAAGCTAATTAACAATACCTTAATCATTTAAGGCCTTTAGCATAACCGGGTGTTCGAACATCCTGTAAAAATGACCAAATATTTAAACCAATTGTACCATAATACCTGCAGTATTTAAAAAAGAGATAAGGATGAAAAAAACATCACTAGCGATTATTGCTTTTTTGGCATTTAGTATTGCTCAAGCACAAACCGTTTTTGTTTCAACAGCCGGCAATGATCTAAATCCTGGTACGGTTAACCAACCCGTAAAAACTTTTGCAAAAGGGATCAGTAAAGCATTGGCTTATCAAAACAAAAATGTAATTATCGAACTTTCCGGAGGGACGTATCCAGTGGATAAGACTGTAGAAATTACTTCGGCACAATATCATCTTAAAACACTTACCATTAAAGCAAAATCGAATCAAAAGGTGCTCATTTCGGGGGCGCAAAAGGTTAAACTTTCCTGGAAGCCTTATCAAAAGAATATCCTATCTGCCAGATTAAGTTTAAAGCAAGCACCCGATCAGCTATTTATGAATGGCAAGATACTACCAATGGCCCGATATCCCGATTTTGATCCATCGGCCAGGGTATTTAACGGAACAGCTGCCGACGCAATTGCACCGGAGCGGGCAAGAAAATGGAAGAACCCCAAAGGTGCTTATATCCATGCATTACACCAGGGCGAATGGGGCGATTTCCATTACCTGATTACCGGAAAAGACAGTACCGGCAAACTGCTTTACGAAGGTGGCTGGCAGAATAACCGTCCTGCTAAAATGCATCCTCAGCACCGCTACGTAGAGAACATATTTGAAGAATTAGACCAGCCTGGCGAATGGTTTTATGATCAAAAAGAGGGAATGATTTACCTCATCCCTCCAGTTGGCACGAACCCACAAACGGCCGAATTTGCATTGAGCAGCATCACTGATCTTGTACACCTCAAAGGATCACTGGCCAGCCCCATTAAAAATATCACCATAAACGGTATCGATTTTACCCAGACGGCCAGAAGCTTTATGCTGGTAAAGGAACCGCTGTTGAGAAGTGATTGGACCATATTCCGTGGGGGTGCCATTTTGCTAGATGGGACAGAAAACATCGTGATTAAAAATTGTAATTTTTACAATTTAGGCGGAAGCGCTGTTTTTCTGAGCAATTACAATAAAGATGATAAAATCGACAGCAACCATATTTATAACATCGGCGCAAATGGAGTCGCATTTGTAGGTAACCCGAATGCGGTTCGCTCGCCATCTTTTAGATATGAAAATGCTGTTCCATACCCAGAAACAGATATGCAGCCAGGACCTAAAAGCACAAATTATCCGCAGCATTGTGAGGCTGTAGGTAACCTGATCCACAGTACGGGTACTATAGAAAAACAATCGGCTGGTGTCCAGATCTCCATGTCGTCGGATATCTTGGTGAGCCATAACACCATCTATAAAGTGCCGCGTGCGGGCATTAACATTAGCGAAGGGACCTGGGGTGGACACATTATCGAATTTAATGATGTATTTGCTACCGTACTCGAAACCGGAGATCATGGCGCTTTTAATTCGTGGGGCAGGGACCGATACTGGCGGCCGGCCAGAAATACCATGGATAGCATTGTGGCAGCCAAGCCAGGTATAGAACTTTTGGATGTGATCCACCCAATCATTTTACGCAACAACCGATTTCAATGTGATCATGGCTGGGATATTGATTTAGATGATGGCAGCAGCAATTATCAGATTTATAATAACATTTGTTTAAGTGGCGGCCTAAAATTGCGAGAAGGCTATCACCGCAACGTATACAATAATATCATCATTAACAATACCTTTCATCCTCATGTTTGGTTAAAAAATAGTGGCGATATTTTTAAAAACAATATTGTGTCATCAGCTTACGCCCCCATACTAATGGAAAACTGGGGCA
Source organism: Pedobacter humicola (assembly GCF_056490705.1). Classification (NCBI taxonomy): domain Bacteria; kingdom Pseudomonadati; phylum Bacteroidota; class Sphingobacteriia; order Sphingobacteriales; family Sphingobacteriaceae; genus Pedobacter; species Pedobacter humicola. Next base: position 58,745 of record NZ_JBWJIG010000014.1, on the reverse strand, counting down.
AAGAAATTAATGACAACTTTTTCCTGAGCAGAGAAGGCCTTTTAGAAACGCAAAAGTTCAAAACAGATGCAAACAGTCGGGCTGGCGATGCCCAATTTGAAAATGCGAAAACAGGAAATTATCACCTTAAAAAATCATCTGATGCCTTAAAAATCGGTTTTAAAGATTTCGATATGAATTTTGGCGTAACCGCTATCCGTTTAAAAAAACTGGCCGCTTCCCCAAAAATCAACCCATTGAATAGTACCGGTCAGGTTGGCCAGTCCAGTGAAGGTGAATGGTTAGGCGCGACATTCAAGAATATTGAAAATTTAGGTGAGAGATCAGCAGCAGGGCTATCCAATAATGATGGTGCTTTGCTTATTCGGTTAACAAAAGGTTCTTTAGCCGAAAAAAACGGATTAAAGAAAGGTGATGTGATTATCGGGCTTGATCAGAACGAAGTGAAATCTGTTGCCGGATTATTAAAGATCCATAGCGAAATCCGCTGGAAAGGACATGCACCCAGTACCATATTTAGAAATCAAAGGGAACAGCAACTCGATATTTCGTTAAAAGATTAAAAAATAACAGCATAGACCTGCTTATATCTATCAGACAATCAATTTAATTAGCATTACCGCTCAAAAATCTTATGGCTTGAAGGTTCTTGTTAAGCTAAATAGCCGGAGATATTTCCGGCTATTTTAGTAATTTGTTAAATAAGCTTTTTTATCATTTTCCAGAATACACCTCAGCAACCTGACTAGAAAGGTATTTAAAAGCAATTGGGATATCAACTGCCGGATGACTGGTGCTGCCCTCGATAAAAATAAAACCTTTGTAATTGATTTTCTTCAGGGCGCTTAGGTAAGGTTTAAAATCATCACCAGCTACACCGGGTAATGTACGTTTTTCTTTTTCGGCAATTTCACAAAAGCCTACAACAGCGCCAGCGGCAACAATTTCGTCTGGAGACTCTCCCTCGCGCAACATGTGGAAAATATCGACATTCAGCCTAAAATTGGGTTCATTTACCTTCTCTACTATCCCGGCTGCCGACTTTAAAGAGGTAATAAAATTGGTTTCGGTTTTTTCTAAGTTTTCCAACAGGATAATTACACCGTGTTTCCTGGCTACCTGACCCAGTTTTTTGCCCAGGGCTATGAAATCGGCTGTTGCCTTATTCACATCGTAATCGGTAGGAATACTACGTGCGCCCGAACTGCCCAAAACAATATATTTCACTCCGGCCTCCTTAGCCCTCGACAATACCGTTTCGGTATAGCTTAAAACCTTTGCTTCATCTACACTTGGTCCGGCAATTTTTAAGCTAGCCGGAAAAAACAGATTACAGCTAAGCACCTTACATTTAGAGGCTTTTATTTTTTTCAGGCTGGCACGAAACGCTTCATCGCCCATTGTTGGTACAAGTACATTTGGCACCGATTCGCCGATCAGTTTAAAACCAGCCGAATAGGCCAAACTGTCCTGAGCTAAACCGGAAACTATGCCCAACTGTGGATATTCCCGTTTATTTGAAATGAAACCAGAAAAAGACAAAACAACCAGGAAAGCAAAAAAAACTAAAGACCTATTTCTCATCATGACCATTATTTGAAAAGCAATTTAAGAATTTTAAGCCAACAAATATTTGGGACCTTGGAAAATGATCGCTCCAAGATCCCAAAAAACGGTTTATATCTAATTTATTACCAAATAGATTTCACCGAATAAACCTTTAGTTCTTTAACATCGATATTATTTCCCCAAAAGTGAAAACCTTCAGTATTTTTGGTATCCAACTTGCGTTCCATCGAATATGAATAGGCTCCGCCGTCAATAAATACCTCTATAGAAGTGCGGTCGATATAGATATCAGCCGAAATCTCCATACTCGTCATATCTTCTGGCGAATAAAAAACACCGTTTACCAGATTAAAATTCATGTCATAATCCAATAATTTCTGTCCGAAAAGATTTAAACCTGCACCTGTAGCATGAGAAAGTTTAATTTTTGTTTTGATCCGGATCCTATCGGTATTGTTATACGCTTTGAGCTTTTCGTTCGCATCTTTCGCATTCAGATTATTCCATTCTCCTACACTTTCAAAAAGCTGATCGGCTTCTTTTATAGGTTCGCTAAACAGGCGTATACCATCCTTTGTGGTTTTAAGTTTAAGTTCGGTGGGCAAAAGCATCATGCCGTTAAAAGGCATATCAGGATGGCCCACCCTGCCCCAACCAATCTGGATTCTCCTTCCGTCAGATTCTGGAATATTGGTAAAAGTTTGCGCAGCGTAAATGGTTCCGGTTACATAATAATGTTTGCCAGATTCGGGCGTGAATTTTTTACCGTCAAAGGTACCTGTCATATAAGTATTGGAAGCGCCATACATCACCCATTTGGTTTTACTTTTATCGCCATCAACAGGCAGTTCAAATAAATCAGGACATTCCCAAAAACCCGTCGTATGGCTTTCGAAAGTCCAATCCTTTAAATTTTTAGAGTTGTAGATCGAATGCCCATCTCTTTCATTTAACACCAATACCCAATGATTACCAGGCTTATACCAAAATACCCTCGGATCGCGGGTATCATTACTGTTCCATTTTGCCTTCGAATCGATAATCGGGTTTTTGCTGTATTTTGTCCAGGTACGTCCCTTATCTAAGCTATAAGCCACACACTGAACTTGTTTTTCATCCGAATTAGCAGTATAAGTAGCCACCATTGCAGGTACATTGCCTTTATTAAAACCTGCAGTATTATTGTAATCGATTACGGCTGACCCGGAGAACATAGTGCCAATAGGATCAGGGCTTAAAGCCGTTGGAAGCTCTTCCCAATGGATCATGTCTTTACTTACCGCATGGCCCCACGACATGTTTTCCCATTCCTTTTCGTAAGGATTGTGCTGATAAAAAAGATGGTATTCACCTTCGTAAAAAATAAGTCCGTTTGGATCATTTATCCATCCTCTTTTTGTGGTGAAATGAAACTGAGGGCGGTTCTTTTCTTTATATATCGTTTTTTGTCCTTCAATCTCATCGTTCTGATAAATTTTATCCAGTCCTGAACCATCGCCATCATAGCTGATTTTGATCGTTTTTCCTTTTAACGCGCTTACATCACAGAAAACCCAATATTCAGGTTCATCTTTAGCAAGCCTGATTTTAAAAACACGTTCCTGTTTGCCTGCAATTTCAAATTTCATATTTGCCCTATTCTGTTTTTGTGAAACAGGTAAATTGAGGTATCGCTTGTTTATTTTGATCACAATATCAGCTGCATTGGCAACTTGAAAAAGAACCAATAAGGCCCCGATGCCGAGCATCATTTTGAGTGTTGTTTTCATATCTTTTCAATAATAATAATTAATCTGTTGAGTAAATCGTTTATCCCTTTACTTTGGCAAAATAGTTTTGGCTTCTTCTTCCATCCCTGTAATATGATCGATGGCTTTTGCAAAACCATACCAATAGGTGGTGGCAGCAAAATCGGCAGTTCCGTTTTGCCAGCCCAGCATTTCCATATCCATTTTAAAAAAATTCGTAAATGGAATACGGTCGAGGTTGCGGGTTCTGGTAAAGGTATTGTAGCCAAATGAATCTTCATGATCGGCGCGGGGTGCATTTGCAAATGGTGTTTGGTATAACACCACAGGCGCCCAGGAAGTATTGTAATAATCTTCGGTTCCTGTTCCAAATTCGGAAGGGAATTTATCCTGATCGACCCATATTTTCTGATCGCCTTCACCATACCAGGTATGCATGTGGTTAAATACCGACATGCTATTGCCCAGGTAAACTCCTTTTCCGTTAATGGTGATGAAATTTAGTTCCTGTGCTTTGGGTGTATCAAATTTAAAAATGGCTTCCTCCCTTTTTTGTTTCCAGCTGGCATGAAAGTACATGCTCGATTTTGTCCACTGGTATTTACTGACCTGCGCAGATAAATCGGTTTCAACCGGTATATCACTTAAATTGATGAGAGAAATCACTGCCGATTTCTGATAAGGCATTATCCAACGGCTAATGATCTGCCCATCGGGGCTTACTGTTCTGTACCAACTTTGAAGCGCCTTTCCACCTACTCCACTACCCGAAAAATCGCCCACAGGGCACCATACGGTTTGCTCGCCATCAAACACAATCTTAATAATGGTAGAACGCAAGGCCTGATCCTGAAGCGCAGGTTGCTGTGCCGCTATTTTTAAGCGCATCACATCTATGGATGATGGTCCCTTGGGCAGGGTGATGGAAACTGTTTTTCCCGGCTGGATCAACTTTTTCAGTAAACTGGCAGTTATGCGATTTGCAACCGGTGGATTCCACAACAGCTTTTCTGTTTCGCCGATCAGATTTTTTGCCGCAGCAAGTTCTTTAAAATCAAACGTTTTGACTTTGGTTTTTGGCAGGTAAGTACGGTAATTGATCTGATAATACCTTGGCTGTTTTACCTGAATATCTTTTTCTTCCCAGGTAACCTTGCAATGTTTGGCATAAGGCAAAGGCAGATAAAGTGTGCTGCCACCTTTTTCATTTGGCTGATAGGAAGAATGCGGATTTAACAAGGCAGGCCCGAGCTTTAAACCACTCTTCAGCAGATCGTAAGCGGGAATCTTCAATGTTGCACTATCCTGATGATCAAAGTAAATCCGTAATATCCCATTTCGTTTAAAAGTGGTCAGCCAGAACCGTACAATTACACCCGGACCATCTACATCCAGCATCACCTGCTCAGCATGCCCCGATTTTTGTTCCGATTTTTGTTCCGTTCTGATGTACTGAGAAAAATCGGCATTATTGTACCATCCCGGCTGATCAGGTGATACAGATCCCCGGTCGTAACTGCTGGCCTGGTGGGTGGTAAAGTTATCCGCGGGCCAATAACTCATCGTTTTGCTGGCCGTCATTTCTTTGAGCAGGCCAGATAACGAAACCACTTCCTGGCTAATCGCATCAAAGCCCATTAGCAAAAACACAAAGCTGATCGCAACCGAATTAATAGCTCTTCTCATATGATTAAATTTAATAAATATTCCGGGGCAAAATATCAGCCCAGAATGATGATTACCAACCAGTATTTTGTTTGTACAATCCTTTGCTAAAATTGATCTGATTTAATGGGATTGGCAAATATTCATCTCTATTCTTTTTAAAAAAGGCATCCCGAAGGTGTGAAGCCCTGTTTTTCTCAATCGAAAAATAAGCATTGAGATAATCGGCAGCTATGCCCCACCTTACCAGGTCGAAAAAGCGGTACCCTTCCATGGCAAACTCCATTCTACGTTCGTACCTCAAGGCTTCACGCGCATAGGCCTGTGTCCAGGTGCAGTTTACCCCAGGCTGATAGGTTTCTATTTTGTAATTAGAGGTACTTGAACCATCAGCCTGCTTTAATAGCGTGGTACTGTTTCTTGCTCTTGTTCTAATCGAATTGATAATGGGAACAGCGTCATTAAACCTTCCGAGTTCGATTAATGCTTCTGCCTTAAACAGCAGTACATCTGCATAACGGATAATATCCCAGTTTTTAGCACTCGACATAAAAGGCGGAAACTTTTTAAAAGCCGGATCATCGGGCAGAACCGTTTCTTTCAAACTCATAAAGCGGCCATAAATCTGCGGCGCCCTGGTCCACGATACCTGAAAAATGAATGTGGGTTTATATTTGTAAGGATGACCCGGTATGGCCACGGAGTGATCTAAACGCGGATCGAAACTATTGGTTTTGAAATCATCGCCAGCGGCCGTATTAATGGTATTGTAAGAATCGAACAATGGTAATCCTGTTGAAGAGGTTTTAAAGGCATTTACTAAATTCTGACTTGGGGTATGAAAACCGCAGCAGCCATATTCTACATTCATAGGATAATTGAGCGAATGGCCGTTATCCGTTCTTCCATTGGGCGTGCCATCATCTTTAGAGTATTGGATTGCAAAAACCGATTCAGGCCCATTTTCAAATCTGGAAAGAAAGTTATTTGCATAATCGGCACTCAGGCTATATTTCCCTGAATTGATTACTTCGTCGGTAAGACTTACCACTTCATTTAATTTTGCCTGATTGATTGAGGTTACATTATTCTGGTTATCCTGCACATAAGCCTGGTATAACAATGCCTTGGCCAGATAAGATTTTGCGGCAAATTTGGTAATCCTGCCTTTATCTGCCTGATCTACGGGCAGGTTATCGCCGGCGAAACGGAAATCAGCAGTAATTTTATCCCAAAGCTGTTCATCTGTTAAATCCACATTTGAGATTTTATCATACTCTGTTTTAGGAATGGTTTCGTCGATATAAGGCACACGTTTGAATAGAATTTTTAACAGGAAATAAAAATGTCCTCTTAAAAACCGCAGTTCAGCCTGTCTCGAGAGCCTGGTAGAAAGCTGCGCAGCAGTTAAGTTATTTACTCGCGCTAAAGCGTCGTTAACCCTGCCAATGGCTAAATATAGTCTAAACCAGGTACCATCGGCATTGCCAATATCCACGCGGTTAAGGTTGAAGGTTTCGTAAGCATTAAAGTCACCTACATCGCCCGGGCCATCGCCGCCTTTATAGGCATCGCCACTGCGGATGCTGCCATAAGCCCACATGTTGCTGTAAGGTGTTGCCCAATAATCGTTACCCAAAGCGGAATAAGCGGCGATAACCATTTTTTCTGCATTTTCAGGTGTATTCAGGTCTTCGGATGATACTACCCCCTGAGGTTTTTCATCAAGTGTATTTGTGCAGGATACCAAAATCAGGCAGATTGCAGTTAAGATATATTGTGTAGTCTTTTTCATCTTTTTTGTTGATTTAGAATGAAACATTGATGCCCAAAGTGGTAATTAAAGGTATTGGATAGGCATTACCGGGATTCTCCGGATCGGTAGCGGTATAACTTTTACTTTTGAGGGTAAATACATTGCTCGCCTGTACAAAAACCCTTGCACGCTGAACCTTAAGATTCTTTAACACAGGTTGTAAATTATAGCCCAACTGAATATTCCTAAGTTTGAGGTATGAGCCGCTTTCCAGAAAATAAGTTGAGGTTCTTCCTTCATTATTCCGGTCTACCAGCGTAAGTGAAGGGATATCAGAACCGCTGTTTTGTGGTGTAAAAGCGTCTAACGTGCGGCTTCCGAAATTTGCTCCCGGAGCCAGCGAAGAAAAATCGGTCAGGTATTTATATCCATTGTTCACGTCAGATCCCTGTACGCCTTGCAAAAAGAAAGAAAGGTCGAAATTTTTATAACTGATGGATGTATTAAAACCGTAGATCCATTTAGGTGCAGTATTGCCTATATAATCTCTATCAAGCGCATCTATAGTGCCATCGCCATTCAAATCTTTGTATCGAATCCTTCCGATTCCTTTTCCAGGCTGTATGGCATGGTTATTTACATCCTCAGCAGTTTTAAAGATCCCATCGGCTACGTAGCCAAAGATGGAAGTGACCGGCCGGCCCAAAATGTTCTTGTCAGTGCCGTTCCCCGGGTAAGAAGTAAGGATTTCAGGAGGAAGAACCGTCACCTTATTGCTGTAGGAGGATGCATTTCCTGTTAAAGTAATGTTCCAGTCTTTACCCACCTGTTTCGACCATGAAAGCAGGAATTCGATCCCTTTATTCTGCATCGATGCACCGTTTGCAAATCTTGATCCGCCTTCGCCAATTACAGCCAGATAGGCCGGATTGATTAAAATATCAGAAGTTTTCTTGATAAAATAATCTACCGATCCCGAAAGTTCATTGTTAAAAAGCGCAAAATCCAAACCCACGTTGTGTTGGGCCGTTTCTTCCCATTTAAGGCTATTGTTGCCTTGTTGGATGAGCGCAAAACCCGATGGCAACTGTCCGGTATTGGCACCTGAAATATCATATGCGGTACCACCATCATAATTGCCAACAGCATTGGTTCCATAAATGGCAGAGTATAAGGTATAAGTGGCATTGTTGGCAATTTCCTGGTTTCCGTTTTTACCCCAACCGTAACGCAGTTTCAGATCGGAAACTACCGGAACAGCTTCTTTGATAAACTTTTCTTCACTGATCCGCCAGCCCGCAGAGAAGGCAGGAAAATAACCGAACTGGTTTTCTTTCCCAAACCGCGAAGAACCATCACGCCTGATGGTTGCCGAAAGCAGATACCTGTCGTTATAGCTGTAATTGGCTTTGGCGAAATAAGATAACAATGAACTTGCCGTACCATTTCCCGAGTTGTCTTTGGTGGTAGATCCGGCATCGAGGTAGGCATAATCTAAATTCTCGAGGGCTAAACCCTGCCTGCTTCCGCTAAAGCCCTGATAAATGGTACTGATCTGCTCCTGTCCGATTAAAAAGTCGGCCTGATGTTTATCTTTTTTTATTGCATAACTAAGGGTGTTTTGCCAGATGCGGTTTCCATCGTAATTACTATTGGTGTTTACTGCATTGGAAGGATCCGAAAGGAAACCAGAAGTGTATGATTTGCGTAGAGTCCTGGCGTAGTTCCCATTATAATCAATGGCATAACTGGTTTTTAAGAATAATTTTGGGATGATCTGCAATTCTGCATATGCATTACCAAATACCCGCCAAAAGTTATTGTAATTCTGTTTGTTATCCTCAATGAGGCGCACAGGGTTTTGCCTGTCGGCCATACCAGCTGCCGGACCGCCCCAACCGCCTGTTACGGTATAAATCGGCACAACCGAAAATACAATCTGCGATAATCCGGTAACATCTCCGGTTGGGATGAGTACATCCTTCATGTATGTACCCGAAAAATTTTCACCAATTCTTAATTTTCCGTTAAGTAGTGTATAATCCGAATTGATCCTGCCTGTTAGTTTTTTATCTCTTGTTTCTTTAATAATCCCTTTGCTATCATAATAGCTCAAAGAAAACAGACTGTTGCCCTTTTCATTTCCATTGGCGATGGAAACGTTATACGACTGTAATAAAGATTGCTGAGAAATTTCGTCGTACCAATCTGTGTCGGCCGACCGCATCGTTTTAGCCCCATCTATAAACTCGGGAATGATGACGCGGTTTAAAACAGGGTTATCAAAATTATTGTTCCAATCGTACTGATAAATCTGGTTTACATTCGGGTTCGAACGGTCGTTTACGGCCGCTTGCCAGTAGGCCCTTCCCCTCTCTTCAGCGTTAAGCGTTTTAATTTTTGAGGTGTAAAACTGCAGGGATGCCGAAGCGTCGAAATCGATGCGGCTATATCCGGCCTTGGCTCTTTTGGTGGTTACAATAATTACCCCATTGGCTGCCCTTGATCCGTAAATGGTGGCAGATGAAGCGTCTTTTAAGACCTGAATCGATTCGATATCGTTTTGGTTTAACTCCTGTAGCCCTCTTTTGGTCGGAATACCGTCAATCACATATAAAGGATCGTTATTGCCCAAAGTACCAATACCGCGTATACGGACACTCGCACCTCCATTTGGCGAACCATCGGCACTGATCAACACACCCGGAACCCTGCCCTGTAGCGCTTTAACAGGGTTGCCTAATGGGATATCCTTGATATCTTTAACATTAACAACAGCTACGGCACCGGTAAGGTCTTTTTTCCTTTCCTTCTGATAACCGGTTACCACCACATCATTTAAAGAATTTGTTAAATCGAGCTGCACGCTAATCACTGCATTTGCGCCAAGCTTTAAACTGTATGGGTTTGCCCCCACATAACTAAACTTTAAAGTTTGTCCGGCTTCGGCCTGAATGCTAAATTTCCCTTTAGCATCTGTTTGGCTCACCCTTCCAGATTCGACAACGCCAACAGAAACACCTTCAAGTGCATTATTCTGCTGATCGGTTACCGTGCCGGTTATTGTTTTAGCCTGGGCCACACTGTTTAGCGCTGCTATGAGCATCAAACAGCAATAAAAAATAACTTTTTTCATCATCTCATAATTGGTTTTATTGGTTAGTATTTGTTCGACCGATAATGCCCTTACCGGGAATATTGGCTCATTTTTGTAGAAAAAATCGTTTTAGCACCTAAGCATCAAAAAGCAGGTATTGGTCTAACTGATAATTTGGACAGGCACCTTTTTGGGTAGCAATAAATGCCCCCATCGCAATGGCATTTTTTAAAATTTCATTCGGATGTTTCTTTTGTTTGTGACCAGCAATGAAAGCGGCCAGGAATGCATCACCGCTTCCGATGGTATCTTCTACCTTAACCTCAGCACCGAAGTGATAAAACCGATCATCAGCCCTGTAGTATGCCGCTCCCGATTCGCCTTTGGTAATCAGGACTTCGGCCACACCAAAGCGATCCTGAATGAACTTTACTTTCTCCCTTTCTGTTCCGTACAATCCACCGAAAAGTGTCTGAACCACATCAAGCTCCGCCTCATTAAATTTAATGATATCGGCCTTTTCCATTAAAGTTTGCAGCACGGCACGTTTTACAAATGGATACCGAAGATTAATATCGAGCACTTTAATGACATCCAGTTCGAGAAAACGGTGCAAGGCCTCTTGCGTAGGTCCGTTTCGGGAAGATAAAGAGCCATAAATAAAATAGTCAGACGCAGCCACCTGTTCTATGGTCTTTTGTTCTACTTCGATAAAATCCCAGGCTACCGGGAATACAATTTCGTAACACACTTCATTTCCATTGTTCAAACTGGCCAGTACTTCACTGGTTGGGTATTTTTCATCCACCTGAAGATAATGGTGATCAATAGCCCATTCTTCCATCAGTTCCTGTAGCCATTTGCCGTTTTCATCATTGCCTATACGGCTGATAATACCAGCTGCTACACCCAATTTATTTAAGTGGTAGGCCACATTCAGTGGCGCTCCACCAGGTTGCGGACCATCGGGCAGGATATCCCAAAGTACTTCGCCAAAGCAGATTACCGATGTATTATTTGTTTTTAATGCACACATATTAATGGAGTATAATATTTGATTCTATTTGTTCGAGAGATCTTCCTTTTGTTTCGGGCATGATGCGCCACACAAAGATCAGCTGCAGCACCATCATGGTCCCGAAGAAGAAAAAGGTAACGGCACCGCCCAGGGTTTCGGTTAGATAAGGAAAGTAAAACGCAATCAACGCGGCCATGATCCAATGTGTTGAACTGCCTAAAGTCTGCCCTTTTGCGCGTACCTGATTGGGGAAAATTTCGGATATAAACACCCAGATCACTGCCCCTTGAGAAAAGGCAAAAAAAGCTATAAACAACATGATAAAAATGGGAATAGACAATCCACCCTGTATATGGAAATAAAAGGTAAACGCAACCGCAAATAAAGAGGCAATCAAGCCAACCGAACCGATCAGCATTAAAATTCTTCGCCCTACCCGATCGATAAAATTAATTGCAATGAGTGTAAATATGAAATTGATTACCCCAATACCAACTGTTGAAAGTAGCGAAGAGTGCTCTCCCAAACCAGCCATTTCAAATATCCTGGGCGCATAATAAATAATGGCATTAATACCCGAAACCTGGTTAAAGAAGGCGAACACCACCGCCAGCATTACCGCAAAATTATACTGTCCGGAAAATAGTCCCGGGCTTTTATCCTTGCCTTTATTCAAGGTATCCGATTGTTGTATGGCAGCCAGCTCTTCATCGCAATTTAGCGGATTTATAATCCGGAGCGTTTCGAGTGCCCGTTTTACATCACCTTTTTTCAGGATGAGCCAGCGTGGACTTTCGGGAATAAACCTGATCAGGATCAGAAAAACCAATGAAGGCACTGCCTGAACCCCTAGCATCCACCGCCACGAATGTTCACCACTTTGGCTGAGCAGGTAATTAGAGAGGTAGGAAATCAAAATACCCAATACCACATTGAACTGGAACAAACCCACCAGTTGTCCTCTTTTTTCGGCAGGCGAAACCTCTGAGATATAAATCGGAGCAGTTACAGATGAAGTACCAACACCTAAGCCACCCAGGAAACGGAAAGCCAAAAAGAGGTACCAGTTATCGGCAAGCGCGGTACCCAAAGAGGATAAAAGATAAGCAAGGGCAACAAAGGCCAGTGTATACTTTCTGCCAAAGGCATCGGATGGTTTGGATCCCAAAAGCGAACCTACAACGGTACCGATTAAGGCGATAGAAATGGTAAGGCCATGCTGAAATACGGAAAGCGACCAGAACTGCTGGATAGACTTTTCGGCACCGGAAATCACCGCGGTATCAAAGCCAAAAAGAAAGCCTCCAAGCGCAACAACCATGGACCAGGCCATGACAGAATTTTTTTTCATATAATTTGGTTAGGATAATTTTGGCTGCAATTTATGGCTACAAATTGCTAAGGGGTATAAAAAAAATATCAAAATCGTTAAAAAACAAATAATCAATAACGCATTAATATTCAGATAGTTAAAACTCATATACCTGACAAAAAACACCACACTTTAAATCTGGTATCAGATATCATTCGTTCTGGTTACAAATTTTAAAGATGACTACAGACAAGGATTTTCAAATACAGATTACATTTTATAGTTTTAGCTCAACTAACCAAATCAACTCACACATGAGCGTTGCAAATCCTATCGAATTACAGCCCTTCGCAAGCGTTAAACTTATCCGGATGATTGCCCTGTTTTGCCTGATATTGTTCATTTTTGGATGCAGCAAAAAAAAGGAAGATGAAAAGTTTGTAATTGGGTTTTCGCAATGTGTAGCCTCCGACCACTGGCGCCGCACCATGCTCGATGAAATGAAAATGGAACTGTCATTACATCCGGCTACATCATTTTTGTATAGTGATGCAGATGGAAACAGCAACCGGCAGATTAAGCAGGTGCGTGAAATGCTTAAGCAAAACATCGATCTGCTGATTATATCTCCAAATGAAGCCCACCCACTTACTGCGGTGGTAGAAGAAGCTTATAATAAAGGTATTCCGGTTATTGTGATCGACAGGAAAACATCATCGCCACATTATACCGCTTATGTAGGTGCCAACAATTATGAAATCGGCAAAATGGCTGCTGATTATATGGCTAATGCAGTACTCAAAAGAAAAGGTAGTGTGGCAGAAGTGATGGGATTACCAGGATCTTCGCCTGCCATAGAGCGCTCGAAAGGTTTTACAGATGAATTAAAAAAATATCCCGACATTAAAATAAATTTCCAGGTTTACGGAAACTGGCTTAGAGAAGGAGCACAAAACCAGCTTTATCAACATGCCAAACAACTTAAAAATGTAGATGCCATTTTCGCACATAACGATGTGATGGCCCTGGCCAGTAAAGATGTATTAAACCATCTTTCAATGGGCAACAAAATTAAGGTAATCGGTGTAGATGCCCTTCCAGGAAAAGGCGCAGGCCTGGAACTGGTTGGCAATAAAACGCTAACCGGAAGTCTTTTATACCCAACGGGTGGAAAAGAGGCTATCAATACTGCTTTCGCCATCCTTGGCAACAAATCGTTCGATAGGGAAAATATATTGCAAACCGTGGTGATCGACAGTACAAACGTTCAATTAATGAAAATGCAGTGGTCGAGGATCAGTAACCAGCAAAAAGACATTGAGCGCCAGCAGGAATTATTGGAAAATCAGCTCGAAATATACGACAATCAGCGTTTGGTGCTCAATGTGATTGTAATTACCCTGGTGTTGGTGGTTGTATTCGGTGGTATTGCCTTTCACTCGCTTTTAGAAAACAGAAAAATAAATAAAAGTCTGGAGCTCAAAAACAGTGAAATCCTTTCTCAAAGAAACCAGTTGATCGAGATGTCGGCCAAGGCAGAAGCCGCAACCGAAATGAAATTAAACTTTTTTACCAATATCTCCCACGAATTCCGGACACCTTTAACCTTAATCCTTTCTCCGCTGGAAGATCTGCTAAAAAATGAGAAATTAAGCGCATTAGCAGGCAATAACCTTAACCTGATCAATAAAAATGTATTCAGACTTCTGAAACTGGTGAACCAGCTGATTGATTACCGGAAAATAGAACATCAGAAATTCAACCTCAGTGCAGCCGAGGGAAATATCGTTGCTTTTTTACGCGAACTCATCGAAAACTTTAAACATATCGCAAAAAAAAGAAATATTGATTTACAGCTGTTGAGCGATAAAAATGAAATAATGGTATGGTTTGATGCCAATATCTTAGATAAGGTCATTTTTAACCTGTTATCGAATGCCCTCAAATTTACTCCTGATAATGGCCACATCCATATCAGGGTGCGGGCAGTTGAGGCTGAAGTTGAAATTTTGGTGGAAGATAACGGCGTTGGTATGACTGAAGATGAACTCAAAAACATCTTTGATCAGTTTTACCAGGCTGATTCAGGATATTCACGCGGCTCCGGATTAGGCTTATCGCTTTCAAAAGAACTGATCCAATTGCATAAAGGAACGATCAGTGTGCTCAGTAAAAAATGGGAAGGTACTACATTTACCATTAGTCTGCCAATGGGGAATAGACACCTTTCGGAACTGGAGCAAGACGGACGGCAAGAAAAAAGGATCCGTTTATACGATCAGTTAAAAATTTATACCACAGATCTGGAACCTCAGCAAGCATTCCAGAAAGAAGAAGTATTCAACCCGTTAAAAGAACAATCGATCTTGATTATTGAAGACAATCAGGATCTGCAAAACTATCTTCGCGAAAAATTTGAATACAATTATGAGGTTTTTACTGCAGCAAACGTTATAAATGGTACCCACGAAGCTTACGAAAAAATCCCAGACCTGATTATTTCGGATGTAATCCTGCCAGATGGTTCGGGGACCGAACTGGCCAATAAGCTAAAAAACGATTTTCGTACCTCTCATATCCCCATTATCCTGTTAACGGCAAGAGGAAGTATCGAACAGCAGATCAACGGCATCCAAAGTATGGCCGATCTTTATCTCACCAAACCTTTTAATTTTGACTATTTAACCGCCAATGTAGAAAACCTGATCAGGAACCGTGGCATCTTAAAAGAGCATTATACGAGCGATATCACCACTACGAGCGCCAAGAAAAGCACAGCAAGCCTGCTTGATAAAAAATTTATCAACGATTTTTCGGGAATTGTTGAACACAATCTCTCCAATGAAGATTTTAGCGTTGAAGACCTGTGTAAAGCCATAGGTATCTCCAGGATCCAGCTGTACAGGAAGGTTAAGGCATTACTGAACTGCAGCATTTCCGATTACATTTTAAACCGCCGGTTAAAAAAAGCCAAATACTATCTCGGAAATGAGGATTACTCCATCGCCGAAGTGAGTTATATGGTGGGTATTTCATCTGCAACGTATTTTTCTACCATTTTTAAAGCCAAATATGGTGTAACACCAAGTGAATTTAAGAAAACAAGATGAAGAGGATTGGGATAGATAATGTGAGATGGAAAATGGATGATGGAATCGCCTCTGCGTAAATCCGCGACATCAGCGGAGACGCCAGGTGATTGGTTTTTCCCGCAGATTAAGAAGATATACGCAGATTGATGTTTTGACTATACCGCCAAAAGCCCTGCGCTCTGCGCGCTCCTCTGCGATTAAAAGCAATTTCTGCTTTAAAAGAATTTACTTATGTTTGGCGCAAACAATAGGTGCAATAAAACTTAATTGCAAACAATACCTTCTAATCATCAATCAGCTTTAATATTTTGCAAATCCATCAGCATCCACATCATAAAACAGCAACCGAACAATGGAACGCTTTTAAAAATGGCAATGCCGAAGCATTCGAATCCCTTTATCAAACATATTCTGCAGGTTTGTACAATTATGGATCGAAATTTACAAAAGACAAAGACCTGATTAAAGAATGTATACAGGATCTTTTTGTAAACCTCTGGACCAAAAGAGCTTCAGTTGGAAAACCCGGGCATGTTAAAAATTATCTCTATAAATCATTCAGACATTCGATCTTCAAAAAAACTTTCCAGCTCAATAAAAACGAAAGTTACGAGGAAACGGAAAGTTATTCTTTCCAGGTAGTGCTAAATGTAGAAGAAGCACTTATCGATAACGAAAGGCAATTGCAGGTAAGCGAACAGCTTCAACAGGCCATTGCTAAACTTACCGCAAGGCAACGGGAAGCTATTTTCCTTAAGTTTTACGAACAACTTTCGTATGAAGAAATTGCCGAAGTAATGGGGATCAGCGTTAAGGCTGGTTACAAAATAATGGCCAGATCTTTAGATTACCTGCGGAACAATCTTTCTAAAGATGATTTATTATTGCTCTACCTGGTCTTACATTTAAAATTATTCAACTAATAATCAACACCTTACAAAATATTATATATTTTTATCGATTTGAATGGGGTAAAAAACTCAGGTAGCTGCTAATAGGATCAAAAGAAGAACAATGAAAAAACAGCTAAGCGATTATCAAGCTTATACTTTAGCAGATCTGATCAATGATGAAACCTTTATCCTTTGGGTGCTTCAGCCTGATGAAAATTCAAATGCTTATTGGCAGAACATTCAAAAAGCGCACCCTGCATTAAATCCATCAATTGCAAGTGCAAAGGAAATTGTATTGTCTATGCGTTTCGAAACCGATTCGCTTAGTGCACCAGAACAACAGCAACTTTGGCAAAACATTGCAGCGAAAACTGTTTCGATCAAAACAACAGGCAAAATCATCCCCATGTGGTACCGTTATGCTGCAGCAGCGGTTGTAGTTGGCATCTTGTGCTGTATAGGTATTATATATTCGGTTAACCAGAAAGTAAACATCCAAACGCCTTATGGCCAATTAAAAAATATCACTTTACCTGATGGATCGGTTGTAACCCTAAATGCCAACTCGAACATTAAGTATGATAAAAACTGGGATAAGGACGAAATCCGTGAGGTTTGGATATCAGGCGAGGCCTTTTTAAAAGTAAAGCACCTGCACCAAACCGGCAAAATACAAAACCACGAACGTTTTATTGTACATACAGGCGCGGTTAATGTAGAAGTTTTGGGTACATCATTCAATGTAAACGACAGAAGAGGCCGTACTGAAGTAGCCCTCCTGGATGGTAAAATCAGTTTAGGTTTAACTGCTGATTCAGCTAAACAGCTTATTTTGGCACCTGGCGATATTGCAGAGTATGCAAATGGTAAACTGATCAAAAAACCGATCAATGTGGTTGAATACGCCTCATGGAAAGACGGAAAACTCTATTTCCGCAATGTGCCTATGGCTAAGATATTCGACTATTTCGAAGATATTTATGGATATAAAGTGGTGGTAGATGATCCTGGAATTTTAGAAAAAAGATTATCGGGTGCTTTAAGTGCCAAAAACAGAGATGTACTTTTCAAAGCCATTGGCCTAACCTTGAACATCAATATTACGCCAAAAGAAGATTCACGCGAACTGGTGGTTACCTCTAAATAAGGCAAGATCATGAAAAAGAACTTAAAAACCAGCCTTATTCTTTTGTTATGCCTTGCCTTTTTTAATCCATTAGCACGTGGTCAACAAACAAAACAGGAAGAAACACAAGCTTTAACCCAGGTACTCAGCAAACTCAGCACAGCATATAAAGTCAATTTTTTATATGAAGAAAGCCAGCTCAAAGAAAAACAGGTAATTTATAATGCCAGTAATTATGCGGGCAAGCCCCTAAAGCAGATTTTAGATGCCATTATTCTACCCCTTAATTTATCGTGGTTTAAAGTGGATGATAAAAACTACTCCATTTTCCCCACGATTTCTAAAACCGCAACACCTTTAAAACCAAACACTGCCCCTATCAATGTAGATTCTCTTGCAAAGGATCAGGTAAACGGGCGATTGTTGGATGAACATGCCAAACCATTGGAATATAGCACAATAACCCTATTGGTGGCTGCCGATTCATCGCTTGTGATGAATGCGCTGTCAGATCTTGACGGAAAATTCACTTTTCCATCGGTTAAGCCAGGCACTTATAAAATCAGGGTTTCCTCTGTTGGCTACAGCCCTTACACTACAAAACCCTTCACAGTTGGTGGCAACATACCGGTAACCATTGCCCCTATTGCCATGCAACCATCTGGCGAGAATTTAAAAGAAGTTAAAATTACCGCAAGCAAGCCCTTGGTTGAGGCCAAAAGCGACAGGTTGATTTTTAATGTAGAAAACAGTGCCATGGCCGTTGGCAATTCACTACAGGTGTTAAAATCGGCGCCTTTTGTACGGATTTCGGCTGATAATACGGTGAGTTTGCAGGGAAAACGGACCATGATTTTGATCGATGGTAAACCTGTACCTGATGCGGCTTTAGAGAATATCTTACAAACCATGCCTGCGGGCAATATCCTAAAAATAGAACTCATTACACAACCCTCCGCAAAATACGATGCAGCTTTTGGGGCGGTGATCAATATCATCACCAAAAAAAGCCAGATCGAAGGTTTTACAGGAGATGTACGGGCGGATGGCTCGACGGGGAAATATGCGATCGGCAATGTAAATACATCGGCGACTTTTAAACGTAAAAATTTAACCATTTATGCCAACGGGGGTGCTACCAAAGGCGATAATGTTTTCGGCATCACTTCTGAGCGTTTTCAAGACCCAACCGATCCGCTTTATTATTTAACCAATAACTGGTCGCGGATCACACACAACAACCTTTATAATTTTCAGGCCAGTGCCGAGTTACAATTGGATAAAAACCAGAGTTTATCGCTTTTCGCAAATGGTGGCATATTCTATTTTAAGGGGCCATGGGCAACTACGAATGCATTCGGCCGGAAAAACATCGGTATCGATTCTGTGCTGCGCACGGATGCAGTTTTTAACCAGCATGCCAGTTCTTACACCTACAACTTTAATTACCATCTTTTGGCCGATTCGGGAAAGAATGAACTGGTTTTACTCGCCACATTTACCCCGTTTAAACGGAATCTCTTTCAAAATTTCCCTTCGGTACTTTACGATGGAGCTGGCAAAGTGATCAGAACACCTGCCTATTACCAAAACCGGAACAAAGCCGCCATTGATGTTTATATAGCCCAGGCCGATTATACCCACCAATTTAAAAAACAATGGAAATTGGAAACCGGATTTAAATTTCAATATACCAATTCCAACACCAGCGTAGAATACGAAGATACCCGCAACGGCCAACTGGAACCAAATGCCACATTTTCCAATCAGAGTAACCTCAGGGAATCGATCAGCTCGGTTTATGGAATACTCAGTAAAGACTGGAAAAACGACAAATTGCAGCTTGGTTTAAGGCTAGAACGCACTCAGGCTGATTTTGTTGACCATTTTAAGCAAAACTATAACAACATATTCCCAACTTTCCTTTATCAGCACAACTTTAACCAGAACAATAACATTTCACTTTCGTATAAACCCACCATTAACCGTGCACCTTATTACGAGTTGGTACCCTATACTGTTCTGCTTAATCAATATACCATTGAGCAGGGTAACCCTTCGCTTACGCCCCAATTTGATGATACATACTCCATAAATGCCAATATCCACAAGCTCAATCTTTCGTTAAGTTACACCAGAACAAAAGGCATGATCGGTTTATTCCCGTACAGACAGGATCTCGCTACAAAAGTGACTTATTATATGCGCCGGAACCTGGACCGGTCATCAGATATTTCTCTTTATGTATTTTATCCGATCAAAATTAACGATTGGTGGGAAACCCTAAACAGTGGCACGCCTGTAGGTTATAACCAGGCTGAAGGCCCTGTTTTAGGTGCAGATTACAAACTGGGTGCCTTCCACTCCGATTTTAAAAGTTCGCAGATCTTTAAAATCACGAAGAACCTGAAATTGCAGGTAGATGCCTATTATTGGACGGATTACGTACAGGATCTTTCGAAAAACAGTGGCTACAAAAATATAGACGCGTCCTTTTTACTTAATCTTTGGGAAGGAAAAGGACAACTGCGTTTAGGTGGAAACGAATTGATTTTTAAACGGAACGATTACCTCATCGAACGCAATTATGGCGCCTTTAATTCGTCAGAACGTATTACTAACGATAGCAAACGTGTTTTTGTAGGCTTCACCTATAAATTCGGCAAATCAAAAATTCAGAAATCAGACAATAAACTGGGTAATGAGGATGCGCTGAAGCGACTTTAAAACGGCTAAACGGGCATGAACAAGTACTGAATAATTAGAGTACCTTATTTTAGTTTTATTGTAAAAATGACTGGCATTAGGATGAAGTACCCACAGATTTACTTCGAACTTTGTTCGGATCCTACTGTCACAACTCCGTCTGAAAAGAAGTTGAGTTTTTAAATGCACTGCCCCCAAAAAGTAAGACACTTTATGGGGGCATTTTTAGGAGCAAAACTAATTATTCAGACGGTTCAATATGGATTAAGATATTACCAAGCTCGGGAATTGCTTTGTGAAGCGTATCCTGCAGTTTATGGGCCAGTTCGTGCCCGGCCCTCACCGAAAGGTCTCCATTTACGAGTGCATGTAGGTCTACATGGTATTTCATACCCGATTTCCGGATAAAACATTTTTCAGTACCGGCGATTCCCTGAACAGTAGCCGATACTTTTCGGATTTCGGCTATAATATCTTCATACAGATTTTCATCCATGATTTCGCCCAATGCAGGTCTGAAAATATGGTAACAGTTGTAAAGAATAAAACCGGCTGCAAACAGTGCCGACCAATCATCGGCAGCTTCATAGCCCTTGCCCATAAACAAGGCAATAGATATCCCGATAAAAGCAGCGACGGAGGTAATGGCATCACTTCTGTGGTGCCAGGCATCTGCTTTTAAAGATGAGCTATTGGTTTCTTTGCTACGCTTCATCACCAGTCTGAACGAAATCTCTTTCCAGATGATAATTGCCCCGAGTATAAATAAGGTAAAGGGCTTCGGAAGACCGTGCGGGGTTTTGATGTTCTGAATACTTTCGTAAGCAATTATAGTTGCTGAGGTAATCAGAAAGCCAACAACTAAAAAAGTAATCAAAGGTTCTGCCCTACCGTGCCCGTAAGGATGGTTTTCATCCGCAGGTCTATTCGAATATTTAATCCCAAACAGCACTAAACAGGAAGAAAAAATATCGGCGGTAGATTCGATGGCATCGGCAATTAAGGCATAAGAATTCCCAAAAATCCCAGCAGCACCTTTTATCAGCGCTAAGGAGGTATTTCCGATGATGCTAAAATAGGTTGCTTTTACTGCTACCTGTTCATTTGTTGTTGTCGCCATGTCAATATCTCGTGCTGCTAAATCTCGTTAATTTCGGGGACGTCAAAAGTAAGGAAATTATGGTTCAAAGCACACATGTTTATAAATATCTGATCATGAATCTTTGACGGGCACATCACTAAGAGATTTTGTCTGATTTTTACAATTACGGCGGCTATGTGAAGCTTAATTTTGTTTTTTAATCAATGAGATGATGAAGCAATTTACCGCTATCTGTACGATATTATTAGGTGCATACCTATCCCTACAGATACCTAAATCTTTAAAAAAGAAAGAAAACATGAAATTGAACGCAGGTTTTATTACACCAAAGCTAAAAGAAAGTAAGGCATTTTATAGCGAAGTACTTGGATTCGGATTAACATTCGAAAATGACTTTTATGTACTGATGCATAGCCCGAATGAGCAGGCAGAAATCAGTTTTTTGCTTCCCAACCATGCTTCACAACAGCCACTATTCCACAAAGCCTATACTGGTGAGGGTGCATACCTGACCTTAGAAGTGCCCGATGTGGATGCGTTTTATGAAAAGCTAAAAGAGAAAAAAGTAAACATCAGTTTTGCCATTAGAACGGAGCCCTGGGGAGACAGGCACTTCGCCATCGAAGATCCTAATGGTTTAGCGATCGATATTGTGAGTTATAAAAAACCGGATTAATTTTTACGACGTTAAATCGATATTTAAATTGTTAATTAAAACACCTCACCTGGATTTTTACCATAAAACCGTTTAAAATCTTTGATAAAATGGGCCTGGTCATAATAACCGGCCGTTGCAAAGTGAGTATTTGGAACAATGGCCTTCGTTTTTGGGCAGAATTGCAACATGTGCTGGAACCTGACAATGTTACTAAATACCTTTGGCGCTGCACCAATGTAAAAATTAAATAAGCGCTGAAGGTTTCTGGGACTGAAGCCGGTATCGAGATCTTTTTCTACCCTGATGTTTCCCGAGGCATTAAAAATCCTTTCGATGGCGAAGTGGAGCCTTGGGTCTTCGGTCTTTGGATCGATTTTTTGAAATAAACGCATCATACATTGATCAAACAGGGCTGCAATATCGATACCTGCCTTCCGCTGTTTAAATTCCGTACAAATTAACTGCGCAAACTGAGGGTAAATATCTTTTAGTGCTTCGGCTTTTCCGGTAAGTTCGGATGCATCTATATTAAACAAATGAGGAAACGCAGCTGGCCGAAACCTCAGGCCTGCATAACTAAAAAAATTACCAAGCTCAAAACTCACGAATCTTTCCGATAAGCCCATTACGGTACTGTCCTCCGGGTTCTGCAGATTATAAAACACATCAATGCAGCCATCGGCTACCACACCATAATCATAATGCTCAGCAAGCGGTACAGTACTTTCAAGCAGCCAGTAACAGAGGATATATTTTCCGAACAAAGGTGAAGGGAGGAACTCACGATAGGTTACATCTGGCACACCATGCATGGCCCAGGGCTGAAATGGCCTGTAAACCTGTTGAATGTTATGATTTAATTTCACTAGCAAAAAATTGACGCGTTAAACATGATGGCTATTAAGCAGTCCCATCATTTATCTATAATTCTATGGATCTGTAAATAAGACTCTGCGGCCTTTATCTGTAGGTACAATAAAACCGATAACAGGGATGTTTGTGCTTGTAGCTATATCTTGCCATTTGGACGGATAAATATAACATCTAATAATGGTTCGGGTAAATCAGTAGCAGGTATAAATTCAGTTTTTCTTTCTCCGGACAATATTTGATCTAGTGGGATAGTTAATGCTTTATTTTATAAGCTATTACTTCAAGTGATAAAAAAAATAACACGGCTAGTTATCGTGCAGATTATTCGGTCATTTCAGCTCCATTAAAAACATCATCTGGCAATAAGCATCTAATTATCATCTATATTTGAATAAGACTTTTAAAATTAAATCATGAATACACTGGTCATTTCAGGTGGTGGAAGCAAAGGTGCTTTCGCGGGCGGAGTAGCAGAATATCTGATCAATCATAGCCATAAAAACTATGATCTTTTTGTGGGAAGCTCTACAGGCAGCCTTCTTATACCCTTTTTGGCCATTGGCGAGGTAGAACGCATTAAAAAACTATATACAACGATTAAACAATCGGATATATTTACCGTTTGCCCATTTACGATCAAAACCAAAAACGGAAAGGTAAAACTCCGAATGAACCATCTGGGGATTATCATGCAGTTTATCAAACGACAGAAAACCCTCGGCGACAGCACCAATCTCCGAAATCTCATCAAAAAGAATTTTAAACGTAAAGATTTTGAGCAGATAAAAGAACTGAAGAAAGAAGTTGTGGTTACCGTTGCCAATTTAACTACACAGTTGATCGAATATAAATCATCAAATGATTGCAGTTATGAAGATTTTTGCGACTGGATGTGGGCTTCGTGTAATCTGGCCCCCTTGATGAGCCTCTGCAATAAGGATGGTAACGATTATGCCGATGGTGGATTTGGCAATCTTATACCCGTGCAAGAGGCTATTGTTAAAGGAGCAACTGAAATCGATACCATTGTTCTCCGGCAGGAAAAAGCTGTGTACAACAACCCTCCCTTGCAAAATGCGATTGAGGTATTTGCCCGCACCAGCGATTTTATGCTCAACCAAATCGCAAACGATGACCTGATCATCTCAAAACTGCAAACAGCAAGCAAAAACGTAAAAATCAATTTTTATTTCATAAACCGTGAACTGACCCCACATTCCTTCGTTTTTGATAAAAAGGAAATGAAAACCTGGTGGAAAGAAGGTTATGAACTGTTTAAAGATCAGGACTGTACCACTCAATTACTAGAGGTAAAACCGGATTCGGATATCCGTTAAATCGCTATCTGATTAAAAAAAGCCGTGATCCGCGGATAAAAACCTTTAATAGCGGTAAAAATATCAAATAAATTTAATGAATGGTTATTTCCTTCCCGTTTCAACACACGACACAATTAACACATTCATAACAATCATTTAACATTCAACACGATTTAAATCAGCTACTTATTCATTTATTTGAACTGAGCAGATAAGTGATCTGTACTACGAATACCCAAACTGATTTTATGCCGTCGTTCTGCACCATCATACCCTTTTTAGGGAACACCGACTTAAGTACCCCCCTTGCCCTTGTTTTTATTGTTTGCCTGCTTGCCGTAATTGGTTTCGAATTTGTAAACGGTTTCCACGATACGGCCAATGCGGTAGCTACGGTAATTTATACCAAGGCATTAAAACCTGTAATTGCCATCCCCTGGTCGGGATTTTGGAATTTCATGGGCGTATTTACAGGCGGCATTGCCGTAGCCATGGGCATCTTAAAACTGGTGCCCTTAGATGCACTAATGAATCTTCCCGTCGGTGTTGGGGCTGCTATGGTACTCGCTGTTTTACTGGCCTCCATTGCCTGGAATCTGGGCACCTGGTATCTGGGTATTCCCTGCTCGAGTTCGCATACTATGATTGGTGCCATGATTGGTGCTGGTTTAGCATTTACCTGGTATTATGGAGGTAAGGGCGTAAACTGGGGCAAGGCCGAAGAAATTGGCCTATCGTTAATTTTATCACCGATCATCGGCTTTGGATTGGCCATGCTCTTGATGTATTTCTTAAAACATGTAATTAAATATCATGCCCTTTTCCATATCCCACATGGAGAAAATGACAGACCTCCTTTATTGATCAGGGCTTTGCTTATTACTACCTGTACCTTGGTTAGCTTTTTTCACGGCAGTAACGACGGACAAAAAGGTGTGGGTTTATTGATGTTGATCCTGATCGCTTTTTTACCGGCAAAATTTGCAGTCAACCACCATATCCCTAACGGTAAGGTATTGTTCCAACTGAACCAAACCGAACAGGTGCTTCAAAAAACAGCAACACTTAACCACGGTAAAAGATTAGATATTGGCACTTTGATTACTAAAGTAGACAAAGCTAAATTTCATTTATCCCTCAAAAACGAAACTGATAAGAAAAATACCTATCTTTTCCGTAAGCAGATTGAAGAGGTAGTTGCTTCGGTAAAAACAATAAGAGAAGATAAAACTTTGGTTATTAGTGCAGCTGACCACCAGATACTTCATGATAATGCCACAGAGCTGTCGAAACTGGTAGAATTTGCACCGTTGTGGGTCATTTTATTGATTTCCATTTCACTCGGGCTGGGTACCATGATCGGCTGGAAACGCATAGCGGTTACCATAGGTGAAAAAATTGGAAATGAACATTTAAATTATGCCCAGGGCGCTACTTCCGAAATTGTTGCAGCCTCTACGATCGGATTGAGCACCGCTTTTGGTCTACCGGTGAGTACCACTCACGTATTATCGAGCGGTATAGCGGGTGCAATGGTGGCCTCGGGAGGCAGAAAAAACCTGAACAACAATACGCTTAAAAACATTGGTTTGGCCTGGGTGCTTACCCTACCGGTATCAATTGTATTGTCTATTTTGTTATTTATGCTTTTTCACCTGTTTATTTAAACAGTTTCAACTATTTCTTATTCTCTAAAAAAATGAAACAGATACTTGTAGCAACGGATTTTTCAAGAAGCGCTGGAAACGCTTTGGCCTATGCACTGGCGATGGCGAAAACACTGAAAATGGAAGTTGTGGCCATCCATGCCATCCATCCAACAGAGGGTATAAATAACAGCACCTATAATGCCATATTTATCGAATCGTACTATGAAAATAAAAGGGCAGCTTTGAAAGAATGGGCAGAAAACATCAGCAAAAGAGAAAATCTTACCGAGGTTAAACTCGAAACCATATGTGATGTAGGCTTTTTAAAAACCGTAATTACCAAACATACCGAAAGCAACCCTGTAGAATTGTTGGTAATGGGTATAACTGGTGCAACCGGGATTAGCGGAATTGTAGGGAGCAATGCCAGTATGGCGGTTACCAAAATGAGAATCCCCACCTTAATTGTGCCTTTGGAAAGCAGTTTCACCAATTTCCCGATCATTACATTGGCTACCGATTATGAAACGGTTTTATCGCCAAAAGATGTTACGGCACTGAACGAGCTGTTAAAAGCTTCGGGAACAAAAAAAATGCAGGTACTTTACGTTGCCGAAAAATCGGATGAAGTACATATTCAAACCGGCGAAAAAAGGATCAGAGAACTACTTCCAGATACGAAGATCGAATTTAATTACATGATGCACAATAGTGCCCCCAATGGCATTATGGACTTTATTAAAAGCAACCATACCGATATCCTTTGTTTAGTTAAACATCACCACAACATCATTTACCGCTTATTTACCAGCAGCACAGTTAACCAGGTGATGAACAAAACCGTAAAGGCAATATTGGTGCTGCACGAATAGTTTCTTTAGTCCAAAGCCGGTATTTTTATCGGAAGATGGAAAATGTAAGATGGATGATGGATTAAAATTTATGCAAATTTTAGCGGCGGAGGCAATGAACACCGAAAGTCTTGCCAGTTAGTCATCCTGAACGGAGTCGAAGGGCTTTTCATACTACCGGATAACGCCTCTGTTCTACTTCCTCACCTTCCTATAAAGTCTTGCTATTTTTTTCGCATCTTTTTTAAAGGTCTCCACATAATCTTCTATTTCTTTCCTTGATAAGGTTTCGATTTTAGCTTTAACTGCGTCTTTAAAACGACCTACAGCAAGGAGCTGATTTTTATGATCGCGAAATTTCACTTCAGGAAAAAGTTCTGTGATATGGCGTTTATTCCTTTCCCTGATTTCACTCAGTTTTGTAAAAGATTTTGACTTTGTATCGGCATTTAAATCTATAAGCGAATCATAATAATCATAATCGCCAATATAATTGATAACGCTTAAGGTAACAATGTTTGGATCCATATTCAATTTGTTTAAGCTAAATATAACAGTTTGTGTGCTCAATACACTATGCCCGACAAAAAATGTAAATCAACAAACAAATTTGAAAATGTTTATCACTTTTGAGCCATGACCAGCTAGCCCTGATCACATTTATTTCATAGCTTTAAGGCAATAAACCAGCAAAATAATTTAAACGGATATGGACAACACAGCATCTTTAAAAGATGGCGACCAATGCCTGGTTACGAGTGGAAGCCACAAAGGTAAATCGGGCAAAATAACTGATATACATGCCAGCAAAACTGGCCATATTACCATTACAGTAGTTCAAAGCGACACTACACGGTTCAAAACACTGATGAAAAACGTGGTATTGAAAGAAATTGAAAAATAAATTCGAATAACAATATGAAATTAGCAATGTCTATTATAGGATGGTCTGGTGTAGTGTTTTGTACACTTGGCTATCTTTTGTTGAGCATGAAATTCATCCGTGCAGACTCACTATCTTTCCAGGCACTTAACATACTGGGCGGCTTATGCCTTGCTGTAACTGCCTTAGATACACACGACCTGCCTAATGCAGCAGCAAATGTGCTTTGGATGTCAATCGGCTTATATGCCTTAAGCAGACAGTTTACTAAACGGGAACAGAAGCAGCCTTAACCGGCGATATGGAAAGTGCATCATAGGCTTTCTGTTTATAATAGGCCAAGCGTTCTGTATAGGCTTTTTTATCACTTTCCATCGAAAGATAAAAATAAGCTCCGTCAACCAGTACAAAGATAAAATCTGCAATGCCATGTGGATCTTCTACATGCGTTACACACCGCGCGTTGCATTGTTCAATCATCAGGGCAAGACCATTGCGCAAGGCATCCAGAATAAGTTTATACTTTAATTTGATCTTTTTTTCCCTAAAAGCCAGAGCATAAAAGGTATAGAACAAACCGTCATCAAAAAGCAGGTTCCATTTTTTGGAAAACAACATCTCTATGGTTTTCTGCAGATCATCCAAGGTTGCCTCACCCTTGTGTTTAACGGTATAGATCAATAGGTACCGATCGAGTATGTGGTCGATCAATTCGTAAGTTAATCCTTCTTTGGTTTCAAAATAATGAATAATAAGGCTTGGGTTAATATCCATCACCTTGGCAATCTTTGCGATAGACGTATTTTCGTAGCCCTCCTTTTTGGCTACCTGGTAAAATACTTTAATAATTTCCAGTCGTCTTGTTTCTTTTAGGCTTTTCCGTCCCATTCTGCAGTTAATTTAATTTGGCAAACTAATCAAAAGTAGCCGGATTCTGAAAATTTATTTTTATAAATAGATTGAATGAACGTTCAATTAATTTATTAATTTAGTTTTAACTTAACCTTAATATGATATGTTCAATTTAGCGCCGCTTAAAAGCACCTATCGTACAAATCAAACAACTGTATCATCTCAAATCAAACAATAATATCATCCCAAATCAAACAACTAATTCTTAAGTAACATGAAAAAAAAGCTACTATGGATCGTCAGCATGATGATCCTATCCGCTAGCGGCTTTGGTCAGGGAATCGCCATTAAGGGTACGGTTTCTGATGCAAAGACGGGGGAAACGCTTCCCGCGGTCAACATCACTGTAAAGGGAACAAATCTGCACGTCGCTACCAACGGTAGTGGTGTCTACATCATTAACAGTGCAAAGCCGGATGCCACTTTGATTGTTTCCTACATCGGCTACAAACAACAGGAAATTGCCGTGGCTGGCAGAACAAAAATCGATGTTTCCTTATCGCCTGACTATGCCAATCTCGACGAGGTAATGGTGGTTGGGTTCGGTACCAAGAAAAAAATCAATGTTGCCGGTGCCATTGATCAGATTTCGGGCAAGCAACTCGAATCAAGACCCGTAACCAATGTATTACAGGGTTTGCAGGGTATCAGCCCAGGCCTAAACATTACCTATGCCGGTGGTGCGCCGGGCAGTGTGCCCAATATCAACATCAGGGGCTATACTTCCATCAACGGAGGCTCTCCGTTAATCGTGATCGACGGTATTCCGGCAACCAGCAACGATGATATGCTGCGCTTAACACCTTCCGATATTACCTCTTTCACCGTATTGAGGGATGCGGCATCTGCAGCTATTTATGGTGCACGTGCCGCATTTGGCGTAATCCTGATTACAACCAAACAAGGCGTGGCAGGTAATAATGTAATAAGTTACAATACCTTCCAATCGTGGGCAAAACCCACTTTACTGCCTAAACCGGTAACAGATCCGTACATTTTCTCGAGGGTACTCGAAACTTCTACTGATAATACACCATGGGATTATGTAAACTATTCTGACGAGTATTACCGCTGGGCAAAAGAAAGATCAGAGAATCCGTCCATAGCCGACACCCGCCTAAACCCGACAGATCCTACAAAATGGGCTTACATGGGGAGCAATGACTGGTATAATTACTTTTTCAATAATTCCAGTTTATCTAAAAGCCACACCCTTACTTTTTCTGGCGGGGCTACTGTAAACGAAAAACCTTTAACCTATTACCTTTCAGCAGATTACTCAAGGGATAATGGTTTAAACAAACTTACTGCCGATTATTGGGACCGTTATGGATTGAGATCAAAAGTGGGTTTTTCTCCACTTTCCTGGCTTAAAATTGATAACAACCTCAATATTTATGAAACCAAACGGGCACTCCCGAATGGAAACATTACCGACCTGTATTACCTGATGCCTACAGACGTGGCCAAAAATCCTGATGGAACCTGGGCAAATACCGCAGCTGGTAAACTGGCCGCAAAACTTGTTGATGGTGGCAACAACCTTCAGAATATGTTCGGTTTTCAGAACATTACCAGTGCAACAGCCTTGTTTTTAAAAGGCGATTTACAAGTCAATGGCGATGCATCTTTTAAACGCGAACTTTGGAAAACACATAACGACAGTAAAAAATACAAAATTGGTTATGGCCCTAATGATATCCGCGAAGAAGGCGGAAATGGCTCCGTAACTGAAAACAATGGTTATCTATACAATAACGCCTTTAACTTATATACCACTTACAAAAAAACTATCGGCGACCATTTTTTCAGCGCCATGGTAGGTTTTAACAGTGAAGATTACAGTTACTCAACTGTAAATGCAAGCAAAGATATGCTGATTTCTTCTTCGCTACCTTATCTGTCGCTTACCAGCGGTGTGGCAACGGCTAGTGCAGGTTATTCGGCTTATGCTACCAATAGCGCATTTTCGAGGTTAAACTACACTTACAAAAACAGGTATATTTTAGAGGCAACCGGGCGGTATGATGGTTCATCGCGTTTTCCGGTAGAAAGACGTTGGGGTTTCTTTCCTTCAGCCTCTGCAGCCTGGATAGTGAGCGGTGAAAATTTCTTTAAATCCTTATCGCCTGCGGTATCTACATTTAAACTCCGTACCTCTTATGGCGATCTCGGAAATCAAAACGTAGGTGATTTTGGTTATATCCAATCACTGGCCACTGGTACTTCTGGCTACTTAATTGGTGGTGCCGGACAAAACCAGATCATTACCGGAGCCCCGGGATTAAACGTAGATCCTCAAACGTATACCTGGGAAAGGGTATCCACTTTAAATATGGGTACTGATATCGGATTATTGAACGACAAGTTATCTTTCACATTTGATTATTATATCCGCGATACCAAAGGTATGCTTACTGCCGGACAGGAACTACCTGGTGTATTGGGTACTGCCGTTCCGCGTCAGAACTCGGCCGATCTTCGCACCAAAGGGTGGGAGCTTTCGGTAACATACAGAGATAGATTTGATCTTGGCCCGAAACCTTTCAGCTTTGATGCCAAAATATTCCTGGCCGATTCTAAAGCTAAAATTACCAGGTTCAAAAATGATCAAAACCTATTTTCAAATTACCGTGAAGGACAAACCCTCGGAGAAATATGGGGGTTACAAAATGATGGAGTTTTCCGTAGCAAAGCAGAAATTGCCGCTTTAGATGAATCTGCACTTATTCCATGGGGTGCACTTTCTATTGTTGAAGGGTGGCCCAAATACGTAGATCTGGATGGAAATAAGAAAATAGAAACAGGACTGAGCTCGAACAACCCGAAGGATTTAAAAATTATCGGAAACAGCGCTGACCGTTATACCATTGGTGCCAACCTGAATATGGATTGGGCTGGGTTTGATCTTTCAGTTTTCCTACAAGGCGTATTAAAAAGAGATTTTTATCCTCACCACTATCTTTTTTGGGGCCCTTACCAACAGCCATACGCAAACGTTTATCCATGGAACCTTGATTTTTACCGTGGTGTTGCAGATTCGCCTGAGCAAAGGGCTAAACATTCGGCTTCATATATTGCTGCTGGCCTAGCCGATGCCAATACCGATTCGCAATACCCGGTATTACAATCGTGGCTTGCAGATGCCAATTATGGTTCAGGTTTAGACATTCCTCAAACCAAATATTTACTCAACGGCGCTTACCTAAGGATCAAAAATGTTTCGTTGGGCTATACCCTGCCGAGAAAATGGACCAAAAAGTTTAGTGTAACCCGCCTGCGTGTATTTGTTACCGGAGAAAACCTATATGAATTTTCTTCGATCAAAAAATTCATTGATCCGGAAGCAGTTAACCAGGGACCTAGTGCCTGGGCATATCCGTATCAGCGCAGATATGCGTTTGGCTTAAATCTAGATTTTTAATTTAAGGATCCATCACCTTCAAATCATTTGTAAATGAAAAAGTATATATATATCGTATTTATTGCAGCTGTGGCTATGTTCACAGCATGTAAAAAAGGCGGATTGGACCGTTTCCCGCAAACTTCCATCTCTCCTAACCTGTTCTTTAATACCGAAAGTGATCTTTCGCTTTATGTTAACGGACTCATTTCTCAACCAGACCGCAATACGTATCTCAACGATCAGAGTACAGATAATGTAGCCACCACTGCAGCAGTTGAAGTGAAAAATATCATGGCTGGTAATGCAAATGCACAGAACATTACCACGGGCTGGAGCTGGGGCAGATTAAGGAACATTAATTACTTTCTGGAAAATTATGGAAAAGCACAGGTTTCGGCCGCAGTTAAAAATCATTATGCCGGTTTAGCGCGGTATTACCGCGCCGAATTCTATCTGGATAAAGTAAAACGTTTCTCTGATGTACCCTGGTATTCGGGCACATTGGAACCTACTGATGAAGAACTGTACCGCCCACGTGATCCGCGTGCATTAATTGCAGATAGTATTATGGCGGATCTGGATTTCGCCTATAAAAACGTAAGGGAAAGTGTTCCGGTGGGTACTCCGGGAAAATGGGCGGTTGCTACCTTATATGCACGTGCAGCACTTTACGAAGGTACTTATCGTAAATACCATAACGAACTGAATCTAAGCAACTCTGCGAATACCTTTTTAGAAACCGCAGCAAGAGTTTCCGGTGAGATTATTGCTGCCAAAAAGTTTAGCATCTATAATACCGGAAAGCCTGAGCAGGATTATGGAGCATTATTCTCAAGTCAGGATTTAACAGGCAATGGCGAGGTTATTCTGGTCAACATCTTTGACATGAGTAAGAGCAAAAGCCAGAATGTGAATTCGACTGTATTCGGCGATTATGAGCAGGCGCCCGCTAAAGACCTCTTACAAACTTATTTAATGAAAGATGGAACCCGGTTTACCAATATTGCTGGCTATGCGCAAATGGGTTTTGTAGACGAATTTAAAAACCGTGACCCCAGGATGTCGCAAACGATGGTTTATCCGGGATGGATCAGGGTACCCGATCCTACACCATACATTCAGCGCTTGAACAAAAACTTTACGGGTTACCACCAGCTAAAAGGATATGTAAACAGCACGGATAATGCGATCTTAAACGGAGTAGATTTTCCGGTATACCGTTATGCTGAAGTATTGCTCACCTACGCAGAAGCACTTGCCGAATTGGGCACTTTAACACAAGCTCAACTCGATCAATCGGTAAACCTGCTTCGCAAAAGAGTAGGTCTGCCCGATCTTAATCTTGCAACAGCGAATGCCAATCCCGATCCAGCTTTACAGTTACAATATGCTAATGTGACCAGTAATGTTGGTGTGATATTGGAAATCAGAAGAGAGCGCCGTGTTGAATTTGCTTTCGAAAATATGAGATTTGACGATCTGATGCGCTGGAAGGCAGGCAAACTGCTTACCAAAAGCCCCGAAGGCATGTACTTTGCCGGATTAGGCAAATACGACCTTACCGGTGATGGTGTTGATGATATCATTTTGATCGACAGAACGGCAACTATTCCTGGCGAAGACCAGAAAGAGAAGAATTCATTAGGGGTAAAACTTAATTATTATCGCGCAGGAACAATTGGAACCGATGCCACCGTTTATTTAAAAAACGGTAACTCCGGGGGCAATATCGTAACTGAAAGCGTGACCAGAAATTTTGAGGAACCAAAATTTTACTATCGCCCTATCCCTCAACAACAAGTAATCCTGAATCCTAAATTGAAACAAATTTTTGGCTGGTAATCATGACAGAAATAAAAAGAAGGTCTTTACTAAAGGCCATAGGGCTCTCAGCAGGTGCCGCGTTTTCAGGTGTATTACCCGCACTGGCATCAGAAACACTGTTAGAAAAACCAAAGGGTAAAAAATTGATGCTTACTGTGCCACATATTACCGATGTGCACATTAGGGCGGGTGAAAATGCACCTGAACGTTTTAAAGCTTGCTTAAAGCAAATCATTAGCGAACATAAGGTGGACTTTTTTCTAAACGGCGGCGATTCCATCAACGATGCTTCTTATGATAATGTAATCCGTGATCAGGTAACCGAACAATGGGGCATCTGGGATGACTGTATCAAAACAATTGATAAATACGAGATTCACAGCTGTATCGGCAACCACGATACCTGGTGGAAAGCACCTGAAAAAACCGATGAAATGTACGGAAAAAACTATGTGGTAAAACGGTTGAAAATTCCGAACCGCTATTATAGTTTCTCCAAAAAGAACTGGCATTTTATTATCCTGGATGGAAATAACAGTAAAATCTCGCTTGATGATGAGCAGTATAACTGGCTTGAGCAGGAATTAAAAAACCTGCCTGCCGGCACGCCTACCCTGCTCATGTCGCACTATCCAATCCTGGGCACAACCCAGGTATTGGTTGGTGGCGGACATTCGGACTGTAAAAAACTTAAGGATCTTTTCTACAAACACCGTGATAAGGTAAAAATCTGCTTGAGTGGACATAACCACCTTTCTGATCAAACGGTTTACAATGGCGTTCGATATTGCTGCAACGGAGCCATGAGTGGTTTTTGGTGGGGCAAGGGCGACGCGGAATCGGCTGGTCCAGGTTATTATTTAGAAACGCCACCAGGATACGCTATTCTCAAAATGTACGAAGATGGAACGGTAGAAAATGAATATTTCCCACATACTTTCTAATAAAAAGACAGAACCATGTTATTAAGAACAATTATTTTCGCCTGCTGTATTTCTTTATCTCAGTCGGTACTTGCTCAAAACAGAACCCCTAAAGTCGTATAT
The DNA here is from genome assembly GCF_056490705.1 of Pedobacter humicola. NCBI lineage: Bacteria > Pseudomonadati > Bacteroidota > Sphingobacteriia > Sphingobacteriales > Sphingobacteriaceae > Pedobacter > Pedobacter humicola. The sequence goes on along the minus strand of NZ_JBWJIG010000014.1, from coordinate 24,240 downwards.
GTAATCGCTGATGGTATCCCTGCTGATGTAATCGAAAAACTGGAGTTGCCTAATTTCAAAAAGATTATCTCGGCAGGATCGTATTCGCGCATGCACGTAGGAGGTGATAAAGGGAGCTATAACGAAACGCCAACCATATCTGCAGTTGGTTACAATAGCCTGCTAACCGGCACCTGGGTAAATAAACATAACGTACCCGATAATGACATTAAGGTGCCCAATTACAACTATCAACATATTTTTAGGTTGTTTAAAAGCCAGTATCCTGAGAAAAAAACAGCAATTTTCTCCAGCTGGACAGATAATCGGACCAGGTTGCTTGGCGATGGCCTTTCTGAAACCGGAAATTTTAAACCCGATTATGTAGCAGATGGTTACGAATTAGATACGGCCCGCTTTAAACACGATAAGAACTCGGCATACATGCACCTTATCGATGAGGAAGTGGTTAAACAGGCTGTAAATACCATTCATGATCAAGCACCGGATCTTTCCTGGTTGTATCTGGAATATACTGATGATATGGGACACCGCTATGGAGATAGTCCTGAATTTTACAATGCCATTAACATGCTGGATAAACAGATGGGGCAAATCTGGGATGCGATTACTTACCGTCAGCAAAAGTTCAAGGAAGATTGGTTGATCGTCATCACAACGGATCACGGCCGCGATGAAAAAACCGGTCGCGGACATGGAGGCCAATCCGACCGGCAACGATCAACCTGGATGGTGAGCAATTATAAAGATCTGAATACTTACGCTCAATACTTTGATATTGGTGTGGTAGATATTATGCCTTCAATTGCACGTTTTCTTCATGTAAAATTGCCCAAAAGTGTTGTTCAGGAAATTGACGGTACGCCCTTTACAGGCCCGGTATCGATAGCTGGACTAAAAACAAATTATGTGCAGAACCATCTCGACATTAGCTGGAAGGCATTGGAAAAGAAAGGAAAGGTAAAGATTTGGTTAGCCACAACCAATGCATTTAAAAATGGTGGAAAAGATGACTACCATTTATTGGCTGAGATCGATGTTAACCAGCAACATTATTTTGCCGATCTTAAAGATTATCCCTCGCCTTTTTACAAACTCATACTTGAAGCACCAAACAATATGCTAAACAAGTGGATAAACATTAAATGATAAAGTTTAAAACAGAAAAGTCCAAGGGCTGGATTAGCATTGGACTTTTCTGTTTATCCCAAGAAAAATTAATTTAAACTTAAGGCGGCAACTTCAGTGCAGCTGTTTAATCAGTGCTAGGCAAGCTGGTTTAATTTTGTTCAATTTCCTTCAAGCTGTTCATTTTCTTATAGGCCAGGAAGCCTTTAATATCTTCAAAGTGTTCACGAACACGTTTATTACCAAACTCAAATACCTTATCAGCCAGCCCATCCAGGAAATCCCGATCATGGGATACCAAAATCAAAGTACCATCAAAATCTTTCAGGGCATCTTTAATAATGTCTTTGGTCTTCATATCCAAATGGTTGGTCGGCTCATCCAGGATCAACACATTTACGGGTTCTAAAAGCAATTTAATCATTGCCAAACGTGTTTTTTCTCCGCCCGAAAGCACTTTAACCTTTTTGGTGGTATCATCGCCACTGAACATAAAGGCACCCAAAAGATCTTTAATTTTTATGGTTCCATCTGTTAATGGAATCTGGTCGATGGTTTCGAATACGGTTAAACTTTCATCAAGCAAAGCAGCCTGATTTTGGGCAAAGTACCCAATTTTAGCATTGTGCCCAACTTTTAAACCACCTTCAAAATCAATTTCACCCATAATGGCTTTGATCATTGTCGACTTACCCTCACCGTTTTTACCAACGAAAGCTACTTTTTCTCCCCTTTCGATCACCATGGATGCTTTTTCGAAAACCACATGATCGCCATAGGTTTTGGTCAATTCTTCTACCATTACCGGATACTGACCAGAACGTGGCGATGGTGGAAATTTTAAGCGCAATGCCGATGTATCTACCTCATCGATCTCAATTACCTCAAGTTTCTCGAGCATTTTTACACGCGATTGTACCTGCAGGGTTTTGGAGTAGGTTCCCCTAAAACGGTCGATAAATTCCTGGTTATCGGCAATAAAACGTTGCTGCTCTTCGTAAGCTTTTAATTGATGGATACGGCGATCGGCACGTAGTTGGAGATAGTGTGTATATTTAGCCTTATAATCATATATCCTGCCCATGGTAACCTCAATGGTGCGGTTGGTGATGTTATCTACAAAGGTACGGTCGTGGGAAATAACCATCACTGCCTTGGCCGAATTGATCAGGAAATCTTCCAGCCACTGAATACTTTCGATATCCATATGGTTGGTAGGCTCATCCAGTAAGATGAGATCGGGTTTCTTTAATAAAATCTTCGCCAACTCGATACGCATGCGCCAGCCACCCGAAAATTCAGAAGTTTGGCGGGTAAAGTCCTTACGCTCGAATCCCAAACCCTTCAACACTTTTTCTACTTCCGCATCGTAATTGGTTTCTTCGATCGAATAAAATGTCTCGCTCAGTTCAGATACCCGCTCGATGAGTTTCATGTAATCGTCACTTTCGTAATCGGTACGGATGGTCAGCTGCTCATTCAGTTCGTCGAGCTCCTTTTGCATCTGGTTTACCTCCGCAAAAGCTTTCATCGTTTCTTCAAAAACAGTAAGTTTATCCTGAGTTAATAAATGCTGTGGTAAATAGGCAATTACAGCATCTTTCGGTCCGGTTACATTACCAGAAGTAGGTTTGGCTACATCAGCTATGATTTTTAACATGGTTGATTTACCTGCACCATTTTTACCCATCAGCGCGATTTTATCGTTCTCGTTGATGGAAAAGGTTACGTCGCTAAAAAGGGTTGTTCCGCCAAATGAAACGGAGATGTTATTTACATTGATCACGGTTGGGGGTATTAAATTAGCGGCAAAGATAAAATAAAGCGCGTAAATAATAGCCAGAGCATGAGCAAATAGAAATAAAAAAGCCTCCAGGAATGATCCTGAAGGCTAAAATCATTATTTAGCGAAATAATTACGGAGTTCCCCGCTGTTTTCGCCATAGTTCCAACGAACCTGATCTGCTTTTCCATCACCATTGATATCAGAAAAGTAAAATACTGTATTTTCGCTTTGTGATGTTCCGCGGAGCGAATAAACCGGACCATCGAATCCTGAGGTTGTGGAATAATACACTTTAATCTTACCTAAATAATTGCTTGGGTTCCAATAAATTTTATCTGCCCTGCCATCGCCATTTACATCAGCAAAATAAAACCTGGTACTATCCGAAACGCTTGTCGCACCACTATCGCTAAATGTTGCCGAAGCAGTAAAGGTACCATCACCATCCGAAAGATAAACCATTGGTTTTCCTGAATTTAAACCCGGATGCCAAAGTATTTTATCAGCTCTGCCATCGCCGTTTACATCCTGATAATAAAAAGTAGTGCCGCCCGTGGTACTGGCGCCTTCGCTACCCGCCACAACAGTACCGCTAAAGTTTCCGTTTGAGGTAGCGAGATAAACACGGGTACGGCCCGAATCGAAAGTTGCGTTCCAGTAAATTTTATCCGCTTTTCCATCTCCGTTTACATCAGCGAAATGATATACTGTTGTACTACCGGCACTGGTTCCTTCCGGATTTTCTATCGCGGTTGTACTGAAATTTCCATTTGTAGTAGCCAAAAACACCCGTGTGCGACCAGAATTTGTTGTAGGGTCCCAAAGGATTTCATCTGCTTTTCCATCACCGTTTACATCAGCATAATGATAACGGGTGGTAGCCAGGGTTGATGCTCCTGCCGCATGTTTAACCGCAGGCGAAATGAAAGTACCGTTCCCGCTCGAAAGAAAAACCTGTGGTTTGCCATCATCAAAATTAGGTCTCCAGTAAATTTTATCTTTTTTCCCATCACCATTTACATCCGCAAAATAAAAATTTGTCGCAGCTGAAGCACTTAAGCCATTGGCATCAACATGTGCGCCTCCAAATACTGAAGGCAGGTAGCTTGCCATTACCGGCCAATGATCTGAAGGCCAGAAACCACCATAACTGGTTTTGATGATTTTTGAACTGGTATAAGCCATGTTACGATCGCTCATCATCCAATCGAGTTTATTCGTTCCCGTAGCGGTCCAGCCGTGGAAAGTAGGTTCTCCATCGCTATCGCCCAAGGCATCTACCACATCCAGGCCGCTTTTTAAGATTCCGATTTCCGTAGTTCCCGGAATGGCATTAAAATCACCAAAAACAATTAATGGAAGGTTTTGAGTGTTTTTTTGATTGATTCCAGCCACCCATGCATTTGCATTATCAATCCGTACAGCCTGCGAATCGAACTGCCAGTGGCTGTTGCTAACAAAATATTGTTTTGAATCTGTTTTATCTGTCAATACCACCCAGGTTGAAGTATTGGTTGGACCGATATCCAGCGTACCGCTGCTGTTCAGCGTAAAACGGCTGTTCTTAAAGAAAATAGCTTTGGGTGTACCTGTAATGGCGGTATCATAATATTCGCCATAACCTAAAGTTGCCATTTGCCCTCGAAACCAGGTTTCGAAACTGTTATCAGAAAATTCCTGCAGACCGAATACATCGGGGTTATTATCTACAATAATCTGCCGGATGTTATTTTGTCTTTGTGTAATGCTTTGTGGATCGCCAGGATCGTTATGCCTTACATTAAAAGATAAAACCTTGATCTCGGTCTGACCTGCTAATAAGCTTGCATTGGCATCGGCAAGCGAGGCAGGTTTTGCACTAAACGTTTTGTCGATTTCTGCCAATTGTGGGTCCTTGCAAGCTGTAAAAACGGATCCCGAAAGGAATAAACCCAATGCCAGAGGCTTTAGGCGACCTAGATTTTTAAATCTATTGGCCGTTAACTGATTTTTTTTCATGGTGGATTGTTGAGAATGAATTGTTTTTATGGTTCGTGATGAATAGGTTTTCTTTTTACTTAGACTGAAGGAGCAGCAACCTTGCTCCTGGAAGGATATTCACCAGGTCGGCTACAGTTCCTTCGCCAACATTGATCACCGAATTATCCTGCAGGTAAATTTTGCCCGACCGAAGCACCGCAATAGCCGTTTTGCCACCTTTTTTATAATTCCCGGGAAGGGGAATATCGCCGGGCTTCCCAAAAAATACAGGGGTATTAAATCCGATCAGCCATTCTCCTGTTGAGGGACGGAATACGGCCATATCGGCTTTCCCATCGCCGTCGTAATCGGCGGGTACAGGGATATCGCCAGGTATATGTTTTACCTGTAAAGGGATATTACCCAGGCTCGTTTGCCACATCGAATTGTCTTTACGGAAAAAACCAACATCCAGTATACCATCGCCATCATAATCGGCCGGAACAGGAACACCATTTTTATGTCCAAATTTGATACTGTCAAGTCCATCGAAATACCAGGTGAGTGTTGATGGACGGTAAACCGCAACATCGGCAAAACCATCGCCATCCCAATCGCCACAAACCGGAACATCGCCCGCCTGCCCAAGTGCAACTTCTTTTCCGCCCTGGATATGGAATTTACCTTCTGAAGGTCTGAATACGGCCATTTCAGTTTTGCCATCGCCGTTGTAATCAGCAGGAGCTGCAACATCGCCAGTTTTACCGAACGTTACATCAGGCTGACCAGCCACTTTCCATATGCCGTTCGAAAAGAATGAAATTTCACTAATGCCATCATTGTTATAATCCTGATACCTGGCTACTGTAGTATGGTGAAACCAGGGAAGTGTGAATTTGCTATCTGCATCTGTTTCTTCTTCGCCTGTTACCGGAGAAAAAGTACGCACGCTGATCAGGTCTTTTGATTTAGAAAATTTCATCAAACGCATCAGGCCATGCCCACCCTCTGGACGGCTCTGATAATCAGACAACAAAGATTTAATTACATTACCCGCATAACCATCCTGGCGGTAACCTTCGCCATTATCGCCTACATGGCCGGATAAGGTCATAAATACGTTCGGGTAGCTTTTTAGCCTGTCGAAAACCCGCTGCCCCTGTTTTGAGAATTTAGGAAATCCCTTTTCATTAGTGCCCGTTTTCTTGTTAAAATGAATGATGGAATGGCTCACTAAAATGGCTTTACGATCGCTGAATTTTTCTAGAACCGCGCTGGCCCATTTGTTCATGCCTTCGATATCTTCATCATACGAATCGTACTCTAAAAAGATGGTAATGAACCTGTAACCTCCGGCTTCGAAAAGATCAAAGTGGCTATCGTTATCATTTTTATAATGCCCTCCGTACCATTTCTTATCCTTAAAATGGGCCAGGCCGAAGTATTTATTGTATTGATCGGTTTTACCGCTCAAAGGGTACTGGCTTTTGGTTTGATCATGATTGCCCACCGCCATGCCATAAGGAATGCCCTGCGGATAACCCGTCTGAGGTTTTTCGAGCTTGTACATGGAGTTTGATGCATTTACCCATTGCTCCGGAAACATTTCTCCGTTATCGGAAATATCACCCAGATGGATCACATATTTAATATTTTCCTTTGCAGCATTTTTTACGATCCAATCAGTCTGTGCCGTAAACATTTCCTTTTTCCCACCATTTTTTTCCGAAGTATAATATTGGGTATCAGGTAGCACTACAATGGCAAATTCATCATCGGCCAAACGTTCTTCCTGATTAGGGATTAGCGTGGCGCTGGTACTGAGCAATAATTGCGCACTGAGAAAAACACAAAAGCTTTTCTTTAAAAGATTTTTGTTCAAAGTCATTATTGATTAAAATTTATTTGAGTCTGTTGAAAACGTGATTAAACTATTCTTAAGCTGCACGGGTCATGATTTAACCACAGATGAAAAACCTGCCCTGCCGTTCAGGTGGGGATGCACACAGATATTTAATACTTGTTTATCTGTGTGCATCTGTGGGTAAAAACTATCTTAACTTTATCCTAACGCTTAAAAGTAGCCTGGGTTTTGAATCACTTTCGGGTTTAAGCCCACTTCGTTCTGCGGAATCGGGAACACCAGATGGTGATTATCGATCACATAGGCATCCGAAGAAAGATATGGAAGCTGCTGCCTGATTTTAACGCCAAAAGCATTAATTACATTAAGGGCCTTTCCTGTTCTTAATAAATCTGTCCAACGGCTGTTTTCAAAAGCCAGTTCCACACGGCGTTCGTGCAAAATGATGGTTTTAAGTTCGGTTTGATCAGCTGTAACGATATCAGCAAGTCCGGCTCTTTTTCTCACCCTATTTAATGGTGCCAGTGCAAGTGCCGATTTTCCCTGTTCGTTTAGCGCTTCGGCCAATAACAATAAAGCATCTGAGAAACGGTAGATTGGGAAATCATCACTCGATCCGGTGGTGGCCACTAAAGGCGAATGCAAATACTTTTTAATATAAGGCACACCGATCTTTCCGGTGGCCGGTACATAATTGATGATGCTTTTCGCTGCCGAATACACAAAATAACTGCTGGCATCGTAGGTACCTTCGGCGATGCCGATAGAAGCATCAAGGCGTTTATCGTTGGGTTCAAAATCCGCAATCAAATCGCTGCTAGGGGTATTCCAACCGCCTGTGCTGGTATTATCAATCGCAATTCCGGTGAGTATTCTGGTATCCTTACTACGTGGTATAAAGTGGAAAGAAAGCACATTAGGGGTAGAACCCGTAATGGAACCACCTAAAAACTGAATCTCAAAGATGGATTCTTTTCCATTTTTGTTCGTTGGTAAAAAGGCATCGCCGTAATTGGCATTCAGATCATAGCCCATGGTGAGCAGGCTGTTTAATACCGTTTCGGCTTCAGCCCATTTTTTCTGAACGGCATATACATTGGCCAACAACATGGCCGCCGAACCTTTCGTGGCCTCTCCTGTTTGCGGAAATTTTGCAGGTGCAGCAAGCTCGTTCATGGCATCCTTTGCATCGGCCACAATCTGTGCATAAACCTCGGCTTCTGTAGCACGTGGTTTAAAAGCATCTTCAGCAGTTTTAACTTCGGCTATGGATAGTGGAACACCGCCATATAAACGCACCAGTTTGAAATAATTCAGCGCCCTTAAAAATTTGGCCTGACCATCTAAATTTGCTTTTACAGCCTCATCTAAATCAGAACCTTTTAACCTTTCGATAATGATATTGCAACGCGAAATGCCCGTATAACTGTGCTGCCAGGTTGCCGAAACATAAGCATTGGTAGAGGTATTGGTAAAATCTGAAATATTCTCGCGTTCTACGTATGCTGTTCCCCTATTGCCCGGAATAGGTTGATAAACCGTATTATCAGAATGCATTTCGGAAGTGAAATAATCATTGATGAGCACATCCCTTAGTGGTGCATAAGCTGCAACCACAGCCGATCGGAACTGTTGCTCCGTTTTATAAAATACCCCATCGGTATACGAATCTTCCGGATTGAGTTCGATGAAATCCTTTTTACATGCGCTTAGGCCAATGGTTAACAGTACAATGGCTATATATATCTTTTTCATTTTGTTACGCTTTAATGGTTATCTGAATGTAGTAGAGATGCCTAGTGAAAATGTTCTCGGAATTGGATAGGCATTTTCGTCAATACCAACGCCTAACGTTGGGTCTGATCCGCCTACATTGATTTCAGGGTTCATGCCCGAATAACCGGTAATTACAAAGGCCTGCTGAACCGAAGCAAATACCCGGAGGTTTTTAAGCATCAGGTTTTTTACCGGAACGGTATAACCCAGCGAGATATTTTTAGCCGCCAGATAAGACCCGTTTTCTATCCACTGTGAGTTTACCGAACGGCCAATACCGGTAGTACCCGATTTGGTTCTTGGATAAATCCCCGATCCCGGGTTTTCAGGCGAGCGCCATCTGTCTGCCGCTGCTGCCAATAATACCCTCGAACCATCCATGTTGGTTTGATAAGCCCATTTGGCTGCGTTTAAAATTTTACCCCCAACAGAAAAAGTCATATCGATGGTAAGATCGAAGTTTTTGTATTTAAAATTGTTTACCATCCCACCTGTAAATGTTGGTGTCGGGTCACCGATAAAAGTACGGTCGTTCACATCATCAATTACACCATCGCCATTAATATCCTTCACCTTGATGGTACCAATATCAGAACTTCCGTTAGGTTTTGCAGGTGTACTTAAGTATTTGGCAGAATTGGCCAAATCAGCTGCATCTTTGTATAAACCATCGAAAACAAAACCATAAAACTCACCCAAATGGTGGCCCACCTGCTGGCGGAAATAATCAGAACTTACTGTAATGTTTCTTCGGATATAACCCGGATCAACCAGATTGGTGATCAAATTGCGATCGAAAGAAAGACTTAGGTTGGTATTCCATTTAAAGCTACCTGTTAAGTTTTTCGAACTAACTGAAAACTCATGCCCCCACATTTTTAGTTCGCCCACATTGAATATGATCTGCGAAAAACCAGATGATGTTGGTATGGCACGCTGCTGGATCAATCCGTCGGTAAGCTTTCTGTAATAATCGTAAGTAAAGGTAATCCTGTTATTCAACAGCCCTATTTCGAAGCCCAGATCCAACTGTTTATTACGCTCCCATCTCAGCTCCTGGTTAGGCAAACGGTTAATGGTCTGCCCCTGGGTAATGGTGTTGTTAAAATTGTAATAGTAGGTACCAATAGTGGCCTGCGAATCGTAATTGCCTGCGAAAAAGTTATTTCCGGTGATGCCATAACTTGCACGTAGCTTTAAGAAACTGATGTCTTTTAGATTTTTCATAAAGGCTTCATCACTCACAACCCATCCGGCAGACAACGAAGGGAAACTGCCCCATTGTTTATTAATACCAAACTTCGAAGATCCATCTCTCCTCACTGCAGCGGATAAAAGATATCTGCCTTTGTAGGCATAGTTAATGCGGGCAATTGCCGATAACAAGGAATAAGAACCCGCGCCACTGCCACCGGTTATGCTGGTAGCCGCATTTAAATATTCGATATCATCGCTCGCAAAGCCCAATCCGGTTAAGTTATTGCTATAGGTATTAAACTCCTGTGCCGAATAACCAATCAAGGCATCAATGCTATGGTCTTTTCCAAAGGTTTTCGTATAGGCCAGGTTTCCTTCGGCTGTCCACGAACCGTTATCAACTGATGAGCTGGTTCCGGTAGTTTGTCCCTGCGTACCCGTTACCAATCCGCCCTGAAAATATTTGCGCATTTCGGCACCTTTATCTACCCCTAGATTGGTTTTCACGCTTAATCCAGGTAAAAATTCGTAGTTCAGGTAGGCGTTACCCAGAATACGCGTGGTACTGTAATCATCATTGGTGAGCATATAAGTGGCCAGCGGATTAATGTAGGCCACCATGCCCGGAGAGGCCACGCTTCTGGCGTAAGTCCCGTCGGGATTATAAGGTGATGCCAATGGACTGGCCTCAAAAAACCTTTCGAAATAGCCACCTACCCCATCACTGGTTAGCCTGTTGTTATGGTCCATTCTATAACTTGGCGCCAGGTTAAAGCCTACTTTTAGCTTGTTGTTAGCAGAGGTAAAATCCTGGTTAAACCTGACCGAAAACAACTTGGTTCCGTTATTGATCACAACGCCTTGCTGTTCCTGATAACCCGCAATAACAGTAGACGAGGAATGCCCGCGTGCCGATTGAATGGTTAAATCGTAACTTTGAATGGGTGCTGAGCGGGTAAGCAGATCGAACCAGTTGGTGCCATCGCCATATTGTTCGGGATGATCATAAGCGGCATGGTAATCGGCCGCGATGGTGTAACCTGGCTCATACTTCAAGCCGTCTTCTCCACGCTCTTTCATAAATGTGGCAAATTCTCTTGCCGTCATCATTTTAGGCAGTTTTCCAGTCGGTATTTTCTGGATACCGTAATACGTAGAGAAATCTATTTTCGAATCGCCAGGTTTTGCATGTTTGGTGGTGATTAATACCACACCATTGGCTGCCCTTGATCCATAAAGTGCCGTTGCCGAAGCATCCTTTAAAAAGCTAAAGCTTTCTATCTCCGCAGGATTGATATTGTTGATACTTCCGGTTATCGGTGTACCATCAATTACAAACAAGGGCTGGTTGCTCGAGTAAAAAGAAGCTGCACCACGGATAATAAAACCCATACCCCTACCTGGTTGTCCGCTGGTTTGCGCAATCTGTACCCCGGCCACTTTTCCCTGCAGCTGCTGGGCAAATTGCCCAACCGGCATATCCTGAAGCTGACTTGCATCGATGGTGGCAATAGATCCTGTAACATCTTTCATCCGTTGTTTTCCATAACTTACCACGACTTCCGAAAGCTGGTTATCGCTAGGTTTCATCGAAAAGCTTAAAGTAGTTGTCTTTCCTTCCCTAACACTAACGTTATTCATTTTTTGAGCAAGAAAGGAGATATAAGAAACTTCAATGCTATAGTTTCCTGGCTTTAGCGAAATGCTGTAGTTTCCATCAGGATCACTTTGAACGGTCTGCCCAGTTTCCATTACTTTAACTGTAGCACCGGGTAGCGGACCTCCTTTTTCGTCGGTAATTCGACCTGCTATATTGCCCGGCTGTTGTGGAACAGGCTTTTGGGCGATTACCACATATCCTTCTACTATTTTATATTCGAGATTAGTGCCGCCAAGTACCTTTTCAATCAGGTATTTTACGGTTTTGGTCTGTTCACCCAGCGTAATTTCCGTTTTAAGGCCGCTGAGTAGTTTTTCTGGAAGTACGAATTTAATACCACTTTTCTCCTGAATACCCAGCAGACTCGTTTTCACACTCGAATGGTCTAAATTAATATGAATTACCTGATCGAGGTTCTGACTATGAACACTCCCGGCCAAAAGCACGCCGATAAAGGTAAGCTGTGTGATTAAAAGCATAAATGAACACCTCATCATAAACTTAATTGTAGGATGTAATCCTTTTTGCATAAATTTGTATATTAATGGTTTGCCCGGCGATAAGCCGGAATAATTATTGATTTTTTCTTCATTTAAACCGCTCTGTCGTCGAAAAGCAAGCGGTTATAATGTGATAAAAAGACTACTTCCCCTCCTTAGGGTTGGGGAAGTTTGTTAATGTCAGTCCATTGTTTTCCTTTCTTATTTTTTGAATGTTAACGGATAATGATTTCGTTATTTTTAATTTGGTAATGGAATTTCCCCGCAGCAGCGAGTACATTCAATAGTTTGTTTACCGATACTGTCGCATCGATAGTCAATGTCATACGGTCATACGATTTGCTTTGGCTTTTGAAACTGATTTTAACATTATACCAACGCTCCAGCGTTTCGCAGATTTCGAGCAGTGATGAATTGTGGAAGGCCAGCTGTGAAGTTTTAAAACCCGTAACATCGGCTATGGCTACATCTTGGGTACTGGCTTTCCCCTCGAAATAAACCACCTTTTGTCCGGGGATGAGGATGGCCAGCGATTGTATCATATTTGCTTTTACCTCATCTACACGAACCTTTCCGGTGGCGACCTCTACACTAAGCGGCTTATTTTTAAAAGCTTTAATTTTAAAGGAAGTACCCAGCACCTGAGTCCTTACCGTTCCGGTATGGATGATAAATGGTTTTTTGGGATTTTTGGTCACTTCGAAAAAAGCTTCTCCGTACAGGGAAATTTCTCTCTTATCCCCCAAAAAGCGTTCAGGATACCGTAACCTGCTGCCCGCGGCAAGGTATACCACACTACTATCGGATAACATAATTTTAGAGCGCTGGCCGTTGGGATTACTGCGCTCGATATAGGCCAAAACCTGTTGTTGTGGTTTACTGAAATGCAAGATCAGATAAACACTCAGTGTAGCAATAACTAAAGCCGTCCAAATGGCTGCATATTTAAAACTAAATCCTTTTTTAACTGACTGTGTTTCTTCATTTTCAGCCGCAATCCGCTGGTTGATTGCATTCCGCCATTCTGCCTGTTTGATATGTGGCCTATCATTTTCTTCGAATATAGCCCAGTCTTTAGTTTGGTTAGCCGACAGGATTTCGTTTAATACCGCTTCAGATCCCGGATTTTTCAGGAATAAACGAACCACTTCTTCTTCCTTTGGGGAACACCCACCACGGAGAAATTTTTCTATCAATGCTTGATCAACCGGTTTCGGCATGTTTGTTTGGTACGGCACAAATGGAGCGCCTATCTAACAAGGGACAAAAAAGCTATTGAGGGGCTAACGAATTTTTTAATAAAAACACATCACACTGATTTACAGCCAAATAATTTTAAAATCTTTTATAAAAGATAGGTTGATTAACGCGTAAACAGTAAAAAGGCGATCATTAAGGCCGCATCCTTATACCTTAAAAAACCTTTACGAAAATGGTTCAACGAAAATTTAATGTGATTTTTTACCGTGTTGATGGAGATATCGAGGCTATCGGCAATTTCAGCATGGCTGAGTTCTTCTTCCCGGCTCAGTTGAAAAACAATTTTACGCTGAGGGCTCAAAAGATCGAGTTCTTCCCGATAACTTTGTTCCAGCTCGCTGGTCAGAATGCCATGATCGGCAGTATGACTGGTAAAGGAAATATGGTTTTCAATGTTTTCAATCGGATCGGTTTGGACTGCCTTTTTCCTGATGGCTTTAATAGTGGCGTTTTTCGCAGCCCTAAAAATGTAATGTTTAAATTCTCCCTCAATTTCAAGTGTGTGCCTTTTCTCCCAAACCCACATCATCAGGTCCATCATGGCTTCTTCTGCGAAACATTCATCATTGATATAACCAAGCGCATATCTGAACAGCCTGGTAAAATAACGATCGAATAAAACATTAAAAGCTTTCAGATTGTCGCGGGAACATTCCACTAATAACTGTTGATCTGAAAGTAAGGGATATTCCATAAAAATGGATGCTTTTGTTTGCAGCAAAACTAGAGCCTCCACTTTATGCTTTGATTAATTACATGTTAAGGATTCGTTAATAAAACAGGTATTACTTTCGTCATCCCTATGGGTCTTAAGTATTGCTAAGACCTTGTTTTTTGCCAAAGGCTGATCTTTTAAGACATTATCAAAGTATTTTCGCCAGATTTCCCAGCTGTTTCAATTTAAAATCGATTTCATCCGTCCAGGGCATGCCCATACATATCCGCAGGCAGTTTTCGAACTGATCCTGCAGGGTAAACATACGTCCTGGCGAAATGCTGATGTTTTGTTTCATCGCCAGATCATAGAGTTTTACGGTATCGACTCCCTTCTGCAACTCTACCCAAATGGCAAGCCCTCCCTGTGGCCTGCTGATCTTGGTCCCCTCCGGAAAATAAGTGGCAATGGCATGGCTAAAACGCTGGTAATTGCCCATCAAAGTACGCCGCATTTGGTGAATATGAACATCGTATCGCCCGCTTTTAAAAAAGTTGCCCACCACCTCATGAACGAGCGAAGGCGTGGCAATGGCGTGTACCAGTTTTAATTTCAATATTTTATCCTTGTACTTCCCAGGGGCCACCCAACCTACCCTATAGCCTGGCGCCAGCGTTTTCGAAATGGCACTGCACCACAATACGTTTCCTTCGGTATCGAAAGCTTTACAGCATTTTGGCCTTTGCTGACCAAAGTACAGATCCCCATACACATCATCTTCAATTAACGGAATATCATGTTTGGCCAATAGTTTTACCACTTCCTTTTTGTGTTCATCAGGCATGCAGCTGCCCAAAGGTGTATTAAAATTTGGAATAAGCACACAGATATCGATTTTGGAAACCAGTTTCTTCAGCGCATCAATTTCAATACCGGTAACCGGATGGGTAGGCAGTTCGAGTACTTTGAGTCCCAGACTAAGGGCCAATTGAAAAATTCCAGGGTAACAGGGACTTTCGATGGCAACAGTATCGCCTGGTTTGGCCAAAGCCATTATACAATAAGAAAGTGCGCCCATGCCACCACTAGTAGTAATCAAATCATCTTCACTCAAATTCCCGCCCCAGCCCAGCGAGCGTACCGCAACCATCCTACGCAGTTGCACATTGCCCTGAAGTGGTTCGTAAGCTGTGCCCCCCTGTAGTAATCTGCTCGCCTGAAGAATTTCTTTTTGGAGTTTAGCCAATGGCAAGAGGTTGCCAGAAGGAATGCCAATCGAAAAATTGGTGATATTATTATTTCCAAGACTTGAATATACCCTGGTAATCAGTTCTTCAGGTTCCTTACTACCAGGCATCAATGTGGGTTTGCTCGACCCGGGAAGCGGAAGGCGCTGTAGCGATCGGTTACTTACAAAAAAACCAGATTGCGGTTTCGGATCAATCAACGACTGCGCTTCGAGTTCTAAAAAAACTCTTTTCGCAGTATTCATCCCAATGGCATGTTCTTTACAGAGCATCCTCACCGATGGGAGTTTATCACCAGCCTTCAAAATGCCATTTCGGATCTGAGCAGCTATGCCATCTGCAATTTCATTGTACCTGTAAACTTTTTCCATAAACGAACTGTATCCATCCAAATATACAAAACTGATACTGTATTTACTTATTTCTCTTCAGCACTTTTGATTTAGCAAATTTTAGATATGATGACTACAATAACGGGTAGCCCTGCTACCAGGAAAATTTCGAGCGGATGGCTGAATGGTTTTACAGGTGTCTTGATTTTCAGCGGCTCCATGCCAGCCACTAAAATAGCCGTGATGGATATGAGTCCGGTGTTTGTAACCGTTGCACGGGCAACAATTGCGGGTTTACTCGCGCTTATCGTATTGTTGGTGCTTAAAGAGAGGGGCCCAGCCAAGAACAGTTTATGGTCGCTCATTATTGTTGCCTTTGGTGCGGTAATCGGCTTTCCTTTGTTAAGCTCTTTAGCGCTGGCACACATCAGTTCTGCTCATTCGCTGGTATTTTTAGGCTTACTGCCCTTGGTAACTGCTGTATTTGCGGTTTTACGCGGAGGCGAAAGGCCAAAACCCATATTCTGGTTTTTCTCCATATTGGGCAGTGTATTGGTAATCGGTTATGCCGTTTATCAGGGTATAAATGCCTCACCTATCGGCGATTTGCTGATGCTGGCAGCCATTGTACTCTGCGGACTGGCTTATGCAGAGGGTGCCAGGTTATCAAAAACAATGGGCGGCTGGCAGGTCATCTCCTGGGCGTTGGTGATTTCGCTTCCACTCATGTTTCCGCTTGTGTTTGTTTTTAAACCTGTTTCGCTTTCCACAATAGGTACGGGTGCATGGCTCGGCCTTGCGTATATCTCCCTGTTCAGTATGTTTATCGGCTTTATCTTCTGGTATAAAGGATTGGCTCAGGGCGGCATCGCTACCGTGGGGCAATTGCAATTGCTTCAGCCTTTTTTCGGACTGGCACTTGCCGCTACGCTGCTGCGTGAGGAAGTTAGTTTAAACATGATCGCCGTAACTATTGGGATTATTCTTTGCGTCGCCGGCTCAAAAAAGTTTGCCAAATAAATAAATCAACATAAAAATTAAAAATATGCAGATTAGCAACAGCACTCCAGCAGATATCACAGAAATTTTCCGCCTTTACGAAAGCGCAACAAATTTCCAGAAAACGAAGTACATCCTTCATTGGCCAAAATTTGAAACATCATTAATTGAAAATGAAATAGAAGAGCACAGACAGTGGAAAATCACCATTGATGGAAAAACCGCCTGTGTATGGGCAACAACGTTCGACGATCCACAAATATGGGAAGAGCGCAATGCCGATCCTGCTGTTTATATCCACCGCATTGCCACCAATCCTGAATTTAAAGGACAAAATATGGTAGCCACCATCGTGGCCTGGGCCA
The DNA here is from genome assembly GCF_056490705.1 of Pedobacter humicola. NCBI lineage: Bacteria > Pseudomonadati > Bacteroidota > Sphingobacteriia > Sphingobacteriales > Sphingobacteriaceae > Pedobacter > Pedobacter humicola. The sequence continues at coordinate 7,512 of NZ_JBWJIG010000014.1, read as the reverse complement.
GGGAATATGCGAAAGAAAATGGTAAAAAATACGTACGTTTAGATACCGTCGGCAAAAACGAAAGACTGATTAATCATTATACCAAAATGGGGTTTACCTTTCTGGGTTTATATGATTTAAAAAATACCGATCAATTACCTGCTCATTACCATGGAAATCCGGTTAGTCTGTTCGGGCTATCGGTTTGATCATGCTACCAGTATTTAATAATGTAAATTTAAACCCGGCCTAATACATCAGGTCAGTTTTGAAGAGGTCTTTATTTTTTCTACTTTCATCTTTTGAAAGCGCAAATGGAAAAACTAAGGAAACATCTTGATGAAATCATCGAAGTAAGTGATGAAGAATTCGCCTACATACAAACTTTTTTCACCACCAAAAGGGTAAAAAAACACCAATACCTGATACAGGATGGTGATCAGGTAAATTTTGAGTACTTAATCTTATCCGGCATTTTCAGGATGTTCTATTTAGACAGCGATGGAAAGGAACATATTGTTCAGTTTGCAGGTGAGAACTGGTGGATGGCCGATTATCAAGCCTATTTTAAGGAGAGAAAAGCCACGCTCCACATCACTTGTATGACAGATGCCGAAATACTGTGCCTCACCCTACAGGGCAGGGAAACCCTGGCAGCTGAAATGCATAAAATGGAACATTTTTTCAGGGTAAAACTCACCAATGGTTACATTGCCCAACAGCGGCGTATCATTTCCCTGCTCTCAGGCAAGCCGCAACAACGTTATGAAGAGTTTGCACAGCTTTATCCCCATTTGATCCAACAGATACCCAAAAAATACATTGCCGAATATCTTGGCGTAAGCCGCGAAACGTTAAGCAGGCTTTATTCGGCAAATAAATAGGTAAAAGTGTGATCGCAATCACACTTTTTTTGTGACTTGCCTCCTCGTACAGCACTGTGCAATTGAGGAGATTTGAAATGTCAAAACAACAAACATTTTAAATTAAAAAGTCATGAAAAAGAAAATTTTAATCATTGTTTCCAATGCCAATGCCATCGGTCCGAAAAATAGAAGAACAGGGACCTTTCTTCCGGAAGTTGCCCATCCTTATGCCGAATTTGCCCGGGCAGGTTACCAGATCGACTTTGCCAGTTTATCAGGCGCCACCCCGTATCTTGATGCGCTCAACCTGGCTTCAGACCCTGATAACCTTCAATTTTTAACGGGAAAAGGTTGGGAAGATATGCAGCAGGCAGTAAAACTTTCAGCTGTAGATGTCAGTAATTATGATGCCATTTTTGTTCCGGGAGGCCTTGCCCCAATGGTTGATATGCCTGAGGCACCTCTACTTAAAAAGGTAATTGCCGAAACCTATGAGCGAAATGCCGTTGTAGGCGCCGTTTGCCATGGCCCGGTATCGCTGCTCAATGTAAAACTGAGTGATGGCTCGTTTTTGGTAAACGGTAAAAACATTACCGCTTTTACCACTGAAGAAGAGGATCATTATGCAAGACCAGATGTACCTTTTGATCTGCAGACCGCACTTACTGCTCAGGGGGCAATCTTTCATACCGCAGCACCATGGTCGGCCAACAGCATCGCCGACGGCAATCTGGTAACTGGTCAGAATCCAGCTTCAGCAAAGGGTGTAGGAGAAAAAATCGTTGCTATTTTAAACACCATTAACGCTTAGCAGATGAAAAACGAAGCTATTCACGCATTTGCCACCTGGCAGATCAAAGACGGGCAGTTGGAAACTGTACTAAACTTACTCACTGAGGTCAGGAAACAGAGCCTTGCAGAAGAAGGCAATCTTTTTTACGAGGTACACCAAAGCCAAACGGATGTAAATACCTTAATCCTTTTTGAAGGATATAAAAATGAAACCGCGCTGGATGCACACCGGAGCTCGCATCATTTTCAAACCCTCGTAGTTGGAAAGATTGTTCCCTTGCTGCAAACTCGCGAGGTTGTGTTGACTTCCCCACTTAATTTGGATTAAACAGTTTATAATAAATTGTCATCTACAGATTAAGTTATTCTATTAAAATCAATATAAATGATATGAGGGCATTTAGTGAACTGCAGGTGTAAGGAGTCGTCATTGCGAGAAGGCTTTTTCAGTCGAAGAAGCAATGACGACTTTTCTACAGGAGGTATGTTTTTGATAGCTTACCTAAGGGCCTTTAAAAATGGTGTGTTAAAGAAAAAAAGTTATTTGAATCCTTATTTATTGCTAATTTCAAAATACCTTTTCATTTAGGGCTAAACATTCCTGAAATTTCTTAAGATCAATCATAGTGGAGAAAACAATCGATTTAGAACTAAGACCGACAACAGTTGCAGATCTCGAAATCCTATTCGAATTTCAAACCGATAAGGAAGCAGGATATCTTGCTGCTTTTATGCCAAAAGACCCTACAGACAAAGCGGCATACCTGAGCAAGTATACCAAGTTATTGAGCGATCCAACGGTTAATAACCAGACCATTTTGGCAAACAACATCATTGTTGGCCATGTGGCAAAGTTTATCATGCATGGCGATACGGAAATTACCTATTGGATAGATAAAAAATTCTGGAGCCGGGGAATTGCCACAAAGGCGCTTCAGGAATTTCTGTTAACCGAATCCAGCAGACCAATTTTTGGGCGGGTGGCATTCGATAATTTTGGCTCGCAAAGGGTTTTAGAAAAATGTGGATTCGTAAAGATCGGAACGGATAGCGGTTTCGCAAATGCACGGCAAGCTGAAATTGAAGAATTTATTTACAAACTCAATGTTTGAAAATGATTTCGTTTATCAAGATTAACCTGAATCTGTAAACGTTTATTTTGGATTTGCTTAGTTACGATTTAAAATCAATGGCTTTATGATGAATTGATCGAAATCCCACCTATACATTTTTTTTTAAAAAAAATTATTAATGTGTATCTTTATATCATGACGACAATGACCATACAAGTTCCTGATGCCCTTGAGCGAGAGCATGATGAAATCACGCGTCTCATTGCAGCCAAACTATATGAAGCGGGTAAGCTTACCTTAAAACAAGCCGCAGATATGTGCCAGATGAAAAAATGGGATTTTGCGGAAATCCTGATCAAGTACAATGTACACTATCTAGATGAAAGTGCCACTGAAGATCTTGAAACATTCAGGCATGCCTCTAAAGGATAAAATTGTCATTACCGATGCCAGTTGTTTTATTATACTGGACAAAATAGATGGTATGCATTTGCTTCACTCACTGTACAAGCAAATAATAACAACTCCTGAAATAGCAGCTGAATTTGGTAAAAGGCTCCCTAATTGGGTGGATGTAAAAGCGGTTCAGAATCGCAACCTGTTATATGACTATGCTGAAACTGTAGATATAGGCGAGGCCAGTGCGATGGCTCTTGCTTCAGAAATTCATGCAGATTTACTTATTATAGACGATGCAGCTGGCAGAAGATTCGCTAAAAAGCTTGAACTTAAAATTATAGGTACGATTGGAGTAATACTTGGTGCAAAGCTTAGTGGTATCATTCCTTCTGTTAAGCCATATATGATTAAAATACAACAAACCAATTTCAGGATTTCGGAATGGTTAACTATACAGATTATTAAAGATGCAGGAGAATAATCTCTGGTCATTCACAATTAATCCAATAGATGGTTAGGAGACAGTAATCTTACATAATTCGAATCTAGCGATGGAGAAAGCAAATTAAAAAACGACCTATTCACGAAATCTTCGCTATAAACGCCAAGTTGATTAAAATCTACCCGATTATTTAAATTTCAAAAGGATTCACTAAATTAAGGACTTAATGAGTTTTACTCCTTCTGCTTTAAAAACCTAAGGGACTCCTGAATATTCTGATCCAAAAGTAAATCATCAAAATTATCCTGCTTAGACACAGCAATATCAGGGATTATGCGTTCGTAATCGTTACCATTCCTATCGCTATCATACGAAGTGGTCAAAGCCATCGTAATACCAAAAGGTAGCGGCCAAAAAACATTTCCTGTAGTATACCCCAATGTGCTTTCTCCAATAAAAATGGTATTTGGCCTTCCTTTAAAGGCCATTGCAGTTACTTCTCCCGAACTTCCTGTAAAGATACCCGTAATAACTGCTAGTTTTGTCTTATCCAGTAATTCACCTGCAGGATTAACCCAGGATACTTTTTTACCGTTATCCAAATAATTCCCGTTTGTCAATTTTATGGTATTCATCCGCTTTTTATTTACATTAAGTGAACCTCCTATATCATGATCACCCAATAAATCGTACAATGCGAGCAACATAGGCCAGGAATTGCCACCTGTATTAAAGCGCAAATCCAAAATCCATCCTTCCAATTTATTTTTGGTCTTGATATCAGCGATCTGATCATACATCACCTGGGCGATTTGATGTACATTATCTGAGCTGGTATCAAAAAACACCATGCCTGGCATTAAAATATAGCCGTATTTCCCATCAAGTACCTTGGCTTCAAAACCTGGTTTGGCAGCATATTTCTTTCTCCACTGCTCCGAATAATCCTCCTTTGAAATGGATTTTCCCGTAGCGGAATATTTAATCCCCTGATCATAAACGATGCAATGTGTTGCGCCTATTTTATCGAAAAGAATTTTTATCTCACTTAGCGATGTTTTAAAACTATTGTATGTCGTTAAATTCTGTCTAGTTTCTGATTCTACAAGCCGCCAATCAACAGCTTTCCTATGTAAGTATCCATTTTTCAAGGCAGAAAAAAGTCCATCATAAAATATTTTAATGCTATCCCGGGCTGTTGTTTCTTTTTGAGCATATCCGTTAAGAGACAAACCCAAAATAAAAAATATCACCAATATCCTTTTCATTTATGCTGTTTAATGATGTTTCCGATTTAGGCATGATCAACTGCCGATTTCATTTGCGTTAATGGGCAAAAAAAATGGAAGAAACGAAAATCTGATTATACCATAGACGAATTTCGACAAACTATAGTTGCATCCTGCTGTGCCATTTCAATAATTTATTCATAAAACACTCTTTATCAGACACAAGAAACAAAATAAATGAATAACATGATTAGAAGGTAATTCCCGCAGGTATGAAGGTGGAAGATTTTAGAATAGCCGGGCAAAACACCCGGCATATTTATAGCATAAAAAGATTTCGTTAATCCGCATCGTTTAAATTATATTTTTTCAGCAGCATTTATTTTCCGTTGCTTTCTAAACTGATAAATAGAACCTACGATAAACAATATCAACAAAACAAGCAGTGTTTTACCTATAATTGGATCAGTTGGGGCTTTCGCCAAAGGATGTCCGATTGGAACACGGGTTAATGTTTCGTTAACCGTAGGAATCCACGATAGAAAAAAGCTGAATGACAGGAGAAAGTTTTCGAAATACCGGCTTCGGATATTTCCTTTTTTCCTGGAATAAAGAAAATAAGCCACCAATGCTAATATTAAAATCAATAATGAGAATACATGCCCGGGGTTAAATCCTCCATGTTTAGATATGCCTAATGCCGTTAAGCATGTAATTACAGTACCATAAAAGTATATTTTCCCTGATGATTCAGCCAAATTGATTTTACCATATCTGATATAAGATACAATGGCAGCTACGATGGCAATAACGCCAACAACGGTGTGAAAAATGCCTAAATTTGATAATCCCATGATTTTAAGAGTTTTGATTTTTTAATTGTAAGTGATAGTACTGTTAAAGAAATGAAGGCCAATAGTATAAAAAAGCGGTAATTTGTTTTTTTAATTAATATGCTCAGCTCTTTCCTTTTCATATCACAAATCTCTTAAAGAAAACAAGGTTAAACTTTGTAGATTAGTTCAATTTTTTGGCAATTTGGTTCATAAAAAGGCATCTTTACAATATATGGTAAACGACTATAAAAAATTCGATTTATTTGGAAAATCATTGATACAGAAAATTGTGTTAAAACCACCTTTCAAATTTGATTTTCCTGTTGCTGACCAGGCTTGTTTTTTATATTTATTGAAAGGTGAGATTGAATATCAAACGGATCATGAACAAATAAACATCCCAGCCAACTATTCATTACTGCTAAATTGCATCAACTCGGGAAACCAGATACATCAATCGGATTCGAAAAGCAATTGTGAAATTGTAATCGTTACTTTCTACCCGGATATATTAAAGAAAATTTATGAAAGGGAACTGCCTGTATTGCTTCAAAGCCCTCAGCATTTAGAATCAAATAAGTCGAGCGAAAAAATCAGCAACGATTTTTTAATCCTCAAGTATATCGAAGGATTATTGTTTTATTTTGAAAATCCATCATTGGTTAGTGAAGATGTTTTGATTTTAAAATTTAAAGAAATTATACTTTTACTTTCTCAAACACAGAATGCCGAAGCTATACAAGTAATTTTATCACAGCTTTTTTCGCCAAATACCTACACTTTCAAGCAAGTTATTGAAGCGCATCTGTTTTCACAGTTGAGCATCGAAGCGCTGGCGCAGCAAAATAATTTAAGCGTCTCGTCATTTAAACGGGAATTTGCAAGATTATACAACGATACACCTGCCAATTATATTAAAGCCAAAAAGCTCGAAAAAGCAGCCGAACTCCTTTTGGTTTCCAACGAACGCATTAGCGACATTGCCTTTGATTGTGGCTTTAACGATCTGGCAAATTTCACGAAAAGCTTTAGCGAAAAATACCATACTACCCCTACAAATTATCGTTTGCAGTTTAAGAACAAATAACCACGAGTTATTATATTCCGGTTTGCTTCAATTTTGTACACAAATAAAACAGACATACATTCCTGGAACCAATATTTAAAAAAAATTGACTTGATATTTTCCTAAATCCAATTTTGTATCCCCCTACAAACATAAAACATTAATCGCTTTATTTTAATTGAAAGCTTTGCCATAGAATGGCCGATTTCCCCCCAGATGTTGTCTTATATGCATAACTGACGCGAATACAAACTTGCTAACTTTGCATCTGCAGATAAATAGCTCATGAAAATGGAAAAAATCGAACACATCAATTACATTAAATCGCCTATTGCAGATGTATATGCAGCATTAACAACACAAGCAGGCCTTGGCGCTGTTTGGACAGAAGAATTGATTGTTAAACCTGAACTGGGTTTTATCAATGTGTTCGACTTCGGGGATAATTATGGAACAAAAATGAAGGTGCTGGAATTGTCTCCAAACAAAAGGGTACTATGGGAATGTGTAGGTTCAGATCCAGAGTGGATCGGCACGGGTATTTCATTTGACCTCTCTGAGAAAGATGGAATAACGTCAGTTGTCCTCAAACATTTCGATTGGCGTGAACTAACGGAGTTTTATCAATGGTGCAATTATAACTGGGCAATGTTCCTGTTAAGCCTCAAAGCTTACTGCGAAGATGGTCAGGGAACGCCGTATCAAAAACGAAAGTTTTAGCGGAATCGGATTAATCACTTTCTATCGGCCGGTGAGACACAGACTAATAGAAAGTGATTTTTTTTGAATCATGCTATCCAACGTCAATAGCAGTAAAAGCCTCCCGATTT
>NZ_JBWJIG010000013.1:0-202938 GCF_056490705.1 Pedobacter humicola | reverse complement strand
CTGCTAAGCGTGTTCGGGACTCTAACCCTATAGTCGATTGCCATGCCCGGCGCACTACAACAAAAAAGGGAGGACCTTTAAGTCCTCCCTTTTCGTACTCGAGGCGGGAATCGAACCCGCACGCCTTTGAAAGCACAGGATTTTAAGTCCTGCGTGTCTACCAGTTCCACCACTCGAGCATTATCCTGTTCCGATATCCTTTGGCAGGTTAATTTTAAATACAAATGCCTTCTGGCAGGAAGGCATTTATTGGAGCGAAAGACGAGATTCGAACTCGCGACCCCGACCTTGGCAAGGTCGTGCTCTACCAACTGAGCTACTTTCGCAAAATTCACACATCAGCTGTGTTCCTTTGGGGTTGCAAATATAGGAATTAAACTTTCCTAAGCAAAAGAAATATCACAAAAAATAAGCTCAAGAATATTAGTATTTAAAAATCAGGGAATTAAAATTATTTTTTTTTCCAGATCAGTATTTTAAACACAGGAACAGGCAAGCATGCATATCAAGGATCTACAGGCATTTTCCTCTTGATCTCAATTAAATCAATTTTCGGGCTTAGAAATGAACCTTTCCGAAACAAAAAAGCAGTTCCTTTCAGAATTGCTTTAAAACCCGGGGCAGTCACAATCCAAAATAAAAACCAATTTGTGGACGAATTAATTGAACCAGGCTGTTTTTTAAAATTCTAGCAGATGTATAAAATCCAATTTTGATTTGCTGATTGTACGCAAAAAAATATTGATCTCCTTGGGCTGACTCCTTCTGCAAATGGTTTACCCGGTAAAAATAAAAGACAAAGAAGGAAATATTATTGGCCGCAATGGCTTATTTCCTTAACTGATTATCAGGTCAACCACCCTTCATTTCAGAAACGAGAGACTACATCAATCAAAATAAAATCATACCTTGTTCTTTACAATCAGGATATAATTACCACAATGCATCCTTTAACTAAAAATACTTTCCAAATGATTAAGAAGCTGGTGTTTGCTATTTTCCTCTTCACTTCCTTAAATGCCCAAGGCCAGGAAAATCTGAATTTTAACAAGAACAAAGAAATTACATCACCGGAAATCAGTGTAGACAATAGTCTTACATTTCGTTTAATGGCTCCCAACGCAAAAAAGGTGGAACTGCAGGGCGATCTGCTTGGAAAAAGTGATCCGGTTGCCATGACTAAGCAGAATGATGGTTTGTGGAGTTACACTACTTCTCCTTTAAAGCCTGAACTATACAGCTATTCATTCATTGTTGACGGTCTGAAGATCAGGGACGCAAATAATGTTTACCAGATCAGAGATGTAGCATCGGTAGTGAACGTTGTAATTGTTCCTGGTGGAAAAGCCGATAATTATCTGGTGAAAGATGTGCCTCATGGAACGGTTAGCAAAAGATGGTATAAATCACCTGGAAATGAAAAAGACAGAAGAATTTCCGTTTACACACCGCCGGGCTATGAGGATGATAAAAAAAAGTATCCGGTATTTTATCTGCTACATGGCATGGGCGGCGATGAAGAAGCGTGGCTGGCCCTGGGCAGAACTGCCCAGATTTTAGATAACCTGATTGCACAGGGCAAAGCTACGCCAATGATCGTAGTTATGCCAAATGGAAACGTGGCACAGGCCGCTGCTCCTGGAGAAGATTCAAAGGGCCAGTACAAGCCCACCATGCAACTGCCCAATACCATGGACGGCAAAATGGAAGAAACGTTTATGGACATCATCAAATTTATTGAAGGAAATTATAGAGTCAAAGCAGATCATGCACACCGTGCTATTGCTGGATTATCCATGGGTGGTTTCCATTCGCTTCACATTAGCAGGTTTTATCCAAAGACATTTGATTACGTAGGTCTTTTCTCACCGGCCATTATGCCCTTTGGCAAAACGACATCCCCTGTTTACGAAAATTTTGAGGTTACCTTAAAAAACCAGTTCGATAAGGGCTTAAAACTATACTGGATCGGCATAGGCAAAACTGATTTCCTTTACAAATCAGTAGCAGATTACAGAAAAAAATTAGATGAAACCGGCGCAAAGTACATTTATTCGGAAAGTGAAGGTGGCCATACCTGGTCGAACTGGCGAGACTATCTTGTACTTTTCACACAACAGCTATTTAAAAAACCATAGGAGTCATTCTCCTGATAACGTTTTTTCATAACCCAATTTTTGGATAATAATAAATCGGCAAAGTTTAATTAATTCATTAGCTCCAAATAAAGGGAATGTTCATGTAGATTAAAATGCAAAATTCTAGGCAGTTAGTTTCACCTTTTTTCCAGTTTTTACGGCTTGGTATACGGCATCAATAATTTTAAGATCTTTTAAACCTTCCTCACCGTTTACGGGAACTACTGGCTTGTTATTTTCAAAAATAAAAGTTGCCATTTCATCCATCTGAACAGTCTGTTGAGTAGTTATGGGCTGCGTGAGTTCACCCTTGTGTGTTCTGCCCCGTATCGGACCATATCCGGTGGAAGGTTGCATTTCTGCAAATCCCTTATCCCCACTCATAAAAAATCTATCTAGATGGTTGATGTTATAACTGGAGAGGCAGGAGGCTACCGCACCGCTCGGGAAACCTAATTGAAATTGTATGGTTTCATCCACCCCTTCTTTAAACTTAATCTGGTCGGTCTTGGTCTCCTGAGCAGTCACCCAAATCGGCTCTTCGCCTACCATATACCTTGCCCCGTTAAGCGCATAGATCCCAATATCCATCATTGATCCACCGCCCGCAAGTGCTTTATTTAACCGCCATTGCGTAGGATCACCTATTTTAAAACCACATTGTCCCTGGAAAAACATGATCTTACCGAAATCGCCGGCATTTCTCATTTGGATCACCTCCAGCGTCCGGGGTTCAAAATGCATCCTATAGCCAACCAGTAATTTTACATTTGCTTTTTCACATGCATCAATCATCTCCTGTCCCTGTGTGGCATTCAGTGCCATCGGTTTTTCACATATGGCATGTTTTCCAGCTTTTGCTACACGGATAACCTGATTATGATGCAGTGCGTTCGGAGTAATCACATAAATAGCATCTATATCCGGGTTATTTTTTACCTGATCGAAGTTGTCATAGTTATAGCAATTCTTTTCTGGTATATCATACTTCGTTTGCCACTCTTTAATTTTTGATGGTGTACCACTGATCACACCCACTAGCTTCCCCTTTGAACAACTCTTCATTGCCTCAGCTACACGGGTGCCATACCCGCCTAAACCCATAATGGCTACTCTAAGTACCCTGCCCTGGTAAGCCTGTTCGATGTGGCCAGGAGCGTCTGCAAATGCTGTTACTGAACTCAATTTCAGCATTAATGCTGATACACCTATTTTTTGTAGAAAATCTCTTCTTGTATTCATATCATGTGTAGTTATGTACTATTCAGCAAAATATTAAACAATATGTGGGATCACCCGTTTTTGACGCATCATTGATTGATTAGGTCAAGATATTTAACAATGATTGCCTACTTTTAGTTTTCAATATCTCGCTCATTGATAATAAGTTATAAAATAACATAATATAGATAGAGGGGCTTATCTTCAAACCTGAATTTACGAAATTTACAAAAGAAACGCGATGCTGTTCCTAAGTAAATGATATCAATTATGAGAACCAGTAACCTTATCTTTTTGACCGGAGAGATGCTCCGGTGATAACAACTGTTTTATTGATCATAGCGTTTAATGATAAAGGTGATAGTGCTGCAACGGCAAATTATTAAAATGTTTGCGGCTTTGGGTATCCTCCTTATATCCCGATTGAGCCAAAGAATTCCTATCAGGAAATGGATTCGGTAATGATTTAAAACTTTAGCGCCAGCGCACTGTTAGAAAAAGAAATTAAATACATCAGATATGACAGCAGATAAAAAGCAGCAAGCGATCAAATTATTGAAACAGGGATTGGAAACCATACAGGACCGCGCCTATACCGAGATCGCAGAAATCCCAACCGAAGACCAAGACGATTTTCAGGTTAAGTATAGTTTTGTGCATGAAGGTATCGAGGGTATTTTTACCGTGATCGGAAAAGCTGCGCACGCTGAGGAGGAAGAAGCTGAAATCAGGTTTACCCTGCTGAGCGAATTCGCCGAGGATTCCCTACATTATGAGTCAGTGACGGCAAAAGAGCAGGTTGACAACGATCTGGTCAGCGCCGAAAGTTATCTGAACGGACACATTAACCAAGGCTAACTCACTGTTTATGGACAAACCCAGCTATCTGCACTTTGACTACTCAAAATATGTCTGGAAACCAGACATTGATTACCGGAAAAATCCCGGGGCATATCGGGTAGGCAAAGGTGAGCAGGGTGTTCTGATCTGTGAGCCTTACAAAAGTGAAATTGGCCAACACTGGCGTTTTAAAACACCGGAAATCGCCAGGGAAAGCAGTAATAAAATCTATGCTATGTTTCTGGCCTATCTGCAGGAAGGAGATTTTGTGGGTGCAGATATGGCCCGAAAATATTTGCAGATGGGCTTTACCAGATCCAGGCGTTATGCCAATTACAAGGGTGGTAAAAAATATGATGCCGATCAGGATTACCGCCAGCTGGAACGCGGCACGGGTGATGAGCAAAAAGCAGTATCGGCATCCATATTTTATGATCAATGGAAACTGGCGGAAGCCAATGGGCAATATGCCGAACTAAAAACGCATTGGAAAGTTGAAAGGGGTTAAAAAGAAGGAGCTCCCCAAAACAGTACAAGACATGTGGACGAAACTTTAACTGGAGAAAAAAACAGGAAAAGGTTTGGGAGAAAATAAAATATTGCTCCGAGAAGTGCAGGAGAAACAGGGAAAATTTATCTGCTCATTAATGCGCGTTTTGTGTTTTGCTTTCGAGGTACAGGACACATAACACTCATTTCAGAAAATCTAAATACAAATCCAGCATTTAATTCTTGGCTGCGTATTTCAGTGAATTTTAAAGTGAAATGGGGTTACAGCTTAAATGCGGAACGGAAGCACACTTTTGCCGAAATACCCAGTCTGACGGCTTTTATTGATTTACCACTCAACAGGTTAAGGTTTAATTCTTGGGCCTGAGGAAAACCAAAGCTATGCCTGCTGATATAATAGCAAGAACGGCAGCACCTTTCAAAACAAGTTGATAACTATAAATAAAGGATTGCCGATAGCTTTTATTGATATCTGTTTGTTTCTGAGCAGCAAAACTTTTAGGTGCCCTCGCTGCCCCGAAGCTGGATGTCCGGGTTTCTATTATTCTATATTCGCTAAGGGTGTAATTCTTGGATTTCAAATCCCGGGCAACTGTATTGGAAAATATGATCAGGGCCAGGGCTCCGAAAATAGCATTTGCAAAAACCGAAGCTATTCTGCTCAGTGAATTATTGATTCCGGAGGCCACCCCTGAGAATTCCTCTCTTACAGATCCCATTACAGTAGCAGTTAGCGGGGATACCGTAAAAGACATTCCAATACCTAAAGCCAGAATACCCGGAAAAAATGATATCCAATAAGCTTGAGGGCCTTGCGTTTCGCTGGGAAGCGATAAAAGGAAAAAACCTAACGCGCTCACTACAGGCCCGAAGGTTAAAAACAATCTTGCCCCATATTTATCTGAGAGCTTGCCTGCAATACCTGAAAGGGCAATCATTAACAGGGTAAAGGGAAGAAAGGCCATTACCGATTGCAATTGGTTATATCCCTGTGCCTGTACCAGATTTAGGGACAAAAACAACATGGCCCCGCCCAATCCAGCATACAGGAAAAACGTCAAAAGGTTTGTTCCGGCAAATACTTTATCCCGGAAAAGAGTTAGCGGCATCATGGCGTTGTCCGTTTTCCATTCCACCAGGATAAAAATCAGAAAACAGATTATCCCCCCTCCTATGCTTCCAGCAACAAAAAACGTCCAGAGCTTATGGTCAGGGAGACTGAGCAGGCCATAGGTGATGCATGCAAGAGACAACGCGGCGAGTATTGCACCAGAGAAATCAATTTTTTTCAGTTTCTCAGCGCGAATGGTTTCAGCAACCCTAAAGATCAATATCGATCCTGCAACCAGGCCCAAGGGCACGTTTATGAAAAAGATATATCTCCAAAGGCCAGAATCCGCCAAAGCACCGCCCAAGACCGGTCCTCCAAGCATAACAAGGGTTGTACAGGCCGACCATATCCCAATTGCCCTGCCCCGCTCCTTTTTTTGTATCGAAGATGAGATCAAAGCCAGACTGCCTGGAATCATAAGTGCCCCGCCCATTGCCTGCAAAACCCTGAATAGTATTAACATATCTAAACTACCAGCTAAGCCACAGGCCATTGAACCGCCTACAAAAATGAGTATGCCAATTATAAATATTTTTCTCCGTCCAAGGTTATCGCCCAAAGCCCCTCCAATTAAGATCAGGGAGGCCAGGATGAGCAAATACGCATTTAGCACCCAAAACAGGCTACTTGCAGAAGCAGAAAACTCTTGTTGAAGCGAAGGAAGAACAACATTTAATGCTGTAGCATCAATGAATGCCATTGAAGAGGCCAGGATTGACGATGCCATTACCCATTTACCTTCTGTACTTCTTAGCGATAAATTCCCCATAATATAAATTTACAATAATATACGGGTGGGATGAAATAAAATTCAATCACCATTTATGAGTATTTTATCACTTAAAATGTAGAGAAAACCTCAATGTCGGTCTCTGGCGAAAGCATGGCTTCTAACGTCACTCAGCTTTTGGTATTCATTTGATAAAAGCACCGTGTTGGCGGAATAAGTTTGAGATAATATCCATCTCGCCGGAAAGGATACTTAAGGTTTTGTCTCGCGAACACTGGCCTATTTCACCCATCGGTAAAGGTGATCGTGCCAATCCGGTTTTTCCGAGAGCCGTTTTTATTTCTCAAGGCTACATTGTAGTACAACGATACCAGCCTCAGACAGGTGCTGGAATAATAACCTCAGCATTGACTGGTTCTGGGGCATGATTTTTACATGAACAATCCCCTTCTGGTCCTCCCGAAAAAGGCTTGCCCCGTCTTGTGACACACCCAATGTCAGTCCTGTTCGCGAAAAAATATGCATCAGCATTGTTTGTTTTTCATCGGGCAGGAGAATTGCAAGATCAAAGCCCTTACCCGGATCTTTTCGATGCATTCCGGGAGTCCTGGATGTTGCACAACCAGTTAAAAATAACACTGATACACAAAAACTGAGCAAAATTATTTTTGCCAAATGGATGTTTGGAGCGGTTTTCTTCATAAAGCGTGATTGAATAATAGACGGCGTAAACGGATGTTAAAATTGCGGCCTGCCTTACTAAAATCTGAATAATACGGAGCCAGCGCACAGCCTCGTTAGGTTGCACGGAAAGTCTGCCTGCTGAGCAAAACAATATCAACCGGTCAGGCGTTCAGTCTGTTGACCGAAATCACCTAACCGGTTAGGATATAATGGGGAGGTTTATCGGATTACTTCCGCCAGTTTCTCTTCCAGCGCTTTTCCCCTTAAGTTTTTTGCAATGATCTTCCCTGCCGGATCAATCAGGAAATTCTGTGGGATAGCCGCGATACCATAAGCTTTCGCAATGGCATTGTCTCTTCCCTTTAAGTCTGAAAGCTGGATCCATTCAAAGCCGTTAGACCTGATGGCATCCAACCAAAGTTCCTTTTTATCATCAATCGAGATACCAATAATTTCGAAGTGCTTATCCTTGTATTTAGCATATGCAGCCTTTAAGTGGGGATATTCGGTACGACAGGGCCCACACCAGCTTGCCCAGAAATCAACGAGGACGAATTTGCCTTTTTGATCCGAAAGGGACACTACCCTGCCTTTATCGTCCGTTTGACTGAAGTTTGTGGCCGGCTGGCCAATGGATAATCTTTTGGTTAAAGCTACCTTATCTTCTACAGCTCTAAATCTTGCGGTCTGGCCGAATTCAGGTTTTAACGCGTCAATCATTCCTTCCACATATTTAAAATCCTCCACGATCACGGAACTGTTTTGCAGGATATTAAAAGACATCGCCGATTTTGGGTGAAACTGGATAAATTTAAGCGTTTCATCTTTTCCTATTTTTTGCCTGGCATACAGCAGCCTTTGAAACGCCGCTGTGGAATCTTCAGGGAGCTGGCCCTGTTGTGCTTTCCAGACCCGGTAAACCGAATCGCCAACATTCCCCATCATCATGTGGTATGCGGCATAATCCCTCTGGCCTTCGCCACCGGTTACTTTCGCGTCGAATAAACGTTTACCTTCGATAGTGACCGTCCCCTTTTCAAGCAAAAAAGATTTGCCTTCGCTGGCCGATCCTTCCGGTTTAACATTTGGCGGATAGATCCAATGTACATATAACGTAGCATCGGACGCATGTTCCAGATTTCCCGAAAAAGTAAACTTGCCATCCCGGGCCATGGTTGAATCGGCAACTTTGCGGTCTCCATCACGGAAGTAAAGGAACACTTTCATAGGGACTGTTGAACCGGTAAGTTTTCCTTTAAGGCTAAAGCGGTTCTCTTGTGCGCTCGCTGATGTGAGTATACAGATCAGCAAAAATAGATATATATTGAATTTCATGATATTAAATTGATTTAATGTTTAATTGATATAACCTGGATTCTGTGTGAGGTTTCCATTTCTGCCCCGCTGATCAGCTGGAATGGGATATAGTGCCGCTTCTGGCTTCCATGTGGGTTTAACTGCCCCTAATACGGCATTCGCTCTTGCGGTCCTCTTCAGATCAAACCACCTGTGCCCCATTTCGCAGCTCAGTTCTATCCTCCGCTCACGCTCCACGGCAAGCAGTAACGCGTCTTTGTCGCTAGCCGGCGTCGCGCCAAGGCCCGCACGCTGACGGAGTGCCAATAAATCTGCACTGGCGCCCGTTACATTATTGAGCTGGGCACGTGCTTCAGCGCGGATCAGATATTGTTCCCCAAGCCTGAACAGGGTAAAGTATTCAGCGTTGCCGGCCGTCGTGCCCTTATATTTTGCAGGGCAGGTGTACACGACCGCATTCGGGGCAGTGACGGTAACGGACCAGGCTGCCTTTCGTCCATCTCCAGTTTCAGCCGCGTAAGCACTTTTCAGCTGATCGGTAAATACATATTTCGGTATAGTTGGTGCTGTTGGGCTGGGTAACATCGCGCTTGCATATGGATTTATGCCACTTGCATCATTATACAATTGCAGAATTGCTTCCTTACTTGTCGGCACAAAAATCCTGCTCAGATCTTCGAGGCCGAACAGGGCCGTATTTTCCAACAGGGAAGTTGCCTGTGTTTCGGCCGCCGTCCAATTGCCCAGATATAAATAGGTCCGGGCGAGCAAAGCAGTAGCCGCCCATTTGTTAGCACGGGTCCTCGCGCCAGCAGACAATGCGTAGTTAGCTGGCAAATTCGCCTGTGCAAAAAGTAAATCGGCTGTTATCTGTGCATAAACGGCCGCTACAGAACTGCGTGGACTTGTTTTGTTCGCCTCTACATCGGTTGTAGTCACCAAAGGCACATCCCCAAACAGGTTTACCAGATAGAAATAACAAAATGCGCGGACGAACCTGGCCTCAGCAATACTCTGCACCTGAAACTTCGGTGATAAGTTGCTTCCCGCGGGTACATTTTCGATAACCGCATTGGCGGCATAAATAACCGAATAAGGGGCCGACCAGAAATTGTTGTTTACCTCCGCATTTGTGGTCAGGATACTGTTCAATACAAACTGGTTAACAGGTTCCAGGTTATAATTGGTAAGTTCATCCGCGCTGTAACCCGGAAATCCGGACAGGAGCACGCTATATCTGTTATTGGTAATCAGGCTGCTGTACATGCCAGCTAAGGCCCCCTTTACAGTGGCTGAATCTTTGTATACCTCTTTATCCAGCAACTGGCCCCCGGAAGCATTATTTTCTATTAATTTTTTACAGCCTCCCAATGTAAGCAGCAATGTAAAGGCCAATAGCGCAAATACGGCCTGTCCTATATATTTAAAAGAATTTTTCATTTTTTTGAGATTAAAAGGTTGCTCTTATACCGGTTGTAAACATTTTTAAAGGTGGGACCTGTGTCGTCAGCGTTTCGGGATCCAGACCTTTATAGTCAGTGAAGGTGATCAGATTCTGCCCACGCACATATATCTGAAGCGATGACATCCCTATCTTTTTGCTAAACGGCGCCGGTAAACTGTAGGTTAACGAAACATTTCTCAACCGTACAAAAGAGGCCGATTCTACCGCGGCGTCAGATCCGGTAAACAGATTGTATCTGCTGCCGGTAACCGATGCGGTATTGGTAGAATATTTGAGGCCAACATCAGCCAGTGTAACAGGGAGATTGTAACCGAAACCCGGATAGGTTCCAAAATTTAAATCACCGCGGGTTGCCGTGCGGCTGACCCCGGTTAAAAACACGTCCAATTGAAAGCCTTTGTAGGTAAAGGTATTATTAAAACCTCCGTAATATTTAGGGTCATTGTTACCGTACACGTACTGGTCGCCCCTTCCGTTTTCGAAAATTCCACCGGTAATTACGCCGTCGCCATTTAGATCGGCAACGGTAGCAATGCCGTTTACGATACCTGTTGACTGGTAAACCGTACGGAGATTGAGCGACTGACCGACCACATAAGTATTATTGTTGGTAGAAGTCAACAGCCCCGGATAGGAAACCAGTCTGTTCTGCGGGAAAGTGATGTTAAATGAGGAAGTCCACCGAAATCCGCCCTTATCCAAGTTGATGGTATTTAGCTCGAGCTCCAGACCCTTGTTCTGCACAGTGGCATCAAAATTTGAAGTGTATTGACTAAAACCCGTCTGTGCGGCAAGCGGCACGCTCTGCAACAGGTTGGTGGACCTGTTGCGGTAATAACCTGCAGTTAGCAGAATCCTGTCTTTAAGAAAACCCAGTTCCAGGGCGATGTCGAGCTTCCGGGTTTCTTCCCACTTTAAATATGGGTTTGCAACCCTGGCCGGTGTGAGTGTAGTTGATGGCCCGTATGGTGAAGATCCTGAATAGTTTGACTGATATTCGTAATCCCTGATTTTATCGTTTCCAACCGTACCGTAACTCGCCCTTAACTTCCCGTAGCTTAACCATGGAAGATTGTCGCCGATCAGTTTTTCCTTACTGAATATCCAGCCCAAAGCGGCACTTCCAAAGTTTCCAAAACGGTTATTGTTACCGAATTTGGTAGACCCGTCCCTTCTGATGTTCGCACTGACCAGGTATTTATTACTTAAATTATATTCCGCACGGCCATAAACCGAAGTATAACGGAAGTCGGCATAATCAGAATTCTTGGCCAGGATATTGGTCTGGTTTAAATTGGTCGCCAACTGTGGATTGGTATAGTTGCCCAGGATCCAAAAAGGCTGGACCGTTTCTGTTTGCTGCCAGGTACCTCCGGCAATCAGGTTTAGTTTGCCCTTTCCTGTATTAAATTCGTATGACACCTGCGGTTCGGCGATGTAGGTCCTGATATAATTGTTGTTTGAAATGATCTGGGGCAATGAATTAAAAGACGGATTGGTAGCGGATACCGGGGTGACCATGTTTCCTTTTACATCTATCAGATTATAGCCACCGTTAGCTTTGATATCCAGTCCCGGTAAAACCGTATAACGCAAAGTCGCTGCTGCGTTCAGGTTGGTAGATTTTAAATTATTATAGGTATCGAATGCAGCCAAAGGGTTGGTATAGCCCGGACCCCAGTATAAAGCACCTGTTGGCGTATATAAAGGATAATTCGGCGGCAGGCCATAATTGGTTAAGTTCATATTGTAAATCGGAATCTGGTTATTGTCCGAATTATAACTTACCGTTGCAGTGGTTGCGAACCTGGAATTCCTGCTTTTGTGCTGTACACTTAAGCGGAGCTGAGTGGCTTTATCATCCGACCGATCATAATAAACGGTAGATTCCCGGCGGAAAGTCCCACTCAATGTAAACTGAGTAAAAGCATCCCCACCAGAGATCGCTAAACCCGCATTGGTCTGTTTTGAGGTATTTCCGATCAACAATTCAGGAAAATTTGTAAAAGCATTCTGATCGAAAAGCGTCAGATCAGGTGCATTGGTCACCGTTGGGGTGATGTTGTCATTTATGAATGCCTGTTTTCTGATGTTCAGATAATCAGCGGTCCCCAGCATTTCGACCAGATTGACCACCTCACCAAACCCCTGACTAAAATCCACCGCAACATTTGTACGGCCCGGACGGCCTTTTTTTGTAGTAATCAAAATCACGCCATTGGCACCACGCGAACCGTAAATCGCGGTGGCGTCAGCATCTTTTAATACCACAACGTTTTCAATCTCTGCGGGATTGATCGTATTTAAAGGGCTAAAATCACTTTGTGGAGAAAAAGCACCGATACTTTTCTCTACCGGAGCACTGCCAAAAGGAACACCATCTACAATGTATAAAGGCGCGGATGAATTTAATGTTAAGCTGTTCTGGCCCCGGATCGTAACCGATACGTTTCCGCCCGCATAACCGGCGCTTTGGGTAATGAACAATCCGGGAACCCGTCCCTGCAAGGCTACGACAGCATTAGAAACGGGCTGTTTAATAATCTCCTCACCCGCTACTTTTCCAATTGAGCCGGTACTTAGTCTGCGTGTAGTCTGGCTGTAGGACATCACGGTTACTTCATCCAGTTTGCCTATGCTGGCGATTAACCTGATGATACCAAGATCTTGTTTCGCTGGAAGGACTATAGTTTTATAGCCCACGTAGCTGATTTCCAGCATTTCCCCAGCTTTTAATCCCGAAATGGTAAAATCCCCGCCTGAGTTGGTATAAATGGTTTTCGGTTTTCCAACAACTTTGACTGTCGCACCGGGGATCCCAAGGCCCAGTGAGTCTACTACCTTTCCGCGCACGTCGATATCAGCGGTGAAAAGCGCTTCCGCAAGGCCTTTTACGCGGTCGATGTAGGATGGTTCATTTTTTTTAAGCACGATAGTATTGTCCTTAAGTTCATAAGCGAGATTGGGCTGGCCTTCAAAAATCCTGTCCAGTGCATCTGTTAACGTGAGGCCGGTAAATGAAATGCGGACGTTTTTGGTCCTGTCGAGTAAAGCGTCGGGATATACCACCTTTGCCCCTGCCTGCGCGGCAATGGTTTCCAGTGCGGTTTTAAATGCCACATTGCGGGCATTCAGGTTAATTTTTTGACCGAAGGAAGAAGCACTGACCTGTATTAAACAGGCGGTTAGTAAAATAATGAGCAGCTTCATAGTTTTGATTAAAACTTTTGAGCCAGGGCACGGCCAAAGCATGCCTTTGGTAAAAGCATAAAAATTCATAATTTCGTTTGGTTGGGTTAAAGTTGATAAAACGGTTTCGCAATTGTTTTTGGGTTAACTCAGCTTGCCATGGTAGTGCGTCAACACTGCCGTGGCTTTTTTTTGAGCCATCCCAGGGCAAATCAGATTTTCTGTCGTAGTGGTCCGGTCATAATGGTTGGTTTAAGTTTGTGAATGGATAGTTGATTATTGAGTAATTACTATGGTTCTTTGTTCAATTTTAATTTTCAGTTCTCCGGTAGTCTGAAGAATATCCAACAGTTTTGAAATGTGCTCGTACCTGGATATGGTTCCCGAAAATCTAGTATGGGCCAGTGAAGGATTTTCGAAAACCACTTCCACATTGTACCATCTGGCCACTCTTTTCATGATATCGCCAATCGGTTCGCTCCTAAAAACGAAAAGGCCGTTTTTCCAGGCTATTTCATCATCCGCGTTTACATTAATGATTTTTAAGTCCTTATCCTTAAGCACCGCCTGTTGGCCATGGACCAATTGCCCTGAATTTTTATCCTGGAAGGTCACTTCAGCCTTTCCCTCAATAATGGTGGTTTTTGTCAATGGCTCATCAGCATAAGCTTTTATATTGAATGCGGTACCGATATCCCGGACGGACTGACCATTGCTTTCTACCTTGAAAGGTTGTTTTGCATTGTGCACAACCTGGAAAAAAGCCTCGCCTGTTAAACTGATTTTACGGTCCTTTCCATCGAAAGCAGAAGGGAAAGTGAGTTTTGAATCTGCGTTCAGCCAGACATCCGTCCCATCGGGAAGGGTAAAACGGTAAGTCTGTCCTTTTGCTGTCTCAGCAGACAACATGGTAGTGCTTAATAATTTCTGACCGGCTGATAGCCCTAAAACAGTTGTCCCGTCCAGATAGCTCAGCCCGGCCCCTATTTTAATTCCGTTTTTTGCCCCATTCAATGAGAGTTTTGTTCCATCGGCAAAAGTGATGGTTGCGCCGCTTTTTCCCGGAGCGGGCACTGCAGCAGAATATGAATTTTTCTCACCGTTAATATAGAAAAGAAGGAGAACGCCAATCAGCACCGCAGCCACTGCCGCCGCTGCGATAGAAATGCGTGGCCAAAGTTTGATAGCGGGCATTTTTTTCGTGCTTATGATGGCATGGATGCCCTGCCAGGATTGCCGTTGTAACAGGCTGGCATCAATATCAAGTTCCTTCCAGTGTTCCGCCTCCTGAAACCGCTCAAAGCAGAGGTTGTAAAGCAGGAGCTCTGATTTTGTAGCCTTGCCATCGGCAACTTTTGCGGCAAGCAGGTTGAATTCCTCGTTGGTCATATTATGCAGTATTACCTATAAGTAACCTAACTGTGCCAAATACTTACAGGAAATAAAAAAATAATTGAGATACTGAAATAAACAGCCTGAAAAGCAATTTTTGACGATCATGATGATCCACCAACCTGGCCCAAACCCTTAGTCCGCCACAATGTTATCAAATAAAGAAACTTGCCCAGAAGTAATTGTTCCCCAGTTCACTTTTCAGTTTAGTGAGGGCCCGGAGGATCTGGACCGAAACGGTTTTCTCTGAGATACCCAGTTTTTGTGCGATTTCCTTGTTGCTTAAGTGCTGTTCGCGGCTCATTTTGAAAACCTCACGGCAACGGTCAGGCAGTTTTGAGGTGAAGCTTTTGATAATGCCCTGTAATTCTTTCATTTCCATGGTGAGCCCACTGTTATCCTGAATGTTCTCAATGTTATCAAGGGGGAAATGGTCACGGACTTTAAGGCTCCGGATATAGTTTGCGGACTGGTATTTTACAGCCATTAACAAATAACCCCTGAGATTGCGGATCTGGTGCCCCGACCGGTGTTCCCAAAACCACAGCATCACTTCCTGCACGATGTCCAAACAAACCTCACGGTCTCTGAGCACATTGTACGCCGCACGAAAAATATCGTCGAAATAACGATCATGAATTTCGTTAAAAGCATCAGTATTGCCCTGGGCAATCAATGTTAAAAGCTCCGGATCCGTTTGTTGCCTAATTCCAGTCATTTATAATACCTTGGCTAAGGTAACAAATATTCCCAATCTTCACCGTGTGCTTATCTGCAACGGGGGGGGCAGAAAAAGTTTCCCAATAGCGCATAACTCAGTAAATAGGAACTATTGGTTCCCTGTTCCCAATCAGAATTTCCGGCCTCCCCTGCCCAACGGATACTGCAAAGACGTACCTTCAAATCTTCCAGAATGGATTAGGCTGATATTAATCTTAAATCGTTCACAGTATCTTTCTCTAAGAAATAATACAGCAGGAAAAGGTTCTAAAATGAAATTTTTTACAGGATTCACTCGACGAGTGCCAAAATATTTGTTGAAAGAAATGCCAAAATCTGCCTGATGTTTAGATTGAATTAGGTTATGTATCTCAAATGCTTTTTTAACCATGTCTAAACTATTGTTTACACAGTTCCACTCACTAGCGGACATATTGCACCTATAAACAGAATAAACCAACCTACTATCCATTACAGTTTTAAACATTCGATAAAAGTTGCCAATAAGGTTTGTATTGTATAACAATCCGTTTTTTGTACCGTCATTTGTCACAGGCAGTTCCATTTACTTCTGATAAAAAATTTTTATCTTTAGCAATTATAAAATACCCCGTCACAATGGCCAACGACGTTATTAAACGTAACCATGTAAATATAATTGGAAACGGCCAGCAGGTGATGTTGTTTGCCCATGGCTTTGGCTGTGACCAAAATGCTTGGAAATTTATCGTCGATGCCTTCACCGATGATTATAAGGTTGTACTTTTCGATTACACCGGGTCGGGAAACTCAGACATCACCCAATATGACCGCATAAAATACAGCACCCTCGATGGCTATGTCCAGGATTTACTTGAAGTCTGCGAATCGCTATCACTCAGGGAAGTAATTTTTGTAGGCCACTCGGTGAGCAGTATGGTTGGCCTGCTTGCCGCAAACCATTATCCTGACTATTTTTCCAAGCTGATTTTTATCGGTCCCTCACCCCGCTACTTAAATGAAGGGGCGTATAACGGTGGATTTGAAAAAAAGGATCTGGAAGATTTATTCGACTTTATGGATA
Organism: Pedobacter humicola; assembly: GCF_056490705.1. NCBI lineage: Bacteria > Pseudomonadati > Bacteroidota > Sphingobacteriia > Sphingobacteriales > Sphingobacteriaceae > Pedobacter > Pedobacter humicola. The sequence goes on along the minus strand of NZ_JBWJIG010000013.1, from coordinate 186,558 downwards.
GCAATTACCTTGGCTGGTCGAGTGCCCTGGCACCCGCAATCATGGGCAACGCCGACCGTCCGGAGCTAGGTGAATTTTTAACCGGAAGTTTTTGCGCCACTGACCCCGATGTAGCCAGGGACTTTGCCAGGGTTACTTTCTTCTCCGATAACCGGGCTGATTTGGCGAAGTCAAAAGTAGAAAGCTTAACACTTCAGTGCGCCGACGACATCATCGCCCCAACCACAGTAGGAAAGTATGTTCATGAAAATACCCCTGGAAATGAGTTCGTTCAGCTCAATGCAAGGGGCCATTGTCCACATATTAGTGAACCCGAAGAAACAATTGCTGCTATAAAACGTTACCTACTGAAAAACTAATGGACGAACTTTCAGCTTATGGGCACCAAGAATTCCTTTCCTCGCTCATCGATGTCGCTGAACTGTACAACAATGCTCCCTGTGGTTATTGCTCAATCTCGCCAAACGGAACCATCCTTAAAATTAACCATACCTTATTAAATTGGTTGGGCTACAGAGAAGATGAATTGATCGGACAGAAATTTTCTGTGCTCCTTTCCAAAGGCGGACAGATGCATTTTGAGATGTTTTTTTTACCACTTGCCTCAGTTGAACATTCGGTCAAGGAGATAAGCTATGAGATCAACCGTAAGGATGGCAGTAGCCATCCGGTTTTACTGAATGCATCAGTGAAACTGGATGACCATCAAAGAATCACCGCCATCAACACGGTACTAACGGACAATTCAGAGAGAAGACAATATGAAAAGGACCTGATCAGATCCAGACAAATGGCAGAGAGCGAGCGGAAGCGGCTTCAGTTCATGGCAGACTTTATTCCCGAGATAATTTTTACCGCTACCGCTAAAGGTAAAATAGATTACCTCAATGCGAGGTTCTTTGAATATTTCAAATGTGACATCAAAATACCAGGATCCGCATTCATCCTTTCACAATTTCATCCGGAAGACCTGAAAATGCTGCTAAAGACCTGGCAGGAAAGCATTAATCTGGGCAAAGACTTACAGGTGGAAATCCGCCTAAAAAATTTTTCCGGCGATTATGAATGGCACCTTTTAAAAGCGGCGAGATTTATCACCGAAGGAGGGGAAATAGCTAACTGGTTTGGCTCCTGTGCCAATATAAATGACCATGTAAATGCCCTAAAGAAAAAGGATGAGTTTATTGATATCGCCAGTCACGAACTCAAAACCCCCATTACCAGCCTCAAGGCAATATTACAATTACTGGACCGCGTTAAAGCGGATCCCGGAAACAGAATGATCCCCAGTCTGATTGAGAAAGCCAACAAAAACCTTCGCAAAGTAAATATTCTGGTGGATGACCTACTTAATGCCAGTCAGTTGGCCCAAGGTCATCTGCAACTGAACAAAGTCCAGGTAAATCTTTTTGAACTTATCGGGGATTGCGTGCACCATATCCGTATGGAAAACAACTATGAAATTATAACTGAAGGTGATAAAGATGCAACTGTTGTTGCTGACGAAGGCCGCATCGAGCAGGTGGTGACCAATTTTATCAGCAATGCCATTAAGTACGCGCCGGACAGTAAAAAGATTCGTGTCAAGATATGCAGGCTAGCTACCAGTATAAGAACCGAAGTTATCGATTTCGGCCAGGGTATTGCAGCTGAAAAAATCCCCTTCCTTTTTGATCGCTATTACCAGGTTGAAAATAAAGGCGTTAAGTATACCGGACTGGGACTGGGCCTATTCATCTGTTCGGAAATCATCAGAAAACATGGTGGAAAGATTGGAGCAGAAAGTATTCAGGGCGAGGGCAGCACCTTCTGGTTTGAACTGCCTATACAATAAAAAAAATCAATCACCCACAGGCCAAACAAGAAACCGGCAGTTTCATTATTTATAAGCAGGAATCACTTTGCCCAAATTTTAATTAGCCAATACACATTGAAACCAGCAAATTGGAAGGGATAAAACCAAGAAATTAAGTATGTTAAAGCTCGACCCGGAATTTAATGCCGCCTTTATAGACCTGAGGAGAAATAAACATGGGCAACTATCAGAAAATTAACCTGCGTCCCTTTATCATGCAAGTATAAAGGACGGTTTGACTGAAACCATTTGCATCCAGTTCGAAAACGGTATTTTTGAGATTATCCGTGAAGAGCGTATACCTACAGCATTGCGGCCACCAGTGAGGGTTGGCTGTTATTACCCTATGAAGGGCTTTCCCAAAAGATAGCACTATTTGAAATTGATGTTCAAGCCACAAATGGATGGCGTTGAGCTTTATACTGCAAAAATCAATTATTTATTGGAGGATAGGAACCCACCGAAATAAGCCATTCAAATGTACGCCTTTCCTGGTCATATCTATTGATGCACAGGAAATGCAATTGAAAAAGAGGATCCCTTACTTGGCACGCTCTCCACCCAGATCCGTCCACCATGATCGGATATGATCTTTGAGGTAATATAAAGCCCCATACCAAGGCCAGGATGGGAACTGCTCACCTCTTCCAAACGGTAAAATTTATCAAATATACGTTCAATGCCCTCCTTTGACATCCCGAGTCCACGGTCTGTGATGGTAACTGTTACACTCGTTTCGTCAGGAGAAAGTTTTGTTAAAACATCAATGACAGAATTTTTTGGGGAATACTTTACAGCATTTCCCAACAGGTTCGCCATCACCTGCTCCAATCGCAGGGGATCTGCCTTTATACGGCAGTTTTCTCCAAGGGTCAACCTGATCTCATTTCCAATGTGAATGCTCGACAGGATATCAAGCGCCTCTTTAATGAATGAATTCAGGTCGACATCTACCAGTTCATACTGAAGGCTGCCGTTCTCGATTTTCGATACATCCATTAACTGTTGCGCGAGAAGGGAAAGTTTGGTTGTCTGCAGGTCAAGTTTATCCAATACCCCTGATACTTTTTCAGAATATTCACCTTTTAACTGTTTTAGCATCTGGGTGTATGCTTTTACAATGGTTATCGGTGTTTTAAGCTCATGGCTGGCAATGGAAATGAACTCTTTTTTCTTTTCATCCAGTTCCCTGCGCATGCGGATTTCTTCTTCCTGTTCACAGGTAAGTTTGTTGAGATGGTTATTCTTGTTTTTGATCTCCTCATATGCATTTAACGGCTCTGCATTTTCAAAATGAGCCTTCAAAAGACCAAGCTTCGGGTCGTCAAGTTTAAGCGATCGGGGAAGCCCAAGCCCCATTTCAATGAAGTAAGCATTTCCTGATGAGTTAAAGGTAAAATCGGGAAGAAGTTTTTTGGCATAAAAAAAACCTTCATCACTGGCCCTGAAAACCTGGTCAGAATCGAAAACAACATGTGCATAGAGTGAATAGCGTGGAAATTTACCTGTAACGATAATATTCAATCTTCCGTTATCCGTATATTCGATAGCCGTTCTTGCTACCTCTGACACAGCGGTTGCAAACGTTGTCCGTGTAGCTACTGTCAGGCCAAGCTGTTCGCCTACCTGCATAGACCGGCGGTGCGCCAACACCAGGTCCATTTCATTTTCAAGGGAAATATCGAGGATTTCTTTCATGTTAACGAACTTTAATGATTACAACTGACATATCATCGGTCCTGCGCGCATGGTCTTTGTAAATACATGCAGCCAAAATAGACGGATCATGTTTTAGTATTCCTGGATATTTGGTCACTTCCCACCTTGTTTTTATGCCATCGGAGCATAAAACGAGCTGGTTAAATTCAGTTGTATTATAGATTTGATCATTCATGGTCGTTGGGATATTGTGCCCAACAATCCCATTATAGGACATATGGTTTTTAGAACTCGAAGGGCCGATCCACTTTGCCGCTATATTTCCTATACCCGAGGATGACCATTGCCGTTTTTCGTGGTCATAATATGTGATATTGGCAACCATACCGCGTGTCTTCCTGATCGAGGAATGGATAAAGCGAAGGCTCTCAACGGGACTACTACCGGGAAATACCCTGAATGTGGCAGCGGCCTCATTTACAGCCCTATTGGCTTCCGGTCCATGCCCCAGTCCGTCCCCGAGCATGAGCTTGAAATCCAGCCCATTGGTCTTCAACAGAAATCCATCGCCGCTTACTTTTTCACCGGGTTTGCTGACCACTATCGGTCTAACGGTAAATCCACTTCTTGATGGAATTTCGCCTATATAAATTCGGCTCAGCAAAATAGTTCCCCAGCCGGACAGAGAGTAAATATCAAAGGTATCCGAAAGCCTTTTGATGCTGCCCAAGCCTGCACCTAGGGTGTTACTGGTCGATATACCATCCTGCATCATCCTGGCTGGATTCTGCATCCCCGGCCCACTGTCGATACTGATAAGTTCAACATATGGAACGCCATTTTCAGTGAAACTCCCAAAAAGGATTTCCCCATTGTCCGCATACTTAAACAGGTTACTGGTCATTTCTGCAACGATGATATCAACTTCTGCGATCCTGCCAGTTTCCATTCCGGCATCTACCAGACGTTGGTGGATTTCCTTTTTCAGCAGTGAAAAATAACTTCTGTCGTTCGCCTGCAGGCTTATATGTGTAGCATCAACCATTTGCCCATTTTAATATCATCACAACTGTCCCCTCACCGGGCTTGCTCTTTAAATCAAATTCATTACATAGTCTCTTTGCGCCGGGAAGTCCAAGCCCGAGACTCTTTCCTGTGGAAAAACCGTCCCGCATTGCCGCAGCAATGTCTTCGATACCAGGCCCCTTGTCGGAAAAAGTAAGTCTTACACCATTATCACGGCCTCTGGTTACGACCTCGATCAGGCAGCTGCCTCCACCACCATAACGCAGCATGTTCCGGAGCAGCTCGCTGGCAGCGGTAATCAATTTGGTCTGGTTAACCAACCCCATCTTGATCTTTACGGCAACCTCGCGGACCCTGTTGCGCAAAAGGACTACATCCTGTTCCTTTTGCACCTGAACGGTATCTTTACTCAGTGAAAGTATCATTATCATCGGTTTCGTCATCGTCCCCGTGATCATCCCCTATCATAGACTTTAGCAGATTCATCCCTTTTTCAACATCCAGTGCTGTATGCACTCCTTTTAACGGCAATCCGAGTTCTATCAGCGTGATTGCGACTGCAGGTTGCATACCCACCACTACAGTTTCAGCATCAAGGATCTTGGACATGCTGGCAATGTTGCCGATAATACGCCCCATAAAGGAATCGACTATTGACACTGCCGAAATATCAATCAGGACACCTTTCGAACTGGTTTTGTTTACCATTTGTACCAGATCCGCCTCAAGGTCGAGCGCAAGTCTGTCATAAAGGTCGACCTGAATGGTCACCAGCAAAAAGTTTCCCATCCTAAGAATAGGAATTTTATCCATTTTATAAGTTATTAGATTTTTGAACAGAACTGCTTTTTCGTACCTCTAGCCTTAAAACCTTAAATGCATAAGATAATGCACTCGCGAGGGTTGCTTTGGTAATGATATTTGAAAGATCAATACCAAGGTGAACAACGGTCTGTGCTATTTCTGGTCTGATGCCACTGATAATACATTCAGCACCCATCAAACGGGTAGCGCTAACGGTTTTAATCAGGTGCTGGGCAACAAGAGAATCAACAGCAGGTACACCCGAAATGTCAAGTATGGCAATACTGGAACCAGTTTCCACAATTTCCTGAAGCAGGTTCTCCATAACCACCTGGGTACGTGAACTATCCAGGGTACCGATTATCGGAAGTGCTAAAATACCGTCCCAGACACGGATCACGGGAGTTGAAATCTCTGCAATCTCATCTGTCTGACGTAGGATGACCTCTTCCCTGCCCTTAATAAATGTCTCAAAGGTAACGATGCTGAGATTATCCATAACCCTGTTGATTTTAAGGCTTTCCTCAAATAACTGTTTTGGGTCCTGGAGTTCACGTTGCAGTACCTCTAATAATGCCTCTTTAAGGGTATGTACGAATCTTCCTGTTTCACGCGGGGAAAATCCCTGACGGGCACGCGTAATGGCGATACCGCCCAAAATTTCAATAACCGGGTTCCAGCTATCCCCTTCAAGATCAACCAGGTCATTTCCTGAAAGGTTGGCAACCAAAGCCGAAATCAGTTCCTCAGACTGACTTCTAAGATCTTCATTGCTTATCAAGTCTTCTCTAAGCCCCTCGTCAGAGAGTTGGTTTTTCATCCATATTTCCAGGATGTTCTTTTTTTGTTTCTGTAGCAATTTCAGCGTATTAAATGACATGTTAGATGAACGGTTAAGGTTTTAAACTTGACTTTCCATACAGGATTTTTAGTGGCGAAAGGTAAGCAATGTCTTCTGTAAAATAAAATTATTAATCAGGCTTTGTTCGGCATACAACAGGAAAATGTTTATATTCTTAGAATGTTAAACACATGCCATGTTACCATTATATTCCTAAATGGCGGCTGCTGTCTTTTTTTTGCAAGAAGAAACAGATGGGGCATCATCAATGAATGGATCCTTTTCATTGCCCCCTTACTGTAAACCGTAAAAAAACGGATACAAATACTGAGCATTTTTAGTATAAATACTTAATTAAACCAAACTTTTAACTAAAAATTGAGTTGTATAAAAACAGATAGGTTATGAGCAAAATAATAATGGTAGTTGAAGACAATGATGATATTAGGGAAATTATAGATATCCTATTAAGTGAGGAACAATACGAGGTAAGATTATGTGCCGATGCAAAAAGCTTTAGGGAGGATATCTCCGGAAGCAACCCCGACCTGGTGATCCTGGATGTGATGCTTCCCGATGGCAATGGTCTTGACCTCTGCGCGGAACTAAAATCCCTTGAGCGTACCAGTTCAATCCCTGTATTGATCATGTCTGCGCATGCCTCAATATCTGAAGTAACCGGAGTATGCAGTCCTGACGGATTTATCAAAAAGCCTTTTGATATCAACAATTTCATAAACAAGGTTGCCATTGCCATTGCATAAATCCAAGTTGATTTGCTCTGGAACCGGATTTCGCTTACAGAGATTTATTTTCGGCAACTGAACCTTTAATCATGGCTACAATAGCACCCTTTCTACCTTTGGCGTCCTTATTGGTCACAATAGTATAAAGCTCCCCATTGGATAAAGCTGTTTCATCAATACTGAGCCTAGGGCGTATTTCGGCGAAAATACGCCGAAATACCCACCTATCCTGAATGATGCGATTTTTACGCTAACTCAATTATTCCCGATTTTCACCAAATCTGCGATTAATGATAAAAGAAAGCTGATTGGTTCGATGTTCAAGGAAAAATTTAATTTTCAAAATATCCAACATCGAACCGCTGAAATGACGGAAACGTTTAATCGTATTTACCTGATAAACAAGGGATTAGAAGGCAAAAAAAGAGGGCAAAAGATCTTTAAAAATCCTTTGCCCTGTGAAGGGTGGCTGATGGGGCTCGAACCCACGACCCTCGGCACCACAAACCAATACTCTAACCAACTGAGCTACAGCCACCGTGTTTTTTGATGTCACAAAAGTACGACTTTTAATATTTCCTGCAAATATTTTTTTCAAAGTTTTTACAGCAAATTTTTAATTCCTTAACATTCAATTATTTGAAATCAAAATATTTTTCCATAAGCAGATAAAACAAGCTATTTTGAACCTAAAAACATAACTTTACAGCGTTTATGATCGAAATTTATACAGACGGAGCAGCTAGCGGAAACCCCGGACCAGGTGGTTGGGGTACAATTTTAAGAGCAGGACAGCACTACAAGGAACTGAGTGGTGGCTTTAGAATGACCACGAATAACCGCATGGAGCTATTGGCTGTAATAAAAGGACTCGAAGCGCTAAAAAGCCTGAATCAACAGGTAACCGTTTATTCAGATTCGAAATATGTGGTAGATGCCGTGGAGAAAAAATGGGTTTTCGGCTGGGTAGCCAAAAATTTTAAAGACAAAAAAAACAAAGACCTCTGGTTGCGGTTCCTTGAATTGTACAAACTGCACAAGGTGAAGTTCATTTGGATTAAAGGCCACAACGACCATCCGGAAAATGAGCGTTGCGACCGTTTAGCTGTTTTCGCCTCGCAAGACAAGCAAAATTTAGCTATAGATACTTTTTTTGAAGTGGAAAGAAGCAAAGCACAGCTTTAATCTATCCCTCCGATTACATTTAGATCTTCCAGTTTGGCATTTACATTGGCATCAACAGAAATTGATTTTGCGGTATATAGCAACATCATTTCTTCTGCTTTTTCGACCATCTTTTTTGAGCCGATAAAAATGGGAACCCGCTGGTGCAGTTCGGTAGGGTTAATATCAAGTATGCGATCGAAACCTGTACTTGCCTTGCCACCGGCCTGCTCAATAATAAAGGCCATGGGGTTACATTCGTACAATAACCTTAATTTCCCGTTCGGAGAACGTGAAGTAGTTGGATAAATATAAATGCCACCCTTAATTAAATTCCGGTGGATATCGCCCACCATCGAACCGATATAACGTGAGGTATATGGGCGCTTCGTGGCTTCATCTTCAACCTGACAATATTTAATATATTTTTTAACCCCATCAGGAAAATGTACATAATTCCCCTCATTTACCGAATACATGTATCCTGCTTCTGGTATTTTCATCTGTGGGTGTGACAAACAGAATTCACCGATCGAGGGATCGAGTGTAAATCCATTTACGCCCTTCCCTGTAGTATACACCAACATGGTGGATGAACCATAAATAATATAACCCGCAGCAACCTGTTGTGTACCTTTTTGAAGCACGTCTTCCATACTGGCCTTGCCATCTATCGATTTACGGCGGTAAATAGAAAAAATTGTCCCTACGGCAACATTTACATCGGTATTTGAAGAACCATCTAGCGGATCGATACACACAATGTATTTGGCATTCTGGGAAACGGGCGATTCGATATGAATAATTTCATCTTCCTCTTCAGTTGCTACAATACAGCATTCGCCTCCACTGGTTAAGGCAGCAATAAATTGTTCATCTGCATACACATCTAATTTCTTTTGTTCCTCCCCCTGAATGTTGGTAGTCCCCATATCACCAAGAATATCAACTAACCCAGCCTTATTGATTTCGCGGTTTACAATTTTAGCAGCAATGGCAATATCCCTAAGCAACCTCGAAAGTTCACCTTTTGCATAAGGGAAATCAGCCTGTTTTTCTATAATAAATTGTCCTAGTGTTTTAACGCCACATACCATACTTAGTGTATATTTTACATTATCTACCCGATAACTCTATAACCTCTAAGGTATGAATATTTTCATCAGTTATACAAAATCTGATCAGGGTACGCACCTTGTGCCAGCCATGTTTTCCAGCCGCACCAGGGTTTATATGCAGACATTTTATTTTTTCATCGAACATCACCTTTAAAATATGCGAATGCCCGGTGATGAATAATTTCGGAGGGTTAGTGTATATCTCTGGTTTAACATAAGATGAGTATCGACCAGGGTAACCACCTATATGCGTCATCCATACATCCACTCCCTCACAACTAAATCGATTTTGTTCCGGAAATTCAGATCTGATCACCGCGTCATCTATATTTCCGAATACCCCGCGCAAAGGTTTAAACGCGGCCAAAGGTCCCGCTACATCCGGACCAAAATCGCCCGCATGCCAAATCTCATCCACACCATCAAAGTGTTTAAAAACTGCTTCGTCTAAAAAACCATGCGTATCAGAAATTAATCCTATTTTTTTCATTTTACAAAGTAATTCCTATCGTTTTTTACACATTTAACTGCTCATCAAATTATTTTGGTGCGGATAACAATCTGCCAAATAAAGCATTTCTTAACTTAGAAGAATCAACAATTCAACAAAAAGTATTTATCTTTTATTATAGGATATTACCATACCAAACCCACAATCATTTATAACGGCACGGAAGAATTTGCGTTTCATGATAGCTTGTTCATTAATCTTTTCTTACCTGCTTAAATGTTCCATTAGGCTGAATAAACGAAACAGATATAGCCTTTTCCACCCCTTCTTTTTTCTCAAATTTTAAGCTAAATCCTTTCAGATTTTTAAAATTAAAGGTATCGTTTCCTACAGAAACGGTTTCATATTCCGGCTGACCAGGTACAGAAACAAACAATACCTTACCTTTTAAATAAACTTTAGTCGTGCCGTTTTCACTATAACTACCTATGTAACTTGCCAAACTCGCTGCGCTTAATTCAACCGTTTTTGGCTTGTAAGTAAAAATGGCGGGCTTCATTCCACGCTCCAAAGGAATACTAATCCCTTCTATCTTGCCATCCTGCCCGCTGATAAAATTAAAACGCAGATCACTTTCCGCCGTGTCAATTTTACCGTTTTTATCTATCCCACTAATACTGAATACATCATAATGATAGTGCCTAAGCAAAAGTTTCTCTTTACCCATCATGGCAATAAGTGAATCATTTTTAAGTGTTACATTGATTACACCATAAGCAGGGTTATCAAACAAACCATCATAATCTTTTAAGGGATGCGAAGGTTTTGTATTTAAAACACGGGCATTTTCAGCCGTCTTTTTCACAGCCTTTTCCCTTTCTTTGGCCTCTGCTTTCGTCTTATTCGTCCTGCCGTTCCAATCGATAGCTTTCAATCCCAACACCCTGTCGGCTATACTGCTGTATACGATTTCCGGAACATTTGAGGTGTTTTGATTGGTCAACACCACAATACCTAAATTATCGGTAGGAAAAAAGGATACACTCGCTGAGAAACCATTGATATTACCACCATGTTCTACCATATAATGACCCCGGTAAGAGTTGATCATCCAGCCAAAACCATAAGTAGACAGATAAATATCATTGTCCTTTGCCGGTAGCCCCCCATCTCTCACCATTTGAGAACTCGCAGCCTCTCTTATATAAGAGGTGGGCAAAATTTCTTTTCCCTTGTAAGTCCCGCCGTTAATCCAAACCTTTAGCCAATGCGCCATATCGTTTACACTACTATTGATGCTCCCGGCAGGGCCCATTCCGTCGATATTGAAATAATCCATCTTTTCGATGGCGCCATTGCTGTTAACCGTATAAGGTAAAGAAGCTTCGCTATCTTTTTCAAACTCAAAAATATTGGTATTGGAATGGGTCATCTCCAAAGGATCGAAAAACTTTTCTTTAATATTCTGCTCCCATGTTTTTCCGGTCAGTTTTTCAACAATCATACCTTGAGCCAAAAACATAAAGTTGTTATACTGCCATTTTTCGCGCACAGCAGCGGTCGGCTCCATATAACGCACCCTTTGTATAATGCTATCGCGATTGGAAGTATTAAATATAAACCAAGAAAGATCGTAACGCGATAAACCTGTACGGTGGCACATCATATCACGAACGGTAATCTGGTTGTTCATATTATCGTTATAAAACTTCAACTGCGGCAAATAAGAAGTTGCAATACCATCATAAGAAAGCTTTCCTTCTTTTTGTAACAGACCAATAAGACCGGAAGTGAAGGCCTTTGTGCTGGAGCCGATGGCAAAAAGCGTATTCGACGTAACCGGTTTTTTATTTTCTACATCACGGTAACCAAAACCTTTACTATAGATTACCCGATCGCCTTTTATTACAGCGACCGCAAAACCGGCCACCTGCTGATCTTTCAATATCCTGTTTAATAAAGTATCAATTCCTTTTAAAGGATCTATTGTTTTTTGTTTTTTTGACTGAGCAAGAGCAGACAGTGCCATTAAGCACAATAAGAACACATTTATACTACGTTTCATTTTAATTTAGGTGAGATCATTTATACGCCCTAAAGTACAAATGATAATGAGGATTATTTCATAAAATAGTTAAATTCAACTAGTCCCTTAGTAAGCCAGAAAAAAATCGCTGAGCAAAAGCTTATATTCCTGCGTATGCTGTTTCAAGGATTCATAAATATAAAAATCACTTTCCTTCAAAACCGCTCCACCTTTTTTTAAACAGATGATCTGTCTGAAAGTGGGCTTGCTTTCGTCAGAATGGATATGGATCCGCTCTTTCAACCACAAATCATATTGAGATGCAATTTCGATTACTTCATCGGCCTGCTTGATGGGTAGGATAAGCCAGATCATCCCCTCATCAGCCAAAAGAGTATTTGATTTTTCAATCAACATCGCAAAAAACTCTTCTCCGGCATGCCTTGCTATTCCTTTCCTAAATTCCTCATTCTTCAAGTCATTTACAAAAAACGGAGGATTGGAAACAATGAGATCGAATTGTTGAGCATGATTATATACTTCAATGGATACATGGTTAATCGTTAAGCGCTCATTGAAAACTGACAGTTGAAAATTCCTTCCAGCGGTTTCCGCAGCCTGTTGATCAATTTCTACCGCGTGTATATTTGCATCCGGAAAACGTTGCGCCAACATCAGTGCAATTACCCCTGTACCGGTTCCAATATCCAATATGTTAACAGGGGCCGGGTGATTAACGGTTGCCCCAAGCAAAACCCCATCAGTATTAATTTTCATGGCGCAGCCGGCCTGGTCGACTTCAAATTGCTTGAATTTAAAAACACCCATCCTAAATTTCGTACAATTCTAAAGGTAAACCATCCGGATCAGCAAAAAAAGTAAAACGTTTATCTGTAAATTCATCAATACGGATCGGTTCTGTTATGATGCCCTGATTATTTAAACGCGAAATTTCTTTTTCAATATCCACAACCTCAAAAGCCAAATGCCTCAAACCCTGCGCTTCTGGTCGCGATGGTCTTGCCGGAGGGTTTTCGAAAGAAAAAAGCTCAATCTGATACACCCCATTCACTGCCAGATCCAGCTTATATGATTTCCTTTCGGCCCGATAAACCTCTGCCAATACTGTAAAACCTAATTTATTCACATAAAAATCTTTCGATTTTTCATAATCAGAACAGATAATGGCAATGTGGTGGATACGAAGCATAAATAATGATTGAATTATGAATGAGTGAATAATTGAGTGAATTATGGGCAAAGTTGCAAAATATCCTTATCAGTTAATTAAAATTCTTTTAGCATTTCATTATTCCTGAGCCCAACACCCCCTCATTAAATTCTATCATTCTCTAATTCATTCATTATATTTTGACATTCAATCATTGAAAATTCTCTCATTCAATCCCTGCACTACAGCAGTTTTTTCATTTAAAAAAGCTATTTTTGCAACTTCAAAAAAAAAGCATGATTCATTTCTTCCTTAGTCAATCGCAGGCGATTTTTGTTTTACAAACAGACAAAGCGCTTTCTACCACTGATATTACTAAACTTGAATGGTTATTTGGCGGCGCCAAAATCTCGCAAGAAACGGCCTTAACTGGCTTTTTCGTTGGGCCAAGAGCAGCAATGATTACTCCCTGGAGCACCAACGCCGTAGAAATTACCCAAAACATGGACATGCAGGGAATTATCAGGATAGAAGAATTTAAGCAGGTTGATGAAAACTTTGCCGATTACGACCCGATGCTTTCTCAAAAATATGGCAAGCTCGATCAGGAGGTATATACCATCAATATCAAACCGGAGCCGATTTTAGAAATCACCGATATTGCGGCTTATAACAAGCAAGAAGGACTTTCATTGAGCGATGAAGAAGTTGAGTACTTAAATACCTTAGCACAAAAACTGGAAAGACCTTTAACTGATTCGGAAGTTTTTGGTTTCTCTCAGGTAAATTCAGAACACTGCCGCCACAAAATTTTCAATGGAAAATTCGTAATTGATGGAATAGAGCAGCCTACTTCTTTATTTAAGTTAATCCGCAAAACTTCTGAAGAAAACCCTAACGATATCGTTTCAGCATATAAAGATAACGTAGCTTTTATTAAAGGCCCTAAGGTGCAGCAGTTTGCGCCTAAACGTGCCGATGAACCTGATTATTATACCACAAGCGATTTCGAATCGGTCATCTCATTAAAAGCAGAAACCCATAATTTCCCGACCACTGTTGAGCCTTTTAATGGTGCTGCAACAGGTTCAGGTGGGGAAATCAGAGACCGCTTAGCTGGCGGACAAGGCTCATTGCCTTTGGCCGGAACAGCAGTTTACATGACCGCACTTTCACGTTTAGAAGATAACCGTCCATGGGAAAAAGGTGTTGAAGAAAGAGAATGGTTATACCAAACCCCAATGGATATCCTGATCAAAGCATCAAACGGTGCTACTGATTTTGGAAATAAATTCGGACAGCCACTCATTACAGGTTCGGTTTTAACTTTCGAGCACGAAGAAAACTCAAGAAAATTAGGTTTCGATAAGGTAATTATGCTTGCAGGTGGTATCGGATATGGTAAAGCTAGTCAGGCGCAAAAACTTAAACCAAAGGAAGGCGATAACATCGTTATTCTTGGTGGAGAAAATTACAGGATCGGGATGGGCGGTGCAGCCGTTTCATCTGCAGATACCGGTCAGCATGGAAGCGGCATCGAATTAAATGCCATTCAGCGCTCAAATCCTGAAATGCAAAAACGTGCGGCCAATGCGGTACGTGGCATGGTAGAAAGCGATCACAACTCGATCATCTCCATCCACGATCACGGTGCAGGTGGTCACTTAAACTGTTTATCAGAACTGGTTGAAGAAACCGGTGGATTAATCGACTTAGATAAACTACCTGTCGGCGACCCTACCCTTTCGGCCAAAGAAATTATTGGCAACGAATCGCAGGAAAGAATGGGATTGGTGATCGGCAACGGGCATATCGAAACCCTGCAAAAAATAGCCGACCGCGAACGTTCACCAATGTATACGGTGGGTAAAGTAACCGGCGATCACCGTTTTACCTTTAAATCTGCAACAACAGGTTTAAAACCAATGGATTTTGAACTGGCCGCCATGTTTGGCAGTTCACCAAAAATTGTAATGGACGATCAAACCATCGACCGTAAATACGAAGCTGTTGAGTATAACAACAACGAATTAAACACCTATTTAGAGCAGGTACTTCAATTAGAAGCGGTTGCCGCTAAAGACTGGTTAACCAATAAAGTAGACCGTTGCGTGGGTGGCCGTGTGGCCAAACAACAATGTGCAGGTCCATTGCAGTTGCCTTTAAACAACTGTGGGGTAATGGCATTAGATTTTCAGGGTAAGGAAGGTATTGCCACTTCAGTTGGTCATGCGCCACTTTCGGCTTTGATCGATCCTGCAGCAGGTAGCCGTAATGCCATTGCCGAATCACTGTCAAACATCGTTTGGGCACCGCTAAAAGATGGCTTAAAAAGTGTTTCACTTTCTGCCAACTGGATGTGGGCCTGTAAAAACGAAGGCGAAGATGCCCGTTTATATGCGGCAGTAAAAGCCTGTTCTGATTTTGCCATCGATTTAGGAATCAATATCCCGACCGGAAAAGATTCGTTATCGATGAAACAGAAATACAAAGATGGTGATGTAATTGCACCGGGCACCGTGATTATTTCTGCAGGTGCAAATTGCGATGACATCACTAAAGTGGTTGAACCTGTACTTCAGAAAAATGGCGGATCGATTTATTACATCAACCTTTCTAACGATACGTATAAATTAGGTGGTTCGTCTTTCGCACAGGTTTTAAACAAAATCGGTACCGAAACACCTGATGTTAAGGATGCTGCTCAGTTTAAAACGACCTTCAACACATTACAACAATTAATTAAGGAGGATAAAATCCAGGCCGGACACGATATTGGCAGCGGTGGTTTAATCACAACCCTATTGGAGATGTGTTTTGCCGATCGCGACTTAGGTGCATCGATAGATTTATCTTCATTGGCAGAAGCAGACAGCATTAAAGTATTGTTCGCAGAGAACATTGGTATTGTATTCCAGGCCGATGCTTCGGTTGAAGAAACTTTCAAACAGAATGGCGTTGCTTTCCATAAAATCGGTGAGGTAAATGCCTCAGCTAAATTGGCGCTTAAAAATGCTACAGACAGTTTTAACTTCGACATCGACCACTTACGTGATGTTTGGTTTAAAACGTCATTCTTGTTAGATAGCAAACAAACGGGGAACGGATTAGCGAAAGAACGTTATAACAATTATAAAAACCAGGTATTAAATTATACTTTCCCATCTCAATTTGATGGAAAGAAACCTGTAATCGACACCACCAAACCACGTCCAAAAGCAGCCATTATCCGCGAAAAAGGAAGCAATTCTGAGCGCGAACTGGCCAATGCCATGTATTTAGCTGGTTTCGATGTGAAAGATGTCCACATGACTGATTTAATTACCGGAAGGGAAACTTTGGAAGACATTCAGTTTATCGGTGCAGTTGGCGGTTTCTCTAACTCTGATGTTTTAGGATCGGCCAAAGGCTGGGCAGGTGCGTTTTTATACAACGAAAAAGCAAGGGTAGCTTTAGCGAAATTCTTTGCCCGCCCCGATACCTTATCAGTTGGGGTTTGTAACGGTTGCCAGTTATTTGTAGAGTTGGGCTTAATTAATAAAGACCACGCAGAAAAACCTAAAATGCTGCATAACAAAAGTGGCAAACACGAAAGTATTTTCACTTCCTTAACCCTACAGGAAAACAATTCTGTGATGTTATCTACTTTAGCCGGAAGCACCTTAGGCGTTTGGGTATCACATGGCGAAGGTAGATTCTCTTTACCATATGCAGAAGACAAATATAAAATCGTAGCCAAATATGCATATGAAGGTTATCCGGCCAGTCCAAATGGGTCTGATTACAACACCGCGATGCTTTGCGATGAAACCGGCCGTCACCTGGTGATGATGCCACACATTGAGCGTTCACTGTTTCAATGGCACTGGGCAAATTACCCGCAAGGCCGTAAAGATGAAGTTTCACCATGGATGGAAGCCTTTGTCAATGCACGCAAGTGGATCGAGAATAAAGGATAATTACCTGATGGAAAATGTAAAATGGATGATGGAATTAAAACCATCATCCATTTTTTGTTTAAATATATTCGTCATCTCGAGCAGAGTGCAACGGGGTCGAGAGATTTATCGAGATAGATTTCTCCATTTCGCTACCGATGAAAAACCGGCTAGCTTCATCCGATACCTATCGGATCGAAATGACGCTTCTCTTGTATTATGCTAAATGATTTCTTTTATCATGAAATGAGCATGATGCTTTTCATAGCTGCTGTACTCCCGCCATCGCTTATAGTCCTCGTTCCGCTGCACTCCACTGCGGGCTAACCGCGCTGTCGGATTTATTGAACAAAAGCCTGTTCTGTTCTGCTGTGTGCCACCTGTTTCTGCACCCGCAATAAACCATAAATAGCACTACCAGCCTTGCCACCTAAACCCGACCGAAGTGGAAAACCCACAGCCCGAGGTACGAGGGCGAGGATTTGAAACAAAGGGCGGGACTATAATTACAAAAAGGCACTGTTCCTGCTTTCCAAAAAAGAATAAAACCTCAAGGACAAAAAAACGGCCCGGGCACCGCCCAAACCGTTTCAATTTACCCAACCCAACTTCTCCTAAAAACCGAGAGCGTTAATAGCTGTCGTTTAGTCGTCGTGCTGAACTTGATTCAACATCTATTATGCAGATTATAAAAATTAATGATACATCACCCATCTCCCATTCTACATCATCCATTCTAAATCATATCCCTTGAATATCACTCCTCACCTCTTTCCTCCAGTCCCTTCCATATTTACGGTCCATAAAAGAAGCAACCACTTTATTATAATCGTTGATAGAGATATTAACCGGCATTACACAGCCAAAACTATAATAGGCAACACCATATTTCTTTTCAAATACTTCCTGTCCCTTAACATATGAAGATACAATCCCCCCGCGGATTAAAAATTTAACGCTTCCATTCTTCAAATCGGCATGAGCGAGTTTAGTGCTGTGTACCTGCGCACTATCAATAGGCTTTATAACTTGTGCACTTAAATACAGCGTTGCAAAACAAACAAGGAACAATATTAAAAAGGTTTTTTTCATGATCTAATATTTTAATTAGAAATGGTAAAATTAATCGCCATATTATATCTTACACGAACTGGAGTACCCCTGTTTTTACCAGGCTTCCATAATGGAGATTTTTTAATCACTTTAATCGCCTCCTCATCACAACCAAAACCAAGCCCCCTCAATACTTTAACATCTGATACAGAGCCATCCCGCTCTACCACAAAACTCACAAATACTTTACCCTGGATATTTGCTTCTTGCGCCTGATAAGGATACCTTAAATTCCGCTCCATGTATTTAGACCAGGCTTTAGCACCGCCGTTAAATTCAGGATATTCGTCTACACCACCTAAATCTACAACTGCATTCGGATCACCGGTACCAGCACCGTCTTTCGCCACACCTGTACCATTACCGTTACCTTTGGTATCAGGGATTACCAGATTGGGCGCAATAATACCATCTTGTGTTTTATCACTTATTACCGCATCCTGAATATCCTTAACAGTAGGTGGATCAGGAAGCTCAACCTTATTTACAACAACAATATTTTTTGATAAAGCAACTGTTTTTACCTTCGGCGGATCGGCTTTTGCAGGTTCGATCTTTTTCTCAGGTTCAGGAGTTTTTGGTTTCATCTGATGGATTACATCTTTTAAATCTACCACTGTTGGTGCTGTGTCTACAATTACTTCCTTTGGAAACAACTTCCCATAAATCAAGGGAGAAAAACACAACAGGATAAATAGACTACCAGCTACAAAAAGCGCCCTTGTCATAATCGACGAAGATTTAGACCTTAATTGATAAGCACCATAATTTTTGTTGCGGTCTGCAAATACAAGATCGAGCCACTCGGTTTTGTATACGTTAATGAAAGAGTTGAACATAGCTTTTATTTTTATAGCATGATGCAGCCAGATCACCAATTCCATAAAAGCGTTAAAAAATCTATTTTCTTTACAAAAAATGAAATTTTTCATCTGAAAAACATTTTTTTATTTCATTTTCAATAAAATTGATATAAATAATACGATTGTTTTACGAAAATTAATAAAATATACTATTTTTGACAAAAAACATAACAAATTAATGAAAAGCTTAAGAACCATCGCATTAAAAGAGGCTCAAAACAGAATTTCACCAGAAGTTAAAGCACCATCAGCAAAAATTTCTGACTTTTTTGGCGCTAATGTATTTGATAAGAGAAAAATGAGAGATTTCTTATCTAAGGACGTGTACGAAAAATTAATCTCCTCTATCAACCAGGGTGAATTAATTAATTCAGACGATGCCAACCAAATTGCAACTGCTATGAAAGCATGGGCAATGAGCGCTGGCGCAACGCATTATACGCACTGGTTCCAGCCATTAACTGGTACAACTGCAGAAAAACACGATTCATTTTTTGAGCCAAGTGGCGATGGAGCTATCGAGAAATTCGCTGGTAGCGCATTAGTTCAACAAGAGCCTGATGCTTCCAGTTTCCCTAACGGTGGTATCCGTAATACTTTCGAAGCACGTGGTTATACTGCCTGGGATCCTTCTTCTCCAGCTTTTATCATGGAAAGTAAAGCAGGTAAAACACTTTGTATCCCTACAGTATTTGTATCATATACCGGTGAAGCCTTGGATTATAAAGCACCTTTATTAAAAGCATTAGCTGCGCTTGATAAAGCTGCCGTTGATGTTTGCCAATATTTCGATAAAAGCATTACCAAAGTAAATGCTTCTTTAGGTATCGAACAAGAATATTTCCTGGTTGATGAGTCATTGTTCAATGCTCGTCCCGATTTATTATTAACAGGCCGCGCTTTATTCGGACACATGTCTGCTAAAGGCCAGCAATTAGAAGATCATTATTTCGGTTCTATCCCTGAGCGCGTATTCAGCTACATGGTAGATTTCGAAAACGAAGCTTTAAAATTAGGTATTCCTTTAAAAACCCGTCACAATGAAGTTGCACCATCTCAGTTTGAGTGTGCACCGATTTATGAAGAAATCAACCTGGCTATCGATCACAACCAATTGTTGATGGATTTGATGGAAAAAGTTGCCCGTCGCCACCATTTCCGTGTATTGTTACACGAAAAACCATACGCAGGCATCAACGGATCAGGTAAACACAACAACTGGTCGTTAATTACCGATACCGGTAAAAACTTATTGGCACCAGGTAAAACGCCTAAAAACAATTTAATGTTCCTTGCTTTCTTTGTAAACACAATCAAAGCCGTTAGCGAGCATGCCGATTTATTACGTGCAAGTATTGCATCAGTAAGCAACGATCACCGTTTAGGTGCCAACGAAGCGCCACCTGCAATTATCTCTATCTTCTTAGGTTCTCAATTGAACGATGTATTAGATGAGATTGAGCACTCACGTATCAGCAAAAAAATCAAAGAAGATAATGCACTTTGGTTAGGTATCCCTAAAATCCCTCAGATTTTATTAGACAATACCGACCGTAACCGTACTTCTCCTTTCGCATTTACAGGTAACAAATTCGAGCTTAGAGCTGTTGGATCTTCAGCTAACTCTTCTGCCCCGATGACGATCTTAAACGCGATTATGGCCGAGCAATTGGTTAAATTTAAAGTTGAGGTTGATAAATTGATCAAAAAAGGTGATAAAAAAGACATCGCTTTATTAACTGTGATCAAAAAATACATCAAAGAATCTAAAGGTATCCGTTTCGAAGGCAATGGTTACAGCCAGGAGTGGGAAGATGAAGCGGCAACACGCGGTTTATCAAACATCAAAACTACACCAAAAGCTTTAGATGCTTACTTAACTGAAAAATCTGCTGAGTTATTTGCTACAACAGGTATTTACAGTGCACGTGAGATTCATGCCCGTCATGAAATCATGTTAGAAAACTTCTACAAAAAATTACAGATCGAAGCACGTGTAATGGGCGAAGTGGCTAACACTGCCATTATCCCGGCGGCTATTGCTTATCAAAACTCTTTAATCGCTAACGTACAGGGATTAAAAGCAATTGGTGTAGACAGCAAAGTTTCTATCGATATCGTTAAAAAATTAACGGAGCATTTAGAAATTGTGAAAACCAATATCGATGCGATGTTAGAAGAACGTAAAGTAACCAACAAAATCGAAGATACCCGCGAGAAAGCGATTGCCTACGATGAGAAAGTTAAATCTTACTTCGAAATCATCCGTTACCATGCTGATAAATTAGAGCAGATTGTTGACGATAGCGTTTGGCCTTTACCAAAATTCAGAGAATTGTTATTCATGAAATAAGAAGGGCGTAAGCTAAAAGGTTTAAGGCGTAGGGTTTACTCTGCGCCTTTTTCATTTTAATGGTACTGCAAACCGCCAATTGAAAACTGATCATTGGTTCATTTGCCATTTGTTTATTCGTATTCCCAACTGCCAATTGGAAACTGCAAACTGTAAATTATACACTGGTTAATTGTTTAAATCGGATAACCAAATCCCCTTCATAGCGTCCTTCTGAACTTGTTTCAGGATCTGATAGAGAGTGGTAAATCCGAGCTAATTGCTTGAGCGGTGTAAAAAAATCCATCGTAAAAAAAACAACCTTTCATTTGCAATCGCAAATCTTGGTGTTCTTTGTGTCTTTGTGGTCAAATCACTTAGATGAACTCAGGTGCCTCAGGTGGTAAAACAATTGGAAAGCAATTTCAGTGCGCATCGGCTAATCCAGTCCTGCTTTCCTTTCTGCTGTAAATTTACCTCCTGATTTTTAATTCATTGTTTACAGCATCCATCCAATCAGGTTTATTTAATAAAGGCCCGTGCAAGTGCAAAACCCACCACAATGTAGAATCATAGCAAATCCTAATGTTCTTTGTGATTTTGTGGTCAAATCACTTAGATGAACTCAGGTGCCTCAGGTAGTAAAAAGCTCAGATAGCTTAGCTTTTAAAAGAGAAGCTGAAATCAATCCGAAAGCTATCGGATCAGCTTGACGGCGTATTGTGGTAAAAACTTCTGACATCGGTCTTCTGACTCCCGACTTTTTCCATTATCTTTGCGCCAACATGAGTGATAACAGGTACAATCAACGTGGCGTTTCAGCCTCAAAAGAAGATGTGCACAATGCCATCAAAAACATCGATAAAGGAATTTTCCCTAAAGCATTCTGCAAAATCATTCCCGATATTTTAGGCGGTGACGAGGAATATTGCAATATCATGCATGCCGATGGTGCAGGTACCAAATCATCTTTGGCTTACGTATACTGGAAAGAAACCGGAGATATCTCGGTATGGAAGGGTATTGCACAAGATGCCATCATCATGAATATCGACGATTTAATCTGTGTAGGTGCTACCGACAATATTTTATTATCCTCAACCATCGGCCGGAACAAAAACCTGATTCCAGGCGATGTAATTGCTGCCGTAATTAACGGTACAGAAGAAATTTTAGCCGATTTACGCGAGCAAGGCATCACCATCTATTCTACAGGTGGCGAAACGGCCGATGTAGGCGATTTAGTGAGGACCATTATCGTCGATTCTACCGTAACCTGCAGGTTAAAGCGCGAAGACATCATCAGCAACGACAACATTCAACCAGGCGACGTCATTGTGGCCCTGGCGTCATACGGACAGGCCACCTACGAAACAGAATACAATGGTGGTATGGGATCGAACGGATTAACTTCTGCCCGCCACGATGTATTTGATAAAACGGTAGCCAATAGTTATCCGGAAAGCTTTGATCCGGCAGTACCTTTCGACCTGGTTTTTTCTGGCCAAAAACAATTAACAGAAGAAATAGAGATTGAAGGATTCGGCAAAATAACGGCAGGTAAATTGGTTTTATCTCCTACCCGCACCTACGCACCTGTAATCAAAAAGATTTTAGAAGCTTACCGCAGTCAGATCAATGGTATTGTACACTGCAGCGGCGGTGCACAAACCAAGGTATTACATTTCGTTAACGACGATATTCACGTAATCAAAAACAATTTATTCCCTATCCCACCCCTGTTTAAGCTGATACAGGAACAATCGGGCACCGATTGGAAAGAAATGTACAAGGTATTTAACATGGGGCACCGTATGGAGTTATATGTGCCACAGGAAATCGCAGATAGCATCATCGAAATTTCGAAAAGCTTTAACATCGACGCACAGCTAATCGGCCGCGTAGAAAAAGCTGGGCAAAAACAGGTAACCATCGAAAGCGAAAAAGGAACATTTATTTATAATTAAGAAATACTTTCAAAAGAAAGCCTGCTGAAATTAAATTTCAGCAGGCTTTTTTTTGACTGGTTATCCACGTTCTACAAATTTGTGGAAGGTACTCTCCTCTCCATCTGCCTTTTTATCCTGATACAAAAAATCAAGTTTGTTGTCGTCAAAGGTTTTAAAAAAAGTATCCCAATCTGTTTCCTCTAAGTCTGAAGAACTGTCGCTGTGTTTTGGGAAGTGTATCCTTAAAACACCTTCACTTTTTCCCTTTGCGGTATCAGCCACTATAGCCGGTAAACCATCATGTTTTTCTGCCCATGCTTTTATGGTAGCATGATCATGGGTTTGTTCTGAACTGCTCATTTCTTTACATATTAGTTTTAAATAAATAGATCTAATATTAAAATCGCTTTACAGCAGAAATGGTTTTATTTTATTAAAAAAAATCCCGATTAAATTGACCGGGAATTTTTTGTAGCCATAATCATAATCACAAAAATGTACGCGTCACCATAGCTACGCACAAATTATACAATTTGTATTATTTAACTTTTATGGCCCAGGTATAATGTAGCCAACACCTTTTTCAGGAAAAACGTTGTAATAATTATGAAATCTATATTGCCCGTAGTCCATATAATATTCTTCAATATTTTGCCCAATTGGAATAGTATGCGTACCAGAAGGTATAATAACCTTAGCTTTAACAGGATTATCGTTGTAATAATTAATTATATTAACTGCCAGTGGACTAGAAAAAGTCATAGGAACTGTTAATGCATAATCACTATATAGTTCTATAGATATATCAAAAACAATTCTTACATCATCCGTCCCGCCCTGACTATAATTAAAAGATTCGCTTTCATTGTAATTTGCAACATATTTTATAAAAATTTGAGGATTATAAAGAAAGTTTACCCCATCAATATCTCCTTGTGACAGGTGGTCGTTGTACCACCATGTAGAGCCATCTTTTCTGGTCATTTGTGGTGAGGTGTTTCCGCCTACCCTGGCTTCGGGCACACTCGAAGAATATAACATGATTGAATTATAGTCGAAAGTGCCTATCTGAAAACCATACCTACCTTGTGCATTATAGGTAGCGTATTGATAAGTCCAATCAGAATTGATATTTGAAAAATCAATATTAATATATTGATCACGGTCAGCTCTGGTTTGCTCATGCATCAGTCCTACCGCATGTCCAATTTCATGGATGACAGTAGATTTATCGGCACCGGCAGCTAACCTAATGGATTGCTCACCCCCAATCATGCCTAATCTTGAATCTCCAGCTCCATTTTCTGGCAGTCCTGCAAAATTCACATAATTAGCCTGATTAGTTCGTTGCACAAAACGAATTGGCGTGCTGGCTTCCCAATCGCTCATCGCACCTAAGATGTCCGCACTATGCGCAGCATCATTAATCACATAGTAAATAATTCCTCCAGGCCACAACTTTTGATATTCAGCTGTAAAAGTACTTCTTGGTGTAGTTTCTTTACCATCTCCAACTTTATTGTATTCCAAATAAGCAATCTGGTCTTTTGATAAAATAACGTCACCACCAACAACATATTCGCCTTTTTTGTTAATCGCTACAGTTACCTCACCCCCATTTTTTAAATGATAGGTTATGGTTTTCTTAGGCGCTTCTTGCTGCTCTCCTTTAATTGATGTTTCTTTTTTACACGCACCTACAAAAATGAGGAGCGTAGCAAAAAGGTAATAGATTTTTTTCATGTTAAGATGTTTTTAGCGTTTAATTCAATAATTTATTAATAGCATAAACAATTAACCATTAGTTATAAAAGCGCAGGCTTAGGATTTTTTTCAATTAGAAATAAGGAAGGGGTTCGTTTATATTAAACGAAACGTGAATATTCTAATAAAAGAAGAGGTATGTCTTACAGGGAGCGCACGCATTTTTTATAATAGCTATTTGTTTTCCTTTATAAAAATACAAATCAACTATTAAGTAAATATTATTTTTACATAAGGTAGCTATTTTATTACACAAAACACTGTTTAAAACATACAAAAGATTTATTTTATCTTGATAAAAACGAAAGCCACGAATAAAAGACCGGGGCGTTTCGAAAACATTTAGTGATCTGTATCAGCTATTGTAACCTCAAAATCCGTTCACCGTACTTAATTTCTGTTTCGGAGGTGATCGCAAATTCATATTCTTTTCCTGCCGTAACGGTAAGCTTTTTACCCTTAATTTTGTAAGTACCCCTATCTGATACATCGCCACCTGGCACTATATCTGCTTTACCATCAACCATGAGTGTAACACGTATTGCACTGCTAAGGTATCCATTAGGCTTAGGTACATTGATTTCAACAAATGTTTTTTCCTCCTTTACCGTTAGCTTTTTACAAGAAGTAAAACATAAAAATAAGAGTGTTAAATAAATAAGGTTTTTCATATTCTTTTAGATTTATTGCAAAAACGTATCAAGGATAATAAATGCTACAATTTCTATTCATCATTACAGCAGTTCACTAAATTAAACACTTATTCTAAAATAAATAGTATTTAAAATAAAACCATAAAAAAAGCCCCGATCAAATGATCAGGGCTTAGCAACAAATGACTATTTAAATTAGTTAAAGAAATACTTTAAACCAATTTGTGCTGTCCATCTTGATGAATTGTAACCTGAGTTATCCTGAATCGAGAATGCATTATCTTTAGCACTTGTTAGTGTAGGAGAAAATTGATAAGTTGGAACTTTATTTGCATCTAAACCACTATAAGTTAATAATGCATAATTATCATTAGTTAAGAAATAGAATCTACCCCAATCTTTGTTAATTAAGTTACCAAGGTTATTAATATCAATTGAGAATGCTAAATGTTGTTTCGATTTACCAACTGTAACAAATAAATTTTGTTCAGCATGAAGATCGAACATATTAACAAAAGGCAAACGTGCGCCGTTACGGCCTGCGAAATTTCCTCTCTGTTTTCTTAGAGAAGGATCGTTATTGATATAACTATCAAATGCAGCTGCTTGTTCAGCAGGAGTGTAAGTTCTGGTTCCAACAGTTAATGGAACAAATTTCAATTCAGATGCTGAATTTGGAACGTACATTACATCATTATTGCTTGTTAAGCCGTCATCACCCAAAATACTGTTTCTCATCACATAAGTAAATCTAGTACCCGATTGACCTGTATAGTATATACCGATCGATGTACCACCGAATTTGAACCAATCCTTATTATAACTTACATTCACTTTGAACATGCTACCAAAGTCAAAATCTGAATTTGATAATGAAACTTGGTTTTTACCATTAATAGTTTCCATAAATCTCCATTGAGATGCATTCTGGCTACTGGTGGGTTCATTCATAACTTGAGCCCTAGTGTATGAATATGATCCGAAGATGTCTAAACCGCTTTCAAATTTCTTAGCCAATGAACCCGAGAAAGAGTAAGAACGACCTGCTCTACCACCATTGGTAATCAAATAAACATTACTTCCGTATGGATTCTGAACACCCGCCAAAGCTGGGTTGAAATCAATTTTAGTGGTAGTGTAAATTGGACGGCTTCCTGGGCCCGCTGTATTACTTGTTGATGGTAAAATATTAACATTATAATACATCGTTTGGTTGATGTTTAAATTATAGTTAGCCTCTAAACTTGCAGTAACTCCACCTGGCAATTTTTGGTCCAATGCAACATTGAACTTAGCAATTTTAGGTGATTTATAGTTTTTAGCCATAACATCCATCTCTCCAGCCGGAACTGCTGTTGTAGCTCCAAAAGCTTCAGCGGTATATTGCTTACTAGGATCTGGTTGGAAAGGAAGTGGTGTACCATTAGGTAACTTAATTGGATTTGTAGCAGTACCATTTGTGATTGAGTTACCTCCGATCAAAACACCGCTGTTTGAATACATACCACCTGGGGTTACACCAGTAAGTCTAGCTTGAAAAAGTCCAAAACCTCCACGTATCTGTGTTGTCTGATTCTCAAACGAATGTTTAATTGCAAAACGTGGAGAAAGAGAAACATATGCATTAGGTGCTTGTCCTGAGCGTGCGCCCTCTAAATTGTAATATTTTTCGATAAACCCTACAGCTGTATTGTTGAAAAAGTTATCCACTGCAGGTTGGGTTGCGTAACCGATAAGATCTGCTCTTAATCCCAACAATATGGTTGTTAATGGAGACACTTCATATTTATCCTGGAAAGCTAAAGCAACACGGTAAGTTTTAAACTTGGCGGCTGCAGCAGAACCGTCACCAGCAATGTTGTCAACTAATGAATATGAATAGTTATATTGAAGAGGTCCTTTATTCCCAACAAAATCAGCAATACTGTTGTACACGTAAGCACCATATGCCTGACGAATAAACAAATTGTAATAATCGTTGTATTCAGCATCTTCAATTAGTGATAAAGTGTGTTTTCCAGCATAAAATTTAGTTTCGTTAATTAAACTATATGTTTTTTGCTTCAACTGGTTTGCAGCACTAAATGCTTCTGTTCCAAAATTTATGTTTCTAGAACCATCTCTGATTTGAACACTTGGAAATGCATTACCTAAACCATTTCTGTCATCTAATACATTTGAGTAGGTCAACAATAAACTATTCGAAACTTTATTCGAGAAATTCGATTTTAATTCTCCAGTGAACTGGTGTGTTTTATTTGGATATAAAACTGAGTTATTTAAAAAATTAATTGCTGTTCTTGAACTGGCTGATGTACTTGTATTTTTCGAATCTATATAATTATAGAATAACGAAAAATGATGTTTAGTACTGATATTCCAGTCTAATTTTGCAGTTAATGCTTTTCTATCAACAGTAGAAGCATTATTTTCATAAGTACCTGGATCGTAACTGTAAGTATTCTTTAGGTAATCAACTAAGTTAGTGATATCTTGTTGAGTTGTTGTCCCACCAGATGCATAGTCAGCAAAATTAAATATTTTTGGTGTTTCAGATTTTTGATATTCACCAGCAACAAATAAAAATAATTTGTCTTTGATAATTGGCCCACCAAGATTTACACTATAAGTTTTTGAACTAAAGTCAGGTAATTTAGTTCTGCCAGTAGGAATTTCAATATCTGTAGGTGTTTTACCAGCTAAGTTTTGATTTTTATAAAAATAAGAAAAACCACCTACAACTTTATTTGTACCAGATTTAGTTACCGCATTTACTGATCCTCCTAAGAAACCTGAATATCTGGTATCAAATGGAGAAACATTTACTTGCAATTGGTCGATAGCGTCTACTGGGATAGGCGAAGAACTTGCTTGACCACCATTGGTACCTGTAGCAGCTAAACCAAACTGATCATTCGCTGGTGCTCCGTTGATGTTAATTGAATTATACCTGTTGTTTTGACCAGCAATTGAAATACCTCCTAGGTAATCTACTTTTGCTTGTGGCGTTTGTCTGATAAAATCGTTCAAGTTACGATTTACAGTTGGAACAGTACCCAATTTAGCTGCATCATAAACAGTAGTCGTGTTTAAAGCATTTTTATCAAAAACGGTATATCCTTTTTGACCTTTAACAACAACCTCTTGAAGATCCTGTGTCGAGGTACTAATTGTAAAGTTTACTTTCACATCGTCACCAAGGTTTGCACTAATACCTTGTTTAGTTTGCGCTTGATACCCTACAGAATTAACCGTAACAGTATATGGCCCGCCAATGTTTACGTTTGGTAAAGAGAATCCTCCGTCTGATCTTGTAGAAGTACTATATTTAGTACCAGTTGGAGTGTGAACAGCAGTAACTGTTGCACCAGGGATTGCGCCTCCTGAATCTTTAACATAACCACTAATGGTAGAAGTTGTGATTTGAGCTTTTAACCCAAAACTTGTAAGCGCAACAATAATCAAAAGTAAAATTTTCTTCATACTTTGTTTTTTAAATGTTTTTGTTGTTGAATAATAAATCTAATAGGGATAATAATGCCGCAAATGTACCCAATAAAATTTAACACATTTTAACATTCAATGTTAAATAATTATTAAGTCAGGCAAAACTTTTCAACATTTAACACACATTGAGCCTGTTATAACTTTCAGTTTATCAATACATTGATCGTACAACTAAATTTTTAACAACGAAACTTACAGTTGATTATAATTTAGATATTAAATACCGCTTAACATTGGTATTTTTCTAATAATAGCTATTAACAACAACTTTTAAAGCAAAAACAGCACGATAATTCAACTTATCGTAATTACTCATCATATTTTATTTGCATACCTTACCATTAAGTCCGAACACAGCATGGTAAATTTTAAGCAACAATATGCATCCATTGTAAATTTTACCTGCGATCTCAATATTGATCTAGCCAATTGACATTTTTTTTTTAGTTTTGAGCGATTGTTTAAGGATGACGACCCTTTAACTTTTT
Organism: Pedobacter humicola; assembly: GCF_056490705.1. Lineage (NCBI taxonomy): Bacteria > Pseudomonadati > Bacteroidota > Sphingobacteriia > Sphingobacteriales > Sphingobacteriaceae > Pedobacter > Pedobacter humicola. The sequence continues at coordinate 157,090 of NZ_JBWJIG010000013.1, read as the reverse complement.
GTAAGGTGAAAATAGGAAACTATAAGCACGAGATTAATCTGCCCTAAGCAGAGACTCCTTTATCCGAAGATTACAGCTAATACAAAACAATTAAAAAATAAATCTCTTTAACATAGATAAGAACCCTATATCATTAAATGATATAAGCTCCGTCTGAGAGATAAAAAATAAACTAGAAAAAACAGATGAATTACGATGTTATTGTTTTAGGCAGCGGCCCAGGTGGTTACGTAGCTGCAATCAGAGCTTCTCAATTGGGACTAAAAGTTGCAATTGTTGAGCGTGAATCATTAGGTGGTATTTGTTTAAACTGGGGCTGTATCCCTACTAAAGCCCTTTTAAAAAGCGCGCAGGTTTTCGAATATATTAATCATGCTGCTGATTACGGTATCACGACTGCCGGTGCAACTGCTGATTTCGCAGCAGTGGTAAAACGCAGCCGTGGTGTTGCAGACGGGATGAGCAAAGGCGTTCAGTTTTTAATGAAAAAAAATAAAATTGACGTTATTATGGGTACTGGTAAAGTAAAACCAGGAAACAAATTAGAAGTTAAAGGTGCCGATGGTTCTCAACAGGAACTAAGTGCAAAAAATATCATCATCGCTACAGGGGCACGTTCGAGAGAATTGCCTAATCTTAAACAGGATGGTAAAAAAATTATTGGTTACCGCCAGGCCATGGTCCTTCCCGAATTGCCAAAAAGCATGGTCGTGGTAGGTTCTGGTGCTATTGGTGTAGAGTTCGCTTATTTCTATGCCACTATGGGCACCAAAGTAACCATCGTCGAGTTTATGGATAACGTTGTTCCGGTTGAGGATGAAGACGTTTCTAAACAATTATTACGCAGCCTAAAAAAAGTGGGTATCGATGTCATGACTTCAGCAAGCGTTGAAGCGGTTGATACCAGCGGTGCAGGCTGTAAGGTTTCTGTTAAAACAGCTTCGGGTATGCAGACCATCGAAGCCGATATCGTGCTTTCTGCTGCCGGTATTGTAGCCAACATCGAAAACATTGGTTTAGAAGAAACCGGTATTAAAACTGAAAAAGGTAAAATCGTTACCGATGAGTTCTACAACACATCAGTTAAAGGATATTATGCCATTGGTGATGTAGTTGGCGGACAAGCCTTGGCGCACGTGGCTTCTGCAGAAGGTATCATCTGTGTAGAAAAAATCGCTGGTCAGCATGCTGAACCATTAGATTACAACAACATCCCGGGCTGTACTTATTGCACACCGGAAATTGCTTCTGTGGGTTATACCGAAAAAGCGGCAAAAGCGGCTGGTTACGAATTGAAAATCGGTAAGTTCCCGTTCTCAGCTTCAGGTAAAGCAAGTGCTGCCGGTGCTAAAGATGGTTTTGTGAAATTAATTTTCGATGCCAAATACGGAGAATTATTAGGCGCACACATGATCGGTACCAACGTTACCGAAATGATTGCCGAAATCGTAGTGGCACGTAAACTGGAAACTACCGGACATGAAATGATTAAATCTGTTCACCCTCACCCTACCATGAGCGAAGCCATTATGGAAGCTGCCGCTGATGCCTACGGAGAAGTGATACACTTATAAGTCTTGAATCTGTAGTCGAAAGTCTATAGTCCATGATCCAATTACCAAAACCCTTTAGTTAATGCTGAAGGGTTTTTGTATTTTTAACCGATTCCCGTCTCGATACTTGATACTAATTACTTCATACTCGGCACTAATTACTTGATACCCGACACTAACTACTTGATACTATAAAAAATGAAACTCCACACCATAAACTCAGGCTTATTTAAATTAGACGGTGGTGCCATGTTTGGCGTTGTACCAAAATCCATCTGGCAAAAAACCAACCCGGCCGATGCGAACAACCTGTGCACCTGGGCCATGCGCCTGCTTTTAATTGAAGAAGGTAATCAATTGATTTTAGTGGATACCGGCATTGGAAATAAGCAGGATGAAAAATTTTTCAGTCATTATTACCTGCATGGCGATGATTCTACAGAAAAATCACTGGCAAGTTTGGGATTCAGTACAGCAGATATTACCGATGTTTTCCTCACCCACCTCCACTTCGATCATGTGGGTGGCGCGGTGATAAGAGAAAATGAAAAACTGGCACCAGCCTTTAAAAATGCCACTTACTGGAGCAACGAAAAACACTGGCAGTGGGCTGTAGAACCGAATGCAAGAGAAAAAGCTTCCTTCCTGAAAGAAAACATCCTTCCGATCCAGGAAAGCGGACAACTTAAATTTATAGCTGAAGAAGAAAATATCGAATGGCAAAAAAACATCAACATTGGTTTCGCCTATGGCCATACTGATGCCATGATGTTGCCAAAAATCAATTACAAGGGAAAAACCATTGTATACATGGCCGATCTTTTGCCTTCGGTGGGTCACCTTCCCCTACCCTACGTAATGGCCTACGACATGTTCCCTTTGAAAACCCTGACCGAAAAACAAGCCTTTTTAGAAGAAGCCGTTAACAATAACTATATACTATATTTAGAGCACGATCCGGTTAACGAGTGCTGCACCTTGCAACGTACAGAAAAAGGAATCCGCGTTGCCGAAACCTTCAACCTGAGCGACATTTAAATGATCAGGCCAGCTATACCCAGTAACGCAGAAGAAGTTGTACCCTTGATTATTCAGGCAATGGGCCCGCTTGCGCATAAATTAACCAATGTTAAAGACGATGAGCTGATTAATGAAATATTTATGCACTTTTTTAAACAGCCAGGCAATCAATACAGTTACGAAAACACCCTGGTTTTTGAAGAGAAAGGCAAAGTGATCGGATCTTTAAATGCTTATGATGGTGGAAAACTGCTCGAACTTCGCAAACCATTCCTTAATTATGTAAGTGAACATTATCATGCAATTGAGCTCCATCAAGGCACAGAAACCGAAGCCGGAGAGTTTTACCTGGATAGCATCAGTGTACATCCATCAGCCCAGGGAAAGGGAATTGGAAAACAATTGATCAAAGCCGGTATCAATTGGGCTAAAAAACTTGGCCACCATACCATTGGCCTCTTGGTAGAGCAAAATAATGAAAACGCATTCAGGCTTTACGAAAAAATGGGCTTTGTTATCCAAAACGAAAAGCAATTTATGGGCGGCTTGTATCACCACATGCTTTTTAAGATCAAATAATTAGCCTCTGGTTATCAGCTCTTCACCGCTAAACGCTTTTCGCCAAACGCTCCCCGCTAAGCGCTTCCCAAATTTATTTCCATTTTTATTTGTATTTAATCTAAATAATACCAATTTTTGTAACCGATGGAAAAAGCATGTATCGATATTAACGAACTGGTTAACGTATTCTCAAATACCCATGGTTCTATTTATCAGTCAGATAAATTAAATTGCTTTTATGTAGATTTTGGCGGCAAGTTTGCCCGCTTCAACTGCCTGTCGCTACAAAAATTGAAAAAGGTGGTAGAAGATATCGATATCGAAGCACTCCTTTTAAATACCCACAAAGCTGATTTCGAACTGGTAACCTTTAACGGTTGCGAACACATTTATCTGTTAAGTGCACTGGAAATCGTTGCCTTAAAAGATTTGTTACAGGGTACCTTTACCATGTTCAAGCTAAACCATATCATTAGCGATTGCCTTTATCGGTTGGTGTATTAGTTGGTTCATTAGCCATTAGTTCTTGATCACTGCAAACTGAAAATTGCCAACGGAGAACTTACACCCGGTTAACTGACGCCAAACGCCCTACTCCAAACGCCAGACTGATTCATTGATAACCTTAAACTGAAAATTGCCAGCTGAAAACTGATCATTATCCCCTGATCCTCAACCACTATCCGTTTCGCGTTATTCCATCATCCATCTCACCTCATCCATCTTCCTTTCTCCCTTATTTAAACTCATTACAAATAACTAGTTATCAGCAATTTAGACTAATTTCATATAGCAAATAAATTAGTTTAGCGAACAATTTCCGTTTACATTTGTAGTGTTATTAAAGTACAGAAATATGAAAGATCTAATGCGTATCAAATGTTTAATATCTCAGGATATCGAAACATTATTAAATCAGCAAATCAAAAAAGAAGCTCATTCTTCATCACTATATTTATCAATGTCATCTTGGTGCGACCAAAATGGATTCGACTTTTCAGCAGATTATTTTTTAAAGCAATCTGAAGAAGAAAGGGTACATCAGTTAAAACTGTTCAAATACGTTTTGGATATGGGCGGAAACGCAATATCTCCTGAAGTATCGGGCATCAAAACGGAGTTTGCAGGTTTTAGGGAAGTTTTCGAAGATGCTTTGGAAGCAGAGATCGCAATTACCCAAAGCTTTAAAAACATAGCTGCAAGATGTCATAAAGAACAGGATTTTGTAACCATGGAATTCTTAAACTGGTTCTTAAAAGAGCAACGCGAAGAAGAATACAAAGCACGCAGAGCTTTAGAATTGTTCGAAGTGATCGGCGAAGAAGGTACCGGAAGATGGGAAATTGATAAACATGTGAACAAAATCACCTATTCAGAAGCATAACAACAACAAAACATATATTGAAAAGCTATCCCGGTTAACACCTGGATAGCTTTTTTTTTTACTTAGAACCCTTACGGAATCGTCATTGCGAGAAGGCTTTTCCGCCGACGAAGCCTGCCTGCAGCAGGCAGGCAATCTTTACAGCAAGAAACACCAGCATGATAGATTGCTTTCCCGAAACTTCGGGATTCCTTCTCGCAATGACGATTTATATATATAGCCTGTCATTTTAGCGTTCGCATACATTCCCGGTCTGCGACGGGGATACATGAGCACAGCAATTTTGCCGCGTTAACACAACCCATTAAAACATCTGCTTAATCTGCTTTTCTTATCTTTTTGAATCTGCGGGAAAAACCTTAAACATCGTCCCCGTTTGTAACGGGGATGCACGAGAACAGCGATTTTATCGCGCTAAAATAATTCTTACCCCTTAATTAGCAATCTGCGTTTTTGATCTTTCTAAATCTGCGGGAAAAACCTCACCTCGTTTCCCGCTGATCACGCAGAAAAAGATACAGTTCTAAAGCGATTATACCTAAACAAAAAAAGATGATAAAAAGAAAAGCTCCAGTAAACTGGAGCTTTCTTAGTTTAGGTTGTTTGGTTTATGTTGATTATGAATAAGTCTTGAAAGTTTTATAAAAAAAGCGCCGTTACCAGCGCTTTTTTTAAACCAAATATATAATAATAATTAACGAGCATTACAAAAGTACGAACTTTATCCATATTAGCAAGTATTTTTATCAAAAAAATTAAATATTTTAATAAAAAAATCATAAAACACTAAAATACAGACATAAAAACTAATTTAAAAACACATAATTAGTTTAAAAATTAATTTTTATACAAAAACTTTAGTTTTTATCTTACAAAATCATAATTTAAGGGAATATTTAAGCAAAATGATAGAAGATTTTATTAAAAATTACTTTAATCATCCCAAAACTTACGATGAAATGTTCCTAAATGGTGATCATTACCGGGATCACTATTCAAATTTCATCAGCAATTTCTCTAAAGAATCGCTCGATAACCTCAACAAAAAGGAAGAACTCGCCAAAAAACTCTTCATGAGCCAGGGCATTACCTTTACGGTATACGATAGTGGCGAAGGCATTGAGAAAATCTTTCCCTTCGACATTATTCCCAGAATAATTACCTCAACGGAATGGAATTTTATCGAAAAAGGAATAAAACAGCGTTTAAAAGCATTAAATCTTTTCTTAAAAGATGTTTACAGCAATCAATTTATCTTAAAAGACAAAATTGTACCCATAAATGTAATTTATTCCTGCCCGCATTTCTTAAGGGAGATGCACAATGTAAATGTATTACACGATATCTATATCCATATTGCAGGCATCGACCTGATCAGAGACCACGACGGTACTTTTTATGTGCTGGAAGATAATCTGCGCACGCCATCTGGCGTAAGTTATATGCTTGAGAACAGGGAAATTACCAAAAGGCTCTTTCCTGACCTCATCCCGCAATGCGGTGTAAGAAGTGTAACCGAATACCCTTCCCTATTGTATAAAAACTTAATGTCGCTCTCGCCAAGGGCGGTTTCTAACCCAACAATCGTATTGTTAAGTCCGGGTATGTACAATTCTGCCTATTACGAACACACCACCCTGGCCCGTTTAATGGGTGTAGAACTGGTTGAAGGACGCGATTTGGTGGTTAAAGATCAAAAGGTATTTATGAAAACCACTACCGGACTGCAACAGGTAGATGTAATTTATCGACGTGTAGACGACGACTATCTCGATCCCCTGGTATTTAACCCCAACAGTGTATTGGGTGTTGCCGGTTTAATGGGCGCTTACCGCAAAGGCAATGTGGCCATCATCAATGCGGTTGGCAATGGCGTGGCTGATGACAAAGCCGTTTACACCTATGTTCCCGACATGATCAGGTATTACCTGAACGAAGAACCCATTTTAAAGAATGTACCCACTTACCAGTTGAGCAATCCCGATGAACTCGAATATGTATTTGCGAACATCAATAGCATGGTGATCAAAAAAACCAATGGAAGCGGTGGTTACGGCATGTTAATGGGACATGCGGCAACCGAACAGGAAACCGAAGAATACAAAATTGAAGTATTAAAAGATCCACGCAATTTTATTGCACAGCCCACCATCAGCTTATCCTCTGCCCCATGTTTTATCAACGGAAAACTGGCACCACGGAGGATTGACCTCCGCCCTTTCGCCCTGAACGGACCAGATGGCATTTCGATTGTTCCCGGCGGACTCACCAGGGTGGCCTTAAAAGAAGGTTCGCTGGTGGTAAACAGCTCGCAGGGCGGCGGCAGTAAAGATACATGGGTTTTAACTTCTTAGAATACAGAATATGTTAAGTAGAGTTGCTTCAAGCTTATATTGGTTAAGCAGATATGTTGAGCGCAGCGACGGTATGCTGCGCATGTTAAAAATAAATTACGCTTCCTCACAAGATACCATACAGGAATTTACCTGGAAGCCGGTCATCAGGATCTTTTCATCAGATGACGAAAATGAATTATTGAATATCCAGCACGACAGCCGCGCCGTGATCGAGTACCTTTTGTTAAACCGCGAAAATCCGAATTCGATCCTCAACATTGTTACCCTCGCCCGCGAAAACGCAAGAAGTGTTCAGGAGCATATCCCGAAAGATTTATGGCAATGCCTGAACGAATATTACCATACGGTTAAGGACGAAAAATTACTCTGGTATGTCCAGAAGGATGATCCCGTTACCGCTTTGGATATCCTGATCAAACAGGTGATGTTGTACAACGGAACGGCCGATAGCGCAATGGAACGTGGCGAAAGCAGAAGTTTTATGAATATTGGCAAACACCTCGAAAGAAGTATCCAGTCGGTTGATATTTTGGACATTAAATTCAGTTCCATCAGCAGCAACCCCGATCTGTTGACCGATATCTCCTACTGGAAACATTTATTGCTTTCCTTAGGCGGTTACGAACTGTACCTGAAAACCTATCGGCAGGGTTTCGATGCGAAAAACATCATCGAACTCGCCATGCTCAATGATGATTTCCCTCGGTCGGCATTGTACGCCATGAACAATATCGAAAGATACTTTAACCGCTTAAAAAGCGAAAGCAATATCATCCACTACAACAATCTGTCATTTAAGATAGGTCGTTTAAAAAGCATGATTACCTACAGCTCGGTGAATACGATGAATGAAGAACAACTGCACCATTACCTTGCCGAAATCAGGACCGAGCTTTTCGGGATCGGAAACCTGTTAAATGAATATTATTTTGCAAATTCATAAGATTATAAATTTTTAAACACAGATCAGCACCAGTCAATACAGATATTCTTCCTATTCATCTGTGATAAAATAGAACAACAGCCAATATGCCAGTTTTTAAAATCAAACATATCACCAATTACAAATACGAACTGCCAGTACGCGACAGCGCGAACCAGATTATTTTATTTCCCATTAAAGATGACTATCAGAAAGTGGTAAAACACGACCTGAATATCTCCGGAAGTCCGGAAATAGAAATCTTTATCGATTATTACGGAAATGAAGTGGGCACCTTCACCCAAAACGAACCCCATACCCAGCTGAAAATCTTTTCAAAGGTAAGTGTAGAAACTTTTGCCAAACCCCTGCCACAGGACGATATGTTCAGCAGCGAACAATGGAACAGTTTGACGGCACTGAAATATGAAGTACCCTATATTGATTATTTACGTCAGGAAAGTTTCGACGGCATTGTCCAGCTTAAAGAAACCGCTTTAGCCATTAAGGGACCTGAAGATACGCCCTACCAAACCGCGATAAAGTACTGCGCCGATGTTTTCAATAATTTCGAATACATTAAGGGGGTAACCGCAGTCGACACGACCATTAACGAGATATTGAAACTTAGGGCAGGCGTTTGTCAGGATTTTGCACATGTATTAACCGCGATGCTGCGTTTAACCGGCATCCCGGCCAGGTACGTAAGCGGCTACATCTGTCCCAACAGAGATGGCATGCGGGGCGAAGGCGCTACCCACGCCTGGGCAGAAGCCTATCTTCCCGAATATGGCTGGCTGGGTTTAGACCCTACCAATAACTGTATCGTAAACGAAAACCACGTTCGCCTCGCAGTAGGCCGGAACTTTACCGATTGCTCGCCAGTAAAAGGTGTATACAAAGGTGGTTTCGAACATATCATGGAAGTAAACGTTTCAGTGGGTTACAATGACGAAGACTTTAACGACAGCGAAACCTATTTCCAGCCAAAAGAAGTGAACTATACCAAACCTTCAGGAACCGTAACCACCGCCAGAACACAAAACAGCTACCAACAATATATGGAAGCGATGCAACAACAGCAGCAGCAGCAACAGCAGTAGTTTGGAGTCGGGCGTTTGGAGTTTGGAGCAGACTACTGATTAAAAAACTGAAAACTGTGTATTGAAAACTGTCAACTGATCAACTTTTTTTCTAAATTTGCGCCTTTTACAAATAACAATATGATTAAGAGACAGCAAATTAAAGAATTATTAAAGTCGACAGCATTTGACACAGAAGTAACGGTTATGGGATGGGTAAGAACTTTCCGTAATAATCAGTTTATTGCATTAAATGACGGGTCTTGCATGAGCAATATCCAGGTGGTGATCGATTTTAATAATTTACCTGATGAGCTGTTAAAAAGAATCACCACTGGTGCGGCCATTTCTGCAACCGGTAAACTGATCGAATCGCTAGGTAAGGGGCAATCGGTGGAGATTAAAGCCACGAGTGTAGAAATACTTGGTGACAGCGACCCTGAAAAGTTCCCATTGCAGCCTAAAAAACACAGTTTAGAGTTTTTACGCGAAATTGCGCACCTGCGTTTCCGTACCAATACCTTTAATGCCGTTTTTAAAGTGCGCCATGCTTTGGCTTTTGCTATACACCAATTCTATAACGAACGCGGTTTTGTATACATGCACACCCCTGTAATTACCGCAAGTGATGCAGAAGGTGCCGGTGAGATGTTTAAGGTAACCACTTTAGATTTCGACAATACCCCACGTACAGAAGATGGTAAGGTAGATTTCTCACAGGATTTCTTTGCCCGTGCCACCAACTTAACCGTATCTGGTCAGCTGGAAGGTGAGTTAGCGGCAATGGCTTTCGGACAGATTTATACTTTCGGACCAACTTTTAGGGCTGAAAACTCGAATACCACCCGTCACCTGGCAGAATTCTGGATGATTGAACCTGAAGTGGCCTTTGCCGATTTGGAAGACAACATGCAGCTTGCAGAAGATATGATGAAGTATGTAATTAAATATGCTTTAGACAACTGCAAGGATGAATTGGAATTCTTAAATACGCGTTTAGCAGAAGAGGATAAACAAAAACCACAGAACGAACGCAGCGAATTTAGCTTGCTGGAGAAACTGGATTTCTGCTTGGCAAACGATTTTGAGCGTTTAACTTATACAGAGGCGATCAGGATTTTAAAATCTTCTAAGCCAAACCAAAAGAAACAGTTTAAATACCTGATTGACGAATGGGGTGCTGATTTACAAAGCGAGCACGAACGTTACCTGGTAGAAAAACACTTTAAAAAACCGGTAATCCTAACCGATTATCCTGCAGATATCAAATCGTTCTACATGCGCCAGAACGAACCAGATGCCGAAGGCAGACAAACAGTTGCAGCCATGGACATCTTATTCCCGGGTATCGGAGAAATGATCGGTGGATCGCAACGTGAAGAACGCTTAGACCGCTTAACCAAACGTATGGAAGCATTAAACATTCCGCAGGACGAACTTTGGTGGTATTTAGATACCCGCCGGTTCGGATCGGCACCACACGCTGGTTTTGGTTTAGGTTTCGAACGTTTGGTATTGTTTGTTACCGGAATGACCAACATCCGCGATGTCATCGCTTTCCCAAGATTCCCGAAAAACGCAGAGTTTTAGGGAAGACTTCCGAAGTTGGCCACCGTATGAGTCCTTCAGACTTCGTAAGTCTAAACATAAAAAGGATTCGAGTTTAAAAAACTTGAATCCTTTTTTGCGTCATCCTGATCCGATAGCTATCGGATCAGGATGTCGACACAATGATCGCACAACAACTGAGGTTTTACTTTACATCGTCCCAGCGGGACGTCTCCTGGGTAGAACCACCAATTGCAAAATTGGTGGTTTCGTTCCGTAGGAACGTTTGGTGAGTTACACATTAATAGTTCCCCCACCCATGCCAAATAAACCCGATTGCAGCGAGCATACCGATCCTTCATCGGTATAAAGCGTAAAGCGGGACAAAACAAACCCAAGCACTACTGCACCTGCTTTTCAAAAAAACAAATAGCCCTATAACCAAAAAAGTCAAGCTTAAAACGCTTGACTTCCTTTATACTTCCTAAGGCTATGCCATTCTATCTGCCGTCATCATGCATCGTATCCCCATACGGATTGGCATGTGCATAATCTATAGCCGATACCTTATAATCAGTTGGTGCAAAGCTGGCCGAAGTGCTCAGTGCCATCCCCAGTTCGTAACGGGTTGGATAAGGCGTTTGCAACAAACTGCCCGCAGGGATATACGGGAAACTCTCTAAATAACTTTGCATCACACTCGGACTCACCCTCCTGTTGATATAGGCCCTGCTCAACTGATGCGTTTCCCTTAAACCCGCAGCACCCAACAACTCTACGGCACTCGCTACGGTAAGGTTATGGAAATTCTTCACACGAACGGTTTTATCCTCTACCACAAGGCCTTTCATTAAACTCTGGTCTTGCGTGGCTACACCCGTAGGGCAGGTATTGCTGTTACACTCCAAAGCCTGGATACAGCCCAAGGCAAACATCATTCCGCGGGCGGCATTACACATATCGGCACCCAATGCGATATTTTTAACCAGATCGAAACCTGTGGCCACTTTGCCCGAAGCAATAATTTTAATGTGTTTCTTTAAATCGAAGCCATTTAAAACGTCATACACAAAGGCCACACCTTCGCGCAATGGCATACCTACCGAATTCGAGAACTCCTGCGGCGCAGCACCTGTTCCACCTTCGCCACCATCAACGGTAATAAAATCAGGATAAATCCCGGTTTCGATCATCGCTTTACAAATGGCATAAAACTCGCTCTTGCGACCGATACAAAGTTTAAAACCAACCGGTTTACCACCCGATAAATCGCGGAGTTTTTTAACAAATTCGATTAAACCGATCGGTGTATTAAAGGCAGAATGCGCAGGCGGCGACAATACATCTTTACCTTCGGGCACCAAACGGATCCTGGCTACCTCTGGCGTTACTTTTTTGGCCGGCAACATTCCCCCATGACCCGGTTTTGCGCCTTGCGAAAGTTTGATCTCAATCATTTTTACCTGATCGGTTTGTGCCCTTTCGGCGTAAGCGTCATAATTAAACGTTCCATCGGCATTACGGCAACCGAAATAACCTGTACCGATCTGCCAGATTAAATCGCCACCCGGCTGACGGTGATAATCGCTGATTCCCCCTTCGCCGGTATTGTGGGCAAAGTTGCCCATTTTTGCACCGCCATTTAAGGCCAAAATTGCATTCTGACTTAAGGAACCAAAACTCATAGCCGATATATTATAGATACTCGCCGAATAAGGTTTCTTACAATCTGGTCCGCCAACGGTAACACGCGGATCTAAATTTAGCTCATGGTGCGAAATGGCCGCAATACTATGGCTTAACCACTCGTAACCATTGTCGTACACGTTTAACTGCGTACCAAAAGGGATGGTATCGTTATCTTTTTTAGCGCGTTGATAAATCAGCGAGCGGTTTAACCGGTTATAAGGCGTACCATTGGTATCACTCTCTACAAAATATTGGTAAACTTTCGGCCTTAACTCCTCCATAAAATACCTTAACCGGCCAAAAACCGGATAATTTCTTACGATACTGTGTTTGGGTTGGTATAAATCGTACACACCGAGGATAACAAATGGACCTGTAAAAAGGAATGTCCACCACAAAAAGGGATGGTACAAGCCCAGCATAACGGTTAGGGCAACTAAAAAGGCGGCAATGGCGACGAAAGCTTTTCTCATAATATTAGATTAGCGTATGTTTTGTTAGTACAAAGATTAGGATTATTAAACAACTGACACCATTAATTTGTTATTTTTACGCTATGCTTATTAAGATTTATCCAGAGAACCCGAACGAACGCGCTATAGAACAAGTGGTTGAAGTGCTGAAAAAAGGCGGTTTAATCATCTACCCTACCGACACCATTTACGGTTTGGGCTGTGATATCACCAATCCGAAGGCCATCGAGAAAATCTGCCGCATCAGGGGCATCAAACCCGAAAAAGCGAACTTCTCTTTTATCTGTCACGATTTAAAGCACATATCCGATTACATTAAACCCATCGACAATACCACATTCAGGGTGTTGAAGAAAGCCCTGCCAGGGCCCTTTACCTTTATTTTTAATGCGAACAACAATGTACCCAAGTTACTGAGCTCGAACAAAAAAACGGTGGGTATCCGTGTTCCCGACAACAACATCGCACGCTGTATTGTAAAGGAACTAGGCAATCCCATCCTATCGACCTCGATAAAAGACGATGATGATGTAATCGAATATTCTACCGATCCCGAACTGATCCACGAGAAATACGAAGACCTGGTTGATCTGGTTATTGATGGCGGCTACGGCGATAACGATGCCTCTACCGTGATCGATTGCACTACCGGTGAGTTTGATATTATCCGTGAAGGAAAAGGGAATATAGAAGAGTTTTTATAAAATTATTGCCGCTTTGTTTACCCCCTATCCGCCTGCGGCACCTTTCCCCTGAATGGGAAAAGGCTCAAAGAGAAGTTAATGTGTGCACCTTGCCATCCGGCCTCGCAGATTTTCGACGGAAAAAGCACGGAAATCTGTGCACTCTCCCTCATTACCCCACCGCCCAAGGCAGGATCAAAGCGAGAGCCTGGGAATAAAAGCAAGGGCATAAGAGCCTCGATGCTGCCGCGATAAAGATTTCCGTAGGTTTTTACAAGAATTGCGTAGCAATCTTTTATACCGATAAAAACAACATGATCATATAAAAAACGGTGCAAGCCTTGATGTTATGCCTTCGTGTTTGTTGTTTTCAAAGGCTGGCATGCTTTTGCTGCGCTCAGGTTTGTTTCTTTTCTATCAAGAGACCTGCGAAGCAAGCTTGAAGACCTATAAAAACATAAACCCAACTGAAAAAAAGAAAGAGCCCCTTCGGCGGCGGCGAGCCGAGGCAAGCCCGAGCATAGGGCAAAACCTCCCCCCAACCCCTCCTAAAGGAGTCCCCCCACCCATAGCCCTAAAACAAAGCGACAGCATTAAGGTTGCCGTGTGTGTGAGATCCTATCGAATGACGAATTCATTGAGCTTCACCAAAAAACTTCGCCATAAATAACAACAAAAACCTCTCCTTTCACTACTTTTACCCCATGCCCAAACTGATCAACCTCAACATCTTCAAACAATTTTTCCGTTCAGAACAGATCGGCGGATTTATCCTCCTCATCTGCGTGGCCATTTCCCTCATCATCGCCAATACCCCTGCCAGAGATCCCTTTATTCACTTTTTAAATATCCAGCTCGGCTTTGGCCCGGTAAACTACAGCATCCTCGCCTGGATCAACGACGCCCTAATGGCCATCTTCTTCCTCCTCGTCGGACTCGAAATTAAACGCGAACTCGTAGAAGGCGAATTATCCTCTCTTAAAAGCGCGGCCTTACCCGTTATCGCAGCGCTCGGCGGAATGCTTGTACCTGCCCTAATTTATAGTCTCTTTAACACAGGCGAAAGCTCCGCATCAGGCTGGGGAATCCCCATGGCTACCGACATTGCCTTTGCCCTCGCCATCATCGCCATGCTCGGGAAAAGCGTGCCCACCAGTTTAAAAATATTCCTGGCCGCACTGGCCATTGTCGACGATCTGGGCGCCATCCTGGTCATCGCGGTCTTTTACACCAACCAGATCCATTTCGAATACCTCGCCATGGCCGGGGGCACTTTGCTGCTGTTGGCCCTGATGAACTATTTCGGCGTCAAGAAACTCGTATTTTACCTCATCCCCGGCATATTCCTCTGGTATTTCATCCACCACTCCGGCATCCATGCCACCATTGCGGGGGTATTATTGGCTTTCACCATCCCCACCAACGAAACCGACGTAGAATCGCCCTTAGAGAAACTCGAACATGTTTTAACCACTCCGGTCAACTATATCATCATGCCCGTATTCGCCCTGGCGAACACCAACATCACCTTCCAGAAAGAAATGCTCGCCGGACTCGTTTCACCCCTCGGCCTCGGCATTATCGTGGGTTTATTTGTAGGGAAAACCATTGGTGTTACCTTTTTCAGCTGGTTAGCTGTGAAACTGAAATGGGCCAACCTCCCTACAGGTGCGGGCTGGAAACATGTATTGGGTTTGGGCATGCTCGCCGGAATCGGTTTCACCATGTCGATCTTTATTGCCCTGCTCTCTTTTAGCGATGCGCTCCATGTGTCGGAAGCCAAGTTCGCAATTCTAACCGCTTCAATTTTATCCGGTGTGGTGGGTTTTGTGTTTTTGAAATCGGTGAAACAGGATTAAGCGAATATTTAGCCACAAAAACCCCTATCCGCCTGTCGGCACCTTCTCTCTTAAAGGGAAAGGACTAAAAGACAATCTGCTGCAACATGCGATATGCTCCATGCTACCCCCTGATGTTTCCTCTGTTCGAAAATGACTATCGCTTTGGTGATCCGGTGTAAATGAAAATAGTGCCTACAAAGCACCTCATTATTAAAGCCATTTCTATGTATTTTCAATTAAAATCTTAATTTTATTTTTTTAATACTCTATGAAAATCTTTTTAACCTCATGTGCTTTACTGCTAATTATTGGTCAATCAAAGGCACAAACATTGGAGGCAAAATACCTGGTCACACAGCAGTGGGACATGCAAATTGCCAATAATAAGACCAAAACAGTTAATGTTGAATTTACTGGTCATTTTTACAGAAACAAAAACCGCTATATTTATTTCAACACCCCTAATTTTCTAAAATTGTACCCAGGTGGAATAATCAAAGATGACAACTATAGTTTAGAGATATGTTCAGATAGCATACAGTACCTATCATACCATGATCTTGATAGTAATATTAGAATATATAGACGGGATATGCCAGGAAAGGCTAAAGCTGATTTTAACATTAAAGATAACGCCCGCCAGATCAAATGGAAGATAGACTACTTGGATGAAACCAGAGAAATTAGCGGTCTGCTTTGTCAAAAGGCTAACTTAAGCGTTAGTGGTTATCCGCAATGGATCGTATGGTTTGCACCCTCCATACCAATGGATGTCGGAATAGGCAATATGAGTCAATTACCTGGTTTGGTGGTAGAGGCTGAAATGATCCCGACAAGAACCAAATATGTTTTGCAGAAATATGTAGCGAATGGTGTTATTGATGAAAAAATATTTCACCCGCGCGAATTCGAACAGCGGTTTGAAGATCCTTATGGTCTTCAGATTGATGAAAAGAAAGATAAGATCAATAAACAATTAAAGCTTTTAAACGGCAATTGATGAGGCTGTGTTTTGTATTGGTTTTCGTTTTCCAGTTCCTTTTAACTTCAGCACAAGAAACTTCCGTTACGGTAAATGCCGAGATCATCAATACCGAAGGCATCAAGGTTAACAATTGTGCTGTAAAAATTTCTGACCCCCAAACAAAACAGATTTATAGTTTCTTCAACACCAATGACGCAAATACCTTTTCCGAAAAGATCAGCCGAAAATTAAACGATTCGCTGCTCATATCCATATCCCACACCGCTTATTCCCTTTACGAGAAGAAAGTACCGGCAACAAACGGTATCATTAACCTAAAAGCCATCCTGACAGAAAAAACCAATGTGCTGAAAACGGTCGAAGTGGCCGCACCCAAAACCTGGGTAAGGGGCGATACCACCTTTTACAAAGTAGATGCTTATAAAGAGGGCGACGAAAAAAAACTCAAAGACATTTTGCTTAAGCTGCCCGATTTCAAACTGGACGATAAGGGAAAAATGCTGTTCAAAAACAAACCCTTAGATAAAGTAACTATCGATAATGAGGAAATGTTTGCCGATAAGATTGAGCTGATGTTAAACAGCTTCCCCATACATGTGCTCAATACCATCCAGGCGATAGAGAACCAAAGTAAGCAGAAATTATTGAATGGCCTGAGTGGAGAAAACAATACCTTCCTCAATCTATCCATCAAAAAAGAGGCGAAAATGAAAACTGCCTTTGGCGATACCGAACTCGGGATCGATAATTTAGGCCGGTATAATTTTTCTCCGGTAGTCTTTTCGATGTATGGTAAACTGAAGGCAGGTTTCATTGGCAATTGGAACAAGATCGGAAACGGAGTAAGCCAGGGGCTCGAAACAGAATTAAAAAATACGTACGAAAATGTTGCCGCTAACTTGTTGATGAACAACAATTCATTAAGCTTTATCAATAATTTCGAAAACAGGTCTTATATCAGGAATAACCAGTGGGACAACAGGATCCAATTGAACACAAAAATCAACAAAAGGGCAAAATCACTCTTTCAGTTCTCCTATGTAAAAGATAAGCAGGAACAAAACACTTTCAATAACACACAGTTATATACCAACAACACCTACGTTTCCAGGACCGATTCCAGTTTTAATGTATACCATCCAAAAATATTTTCGGCCAAAGAAAGCATTGTTTTCAGCATCGATAGCCTCACAGAGCTTAGCCTGATTGCCAGTGCCTACTTCAACCAATCGGGCGGAAACAGACAGTTTGTTTTTAACGGTCTGGAAATAAGCAGCCCCCTGGATATCAATACACAAAACAACTGGTCGAGTTATAGCTTAACAGGCAATTATACCCGCAGGGTTTCTGAGCGCAGGGCAACAGCTTTCTATCTCAACTTAAACAGCCAGAAAATTGGGCAATCTGGTGCAGCCAACTCAAACGACATCGGGGCGATCTTTGGTATCAATCCAGATTTCCGGACAATGGGTAATCAGATCGACTCCAGGTATGCCAACATCACTTTGGGTTGGTCTAGCCTCTCAAGGGCAAAAAAAGGGGGGATTTTAAATTACGGACTTTTTGCAAGTTACACCTCAGCAAATTTGAACAACTTAAGTTATTTTCAGGATGCATCTTTCAACAATGATGATCCTAAAAGTCAATATGGCGACTATTCCGTGTATAACATTACCGCAAATCTTTCCAGATCCTTTCACTTGATCCTCAAAAGCCCTTTCTCTTTTGCAGCTTCATTTGGTATTGATCAAATTAAGGCAACACAGCAAAACGAAAAATCCGATTGGATGAATGAGGTTGGTCATATCACCTTATCCAATAGGCATGAATTAAGCAAGAAGGTTAATGGAGAATTCAGGTTTTCATTAAATAAGAATGCTGTGGAGATCAATCGTTTAAATCAGTTTTTCTATCCAACAGCATTAACCAATTACGAAAAATACAGCAACCCGCAATTGCAGCCGCTCAATTTTAGTACGCTGTATTCCTTTGCCCTTACCCCTTTTAACGACTTAACCAGGCTATCATTCCTTATCGTTTATAACCGAAACCTAAGGAGCCAGATCAATAATAGCACTTACGATCGGTTTTTGCAGTACAACGATATCTCTGCTACCTCTACAGCCACACAAAATATCAATTTTGTAAGCGGTATTTCCTACCCTGCATTATGGGCCAATGCAGTACTCGATTTTTCTGCAACTTATAACCTGAGTGATAGATTGATGTTATACAACAACAATATCGTGAAGTCTAAGTTTAGTTATTCTTTAATAGGGATCACATTCAAAAAGAATTGGGAAAAGAAGATATACCTCAAAATCAATCCGGGCCTGCTCACCCAAAGCTCAAAACTTCCTGTTGCCGCCAGTAACAATACCGTATCCACCTTCCGGCTGGATGTCAATGGTCGTTACGTGATCAGTCCCAGTGTAAATATCAGTTCGAATGCCAAATTATTATCCCAAAATATAGGAAAGCCGGTTCAGGCCAATTTCATGCTCCTTGATTTTGAAGTGAATTATAATTTTAAGCACAAACCACTCTTCCTAAGCCTAAGAGCAGACAATTTAACCAACCAGCGCAATTATTATTACTACTACAATAGCGATCAGTTATTGAATTTCAGTACCATCCCTTTGATTAAAAGGAACGTATATTTGAGTGCAAAGTATAACTTTTGATCACAATGTTTCAATTAACAAGAAATGCTCGCCGGAATCGGTTTTTACCATGCCGATCTTTATTGCCCTGCTTTCTTTTAGCGATGCGCTCCATGTGTCGGAAGCCAGGTTCGCGATTTTAACCGCTTCGATTTTGTAGGGGGTGGTGGGTTTTGTATTTTTGAAATCGGGGAGGCGGGATTAAGCGAATAGTTAATATCATTTCAAATACATTCCATAACACCAGTAGCGACAATTCGACATTAATTGCCAGCGCTCTAAAAGATCAGCCTACTTTTAATACGGTTGAAAAAATTGTAGTATTTTATAAAAGGTACTGGCTAGTGAAAGAGAGAAAGTGGAAATCTTAAAGAATAAATAAACAAATAGCTATAAATTAAAAGCCCGAACGGAGATGATTGGGCTTTTTGTTGAGATAAAAGTAAGCTATTGATTCACTACGACTGGGGAAAAGCATCTGACGCTTGATAATCTACTATGAGCTTACGCATGTGTCCTTTATTACTAAAATGTTTACTAATATTGATGGCTTTATCATGAAAATCACCATTGTAATGAAATAACCTGATTGACTTACAGTTTTCATGTTCGAAAATTTCTTTAAACATGGTACGATCTGATAAACCACAAGAATGGCCCATCACAAATACCTGATAATCATCAGTGTTTAAAAATCTCAATAAATTACGATAGTGAGGTGTTCGTAAATATTGATAAGATTTAATATGCTCAAAAAGCTGATTATTTCGATGCTCTTCAAATTCAGTATATTGCTTATCATATTCATCCCCAAAACCAAAGATAATTGGATTAGCTAATTGATTTAATTCGCCATGAATATAATTGATGTTGATCTTATCAAACTTCCCTCTGTCTTTTTTTAACTCCTCCTCATACTTTGACAAAGTATTTGTATAATTAAAATTTAAGAAATATAAATTATGTTGAATTTGAGGTGTTATTGTCCTATCAAACCCTAATTTATTCCTTACATCTTCGTAAGGCATTGTAGAATCAAAATCCGAAATTTCAAAATCGGATTTAATCGCCTCCAAAAGTTCTGGAATTACTTCAATATCTGCTTGTTCTTGCTGTAGCGTTAAATACTCTTCTAATTTTTGTTTGAGAAAAGCAAACTCAATATTTAGCTGACCAACCTTTTCTGTATCAAATGAGCCGTCTTTTGATTTATAGGTTTTAAGTTGATCGAAATACTCATTTTCAATATCTACCCAATTGTAGTCCTGGCAATTGATAATTAAACTTTTTAGAAAATTAGATAAAACTTTAAATTTAAATGGCTCTGGTCGGTAATGATCTGAATCATCAGTGTCGAAGCTACTAGAAGTGATTAATTCATAAATGTCATCCTTTCCAATATTCATAACTTCTTTTATTGTTTGCTTTTCAAAACAATTAACAATAAAGTAGGTCAAATCTTCTTTAGTAATCTTCCGATTAAAATTATCTGGTTTATGTGCATTTATAACCCTAATAAAATCATTAAAGTCATGAAATTCAATTTTCAATAATTCATCTTGATATGTCTTAGGAAGGTAACTAACCTGACCTAAACATTGTGCCAAATACCAGATAATAAAATTTTTATAGCTGGTTTTCAAGCCATGCGCTAGGTCGAAACCGTTGCCAACTAATATTAATCTATTCATGTGGAGACGTTAATGTATAATAAATGTGATTAGCTTATTGCATATTTATACGATTGTTTAACAAGGCTCATAATATATTCAATTTTTTCAGTATCCTTAATAGTCAATTCGTAATCTCCATTGCCGTTATGGCCTTTTAATACGGAAACATCTCTCATCAAATTTTCCGAATCATTTAATATCCCCTTTTTCAGATTGATCCAGATCTTTAAAGAACCAGCAAGGAGTTCGACATCAATAATATTTCTTTTTACCTTAAAAGCAATGTATGATTTTTTCACATCCATCTCAATTTGACTTGATATATTGAGTATCGCATCACGGTAAGTTTCATAAAGCTCAATTAAATAGTCAGATTTCCCCTGCAAATGATCCTCTTCCGTATAAACTTTAATTTCGTTAACTACTTTTTTCAGTTCAATATCTTCAGCACCCTGAAGCTGCTTAATACTTGGAGCCGATTTGCTTTTCTTAATCGGGTTAACAGTAATAATTTCACCTTCAAATTGTTTCACTTCCCAAAGTTCAATAGCTAAATCCTTAAAATTAGTAGCCTGTTTCTGATTCTCATTAAACCCGGGCGATACAAAAATTACTTTAGTCTGCGACCAATCTATTTCGCTTCTCAATAAAGCCTTATTAAACTGTTCATTGTACTCTACAATAAACTCTGCCTTATAATCTAACATTAAATTGAGGTAAGCAATTCCCTGATCTACTACACTGTTACTATTGCTTCTTTTATATTCAATAATAACAAAAGCTTTTGCTTCTTCATCAAAGGCTAAACTATCAATACGGTAATTTTTGATAGAAAATTCAGACTTAACTAAAACTAACTGTGTAAGTTGAAACAAGTTAGTTTCAAAAATCTTTTGCAGATTCTTTTCTAACTTAAATGGAATTTCTTTAAGTGTCGAAAGACCCATCTTACTATTACTAAAAAGTATCATAGCTTCGCATTAATCTAGTTTTAAAATGAGGGGCTAATAATATTAATAATTTGATAATAATTTAAAGCATTTTTGGCAACCATGATTTAAGAAATCCCAACTTGATCAATAAAATCATTCCAAATTATTTCAGAAACATCAATCGGTGTCAATTGTCGTCCTTCGTTATGCTGACGAAATCCATATCCCTCACGTTTTGCCCAAAACTGACTGTATTCGTCGGATTCAACGTTAAATAGCTTCTCCAAATGAATGCTTGATTCATTTAATACATCTGAAAAAGAATATTGAAGATCGCCAAATTGCATTTGTCTCCCATTGATTAGTGAAACTGTTAAATAAGAATTCTTGAGATTAGCACGGTTAGAGATTAAACATGTAAAAGAACTATCGTTTTGCTTTAAAAATTTGGCTTGTATATTTTCCACATCATTAACTTCTTCAATTGAAGATTTGAAATAGGAAATAATTTTCATGAAACTTTCCTCGGTGAAGTTCACCTTATCAACCTCGCTAAAAGTTTTCTTTACCTTGTAGTTTCTTTTAGCAATTGAACTACTCAAATTACTTAAAGTATTGTCTTTAATTAAGACTTGTGGTTTTTCTGCTAACAAACGACGTAATTCGTCAACAACATTTAAAAAACCAACATTCTGATTGGTATATCCACTTATTGGCTTACCGTCTTTAGGAATTGCTTTCAATCTACCAAAGGGTGTTTTTTGCCAATCACAAGGTTCAACAATAATGGGTACAATAGTAATCTTACCTTCTTCTTGCAGCTCCAATGCAGATTGAAATTCTTTTTCAAAACAATAATTTGAAGCGATATAATCAGGGCTTACTAACGAAATAAATAATTGTGAAGATATTAAAGCCTCTTCTATGTTAGCATCTAAATTGCTCCCAGCATTTATCTCTTGGTCTGTCCACTCAGAGATCAAATTGTCTCTCTTAGCTTGTGCAAGATGCACTTTCAACCGTTCTAAATACTGTAGATCTCTGTGACTGTATGATATAAATGCTTTCATATTTTAATTATTGTTAACTAGCAATTCCACTAATAAAGGTATCTACAAATGACAAGATTCTTCCAGTTATTCTTTCGGCAATACTCCCTCTCTCTTTTAGTGATGGACGAACTTTAACCATACCTATTACTTCGTCTCTTAAAGGTATTTTTTCCGTAAATAGGTATTGCCCAATTACTTCTTGCAATTTCCCTTGATCCAGATTTTCTTCTTCACTCATTTTTTTCAGTGCACTCTTTCTCTCTTCATCCCAATACACTTCAAAAGCTTCCGGAACCTCATCAGAATCATTTATGTCGGGAAGATTTTCCAGTATAAACTTTTCTATCAATTCACGTTTGCTACGCAACTGTGCATCCCCTGTCATAATTTCAATTAATGCTTTCCGTTGTTTTTCCTGATCTTCTGGGCGGGCATCTTTTAATTTTGCTAACAGTTTCAAGATATACGTAACATTAATTTCATCTCGATGGATTAGCTCCAATTCAAAATCTATATCATCCAATATTGAAACTCTTTCTTTCTGATTCTGACCTTTTGATTTCTCATATAAATCAAGATACTTGCTTTTATAATCTTCAAATTGCTGAGCACTCATAGAGAGTTGATCAAAACTAAATTCGGTAAATGTAGTTAATACATTTTTCAAACGCATTAATTCCCTAAATGCCTTTATAAATTCTATTTCTTCTTCTTCACTCCTCAAATTGTTTACACTATCAACTGTAGGCGCAATTTTTAATAAATCAATATATGCTGCATTAAATTTTGAGACATAATCCTCAAAGGGCTGCATAATAATTTCATCCTTCGCATTGATATTGGAGAAAAGCGTTATAGCTTCATCAGTTGCTCCCTTTAGGTTTCTAAAACAAACAATGTTGCCCTGAGATTTTACTTCATTCAAAATACGATTAGTACGTGAAAAAGCTTGTATCAAGCCATGGTGCTTGAGGTTTTTATCTACGTATAACGTATTAAGATATTTACTGTCGAAACCTGTTAAAAACATATTTACTACTAGTAACACATCAATCTGCTTATGCTTTACCCTTTTAGCAATATCGTTATAATAATTATAAAATTGTTTACTGTCTTTACTGGTATAGTTAGTTCCAAACTGTTCGTTATAATGCTCTATGAAATCTTCTAGATCATCCCTGCTATGTTTTGAAACATATTCTACTTTTGGTTCAGCAGCAATGGTAAATTCTTCGTCAGAAACAGAACCCATGGCATCCTTATCATCCTCGTTTACCTGATAAGAAAAAATGGTTGCTATTTTTAATTGATGATGCCCTTCTTCTTTCTTTTTAATAAAAAGCTTGTAATAAGCGATCAGAGCATCTACGCTCGAAACACAGAATAAACCCGTAAATTCTTTATTATGGGTTTTACGACTATGATTGGTAATAATATAATCAGTAATGTTAGCCAAACGTTGTGATGCATCCATTACCTCTGTTTCATCTATCGCTTCAACCTCGATATCAAGGATATGGTCTTTCTTTTTAAAGGTGCGGATATACTCAACTGAGAACTTTAATACATTCTCGTCCCTAATAGCATCGGTAATCACATATTTATGCAAACAGTCACCAAAAAGCATCTTGGTAGTCCGCTTTCCATATTCGTTTTTCCCAGCATTTTCTTCAAAAATAGGTGTACCAGTAAAACCAAATAATTGACAATTTTTAAAGAAAACTTTAATGCTTTCATGAGTTCTTCCAAACTGACTACGATGGCATTCGTCAAAAATAAAAACAATACGCTTTTCTTTTAAGTCCTCCATTCTACTCAGATATCTCACTTTGTTAATCGCAGAATTCAATTTCTGAATTGTGGTGACAATAAGTTTATTGTCACCGGCTAATTGCTCTACTAAGGTATCCGTATTACTGGTACCATCTATACTACCCTTTTTAAAGCTATTAAATTCTTGACTAGTTTGGTAATCCAAGTCTTTACGATCAACTACAAAAACAACTTTATAAACCTCTTTTAAATTGGTGAGGATTTGTGCAGCTTTAAAAGAAGTTAAGGTTTTACCTGAACCCGTGGTGTGCCAGATATAACCATATTTAGAAGTCGTTTTTACTCTTTCTACAATGTTTTCTACGGCATAAAACTGATAAGGACGCAGTACCATTAATATCTTTTGTGTCTCGTTGAGTACCACATACTTGGTAATCATCTTCGCAATATGGCAAGGTTCCAAAAACACTTCAGAAAATGCTGCTAGTTGAGTAACCAATCTGTTTTTTTCTGTTGCCCAATAAAAAGTTTGTTTGAAAGAGCGAGCTTTGATTGGACTATTTGAATAGTATTTAGTATTTACTCCATTACTAATAATAAAGATTTGGATAAACTGAAATAAGCCTTGCCCTGCCCCATAAGAATGACGTTCA
This sequence comes from Pedobacter humicola, assembly GCF_056490705.1. Taxonomy (NCBI): domain Bacteria; kingdom Pseudomonadati; phylum Bacteroidota; class Sphingobacteriia; order Sphingobacteriales; family Sphingobacteriaceae; genus Pedobacter; species Pedobacter humicola. Next base: position 132,246 of record NZ_JBWJIG010000013.1, on the reverse strand, counting down.
TAGCGATTGGTTTGATTAAAAGCTTCTTTCAATTCTAACCCACGGCGTTTTAGTTCTATTTGCACTAAAGGTAACCCATTAATGAGTAAAGTAACATCGTAGCGATTTTTGTAGCTACCTACCATACTAATTTGCTGCGTAACTTGAAACTCATTTTGGCACCAGTGCAATTGATTAATAAGTTCTACAGTCTTAGATTCACCCATATCATTTGTATATGGTACACGATCTCTTAATATTTTAGCTCTTTCAAAAATATTCCCTTTGTTAATATAGTTAAGAATTTGCTTAAAATCTTTTTCGCTTAGAATGCATTTATTATGCTTTTGTAATTGGATCTTGAGATTTAATAATAGTCCCTTTTCATCATAAATAGTAGCTTTCTCATAACCCAATTCTTGTAGTTGGGAAACCAAATTATCTTCTAATATTTGTTCGGGTTGAATGGTCATACTATTCTCAAATTGCTTTTATTTCCTCAGCCCATTCTACAATCTTTTTTTCTAACTCAGGTAGAGCAGTTCTCATTTCTCGAAGATTCATTTTACCTCTGTAAAGCTTTCTTATATCATCTCTTAATGGCGGTCTATCATCCGATAAATAATCACTAATCAATTTACCAAGCCCTTCTACTGTGAAAGAATTAGTTAAAGCTATAGCTGCCAGTCCATTTTTTCTTCTTTCAGTCCAAAAATTATGTTCCTTAAATGTATTTGTTAAATCTGAAATATCAACTTCTTCAGAGTAACCATTAGTTTTTTTTGATTTATTTTCATCATCTGATTTTAATTCGAATTTACTAATATCTATATCCTCTATAAGATTTTCAGTTTCATTCTCTTTAATTTTCAAGTATTCATCGTGATATCTTAACTCATATTCATCATAATCATTCTCGTATAGGACTTTGCTATATCTAGCTTTTCTAATAGGAAAATCTATGCTTTCATCTAGATATGAATTGTAAGATAGAGTTTCCGAAGAATCATAAATTAATCTTTCTTTGGAAGTTAAGTCTATAGTAAAGTAATGTTCTAAAATATACTCCAACATACTCTCAGTCATGCTCATTACTGTTGTAGCTAATTTTGCAGAACTATAGACAAACTTTGGCGCCATACGCCCATGTGAAATATCTCCTCGTCTATTTCTTATTTCACCTAAAACCTGTATTATTCCCGAGAACCTAGTTACAAAATCGCCTTCAATATCATTACATTCTTCTGAAAGGACTTTAATTGCATTTTTGAAAACCTTTGGCAGATCGTCATCATCAATGTTTCTAATATTTCTTTTATTATCTAAGTTTATTATTATTGTTTTAGAAATACCTTCTATAAGAGCTTTGCAACTTTCTATACAGATATCTGGATTAATATTTTCATGTTCTTCTATAAGATCAATAATTTTGAAATATTCTCCAAAATTACTATGTCTATCTAGATTACTCATTATGATTGATCTTGTTCTTTTCATTTAGACAAACATCTTCTGTAACAATCCTTTTTTAAATTCTTTTGTTCTATCTGTTAAAAAACTAACTTTCTCCATTAATTCATCTATGGAAGATAAAAATGAAGCTATATTTTCTTGTTCCTTTGGATTAGGAATTAAGACTTTTTCTCTTGAATAATCTTTAAAATAAATATGCGGTATGGTACTTCCAGTAACATATCTGTTAAAATTAACGTTTGATATAAGGAAATATAAAAAATGCAAATTATTATTCTGTAAAGGTTTAATAATATCTAAAGTACCTAAGACAGATGATTTAGCTTCACATAATAAAATTCTCCCGACTCCAGCGCCATCTTTTACAATAGATATATATGGGTCTTTTTCTCTATAAAAATCTACACTTTTAAGATAACCAGTGGCTCCGTAAATTTTAAATTTACCAGTATTAGTTTCTAAGCTGTTGGCAGATATATTGGATGACTGCTTTTGACAAACCTCACCTAATTCGCTCTCTTCCCAATTTGGAAAATCATTGCCGTTTTCATCCTTAAATCTAATTTCTTGACTAAACAACTTTTGCATCAGGCCTTTTTTATATTTTTCTAAGAGCGATTTCTTTTTTTGAAGAATGTTTATGCGCTTGTCAACGGCAATTAGAAAATTTGCTATCTTTTGTTGTTCAGTTATATTCGGTATATTAATTTTAAGTTTTTTAAAATAAGGCAGACCAATCGTTTTTATTGTCGAACCGATTGCTATCCTTTCGAACTCTGGTTTTAAAATTTGTAGCACGTAATATAAGAACCAATTATTTGATTTCAAATCATCAGAGGTCCAGGTTATGAAATGTTGGCTAACAGCCATGTCTTCTGCCATAACAGCACTTTTACCAATGCCAGCGTCTCTCGAAAGAATTACTGTTCCTTTAGCATGTACAACGGCTGATGAATTTTTAATCCCTTCCTCGCTAATAGAATATTGTGTGTTATATATAAACCCATTATCTAAACGCTTACTGTCGGCTAAAGAAACCCATTTAATATCTCCCTGATAATAATTATCGTGACTTTTATTTGGAGTGTGACCAGAACCCCGTACAGCAATATCTTCTAATAAACAAGTATACCACGGTCCCTTGAATTCTGGAAATCTTAATTCGGGTATTAATTTATTGTCAACCATTTAAAATGGGGTTTCGATATTTAACTCTTTACAAAATTCACCTATATTGGCATTCACTTCAAGTAATTCCGTTTCTATTTTTTTTAAACTTTTAGAAATTATATCCAATCTAATCTGTTCTTCTATTTCAGACGTATTGACATAACGAGGAATATTGAGGTTAAAATCATTATCATTAATATCGCTTAAATTCACCACTTGACTATATTTGGCAATGCTCTTACGATTAATATACGTATCCACAATACGTGTAACATCTTCATCACGCAAAATATTCTGATTACCCTCTTTTATAAAATTCCCTTCGCCACTTGCATCAATAAATACCACATTGTCATCTATTTTGCGGCATTTCTTTAATACCAAAATACATGTTGGAATTGATGTCCCATAGAAAATATTTGCTGGCAAACCGATGACTGCATCTATAGCATTACGTTCCTTGATTAAATATTTACGTATTTCTCCTTCAGCTGCTCCCCTAAACAATACTCCATGAGGAAAAACACTAGCCATTGTACCATTGTCTGCCAGTTGATAAAACATATGTTTTAAGAAAGCATAATCAGCTTTAGTTTTTGGAGCAAGTCTGCCATATTCGCTGAAACGTTCGTCTGAATTATATAATGGGTTTCCTTCACCCTTCCAATGCGCAGAAAATGGTGGATTTGCAACTATAGCTTCAAAACGCTTATCTAAATGTCTTGGTGTTTCTAGAGTATCTTCGTGTTGGATATCAAACTCCCTGAAATGTACATCATGTAAAATCATATTCATTCTTGCCAGGTTATAAGTTGTACGGTTCTGTTCCTGCCCGTAAAATTCACTTACATCTGCCTCCTTAGCTACCCGCAATAGCAAAGAACCAGAGCCACATGTAGGGTCATAAGCTGATTTGATTTTTGTTTTACCCGAAGTAACTATTTTTGACAATATTTTAGACACCTGTTGTGGCGTATAGAATTCTCCGGCCGACTTGCCTGCACCAGCAGCAAATTTTGCAATTAGGTATTCATAAGCATCTCCCAATACATCAGAATCAATATCTTTTAATCTGAAATCAATTTTATCTAGATTAACGAGTATCTTAACAATAATTTCATTTCTAGCTGCAACAGTTCTACCTATTTTAGTAGAGTTTAAATCTATATCCTCAAACAAGGCATTAAAATCTTCTTCAGATTCTGTGCCCATGGTACTCTGTTCAATATGGTTGAGCACCGCTTTTAAATCTTCTAAAATGTAATTGCTTTCATCCTCTGTATCTGCATTACCTTTAGCGGCGAGAACAGAAAACAATTCAGATGGTTGTAGATAATAACCTAATTTTAATAAAGATTCTTCTTTTATGGCGATTAAAGTTTCTTCATCTGATACCTTTTTAAAATCAGTTACTTCCTCTCCTTCTAATAATTCATTAGCATACAAGTATTGTTTTTCTGAGAGGTATTTGTAAAAGATAAAACCTAATATGTAATCGCGATAATCATCTGCACTAATTTTTCCTCTTAATAGGTTCGCAATCCCCCATAACTGACTCTCTAATATTTTTTTTTGGTCTTCTGACATAATTCGGATTTTCTCCAATTTTCAATAATAAATCAGAAGCTAAACTACAATTAAAATATTTTTATTTACGCATTATCTGTAATTGATTGTACAGCAGGCTGCTCCTTTAAAATAACAATTAAAATCTTTGCTATTTATGAGGTTATGAACAATGTGGTGTTAAAAGCACAGCAACTTCTCAGTTACTGTGCTGTCAAAATTAAACCCCAATTAAGTGGTATGACATGGTTTCGAACAATGGATACAACCATTGATTTGTTTGTAAACATGCTTTCTTTTCGCCTCAACAACTGCTGGCTCACAAGCGCTAAAAGTTCCAAGGTCATCGTAATTTTGTGTGGGGAAATACGGACATCCCAATGCATGAACCTCATAATCGCCATTGGCTTGCTGGTTCAAATTTAATCTGTAACTGGCCATAAGATTTGGTTTTAAATATTAATACATCCAAACCTCCCCAATTCTACCAATCATTCCATACGGTTTCCCGTATACGCAATAGCTTTAATCCTGAACAGCAATACTAAATCTCAAAAAATCACCAATAGGAATAATTGAAATTTGTCCACATTACTTTAAAAACAAATCAGCTTCTCTTTTTCGTCTGGCGACTAAACCCGGCAGCACTACTTTTTTACCTTTCAGGGTACCTTTGTTCCATACCCCAAACCAATATTCGATGGTGGCTTTATCGGTAATGCCCGCATTAATTTTTTTGAATAAGGTAGCATCGGTACCACCTGGCCCTACATTGTAAATGAATGAGGCCAGCGCATCAAACTGGTTTTGATTGACAGCCACTTTGAGCCCTTTATTTACGGCGGGAACATATCTGCTTGAAAGTTTTTGCACAAGCAGTGCTGTAGCCCGCTTCTCCGTTATGGCACGGTCTTTTAAAGTAACGGCCTTCCCGTTTTCGTAAACCGTAGAACCGTAACCAATGGTAGGCATCCCCACAGGGTCTAAATACGGTTTACTCCTAAACAGCTCTTCATTTTTGATGAAGGCAATTCCATTTGCTGATATATCCATGATTGCTTCTCCTGTTCTGTTTTTGTAACCCTTTTGATCGTTTCTTTATTGCGGTAATCTGCTTGCACAACCCCTTTCGGTTCCTGATGTCCGCCTATGATTTTAAATATTCAGGCGCTCCAGCTTGCCTTATTGGAAGCTGAGCAGCCTGGTGTTGCATCTGATTGCCCTGGTATTAGTGTATTCCGCTTTGGTCTTCGGTCAGTGAAGCAGACGACAATATGCTCAAAAAAATCCTTCACGTTCTTGCCTTGTATTAAAAATAATATTAAATTCATGCTAATCAAAATATTATATTACTTTTTAAACCGAATTCTATGTCTAAATCAATTGACACCGGCCACGGCAGAAACGTGGTCAACGGCGAAAAGCTGATCACTTATGTAACCGGCTACGGCGCGGTGTACAACCCCAGTAACGCCAGCATCCAGTTAAGCAGTTTAACCGAGAAAGCCGCCGCGGCCAGGACCGTTAACGAGCAGGTGAACGATCTCATCGCCAAAAACGCCAACGCCATCGCCGCCCGCGACCAGGCCTTTGTGCCCCTCAAGCCATTGAGCACCCGGATCCTGAATGCCGTAAAGGCCAGCAATGTGCCCAAACAGGTGGTGGATAATGCGGTCACCAACAACCGGAAAATACAGGGACAAAGGGCATCGCCCAAACTGACCGAAGAAGAAAAGAAAGCGCTGATTGCCAAAGGAGCCACCGTAAACGAGAAAACATCGGCACAGCTCGGCTTCGATAACCTGCTCGACAGCCTCGACAAGCAGCTGAAGGTATTGGCCACCATTCCACAGTATGCGCCAAACGAAGTAGATTTACAGCTGGCCACCCTAACCACTTTATACAACGATTTATTGGCGAAAAACCGCGAGGTAATAAACAATAACGCCTTGCTAAGCACCCTTCGCCTCAACCGCGACAAAATCCTGTACGATGCCGAAACCGGCTTAGTAGCCCTGGCTTTAGACACCAAGAACTATGTCAAATCGGTGTTCGGATCCACCAGCCCCCAGTTTAAACAGATTTCGGGTATCACACTAAAAAAAATAAAAGCATAAAAATCGTCCCATGAAAAAAATCATCCCAACCCTAACCACAACTTAAACAGCAACAGACCTCAAAATCAGTTGCTGTTTTTCTTTTATAGCTAACGCTAACCTAAAACGCCCTACCGGAAACTGCAAATTATCAACTGCGACTTCAAAACTCCTTACTGCGACTTTAAAACTCCTTACTGCGAGTTCAAAACCCCTTACTGCGACTTCAAAACTTCTTACTGCGACTTTAAAACTCTTTACTGCGACTTTAAAACTCCTTACTGCAAGTTCAAAACTCCTTACTGCGACTTTAAAACCCCTTACTGCGACTTTAAAACTCTTTACTGCGACTTCAGAATTTCCTACTGCGACTTTAAAACTCTTTACTGCGACTTCAAAACTCTTTACTGCGACTTCAAAACTCCTTACTGCGACTATAAAACTCCTTACTGCGACTTCAGAATTTCCTACTGCGGGTATAAACCTCCCCCAGCCCCTCCTGAAGGAGGGGAGCGCCCACCCATAGTTTCATAAAATCAATTACGGAGCCTGTCTCTTCGCCCTGCATCTGCTCCTCGCTATCTGCACCCTGCCATCCGGCCTCGCAGATTTTCGCCGGAAAAAGCACGGAAATCTACGCACTCCCCCTCACTACCCCACAGCCCAAGGCAGGATCAAAGCGGGAGCGTTGGGGATTTAAGCAGGGGCCAAGAGCCTCGATGCTGCCGTGATAAAGATTTCCGTAGGTTTTTACAAGAAAAGTTGCAAGCCTTGATCTTTTGTTTCTTTTCTATCAAGAGAAAAGAAAGAGCCCTTCGGCGGCGGCGAGCCGAGGCAAGACTGTGTGAAGGGAAAAAACCTCCCCCAACCCCTCCTGAAGGAGGGGAGCGCCCACCCATTGTATTAAAACATATCGAGTGCATTAGGTTTCCGCATGCACGAGATCCGATAGCTATCAGATGACGAATTTATGAAGGAAAAAGTACAAAGATCTCTTCCCGAGCATTCGGGATTGAGATGACGATACAACGAGCCCCTCATAGTATTATAGAATCCATTACGAATGCCTTTCTCTGCTCCCTGCATGCGCACCTCGTTATCTGCACCCTGCCATCCGGCCTCGCAGATTTTCGCCGGAAAAAGCACGGAAATCTGTGCACTCCCCCTCATTACTTCACAGCCCAAGGCAGGATCAAAGCGGGAGCGTGGGGATTTAAGCAAGGGGCCAAGAGCCTCGATGCTGCCGCAATTGAGATTTCCGTAGGTTTTTACAAGAAAAGCTGCAAGCCTTGGGCTTTTGTTACTTTTGGGCCAAGCCAAAAGTAAGAGCCCCTTCGGCGGCGGCGAGCCGAGGCAAGACTGCGCGAAGGGAAAAACCTCCCCCAACCCCTCCTGAAGGAGGGGAGCGCCCACCCATAGTATTAAAACATAGCGAGCGCATTGGGATTAGCTTCGCTGAGCACTTCGCGGTTTCCGCATGAGTGTGATCCCATAGCTATCGGATCACAAACACAAACCCGAGCTATACAAATACACCGTATGTTAAAAACCACTACACAAATTAACAGCCTTTAACAACTTTTAAGTTAAATTTTGTAAACCAGGTTAAAGATCGTTAATTAAAATTGAACGTAAACTTATCTACTGCATTTTTAGTTCATGAAAACTAAAACATTAACACTAATGCTACTAATCGGATTTTTAGGCATTAAAACAAGTCGGGCGCAGGATACTACAGGTATAATCAAACACAGCGTTTACATTTCGCCCTTTGCAGGATATAATTCAAAATATAAGGCACCCGTATTTGGAGCAGAAGCAGGTTACGAGTTTCGCTTAAACAAACATTGGGGTTTCACCGGGGGATTAAATATCGGGTACATCCAAAAGAATAACCCCGAATTGGGTTATATCAATACCAATGGTAGTATAACGAACGCCAGGAATATACAGGTTTGGCAAAGTGCTTTATATGGAGGTACAAAATATTACATCGGCCGTTTTTACCTATCCGCCGAATTGGGTTATCAGGAGCAAAATGAAACCGTTAATTTTCCATACACCAGCTCAGGAAGCAGTTATAACCAGGGTAGCTACGCTACAAATGGGTTTTACCAGGCCTACGGACTAGGTTATCAAATCCCTTTGAAAAAAGGTGACAATATCGAAATTTATGCCAAAGGTGCAGGCGCTAATAATACCAGTTTCGTTGCCGGATTCAGATATTCATTCGGTTTATCGAAAAGGAAATAAGGCGAAGAGGATGGAGTTGGAAGGGGAATCCTGCGATTAGGCTACCATTGACAGAGTCCAGTAGAGATGTTGTCGTTACGAGGAGGAATCCCAAAGTTCTGGAAAACAATTTTTCCTGCCAGCAATTTTGGCCAGAAAGATTGCCTGCCTGCAGCAGGCAGGCTTCGTCAGCTGAAAAAGCCTCCTCGCAGGAAAGAGCCCCTTCGGCGGCGGCGAGCCGAGGCAAGACTGCGCGAAGGGAAAAACCTCCCCCAACCCCTCCTGAAGGAGGGGAGCGCCCACCCATAGTTTTATAGAATCAATTTACGGATGCCTTTCTCTGCTCCCTGCAATTTGCACCCCGCTATCTGCACCCTGCCATCCGGCATCGGATATGATGGAAGGAGAAAACGTTAAAGCTTTAGCACCTCCTTTCAACCTACCACTACCCCGAGGCAGCACACCCTCCCCGATTTTTCATCGGGGCTTGTGCTGGCGACCAAAAAAGCTTTGACGAATTTATCCGACATCAGATCCAAGCCTTGATTGTTTGTTTCTTTATCATCAAGGATAAAGAAAGAGCCCCTTCGGCGGCGGCGAGCCGAGGCAAGACTGCGCGAAGGGAAAAACCTCCCCCAACCCCTCCTGAAGGAGGGGAGCGCCCACCCATAGTCTTAAAACATAGCGAGTGCATTAGGGTTCCCGCATGCGCGAGATCTGATAGCTATCGGATGACGAATTTATGGAGGAAAAAGTACAAAGATCTCTCCACTACGGTCGAGATGACGATACAACGAGCCCCTCATAGTTTTACAAAATCAATTTACGGATGCCTTTCTCTGCTCCCTGCATGCGCACCTCGCTATCTGCACCCTGCCATCCGGCCTCGCAGATTTTCGACGGAAAAAGCACGGAAATCTATGCACTCCCCCTCACTACCCCACAGCCCAAGGCAGGATCAAAGCGGGAGCGTTGGGGATTTAAGCAAGGGGCCAAGAGCCTCGATGCTGCCGTGATAAAGATTTCCGTAGGTTTTTACAAGAAAAGCTGCAAGCCTTGATCTTTTGTTTCTTTTCTATCAAGAGAAAAGAAAGAGCCCTCCAGTGGCGGCGAACTGGGGCAAGACTGCGCGAAGGGAAAAAACCTCCCCCAACCTGCCGAAAAAATCGGCACAGGCTCTCCTGAAGGAGGGGAGTGCCCACCCATAGTCCTAAAACATAGCGATAGCTATCGGATGACGACCATATTGCGATGCGCATTATAAAAAAAACACCAGAAACATCCTGCAATTGCAAAACATCCCTGGTGTCTTTGTGACTTGGTGGTTAACTAAATTAAACCACCATTATCTTACTGCCATCCTCCCCCTAACGAACGGTACAACCCAACAACCGCATTTAACTGTTCCGTTTTAATGGTGGTTAATTCCAGTTCGCTTTGCAATAAATTGCCTTGCGCGGTAATTACCTCTAAATAGTTAGCCATACCGCTTTTGAACAACAAACTCGCGTTTTTCGACGCCTGTTGTAAAGTTTGTGCCCTTTTTTCAGCAATACTATATTGCGTTTTCAGTTTCTCAACCTTCGTTAACTCATCCGACACTTCGCCAACAGCGTTCAATACCGACTGACGGAACTGGATCACTGATTTTTCGCGGTCGATCTTAGCCAGCTCCAGAGAAGTTTTCAACTGACCTCTTTGAAAGATCGGCTGTGTAATTCCTGCCCCAACCAAACCGAACAAAGATGCCGGAACATTAAACCAGTTGCTTGCTTTAAAAGAGTTGATCCCGCCGCTTGCAGTAATCACCAATGAAGGATATAAACTCGCTTTCGCTACCCCAACCTTTGCGTTGGCAATGGTTAAAGCCAGTTCAGCACTTTTAATATCAGGTCTGCGGCTCAGCATGGCAGAAGGGAAACCCGCATTTAACTCCTGCGGGATATTCATGTTATCCAAACGGCTGTCACGGTTTATCGCTTTAGGCAAGGTACCGATCAGTACGCTCAAGGCATTCTCCTGTAAAACTACACTCTGTTCCAAACGAGGGATCAGCTGTGCGGCGTTTAACTGTTGTGCCTGCGCCTGTTGTATCGCCAGCGACGTTACCTGACCCGCATCGAACTGTAAATTGATAATCCTCAAGGTGCTATCGTTCAGCTTTAAGTTCTTTTTGGCGATTTCCAATTGCGCATCAAGCATCAACAAATTGTAATAACCTTGTGCAACGTTACTCACCAAACGGGTCTGAACCGCTTTACGTGCCTCTTCTGTTTGCAAAAAACTGGCTAAAGCGCCAGCTTTTTGATTACGGATCTTGCCCCAGATATCAGCTTCCCAAACCACACCCAGATTTGCGTTATAATCTTCGATGTGCGAAGAACCTGTAAACTGGTTCAGGCTTAAGCCATTTAAACTGTTATCCGACGGACGGCTCGAATTCGCCGACACCTGCAATTTCAGCTCAGGCAGATAACCCAGTTTCGATTGTTTGAACAATACCTCAGCCGCATCGATATTTTTCAACGCGATCTGCATATCGTAATTTTTAACCAAAGCTGTATCAATTAAATTCTGAACAGTAAGGTCGTTGATAAAACTTTTCAAAGGCAAACCGCCAACGCTCGAAGAGTCTTTAGGCAATGAATTTCTGAACAATCCAGGCACTACATTAGGCAGCGCTGTATCTTTCGAAACCGAACATCCGCTCCAGATTAAAGCAAGGAGCAGGATGGTAATGATATTAAACCGTTTCATAAACTGTATGATTTATAGGTTCTTCATGGTGTTGAACAACCTCATGTGATGATTTTTTTGATAGTTTTTCCTGTAAAGCCTGGAAGATGACGAAAAGTACCGGAATGATAAATAAACCTAACACAACGCCAGATACCATACCCCCTGCGGCGCCGATACTGATGGAGTGGTTACCCTGCGCCGATGGACCTGTTGCGATACTCATCGGGAATAAACCGAACACAAAGGCCAGTGAAGTCATAATGATCGGCCTGATCCTCAATCGTGCTGCTTCTATAGCGGCATCAACCAAACTGCGTCCTGCCTTTCGTCGCTGTACGGCAAACTCCACAATCAGGATGGCGTTTTTAGCCAGCAAACCGATAAGCATGATCAGCGCTACCTGTACATAAATGTTGTTTTCGATACCAGTTAAACCCAATACCACAAACACACCAAATACACCAGTAGGGATCGATAAGATTACCGCCAATGGCAGGATATAACTCTCATACTGTGCCGATAATAAGAAGTAAACAAATACCAGACACAACAGGAAGATCACGGTAGACTGTCCGCCTGAAGAAATCTCCTCACGTGTTTGTCCGGAGAATTCGTAAGCATAGCCTGTTGGCAATTGTTCTTTAGCCGTTTCTTCAATCGCTTTAATCGCATCACCAGAACTAAAGCCTGGTTTAGGGATGGCGTTTACCTCGATCGAGTTAAACAGGTTATAACGCGAAGCTGTTTCCGAACCATACACACGGGTTAATTTCACCAGGGTACTGATCGGCACACTCTCTCCTGCTTTGTTTTTCACAAACACACGGTCGATACTGGCCGGGTCGGTTCTGTCGGCAATATCAGCCTGAACCACTACACGGTAGTATTTACCAAAGCGGTTAAAATCTGATGCCTGAGCGGTACCGAAATAAGTCTGCATCGTTTGTAAGATGTCTTTTTTACTTACACCCAACTGATCAGCTTTTTCGTCGTTCACATCCAGTTGTAACTGAGGATAATCTGCTTTATATGAAGTAAATGCATAAGCGATAGCCGGTTTCGCCATTAACTTCGCGATAAAGTTATTTGCTACACCACTAAATTTATCCAGACGGCCGTTCGTTTTATCCTGTAACATCACGTTCATCGCTTCCACGTTACTAAAGCCCGGAACCGTAGGGAAACTGAATACGAAGAAGGTACCCGCCGAGATGGCCGCCATTTTCGCCCTTACGATATTCTGGATTTCATCGATATTTTTTACCGCGCCCCTTTCTTCATTTGGTTTTAACAATAAGAAAATCTGACCAGCTGAAGGACTGTTGGATGCGGTTAAGAAGTTATAACCTGCCAACGACATCACAAACCTTGCTGATGGCATTGCCCTCAACTCAGCCTCAGCCTGTTTTAACATTTTATTGGTATTGGCCAATGAGGTTCCTGATGGACTGGCCACCGCGATAGCCACGAAACCCTGATCCTCTGTAGGAATAAAACCTGTTTTAGTTCTGCCTACCAGAAAAACGGTAACCAAAACGATTAAGGCAAGCCCGCCCATGCTGATCCATTTATTACGGATAAGCACTCTTAAGCCACCAATATAGCGGTTGGTCATATAATTGAAACCACCGTTAAAACCTGCATAAAACTTTTCTACAAAACCTTTTTTAGGTGCGTGGTGTCCACCCTCGGCATGTTTGTTCTTTAAGAATAAGGCTGCCAATGCAGGACTTAAAGTTAAAGCGTTCACAGCTGATATAATGATGGCGATGGCCATAGTTAAAGCGAACTGTTTGTAGAAAATACCTGTAGAACCAGTCATAAAACCAACCGGTAAAAATACCGCCGCCATCACCAGGGTAATGGATATAATCGCTCCGGTAATCTCGTGCATCGCCTCAGTAGTTGCCGCCTTCGGACTCAGCGAAGGGTTTTCTTCCATCTTGGCATGCACCGCTTCTACCACCACAATCGCATCATCCACCACAATACCGATGGCCAGCACCAATGCAAACAAGGTTAAAAGGTTAACCGAGAAGCCAAACAGCTGCATGAAAAAGAAGGTACCGATAATCGCCACCGGAACCGCAATAGCCGGAATTAAGGTAGACCTGAAATCCTGAAGGAAGATAAATACAACGATAAATACGAGTAAGAAGGCTTCGATCAGCGTGTGCTCCACCTGATTGATGGATTCGTCAAGATCGGTTTTGGTACGGTAAAACTGATTGTATTTAATCCCAGCAGGGAAATCTTTTGACAGTTTAGCCAACAGTTTATCAATCGAAATCTGGATTTCGTTGGCATTAGAGCCTGATAACTGGATTACCCCGATGGTGATACCATCATGTCCGTTTAAACGGTTCACACTACCATAACTGTAAGCACCCAGTTCAACACGGGCCACATCTTTTAAACGCAATATAGAACCATCCGAATTCGAGCGGATTGCGATATTTTGATATTCCTCAGGTTTGGTCAGCTTACCTTTATATTTAATGATGTATTCAAAAGCCTCATCACTACGTTCACCAACCCTACCTGGTGCCGCTTCCAGGTTTTTGTCCTGAATGGCGGTAATCACTTCATTAGGAGTAATTTTATAAGTAGCCAATTGACTTGGGTTTAACCAAATACGCATTGAATAATCTTTAATCCCACCAAATACACTTGCCGAACCTACACCCGGGATACGTTTAAGTTCCGGAATGATATTGATCTGCGCATAGTTGTTTACAAAAACGGCATCGTATTTTTTGGGATCTTCAGAGTATACACCGATCGCACCAATAAAACTGTTTTGCTGTTTGGTAGTGGTGATACCATATTGTACAACCTCTGCCGGCAACTGACTGGTGGCCTGCGAAACACGGTTTTGCACGTTAACAGCCGCCTGATCGGGGTTGGTACCTTGTTGAAAGTAAACCGTAATCGCTAAAGTACCATCGTTACTGGCGCTCGAGGTCATGTAGGTCATGTTCTCCACACCATTAATGGCTTCCTCCAGTGAAGGGGTTACCGAACGTAAAATCGTTTCGGCATTGGCCCCTGGGTACACGGCGGTTACCAATACCGACGGAGGGGCGATATTTGGAAAGCGCTCTAAGGGCAATTTTGTTAAGCCAAGTATACCAACTATTACCAAAAGGATGGAAATAACAGTCGAAAGTACAGGCCTGTCTATAAATTTCTGAAACATGATTGCTTAAACTTTAAATGTTTATTATTTTTTTGTTTTTGCAACAGCTACTTTGTCTGCTGCTTTTTGAGGCGCGATTACCATGCCTTCCTGTAATTTGTCAACGCCGCTCAATACGATCTGGTCGCCAACTTTTACCCCGTCTTTAACCAGGTAATTTTCGCCGCTTTTACCCACAATGGTAATGGCTTGTTTTTTCACCTTGCTGCTATCGCCTACGGTAAATACGAATACTTTATCCTGCATTTCTACCGTAGATGACTGAGGTACCAGGATGGCATCATCGTGCTGTAAACCTAAACGGATCTTGCCCGTATTACCCGAGCGGAGGATACCGCTGGCGTTAGGGAAACTGGCCCTTAAGGTAATGGCACCTGTGTTTTTATCGAACTGCCCGTCGATCATGTCGATTTTACCTTTAATCGGATAAGCAGAGTTATCGGCCAACAAAAGCTCAACTGCAGGTAAATGTTTAATCCTGTCGGCAGGTGTTTTACCCGGGTAGTTGGCATTAAAGTTATTGAAGTCGTTTTCAGCCAGCGCGAAATAAACGTGTACTTCGTGGATATCGGATAACTGCGTTAACGCAACCTGATCCGTTGGAGATACTAAACTTCCCTGTTTCTTCGGAATACGGCCAATGTAACCACTTACCGTAGCCTTAACATTGGTATAACCTAAGTTGATCTGTGCCGAAGCTACACTGGCTTTTGCCTGCTCGGCATTGGCCTGGGCAATTTTATAAGCTGTTTTAGCAGTCTTCAACTGATAGTCGGAAACAACTTTGTTCTGTACTAGTGGTGTTAACTTATCCACTTCCAGTTGTGCATTTAGAATCGCGGCTTCAGCAGCATGTAAGCTTGCTTTAGCATTGTTTAAAGCCTCACGGAAAGGGTTTTCGTTAATTTTGAATAAGGTTTGTCCGGCGCTAACATAAGCACCTTCGTTAACCAGAACGCTTTGTAAGTAACCACTTACCTGCGGACGGACATCGATATCAACAGCACCCTGAATAGAGGCCGGATATTCGATATAAGTGGTTTCTGTAGCCGAGTTAATCGCGCTTACAGGTAATGCAGGTGGCGGTGGTGCGGCAGCCGATTGATCAGGAGATGATTTACAGCTTACCAAAATTATAGATGCAAGAGAAATAGTTAACATTAAATTAATACCATTAAACCATTTAACGGTGTTAAGTAGCGGGTACAAGCGGTGTAGAGATTTCATATAATTAAATTTAATTGGGAATTATAGTGTGTAGATAATCTAACAGTGTTAAATTACCGGGTAAAAAAAAATTAACTGTTAATCGATAACGTAATGCCTTTAATGGCATCCTTTAAAATTTGCTGGTTTAACTCGTCTGTTGTTCTTCCGTTCGGGCGGACCAGGTTGATGGAAATCAAACCATGAATGATCGACCAATAGGTGTAATACTTCATGCAGATATCATCTTCAGAAACCGGTTTCTTCTCAAACAGAGATTCAATAACGTCGCCCAACATACTACCTACGTTTTCGGCTTCGGCCATCGAATTTTTCACGGTACAACAAACCATATCCACACCGTACATCAACTGATAAAATTCTTTATGGGTAAAGGCGAAGTTCCAGTAGGCAATCCACATGGCTTCCATTTTATCTTCCGGAGATTCGTGCTGATCTCTGGCTTCGCGGATATCTTTGGCCAACATTAAATAACCTCTTCTGGTGAGTTCCAGTAAGATGCCATCTTTGTTAGAAAAGTATTCGTAAATAATTGGTGCAGTATATTCAATCTGGTCGGCAATTTTACGCATACTCAATGCCTGCCAGCCTTCTGTTTGAACAATGTTCAAGGCTGCATCCAGAATTTTTGTTCTGGTTTCATCTTTTAAACGTAGAATTCTTTCTTTACTTCCCATGACTGGAATATTAGGTGTAAATAATCTAACACCGTTAAGCAAATGTAGAACCAATTCCAGAATTCACAATCATTCATTTGTCATAAACATTTTATTGCTTAGTTTTATAACTGATAATCAACGATTAAAGCATTTAAATGGCTTTTTCAAATAAATTAACTTTCTCAAAAAAAATATAAAATGATTTTCCGTGAAGCAAAAACGACTGACATTGCGGCGATGCAAATTGTCAGACATACCGTAAAAGAGAACACTTTGTCAGATCCGGCACTGGTTACTGACAAAGATTGTGAAGAATTTATTACACAACGTGGTAAAGGCTGGGTTTGCGAAGTGGATGGCAAGTTAGTGGGTTTCGCTATTGTCGATCTGAAGGATCATAATATCTGGGCTTTATTTCTTCGCCCTGAATTTGAAGGCCAGGGCATTGGCAAAGAGCTGCACCGCTTGATGATGGATTGGTATTTCGATCAAACACAAGAATTGGTTTGGCTGGGCACAGCACCCAATACCCGCGCAGCAGCATTTTATACCAGACAAGGCTGGAAAAACGTAGGCATGGTAAATAAAGGCGAAGTGAAATTTGAGATGAGTTATGCGGATTGGATGAATAGATAGATCCATACGAAATATCGTCATCCGATAGCTATCGGATGCGAGAAGGAACGACGATGTAGATGAGAAGAGACTAACCACCAAGTCACAAAGTACACCAAACCAATACTATCCTGGCTTCTTCGTGCCCTGATGGTAAACCAGCCTAACTATTCCAGATAAAAGGCGCCTGTTTTACAAAGGCCTTCTCTCCTAACTGCTCAATAATAAACTGCGCTAAATTAGCAGCATTAATCTGATCGCCTTCACAGTTGATCAGGCTCGCCTGGATGGCCGTCCGCTCATCAGTTTGCATAATCAAGGGCAAACGGATTAAAGTCCAATCGAGATTACTGGCAGTTAGCAGTTCATATTCCTTCTGCCTGTCTGCTGTCGAAACCGGATAATTATCGTACATCCATTTGGTCGCGAATTGGGTCTTAGCATCCTTTTCATCAGCAGGTGTATCCACGTTGATCCCGGTGATTACGATGTAGCGTTTCAAATCAAAAACCTCCATTGCTTTTAGAATATGAGCTGTTGATTGTGTAAAGATGGTTTTCTCACTGGCAGGTTGGCCCATACCGAGGGCACTGATTACCATATTGCAGCCTTGCATAAAGGAATGTACCGTTTCTGCATCTTTAACGTCGCCTGTTACTGTTTCCAGCGAAGGATGATGGACCTGAAGTTTTTCTGGGTTTCGGATGAGGGCTTTCACCCGATAATTCTGCGCCAATAGCGCTTTTAGTATATAAGCACCAGCTTTACCTGTAGCGCCGATTAAAGCAATTTTTAAATCTTGCATGATGTTCTTTATAAAATTTTAGAAAATAATAGTTTACCCCCTCTGATCAGAGCGATCTGGGAATGTCAGAATTGAATTCTGTTTGGATAATATGTTATAAAGAGATTTTAATGGCACTAATTTACGGAATTTTCCAACATTTCGATGACTATAGCTATTGGAGGGAGTACAATTACTCCAGTTATAACTTTCATTAGTATCTATCTTTAGGCGTTTTGCTAACTGACGTTCAGAAACCACAGACGCTACCGAAGAACGTCGTCAATCCCAAGTGGCAGGAGAATCAAAAAAACAGGTGCATAATAGAACAATTTGCACTGCTAAACCTAAAACGCAGTGGTTTTGTGTTCAATAATCATGAACTCTAGCTTTAAAAGGGATTGAACACAAAACGAAGTGCCGCTGTTTTTTTGATGAGCATGAGGCGGCGAGAAGCCACCTCGCTGGATTGACAAAGCATTTTTGCATACTTTTGATGCCTCAAAAGTTTGATGCCCTGCGGCATGGGAGCAAAAAAAACAGATTAAAAAAGATGTGTTCTAATGACGGCATAGGCAGATAGGGAGAAATCTTTAAACTCTGTAATTAAGTTGAAAGGATTTCTCCATTACGGTCGAAATGACGAACTTGAAGAGTAATCGTCATCCAATAGCTATCAGATGCGAGGAGGCTTTTTCAGCCGACGAAGCCTGCCTGCTGCAGGCAGGCAATCTCTCTAGCAGAATCACTAGCATGAAAGATTGCTTCCCCAAAAAGTCGGGGCTGGCTGTCGTTCCTCCTCGCAATGACGAACCGACTAAATATGACTTAATGATAAAATACTAATCCTTAAATTTCTTCATGAAATTACCCACACTTTCCTCTAAATCCCCATCGGCAATGGCTTTAACGAAAGCGGTACCGATAATGGCGCCATTGGCATAGGAACACGCCTTATCGAAAGTCTGTTTATCGCTGATGCCAAAACCGATCATCGTAGGGTTCTTCAGGTTCAGGTTTTTAATCCTGCTGAAATAAGCCTCAGTAGTATCACCAACCTCCAGGTTTTTACCTGTAGTAGCCGATGAGGATAACAGATAGATAAATCCATTGGTTAAACCATCAATTTTATGGATACGTTCTTCAGCGGTTTGAGGGGTAATTAAAAATACATTGCTCAGGTCATGCTTTTCGAAACAATCTTTATAAAATTCCTCGTATTCTACCATGGGCAGATCAGGAACAATACAGCCGTCTACGCCTACTTCGGCACAGGCTTCACAGAATTTCTCTACCCCAAACTGCAAAACAGGGTTTACATAACCCATTAACAAAACGGGAATGGTCACGGTCTTGCGCAGGTCTTTCAACTGTTCGAAAAGCAATTTCAGCGTCATGCCCTGATCGAGCGATTGTTTACTGCTCGCCTGAATTACCGGTCCATCGGCAACAGGATCCGAATAAGGGAAACCAATTTCGAGCATATCCGCACCCGATTTCTCCAGTGCATCGGCAATTTGTAAGGTGTCGCCAGTGTTTGGATAACCAGCAGTATAATAAATTGATAATATATTTTTCTTCTCCTGGAAGAGTTGTTTGATTCGGTTCATGTTTTTGAGATGTGAGAAGTGAGATTGGAGACATGAGATTAGAGATTTGCGACTTGAGACGTGAGATTTGAGATAGGAGACTTAAGTACCTGGCAAGGAATCCTTTGGTCTCAAATCTCATATCTATTACCCCATATCTATTGTCTCAAATCTCATATCTATCGTCTCAAATCTATAAGTTAAAATATTTAATATAAGTATCCAGATCTTTGTCGCCACGGCCTGAAAGGCAAACCACTACGTTTTCGCCACCTTTAAATTCCATTTTTTCCAGGTAAGCCAGGGCGTGTGCACTTTCAATGGCCGGGATAATCCCTTCCAGTTGTGTACAAAGCAAACCTGCATCTAAACTTTCTTCATCAGTGATCGAAACATAATGTCCGCGGCCCGTTTTAAACAAATGTGCATGTTGCGGACCAATACCCGGGTAATCCAATCCGGCTGAAACCGAATGCGGTTCTACCACCTGTCCATCTGGTGTTTGCATTAAAATACTTCTGCTACCATGTAACACGCCTTCTTTACCAAGATAAGTCGTTGCCGCAGAAAATCCGCTCGACACCCCTTTCCCGGCTGCTTCAACTGCGATCAGTTTCACATTTTCATCATCCATAAAATGATAGAACATGCCCATGGCGTTACTTCCACCACCTACACAGGCCAGAACATAATCAGGCTGATCGCTTCCGGTCTGCTCTAACAGCTGTTTTTTGGTTTCCTCAGAAATAATCGATTGGAAAATCGCCACCATATCCGGGTAAGGGTGTGGACCAACCACCGAACCGATAATGTAATGCGTATCTACCGGATTATTGATCCAGTCGCGCATGGCTTCATTGGTGGCATCCTTTAAGGTTTTGCTACCTGAGCTCGCCGGAACCACCTTTGCACCCAGCATTTTCATACGGGCCACATTCGGTGCCTGGCGCTCAATATCCACCTCACCCATGTAAATTACACATTCGAGGTTACGCAAAGCACATACCGTTGCCGTGGCTACACCATGCTGACCAGCGCCTGTTTCGGCAATAATCCTTTTTTTGCCCAGTTTTTCGGCCAATAAAATCTGTCCGATAGTATTGTTGATCTTATGTGCACCGGTATGGTTTAAATCTTCCCTTTTTAGAAATATATTGGCACCATATCTTTCCGAATATCTTTTGGCAAGATATAAAGGCGAAGGGCGGCCAACATAATCCTTCAATAACTGATGAAATTCCTTTTGAAAACCGGCATCATCAATAATCTTTAAATAGTTCTGTCGCAATTCTTCTACGTTCGGATAAAGCATTTCGGGGATGTACGCGCCACCAAAATCTCCATAATATCCTTTTTCGTTTACTTTGTATTTCATGTTTCTTTTCTTTTTCCCTTGGTTGAAACCAGGGGTTATGAATAACAATCTATTTATTCATTTCCTTAATAAATTCTTTAATCATCTCTGCGTCTTTCAAGCCCGGCTCAATTTCAAACCGGCTATTGATATCCAGGGCATATAATCGCTCATCGTGTATGTTTTTTAAGGCCGTGGCATGTTCTAAATCAATTCCACCGCTTAAAAAGTAAGGTTTGGTGTAAGTATACCGGTCTAAAACAGACCAATTGAATGTTTTCCCCGATCCCCCATGTATTTTCGTTTTGGTATCGAATAAAAAGTAATCAGCCACATCTAAATAAGATTCTAAAGCTGAAAAATCGAAATCTTCATCTATCCCAAAAGCTTTGATCACTTCCAAAGCGGGGAAAGTTGATTTTAATCCTGCACAATACTCAGGAGATTCACTGCCATGTAACTGAACAGCCTTAAGCTTTAATAAGTTTACCCTCTCCTTTACTTTTTCTAAGTCTTCATTGACGAAAACCCCTACGGTTTTTATTTCTGAAGGAATGTACTTAATCAATTCGGCAGAAACCTCGCTGATTACCCTTGGCGTTTTTTCATAAAAAATAAAACCCATATAGTCAGGTTGCAGCTCGGCAACCGCAGCAATATTGGCCGCCAAACGCATTCCACACACTTTTAACTTTAACATGCCAATAGGTTTTTGAAACTGTTCAGGGCTTTTTTACTCATTAACGATTCTTCCGCTTCATAAAAACAATCGGCAAAAGATTGGTTCGGTTTTATGGTTTTAATCGCCAATGCCGAATTGCATAGCACCACATTGTTCTGTACATCTGTAGCTTCGCCCTTTAATACATCCATAAATATTTTGGCAGATGATTCTACCGTATCACCACCTTTAATAGCCTTGGCATCCACCTTATCAAAACCCATATCCTGAAGCGTTAAAATCTGTTCACCCTTGTTCGAAAAGGTTTTTACATCACAGGTTAATGAAACCTCGTCATAACCCTCCAATGCGTGAACAATGGTATAACTTTTATCGGTATCCTGGTATAAATAGGCATACAAGCGGGCCAGTTCTAAACTAAATACCCCTACCATCTGATACTTGGGTTGTCCGGGGTTAACCATTGGCCCAAGCATATTGAAAAAAGTTTTCACGCCCAGTTCCTTACGGATCGGCGCTACAATTTTCATCGCCGGATTAAACAAGGGTGCATGTAAAAAACAGATCCCTGCAGCATCTAAATTACGCCTTAACGTATCCTCATTATTGGTAAAGGTATAACCTAAATACTCCATTACGTTAGAAGAGCCACAGCCCGAAGAAACACCATAATTACCATGTTTGGCTACTTGATGCCCTGCTCCTGCCACCACAAACGACGATAAGGTAGAAATATTAAAAGTGTCTTTACCATCACCTCCGGTACCACAAAGATCGATCAGTTCGTATCCCGACAGGTTTACTTTTACACACATATCAAGCATGGCATCGCGAAAGCCCTGTAATTCCTGCACGGTGATGTTGCGCATGGCGTAAGCGGTAATAAAGGCGGCAATCTGTGAGGAATTAAAGGCTCCTTCCGAAATGGAGATGAGAATATTCCTCGCTTCTTCCCTGCTAAAACTCTTGTTCTCGAATAAATGGTTTAATATTTTTTTCATGTTTATTGCTCAATCTGCCATGGTTTGTGTTTCCACAAACCAGTTGTATTTATTTCTATTCCGGTTCGTGGCGACACGAACCGTGGCGCATAAAAAAAGGATTGCTTTTTGGGCAATCCTCTTCGTTGTGTTTAAAATATTTTAAAATATATAACAATAGAATTTGCCTAACGAATTTCGTTATGCCACCACCAATTGTTATTTAAGTTTTTAATTATCATGTTTGTATAAAGCAAATATTGACATAGTTTTTTAATATTCCAAAATCTTTCTAAAAATATATGTCTTTCTTCAAAAGAAAAGTACAGTTTAATGATGATTTCGGTTTCGGGTCCAATCCGGTAACCAAAAATCAGCGTATGCTCAACCCTGATGGTTCCGCAAATATCGAACGTACCGGCCTGCCCTGGTTTAAGTTCGACGATACTTATACACGACTGGTAACCATGAGCTGGACCAGGTTTTTCTTTGTTATCCTCCTCGCTTACCTGGTGGTAAATACCATTTTTGCCGTTTTATACAATATTATAGGGATAGAAAATTTAGACGGTGCCAAAGGCGTAACCCTTCGTGATCAGTTTTTTGATGCCTTCTTTTTTTCTGCACAAACCATTTCTACTGTAGGTTACGGACATATTTCGCCACAGGGTTTTGTTACCAGCGTACTGGCCGCTTTCGAAAGTATGTTGGGTTTACTCGCTTTTGCATTGGCTACGGGTTTATTATACGGCCGTTTCAGCAGGCCAACCTCCAAGGTAAGTTTCAGCAAGAAAATGGTGATTGCGCCTTACGAAAAAGGTCATGGTTTGATGTGCCGCTTGGTTAACCTCCGCCGTAATCAACTCATCGAAGTGGAGGTGCAGATGGTGATGTCGTACAACGAAACCGTGGATGGCAAACATATACGCAGGTTTTATCCACTGACTTTAGAACGCGATAAAATTGGTATCTTATCTTTAAACTGGACACTGGTGCATGCCATTACCGAAGATAGTCCGTTTTATGAGAAATCATTAAGTGAGCTGCAACAGGCGGAGGTCGAAATTTTTGTGATGTTAAAAGCTTTCGATGATACCTTTTCGCAAACGATCCATACCAGAACGAGTTATCAGGATGAAGAAATAGAAATGGACGCCAAGTTTGATAAAATGTATTACCATAACGAGGAGGGTAAAATGGTGATGGATTATAGTAAACTGGATAAGGTGACAAGGACGGTGTAGGTTTCGTCTTTTAAAGGTTCTTTATTTTTTGGAAAGCAGGTTTCAGTGTTAACCGGTCGCGATAGTCCCGCCATTCGCTTTATCCCGATTGAAGGAATCGGGATGCCCGCTGCTGTCGGGTTTGGTAAACCTGGGCCTGTGCAGTAAAATAATATCGCCTTAATTGCATGTTCTCCAAAGTTGTCAACTTTCTTTCCACCGTACTATTAAAGTTGACAACTTATAATGATGCCTTTTGTATAAACCCCACGATATCCTTATACAGATCATTCCCACCAAAAATCATCTGACTGATCATTGGTACGTGGCTTTTGCCTTTAATTTCTTTTATTTCTACCAGAACATTGTTCGCCTTAAGCTTTTCGTATAACCTGGGTGTTTGCAATTTAATGGCACCATAAGTTTTGCTTCCGTAAAAAAGCAGGTGGGGATTTTTAATGTTATTGACGTAATCCAATGGCGAAGCCACTTTCCAAATGGGAGGCTGATCGGTAAATGTTCTGATGAAATCGAAATAAAAATGGTCCTTTTCGGCCGTGGTTAAATATTCCTGCATATCCAGGCCGAAAGGATCGTTGAGGATTAGCCCATTAATCGGGTTTTTAATGCCTGCTTTTTTAAAATATTTAGGGTCTGCATTAATCAGTTCACCCAGATGTGCCCCAGCCGAATGCCCCATTATAAAAATCTTATCGGCGCTGGCCGTATAATCGGCAATATGCGCTTGCACCCATTTTACGGCCAGGGCACAATCATCGCCCATTTTTTCGTACTGAACATTTGGTGCCAAACGATAATTGATAATGACCGTAACAACGCCTTTTCGCGCGAAGTTTCTGCCCAGCCACCAATACGTTTCTTTTTTTCCGCTGCTCCAGGAACCTCCATGAATAAATATCAGAACAGGTTTATCTTTGATACTATCATTTTTGTAAAAAATATTCAGCGTATTGGCCTCATCAGCATTGCCCGCATAATTGATGTTTTTCACTTTTTTAACCTGCGCTGAAGAAAGTATCGTTTGGAACAAGAGCATTAATAAAACAAGGGATTTGTACATAAAAAGATTTATTCTCTAATCCTAAATAAACGAAAATGTTGTAGGGATGGATTTTTTGAGGAGTATCAAGATGCGAGTATCAAGTATCGAGATATGATTCATTACAAACGCTAAACCCTAACCTCCATACGCTAACCCTTAATCAGAGGATTTTTCTCTTTGGCAAACAGATCAAAAACCTTTTTATCTACGAAAGCGGGGAATAGTTTATTCATCCATACTGCTAATTTCCCTTGTCCGGTCATGATTAAGGTGCGTTTACGTTTTTCGATACCGTCAGCGATGATACTTGCCACTTCTTCCGATGTCATCATTTTGCCTTCATCCATACTTGTTTCGCCGTGTGCAGCACCATCTTTCGATAAGGCGGTTACCCTAATATTTGAAGCGGTAAAACCAGGACAGGCTACCAGCACGTTCACACCGGTTTTTAGCAGTTCGGTACGTAAAGATTCCATAAAACCGTTCATCGCAAATTTAGAGGCTGAATAACCTGTCCGGCCTGGTAAACCACGGTAACCCGCAATTGATGATATACCCACAACGGTTCCTTTGGTTTTCAAAATCTCAGGCAAGGCATATTTGGTACAATATACCGTCCCCCAAAAGTTAACATCCATCAGGTTTTTAAGTACGGCTAAATCCAGGTCGTTAAACAGGGCACGCATTGATAATCCGGCATTATTCACCAAAACATCAATCCTTTGAAAGGATACCAAAGCCTGTTTAATAATCAGTTCGCAGTCTGCTTCTTTACTTACATCAGCCTGAACCGCTACAGCCCTGATGCCATATTTTTTTTCCAGATCGGCGGTGATTTCGCAAAGGGTTACATATTGACGGGCAGCTAAAACCAGATTGGCGCCACGTTTTGCAAATTCTTCGGCACAGGCTTTTCCGATTCCGCTCGAGGCTCCGGTGATGATGATTACTTTTTCTTTTAGATTCATTATAGTAGCAAGATTTGGGTAGTGAGTATTGAGACTTGAGTAGTGAGTATCAAGATATGAGTAGCAAGATCTGAGTATCAAGTATCAATATTCGAGACCGCTTTTAGTTTGTTTTAAAGTAGTTTGTGGCTTCGGTCACCTTATCAGTATTAATAATATCTGCACCCAGCTCGTGGAGTAATTTCCAGCAAGCCTGATTGTCTGGCGCACCCCAAAAACGAAAAGGCTTACCAATTTTATGTGCATTATTGATCAGCTCTGTTAATTTTGCGTTGTCAACTGCAGAAACTTCACCTACCCCTTTCCATTTGGAATAGGTGGCAAAGTTATCACTGATCATAGTTACCTTTTTTAAATCTTCAGAAGCATAATTTACGCCTGGCAAACCATCAAACCTGATCATTTCAGGATAAAGATGAAAAGTGCTATGTGGCGGCCGGTTTCCACTGATCACAATACTTACCTTACCTCCCTTTGAAAATAATTTTTCATCAGGTTTTAATGTTTTCAGCAAAACCGGATAGGTTAAATCCCAACTCTCTTTAAAATCGATCATTAACTGAAAGCTATAAAAATCTTCGGTTTTAGACAATTCCAGAATAGGTTTCAGATAGATTTTATCTAAAGTATTACCCGCTTTAATTTCTTCTTTACTATGTGCCACAATCAACGAATCGCCAACCAGAAAAATATCGGCTTCAATAGAGAAGGTTTTATTTTTGACCGCATCGTAAAAAGGTTTTTGATGCGTATAATCGTTGTGAGAGTGGATTTTTACCTGTGCTTTAACAAACAAAGCAGCTAAAATCAATAGGAAGAGAACTGATAAATGTTTTGCCATTATTTCATCATTGCGGTTTCGTACGGCACACGGGTTACAATTGAACGGCCAAGGGTAATTTCGTCGGTATATTCGAGCTCGCCACCAAAAGCAATACCCCGGGCAATGGTGGTTACCGGAACGTTAAATTCCTTTAGCCTTTTGTAGAGATAGAAAAGCGTAGTATCGCCCTCCATATTCGGGCTCAATGCTAAAATGACTTCTTTAATCCCCCCTGCCGTCATTCTGGCCACTAAACCCTCGATAAAAAGATCGGAAGGCCCAACCCCATCCATCGGGGAAATTAATCCGCCCAAAACATGGTAAACCCCAAAATATTGTCCTGTATTTTCAATGGCCATTACATCACGGGTATCTTCCACTACACAAATGGTTTCTCTATCACGTTTGATTGATGTACAGATTTCGCATACCGTATAATCAGAAATGTTATGGCAGGTAGTACAGTGTTTAATCTGTTGTTTAAGCTTGATAAAAGTGTTTCCAAACTGGTTTACTTCCTCCTGCTCCTTGTTTAAAAGATGTAATACCAAACGTAAAGCTGTTTTTTGCCCTACACCGGGAAGTTTCGAGAATTCGTTTACCGCATCTTCGAGCAGTTTGGATGAAAAATTCATAATGCAAAAATAGGTAAAATGCTTTGTTAGTTCAATAGTCATTAGTTCAATCGTTCATTGGTCATTGATTCATTGGTTCATGAGTAAAGAAATAGGTTGATTTGTGCACTGGTAGCTGGCAATTGTCAACTGCAAACTAATACTGGTTCATTCGGCGCTTCAACTCCGGACTTCCGACTCAAGAATATTGCTTGATTTGATACTTTTCTTTACATTTATCAGCTTAACACAAAACTATGTCCCCAACCATTCTCTTATGTTTCCTGATCGGTTATTTTTTACTGCTGATTATTATTTCCTTTGTCACTTCAAAAAACTCATCCGATAATTCGACTTTCTTTATTGCCAACCGGAATTCTAAATGGTACCTCGTTGCTTTTGGAATGATCGGAACTGCACTTTCGGGCGTTACTTTTATATCGGTACCCGGAGAGGTTGGTGCACCAAGCAGAAACCAGTTTCAATATTTTCAGTTTGTTTTGGGCAATGCAGTTGGTTTTATCATTATCGCCACGGTTTTGCTGCCACTATATTACCGGATGAATCTAACATCCATTTATAGTTACATTGAAAAAAGGTTAGGCCATTATAGCTATAAAACAGCCGCATCAATTTTTTTATTAAGCCGCACACTGGGCTCGGCCACAAGACTGTATCTGGTTGTAATTGTCTTACAGCGCTTTATTTTCGATAATTATGGTATCCCGTTCTGGTTAACGGTTTTAATTTCACTGGCCCTGATCTGGTCGTACACTTTTAAAGGGGGATTAAAAACCATCATCATAACCGATACGCTGCAGACCTTTTTCCTGGTGCTTTCGGTTTTCTTAACTATCTATTTTATTTGTAGCAGTCTCCATTTTAATATTCCAGAGGCATTTGAGACCGTAAAAAACAGCAGTTATTCGAAAATATTCTTTTTAAATGATTTCCTCACCAATAAATTCTATTTCAGTAAACAGTTTATCGGGGGGATTTTCGTTACCATCGCCATGACGGGCTTAGATCAGGATCTGATGCAGAAAAACCTGAGTATGGGCACCATTAAAGAAGCACAAAAAAACATGTTCACTTTTACAGGCGTATTTGTGATTTTGAATGTTTTCTTCTTGAGTGTGGGTGCTTTATTATATATTTTTGCCGCTAAAAACGGCATCGATATTCCATTAGATCACATTACAGGTAAACCAAGGACAGATTTATTATTCCCTGAAATTGCCTTAAACAATCTGGGGGCCATACCCGCAATTATATTTATGCTGGGCCTAACGGCAGCAACCTTTGCCACTACGGATTCGGCACTTACCGCGTTAACCACGTCATTCTGTGTCGACTTTTTAGGCATGGCCAAAGCAGAAAATGTAAACGCCAAAGACGCCGTAAAAAAGCGTCATACGGTACACGTGGCATTCTCCATTTTGATGTTTTTAGTGATTATTGTGATTAATGCATTTAACAGTTCATCGGTAGTCAGTTTGATTTTTACCATTGCCTCTTATACCTATGGACCGCTTTTAGGTTTGTATAGTTTTGGATTATTTGTAAAAAAACGGGGTCTGCACGATAAATTAGTACCGATAGTTTGCTTATTATCGCCTTTTTTATGTTACTTGCTTTCCACGTACTCAACCACTTTATTGGGTGGTTACGTTTTTAGCGTCGAACTGATTTTGATTAACGGTTTGATCACATTTATAGGTTTATTGTTCATCAGTAAAAAAACTGATGCACAGACCAGATTTTAATAATAGAATAACAGTATATGACGAGTGAAGAAAAAATTAGAAGCGCTTTCGAAAACAAAGACTGGCAGGAAATAAAAGTAACAGATTCCTGGCAAATTTTTAAAATCATGGCCGAATTTGTAGACGGCTTTGAAAAGCTGGCTAAAATTGGCCCATGTGTTACCATTTACGGATCGGCCCGTACGCCTCAAACGCACAGATACTACCAATTGGCAGAGCAGTGCGGCAAATTATTAACCGATCGTGGTTATGGTGTCATCACAGGTGGCGGTCCGGGTATTATGGAAGCCGGTAACAAAGGCGCACATACCAATGGTGGTAAATCGGTAGGTTTAAATATTGAGTTGCCATTTGAACAGTTCCACAATAAATATATCGATCATAATAAATTACTGGAGTTTGATTATTTCTTTGTACGCAAGGTGATGTTCATGAAATACAGTCAGGGTTTTGTGGTTTTACCAGGTGGTTTTGGCACCATGGACGAGCTTTTCGAGGCTTTAACCTTAATCCAAACCGGTAAAATTGCCCGTTTCCCAATCGTACTGCTTGGTGTTGATTATTGGGGTGGATTAATTGATTGGATTAAAGGAACAATGTTGCAAAAAGAACACAATATCCACGAAGAAGATCTAAACCTATTCAGATTGGTAGATACTGCAGAAGAAGCCGCAGAACATATTTTCCGCTTTTACGATAAATATGTACTTAAACCGAATTTCTAGATGGTTCATTAGTAAGGGTTAATTGGTTAATTGTTTAAACAGGTTGTAAATTGCAAACTGGTAATTGCCAATTGTAAAAGTGCTTACAAACAATAAGCACTTTTTTTATGTAACATCTGAAAGGAACTACCATCTAAAATAAAACGCAATTAAAATGTCGAAATTGATCAACTGGAAAAGCGATTGGCTTAGCGGAAACTTTCAACTCTTTGTAGATGGCCTTCAAAAAGGAGCAATTACTTTTGGAATGTGGAAAAGCAATGCAGAAAGCATATTCGAAGATAAAAACTATCAATTTGTAAATGAGGGATTTTGGCAATCCAGCACGAAGGTAATCGACCGAAAAACGAATGAAGTGGTTGCCATGATTACTTACGACAGTTGGAAATCAAAAGCAGTAATCAGTTTAAAATCTGGGAAACATTACGAATGGAAATCAAGCGGCATATGGAAATCGCAGTGGACAGTGAGCAATTATAATGATGAGCACATCATGTATCATTCGGGCAACAACAGTGGTGCGATCTCCTCTGATACCGACAATGAATTATTAATTTTAGCAGGTTTATTTATTAAACAGATATATAACAAACGGGCACTTTTATTAATTGTATGCATCATCCCGATTATTACAACATCAACGCTTCGTCATCATTAATTAAAAATTAAATCCTTTTGTGAGATGGAACAGGTATTAAGCTGGAGAAAAGGTTTATTTGATAGCAATTATCAGGTCATAAATAATGGTTTGCTGAGATTTTCGATGAATTTTAGCTCATGGAAGAATTCTGCAATAGCCACAACGCAGTCAGGAATTTACCTGTTAAAAAGCGAAGGGTTTTCCAAACCCGAAACTAAAATTGTAGATAATACAAACACCGTTTTAGCGGTAATTACTTACGATTGGTTAGGTTTTAAAGCCAGAATTGTTTTTTCTTCCGGAGAAACTTTCGATTGGAGTTACCAGAACAGCTGGTTGAGTCGCTGGTCGTTAAATAACCATCAGGATAAACAGATTTTATACAATGCTTCTACTGGTAATGGATTGATCCACACGAATGTAGATGATGATATGCTGGTATTGTGCGGTCTGTTTATAAGGGAATACTACTCAAGGATTCTTTTTGGGTTTATCATTGTTATAATCATCATGCTCAGTTTCAAAAATATTTTTTAAACTTTTTCCTCATTCTGAGTAAAGCGAAGAATCTGCCACGACAATCTATTAATCTGGTCTTAGCGCCTCGCCAGGACACAAGAAAACATTCATCTTACATTATAGAACTATTTTTTTATCGTAGCGAGACGCTATGACGAGAAGAGGCTTTTTCAAAACGCAATCGTCATGATGAATTCATTTCAGCATCCATCCTGCAATAAAGACCCTGAAATAAATCCGATAGCTATCGAATCAGGGTGACGTATTTCTAGAGAAACTCCGAAGTCTCGCGCTGACCTTATCCTTTCAGACTTCGGATTTAGCCTAAAATCTCTTTTATCTTTTCTGTTGGTCTGGCAATTACAGCCCGTTCTCCTGAAATGACAATCGGTCTTTCGATCAAAATCGGATGTGCAATCATGGCATCAATCCATTCCTCATCGGTTAAGGTTTTACCTTTATAATTTTCGGCAAAAACCTTTTCGCCTTTACGCACCAACTGCAATGGGGTAATGCCCAGTTTTTGAATGATTGCTGTAAGTTCACCTCTATTGGGTGGAGTTTCGAGATAATAAACCACTTCAAAATCCTTTCCGCTTTTCTCAAGCTCCTCTAAAGCACAGCGGCTTTTGGTACATCTGTTATTATGGTAAATCGTAATCATCAGGAATGTTTAAAGCCCGCTAACGCCACCGCTTACTACCAGTTTCATGGCATCGGCCGCAGTCATGTGCAAATCAGTTACCTTATCTCTGCTTACAATACAAAGCTGACCGGCAAAAGAGTAAGAAAGTGGAAAATATACGGCTACTTCATCGGGAAGATTAAGTTTGTGCAAATCGTTCTGGGTCAAAAATCCAATCTTTTTTAACCCGCCTTCCACTTCTACCAATACTGGATGGTTAAACTTCTTTTCGTCGCCAACAAATGCTTCAGTTAAATCTTTTATAGACGAATAGATAAAATTAAGCAATGGCAACCGCTGCATAATCCGCTGAAACCAATTGTACATCGGTTCGGTGACCAAATTGGTTACAAAGATACCAGCAAGTAAAATGATGGTTAAAACGGTAAGTAAACCTAAACCAGGGATATTCCGGCTTTCTCCTGTTCGAGGATTTACGCCTAGAATATTGTTTACATTTAACCAGCTATCAACCGTTGTAACTGCCCAAACCACAATAAAAATACTCACAGCAATGGGCACAACAATTAGTAAACCTTTAATCAAATAGTTTAAAATAGCTTTCCCGACTTTATTCATGGTGCAAAAATAACATTTTTTTAGTCATTAGCTCATTTTGCAGAGCGTTCACGAGTTCATTAGTCATTGGTTCATTTGTACAACCATTGAACAAATGAATTACTCATAGAAATAAATCCTTTTTACCCTTTGAGAAATATTGGTCAGAATTTCATAGGGTATGGTATTGATATCTTTCGCCAGTTGCATAATACTATGCTCCTTGTTAAAAACGATGGCTTCATCGCCGGGTTTTACGTCCATCCCGGTCACATCCAACATCGTCATGTCCATGCAGATAGAACCGATTACCGGCACCAAATACCCATTGATGAGCATTTTTCCAACACCGTTGCCAAAATATCGTGTGTAGCCATCGGCATACCCGATTTTCACGGTCGCTATCTGTCCGCCATTTGGCATTACGCCTTTTCTGCTATAACCTACCGTTTCACCCGGCTGTAAGGTTTTTACCTGCGTAACGGTTGTTTTGAGCACCATTACCGTTTGCAAACCCCGATTATTGGCCAAAGCAGCATCAAAACCATATAAACCGATGCCTAAACGCACCATATCCATCTGTGCTTCGGGCCAACGCGAAATACCGGAAGTATTGGAAATATGGAGCAAGGGACTGTAACCCAAAACATTGACCAACTGATCGGCAATCATTTTAAATTTCCCGATCTGCTGTTGCGTAAATCCATCATGTTCTGCGGCATCGCTTGCCACCAAATGCGAAAAAATGCTCTGAACCTTTACCCTTGCTGAATCCTTTAAAATTTCAGACAATGCATTGATTTCTGGCTGATCAAAACCCAAACGATGCATGCCGCTATCAATTTTAATATGAATGGGATAATCGAAATCATAATCAGAAAGTGCATTTAAAAAACTGTTCAGGATTTCTATACTATAGATTTCGGGTTCGAGACGGTGTTTAATAATGGCTTCAAAAGCAGATTCCTCAGGACTCATCACCATAACAGGCAAGGTAATTCCGGCCTTTCGCAAGGCAATACCTTCATCGGCATAAGCCACCGCCAGATAATCCACCTTATGGAACTGTAGTAAGTTGGCAATTTCAAAACTCCCGCTCCCGTACGAAAAAGCCTTTACCATAGCCATAATTTTAACACCCGGCTTGATTTTAGAACGGTAAAACTGGAGATTACCAACCATGGCGTTCAGGTCGATTTCTAAAACTGTATCATGTATTTTTTGGGTGAGCAGTTTACTGATCCTGCCGAATTCAAAACGTCTTGCTCCTTTTACCAATATGGTTTCATGGTTAAACTGCAAACCGGGGAAAGCTTCGATAAAAGCATTGGTATCTTCAAAGAACTGGGTTTCGAACTCAAAAAGATCGGCAAACCGCGAAATATGTGTTCCGATTCCGATCAACCGGTTTACTTTCTTCTGCAAAAGCAATTCAGCGATTTCTGTATATAAATCCAGGTCATCTCTCCCGGTTTCAAATAATTCGGATAGAATGACGGTTTTTTTTGCGTGCTGGTTCTGCTGGTTTAAAAAATCGAGGGCGATGGCCAGCGAAGAAATGTCGGCACTGTAAGAATCGTCAATAATGGAACATTGGTTGATGCCATTTTTCAGTTCCAGACGCATGCTTACATGGCTTAACTTTTCCAAACGCAAATCTGCCTGCTCGGGCGTATAACCTAAAGCCAGTAAAGTTGCCCAGCAGATCATGCCATTTTCAATTGAGGCTTTATCTTTAAAAGGCAAAATACATTCAATTTCCCTGTTTTGATAAATAGCCCTTAAATAACAATTTCCTTCAATGGGCTCTACAGCAACAACCTGTAAATCAGCAGGCTGTTTACTGCTCCAGCTAAACTGTTTTTTACCCGGCAAATCTTTAAAATTTACTTCAGTAACATATTCTGGTGAATAAATAAATAATTCAGCATTTGCAAAAAGCTTTAATTTCTCCGTTAACTTCTCTTTTTTGGAACTAAATCCCTCAGCATGTGCTTCACCTATATTGGTCAGGATCCCGATTTCAGGTCGGATAATTTCGGCCAGACTTTGCATCTCATTAACAGCTGAAATACCGGCTTCGAAAATTCCCAGGCTGTGATCGGCCCCGATCTGCCATACTGAAAGCGGTACGCCAATCTGCGAATTGTAACTTTTCGGACTTTTAACAATATTAAAATCGGCAGCCAGCAGTTGGTACAACCACTCTTTAACAATTGTTTTTCCATTGCTTCCGGTGATACCGATGGTTTTTAAGTCAAATTGATTGCGGTGATAAATAGTGAGCTGCTGTAAGGCGGCCAATGCATCTTTTACCAGTAAAAAATTACAATCGGGATATTCATTTACGTATCTCGCTTCGGTAATCACGAAATTCCTGATATCTTTTGCGTAGGCATCTTTTATAAATTCATGTCCATCGCGGTGCGAAGACAAGGCAAAAAACATAGAATTTTCCGGCACCAGAATCGAACGGCTATCAATCACCAGGTATTGAATAATCACCTCTCCATCAGCTAATTTGGTATTGGCATTTAAAATTTCGGCAATTTTGGTTAGGGTATATATCGGGTTTTGCATGCTATTATCTTCAGAAAAATACGGTAATCGCTTTTATTTTTACGAATTTCAGTAATTAATTATGAAAAGCGGTAAACAAGAGACAGTATTATTGGATAAAAAACAGGCTTTGGCGAAAGCTGAAAGTTTTTGCGTTTATCAGGAACGCTCGCAAAAGGAAGTCCGCTATAAACTGGTAGAATGGGGCATGCGCGGCGATGAACTGGAAGAAATTATAAGTGAACTGATTTTGAACAATTTTTTAAACGAAGAGCGGTTTGCCAAAACATATGCATCGGGTAAATTCAACATTAAACACTGGGGCCGTGTGAAGATTAAACAGGGTTTGAAATTAAAAGGTGTGCCCGATAAAATTTTGCAAAAGGCAATCTATAGCATCGATGATGATGATTATTTAAAGACCATAGAAAAATTAGCGACAAAAAAAGCGGAAAGTTTAAGCGAAAATGACCCGTTTAAAAGAAAAAATAAGCTAATGAGCTATCTCCAGGCAAAAGGTTTTGAAACTGATTTAATTTTACTTGTACTGAAAGCCAGCAATTTAAATTAAATATTAAATTTTTAACAAGAAATCTTTAGACAAAAATATAAATCTGTCTATATTTGCATCACCAAAACGAAACAACAGCAGTTTTGTAAATGCGAAAGTAGCTCAGTTGGTAGAGCACGACCTTGCCAAGGTCGGGGTCGCGAGTTCGAATCTCGTCTTTCGCTCTAAATGCCTTCCTACCAGAAGGCATTTATTTTAAAGTTAACCAAACCGATGGAGATCGGTAGCGGCTAATGCTCGGGTGGTGGAACTGGTAGACACGCAGGACTTAAAATCCTGTGCTTTCAAAGGCGTGCGGGTTCGATTCCCGCCCCGAGTACTTCAAAAAAATCGAATAAAAAACCCTCTCAGAAATGAAAGGGTTTTTTGTTATATAACAATCACCAAAAGATAATTTAAGTCAAAATAGAATCCGCTACATAAGTACCTCCCGGTATGAATAAAGTGGTATTGGCAAGACATGCTTTTATAAATCATTCTTTTTAACAACTATTTTCATCCGGCCAAAGATCTTGAAAAACGGCTAACCCGATTAAGATGACAAATAATCCGATAACTAATCGTCGTTAAAACTAAATTCCTTATTTTTAAGCCTTAACAAAATATCTTAAAATTTTATTTATTTTTTTTGATTCGGAAACTTTAATTCCTATATTTGCAACCCCAAAGGAGTACAGCACATGTATTAATTTGCGAAAGTAGCTCAGTTGGTAGAGCACGACCTTGCCAAGGTCGGGGTCGCGAGTTCGAATCTCGTCTTTCGCTCTAAATGCCTTCCTACCAGAAGGCATTTATGTTAAAAGTTAACCAAACCGATGGAGATCGGTAGCGGCTAATGCTCGGGTGGTGGAACTGGTAGACACGCAGGACTTAAAATCCTGTGCTTTCAAAGGCGTGCGGGTTCGATTCCCGCCCCGAGTACTCCAAAAAAATCGAACGAAAAGCTTTCAGAAATGGAAGCTTTTTCTGTTACGGGGTAATCATTAAAAGATGACCTTAAATTATTTTTTGACTAAAATCCAACCATTAACATACAGCTACGTTTTTAATATTCTAAGTCCCCAAGTTTTGCGCTATTTGTTTTTATTTTTAGTTAAAAAACACTACCGTAAATGCCCTTAACCTTAATATTGTTGCGTTCACAATTACTCATCCGATAATTCAAGACTTACAATTTTCAGCTGGAATTAACTCTACCCTATCAGTATCCTCACCAGGTGGTTACTGAGGATAAATATGTTTTCGGTTTTTTGACTATTGAAGATATGTAGCAAAATAAAAGTTGACTGTTTGACAATTTGGAATAGAAATTAACATTAATCAACATAGACAAAAGCATGACCAAGCCAATCGTTAACAAATAAAAAAACTATTTTAGCATAAATTAAAATTTAATTGGACAACTTTACCATAGCGAAAGAAAAAGCGAGGCCATAACAACAGCGATCAAAAAGACAGCGGGGTGATGTTTCAAATCAAGTTTAGGCAAAGCTCCATCATCTTATCAAACCGAAAAACATTAGCCACTATAGCCTGCATTACGCAATATGAACCATAATCTAAAAAAGTTTCTCTTAAAATCTGTCCTTGTACTTACGTTAATACACTTAGCTTACTTTATATATGGTTATTTTAAGTTTACAGGTCTAAAAAAAATAAATATCTACACAGAGTTTTACCGATTCAAATTTTACGATGACGTATCTATTTCTCACTTCTTTGTAACCGGCATATTTTTACTGACGGTTCTTATTTTACTGATACGCAATCATTCCAGACAACAATACAATACTCAAAATCTACTTAAAATTGGAGCAATCCTGCTTCCAATAGTCTTCTTATCATTAAGCTTCTTTATGAGTTATAGTTTCGGGTTGAACGCTAAACTTAAGCAGGAACTATCCGAGAAAAATTTCAACGCTGATAAAACGTTGTTAAATGTTTTAAATCCCTTTTTATATCCTTACGGCTCCTACTCTTCAGAAACATTATTCAATGTGACCAATATCCTATATCCAAAACCCTATCCGGTAATTGAGGTAAAGGATACTGTTTTTTACGATCTGACCAATAAGGAACTCTTTAGTTTGCAATCTACATATTACAGCATTGACACCTTAAAAATGCCTACCTCAGCCTATGAAAAGTTAAAAAGTGCAACCAACTCTGCTTATGAACTGCTGGGCTTTGATCAGAAAGAGTTACAGAAAAGGCTCATACTAAAAACGACCAGAAAGGACAGCACTGAAATTATATTTAAAGGATCTGAAGTCAACCCGCAATATGATGATGACATTTGCATTTTTCTCGAAAACAAGTTGTTGATCAGTCCGGTTAACGATCAAACTGTAGCAAAACAACAGCGACAAAATGCTATAGAACGATATAAGCTACTTTATAAATTAAACAAAGATTCTTTACTACACTCTTTTAAAAAGCTGGATACCCTATTGAAAAAATACAACATAGAATCTTCTATTAATCCATCGGCCCTAACCCAGGATGTTTTTCATTTTCGGGATAAAAACCAGGAACAGCTAAACGAGATCAGGAACAACTTCGATCGAAATGCATTAATTGAGAAAATCAACATCTTAAACCGATTGTTTTATCGGCCTGGATACTTTCACTCATCCATCAGAGAGATTTTCTTTATCGTGCTATTTTCCACCTGGCTTTTTGGATTTGTAATTTTTGTGTTTGCAAATTATTTACGGAAATCAAAACCTTCTAAGCCTAACCCAATAAATCAGTAAAATCCCATTGATTAAATGAGACCTGATTCCAACCTCATGAAATTTATCAACGCTATCATGCTACCTTGTACATTCACTCATTTAATGACTACCAGCCCATTGGGCTACAATGATTAGTTAGGGCAAACGACAGAAAATTAACTCAAAGGCGACAAATAAAAAAACACGATAAAACCACTAACCAGCCAAAACCTATCACCATTTAAAGATTGGTGAGGTCCGGAGATAAACGGTGGTGTAGTATTCGGAGCTAGACTGATCAGCGCTGCCCCTCTTTTAACTGCAAAGCACATTTATATATCTCCTGATAAAGATCAAAATAAATATGCTCTTCTTTTTCACTTAGTGAGGTATTAAAGAATAATATGATGCCAATTTCTTTTTTCAGATCGGAGAGCATAAACGTTCTTACACCAGGATCCGTTCCATTGTGCCCGATCCTTGTCCCTCCCATTTTTGTTGCCCAAAAAATACCTGAATTCAGCTTATCCGGTATTACATTTTCGGGCTTGTTTGATTCTGTAAACTGAAAACGCAGCATTTCATCTACGCTTTGCTTTTTCAAAATTTTTACCCCATTGTATTTTCCATCATTCAATAAGCAGATAAAAAACCTGGATAATTCATTAACGGAAGTGCGGACATCCCCAGCCGGATAATCTATTTCTTCGTACAATGGCACCTGCTTAATCAACCCTCCTTCCTTTCTGTAAAGTCTGGCATGGTTCTTTATATTAATTTCTGCCATACTCCAACCCGAATTTGTCATTTTTAATGGCCCGAAAATGTTCTGCCTGGCATATTGATTTAATGTTTTCCCTGTTCTCAACTCAACAATGTAACCAGCCAAAGCCGCTCCGTAATTGCAATAATCGCGAAAAGTACCGGGCTTTGATTTTAAAAAATTATCTTTTGAATAGTGTTTACCACCTGGTAAAAAATAGTTTTTCAAGAATTCCCCTAAAGGTTCTGGTCTGGCACCCCCATAAAAATAATTGCTATCCGTATAAAACGTCATACGGTCGGTAAGGCCCGAAGTATGTGTAGCCAGTTGCCTCAATGTTATTTTTTCATTCGGAAAATTTGGATTGACGATTTTAAACGGTAAGTACGTATTGATATCCTCATCAAGCGATATTTTACCTTCTTCTATGGCCTTCATCATACACACACCCGTAAAGGTCTTGCTGATCGAAGCAATATTCATCACCGTTGCGGGGGTAAAAAGAATCCTGTTTTCCAGATCAGCATATCCGTATCCTTTGGTCCACATTACTTTTTTATTGACGATAACTGCTGCTCCGACACCAACAATCCCGGCTTCTTTCATCTTTAAGCGGATGGTACTATCAATAGCGTTTTCTACCCTTATTTTATCTGGGTCGCTATATTGTCCGAATAAATGCTGACACAAAACCATGCTGAGCAAGATGGAGAACATCATTATTTTTTTCATTTCAATTTTTTATTGCTGAAACAAATTTAAGCTCTCCAATAACGAAAAAACAGTATCGGTCTGAATAAGCAATAATCATCGACAGAAAGTACTTTTCCGTAGACCAATAAGACATGGCCATGTATGATGTATATTTGTATGGCAAGCCTACCTGTAAACCCTGCACCATCAATACATATGAACCCGCTAACCGAAATAATAGAACCAAAAAACCGGAAATATCTGGAAAGCCTGTTTCTAAAACTTCAGGCAAACACATCTGCTGTTTGGGGGAAAATGACAGCCCAGCAAATGGTCGAACATCTTATAGGCCAGGTTCAATACACTAATGGCAAATACATGCCCTTCTGTGAAGTTTCGGAAGAAGAAGCAAATCAAGCCAAACAAATCAATGTTTACACCAATATAGAAATATCAAGGAATGTAGTATTCGGAACACCTCAGCAAAAATTACTGCACCCGGATCTGAATAGTGCCATTCAGCAGTTAATGACAGAACTTCATCATTTTGATCGGTACTTTTTAGAACCGGGAAAAACCGAGATACATGGCGCTTTTGGACCAATGACCTATAAAGAATGGCTGATATGGCACAGCAAACACTTTTATCACCATTTGCAACAATTCGGGCTAATAACGGCTTCTAACACTTAAATTGCAAGGATTCTTGTAAATACAAGAATAAACCAAAGCAAAAATAACCCTGGTTTAATTTTTAACCTGTAATTTGGAATAACCTTTTTCTTTAATAACGCTATAAATATCCCACCTTTCGATATGCAGCACCAAGAATTTGAACCGCCTCAAGCACTACAGGATACCATAAAATGTTTCTGGTACAACAAAAGAGAATTTGGGCCAGCAACATCGGGTTTCGAAGTTATACCCGATGGTTATGCAGAAATTATTTTTCATTTCGGAAGCGGTTGTAGCGTTATTTACGATGGAATATTACAGCCGCTGCCATCACCATTTATGATCGGCCTGCTCAATCAACCTGTTCATTTCTATACTAAAAACTGTTTGGAAATCCTGGCCGTCAGGTGTTTTCCATGGACGGTATTTGATCTGCTCGGATTACCATCCGGTAAAGCAGAAGTCCACATTTTTGAGCATCCCATCGCCAGGCTTCAATCCACGCTTAACGATTTGGTTCATAATGGTAAAATAGATGAAGCCATCGAACAGATCAAGCAGTTTTTATTGAATGCGCGGGCGCAGATCGCTGTAGACAGTATGTTATTTAAAGCAGGGGCCGCGATGCAGGAAGCAAAAGGCACCATCCCGGTAAGCGAGGTGGCAACAGCAGCACATACCACAGTACGTACGCTGGAAAGAAACTTCAAGCAGTCGTCTGGTTATACGGTTAAAGATGTGTCGGGTTTAATGCGCTTTGAGCAGGTACGGAATCATTTATGGCTCAACCCTGAAATGAACATTTCCCGCCTGGCGCATGAACTGGGCTACACAGATCAATCTCATCTCAGCAGGGAATTTAAACGTTATAGCGGTACCACACCAGCGGCATTCGCCCGAAAAGCCAGGAAAGGCAAACAATTGGTAAGCAACAACTTTGTCGCGTTTGTACAAGCCTAATCTGTCCACATTTCTGAATTTTGTGTTTCAATCATTCAAATATGAACACAATAATCAAAAATCATAATCCAACAGATCATCATCTGATCTACGATGTCATCATTTCTGGCGCAGGGCCCGTAGGCTTATTCCTCGCCTGCGAACTGGCCCTGGCCAAATGCTCCGTTCTGATACTAGAAAAAGCTGTGCATCCTCACTCTCCTTTAAAGCAACTTCCTTTCGGCATCAGAGGTCTTAATGCGCCTACTATTGAAGCGCTTCACCGCCGTGGCCTGCTAACGGACCTGGAGATCCATAAACGCCTTAAAAATCCACACTTACAACAAGGAAGCCGTAGTCAGGGAGGACATTTTGCTGGCATTGTATTTTACACTGACCATGTCGACACCGCACAGTGGAAATACCGCCTGAAAGGTGCAACCCAAACCAGTTTAATTTCTGAAATGGAGGAACTGGAAACGGTACTCAGCCGCCGCGCAGAAGCATTGGGTGTAACCATCAGGCGTGGACAAGCGATTACAGATTTTCATCAAACCGATGACGGCGTAACGGTTCAATCTGGCGGTCAGTCTTTTCAGGGTAAATGGCTTGTAGGCTGTGATGGAAGCCGAAGTATTGTACGCAAAGCAGGTGGTTTCGAATTCGCGGGCACGGAGCCGGAATTTACGGGTTATACGACTAAAGTTGATCTTTTAGATCCTGAAAAACTTAGCCCCGGCCGCAATGTTACCCCAACAGGTATGTATCTGCAATCTCAACCGGGTTATGTAATCATTCAGGATTTTGATCATGGGGCATTTCATCATTCCAAAAAACCGATCACGCGCGAACATATACAAGCCGTATTGCGCCGGGTATCGAATACCGATATTACGGTTAGTGAACTGCACATTGCCACCACCTGGACCGACCGCGCGAGACAAGCCACAAGTTACCGCAACGGGCGAATACTTTTGGCAGGTGATGCAGCACACATTCATGCGCCGTTGGGTGGCCAGGGACTTAACCTTGGATTGGGCGATGCCATGAACCTCGGCTGGAAACTTGCCGCAACTATACATGAAAAAGCCCCCAAAGGTTTACTTGACAGCTATTATACTGAACGCTACCCCATTGGCGAACAGGTTTTGGACTGGTCGCGCGCACAGGTGGCCATTATGAAACCAAACCCTCATGCCCGGGCACTGAACGCCATTTTTCGCGACCTGATGAACACCCGCGATGGTGCCACCTATTTTGCTGCACGGGTATGGGGCATTAATACCCATTACCAACTCGATGGGCACCACCCTTTAACAGGCCATAGCGCGCCAAATTTTGAACTGGAAAACGGCAGCAAAATTGGTGAGCTGATGCGTGATGGCAAGGGGATCCTGCTTGATTTTAAGGAGAATGCTTCGCTTAAAAGTTACGCAGATGGATATAGTGATCAAATTAAATACATTGCTGGCCCTGCGATAGAACAACTTGGACTAAGCGCCTTATTAATACGTCCTGATGGCATTATCGCCTGGGCTACTGATGAAACACCCGACGATAACGATCTTTATCAGGCTATTGCCCGCTGGTTCACTGTCAATTCCAAAGATCAAACAATAAAAAATTAACCCACACCCTTGCGCTAATCTGTCGGCCCGACAAATTAGCGCTACCTTCCTTTCTTTCTTCTTTCCTCAGATAATGATATAAGATTTACCAAAAATTATATAAACTTCCTGATGTAGATTTCTATAGGTTTGTGATGCGATGAAAGCTAAGGCACTATTCCTTCTTGTTGTATTCCTGTTCAATACCATAGTTGGTTTCGGCTGCTCCATATTTATGGATAAAGTTATACATCAACATCTTGGCGGGGCTCACCACAAAATCAATTTTGAGGGTTCAATCAAAAACAGTCTCGCAAAAGTGATTGAAAAAGAAGCTTCCTGTTGTAAAACCATATCCAACAATCTTCTTGTTCAGGTTAAACTGTTACCTGATGATACAAAAATAAATAGTGTAGCTCCTGCATTAATTCCCATTCATCTAAGCCATTGTACGTTTTCCGAAAGAATAACTATTCCTATAAAAGCGCATCAGATTGAGCAACACCGTTATTACCTGCCACATCCCGATATCAGGGTATCGATCCAAAGTTTTCAACTGTAGGATTAATGTTATCGCAGCTCGTCTTTAAGAAGAGCTGAAGAAAATAGAAACAGGTGGCTTTGCCACGGAATAATTTTTAAAACATTAATGATAAACAGATGAAAAAGATAATATTCAGCATTTTAATGAGCTGCGCAACGGTGGTTTCTGCCCAGGATATGAAAGGCATGAAAATGCCAGCACAGGAAAAACCAGCTGCTGTAAAATATACTTGCCCGATGCATCCGGAGGTGGTAGCTGACAAAGCAGGTAAATGTCCAAAATGCGGCATGAAACTGATTTCAAAAGAGGAAAATGCACCAAAAAGCAAAACCGGACACCTGGATATGCCAGGCAGGGAGCATCAAAAAACGGATAATATGGGCGGCATGGATATGGACGGTAATTCCACGACGCTGGATAACATCAAAAAAGCAAAAGCAGACCTGGGGCTAATCAAAACCCTGACAGCGGTGAACCCTCCCCAAACAGTACGCTATGATTTATTTGTTGCAGATACTACCGTAACCTACGCAGGCAAACCAAAACATGCCATTGCCGTAAACGGAAGCATCCCTATGCCTACCCTCACCTTTACCGAAGGTGATACTGCAGAAATTTATGTACACAACAATTTAAAGGAAGAAACCTCTTTGCATTGGCACGGGCTTTTTTTGCCAAACCGATACGATGGTGTACCCAATATGACACAGATGCCAATTAAACCGGGTACAACACACCTTTACAAATTCCCGATTGTGCAGAATGGTACGCATTGGTATCATAGTCATACCGCACTTCAGGAACAAATTGGCATGTATGGTGCACTAATCATCAAAAAAAAGGAGGAATGGAATATCCCCTCCATCCCGCTGGTATTGAGCGAATGGACCAATATGAACCCCATGGAAGTACAGCGGAGTTTACATGCGGCTACCGATTGGTTTTCTATTCAAAAGGGTACTACGCAAAGTTATGCGGAGGCCATCCGTGCAGGCAATTTCAAAACCAAGGTCGCCAATGAGTGGAAAAGAATGAATGCCATGGATGTAAGTGACGTTTATTATGATAAATTCCTGATTAATGGGCAAAATGAAGATACCTATCCCCAATTTAAGGCAGGCGATAAAGTGAGGCTACGTATTGCCAATGTCGGGGCATCGTCTTATTTCTGGCTTAAATATGCTGGCGGAAAGATAACCGTGGTTGCAACCGATGGGAATGATGTAGAACCCGTAGCCGTAGACCGGCTGATTATTGCAGTATCAGAAACTTATGATGTGGTGGTCACCATTCCTGAAAACAAAAGTTATGAGTTTTTAGTCATCCCCGAAGACAGAACCAAATCTGCATCATTATGGCTTGGCAAGGGCGAAAAGATACCGGCAGGAAAAATGTCAAAACTCAAATATTTCGAGGGCATGAAAATGATGAACGGTATGATGGATATGAACGGAAACATGGTAGAAATGAAGGGCATGAAAATGCAGAACCAGACCATGGACATGAACGCCGTAATGTATCCTGAAATTACAGGGCATGAAAACAGCACAAAAACGACAAAAACCGATGATATGCCGAGCATGAATATGGAAGCAGAATTAGCCGGCATCGTTACCCTCAATTACAATATGTTACGCGCGCCCAACAAAACGACTTTGCCAAAAGGCCCGGTAAGAACGCTAAAATTCGATCTTACAGGTAACATGAACCGCTATGTGTGGACATTAGATAATAAAACCGTTTCAGAATCAGATAAGATTCTGATCAAAAAGGGAGAAAACTTAAGAATCATCCTGTATAACAACAGTATGATGCGTCATCCCATGCACTTACATGGCCACGATTTTAGGGTAATTAACGGGCAGGGCGACTATGCACCAATGAAAAATGTACTCGATATTATGCCTATGGAAAGGGATACCATTGAATTTGCTGCATCGGAGGCCGGGGGAGACTGGTTTTTCCATTGCCACATT
Organism: Pedobacter humicola; assembly: GCF_056490705.1. NCBI lineage: Bacteria > Pseudomonadati > Bacteroidota > Sphingobacteriia > Sphingobacteriales > Sphingobacteriaceae > Pedobacter > Pedobacter humicola. The sequence continues at coordinate 87,274 of NZ_JBWJIG010000013.1, read as the reverse complement.
TTATACCACATGATGAGCGGAATGGGCCGTGTATTCAGCTATGAAAATTCTGCACCCAACCCTGACGTACCCAATCCAAAACTGGCCCAACGCAAATTGTTCTGGGACGACCGGATGCCACACCTAATGGGCCGCGTGGGCATAGAGAGCAGTGGCAGCGACGGACAGTTGATGTTGGCGCAAACCCGCTGGTCGCTCAATACCATGTGGCATTTGGGTACCAGTGCCATGATGGGATACGAAAGCGAAACCATGCTCGGCAGGTACATTGGCCGAAATCAATGGTTATTCCCCTATGTAGGTTTCGATTACCATTACAAAAAATTCAATCCTGATGAAAAAAATATCTTTGGACGTGATGAACGCAACATGTTCGGTCAGCTCAGCAACAAAAAAAACAGAAAAACAATTGTTGCCGGTATTGCCTATACCCTACCCATGTTGCTGGTTGCCGACGCCAGAATAGACGGTAATGGAAAACTGAGGTTTCAACTGGGAAGAGAAGATATACCGGTATCTAAACGTTTGCGAGCCAATTTCATGGTTAATACCGACAAAGAGTATGCTGCCGGACTCCGGTATATACTAACGAAATACCTTGCAGTTTCTACCCATTATGATAGTGATATGGGGCTTGGGGGTGGATTCACCTTTAATTATTAAAGCTATACTTAAGTGCAATGCTAATGGTTGGTGTCGCACCGACCATTAACATTTGAGCTCTGACCCTAAACGATTAACCGAACGTTTAATACCTCAGCGCTATATTCAATTTGTATTATGCCGATGACTACAGCGCATAACCTAATTCCTCAAGTAATGTAGCACAATACCATTCTTGCCGTGGTAAATGGAAAGGTCCTTTAAATAAGTTGCCCTTTGCTGTTTGCGCCACAGAACCATCACGGTGCAGATAACCAAACCACTCGCCATTTTCCTGATCATGAAACTTACCATAAGCATAATCGTGAACCATTTTATGCCAGCGCGCATATTTTTCATTGCCTGTTAAGGTATAGGCCAATAGTGTAGCGATAATGGTTTCGTTTTGCGGCCACCAAAATTTCATATCCTGCCAATATTCCTGGACAGGTTTGTTGTATACATCTTTAAAATATAAAATTCCTCCGTATTCTTTGTCCCAACCACGTTCCCACATGTAATCGAGCATTTTACAACCCAGCTTTATCAATTCAGGATCGTTTTTCCGGTATTTTGCCTCATGGAGGATAAACCAGGCACCTTCTATTGCATGACCGGGGTTTAAGGTCCTGCCATCAATATGGTCGATGATGAACCCATCTGGTGCCACCTGTTCCATTACACATTGTATATCATCTTTCACAAAGTCGTTTTTGATTTCCTCAATCCAGGTCGAAATCCATTCGTCGCAGCGCGGGTCTCCAATGGTTTCCCTCAACTGTTGTGCGGTATTCATCATAATCATCGGTACACCAATGCCTTTTGACGGACGGGTGTTGGTAAACTTTGCAGGTAGTAAACCTGGGGTAGTGGCATATTCGATACATTTCCCAAACAGGTACCGGGCTTTTTCGGCTGCCTTTTCATCTCCACTTGCTTTTGCATAGGCTGCATTTGCAATTACTGCAAAAGTTTCAGAAAAATAGTAGCGTCTTTTACGGATCGGCTGCCCATTACGGGTTACATGAAAAAACATCTGTCCATCGGTATCAAAACAATGCCGGTTTAAAAAATCGATTCCAGATTTTGCGCCATCAAGCCATTCCTGTTTTGGTTCGATGGTATTATAAAGCGTAGATAATAACCATGCGGCCCGGCCCTGGATCCAAACGGCCTTATCATCATCAATCAAGCTTCCGTCCTGATCGCGCATAAACAAATAACCACCATGTTCCCGGTCAATCGATCTTGGAAACCAAAAGGGCACTGTATCATTTAGCAACTGATTTTTATAAAATGCTGCCAGATTTTGCAGTTCTTCAGTAGTATAACTCATATTATTTAGGGTATAGAAATAGAAAATGTTGAAGCTGGCAGCATAGCTTCGTTAATTAAATTGGCCCTGGTAAAGGGTTGCCAGGCATATAAAACCCGCCTTATCTTAAATTGACGGGGTACAGTTAAACGCACTTCATTATTAAAAACAGCTGCATTCACGAAATGGCGATTTCCCCTGTCGTCTTCTACTTCAAAGCCATGCAACACTGAACCTGTACCAGGCATTAGTTTTTTGGCGTGGCTGAAGGTAATGATGATGGTATTTTGTCTGGTTACCGCTTTCACCACCACCGGACCACGTTCCTCAATATTTTTATGATAGGTATTTTTCAGGGCCAGTAAAGCCAGTCGTTCGCCGATTTCTTTTTTATGGATGGGATGAACATTGAGCGAATCGCCCAGGTCGGAACTTACTGCCATTCCCGAATTCGGAATAACCATTTCGAGTTTTCGTTGTGCATCTCTAAAATATGGCCAGGAATGGCGGTCGATCGAAGAAAGCTGAACATAGTAAAACGGAAAATTATGCTGCCATTTTTCGCGCCAGCTTTTTACCAGCAACGGGAATTCGTGGTTAAAGAGTTCGACATAATGTGCATTGCTTTCTCCCTGGTACCAGATTACCCCTTTAATCGGAAAGCCGATCAGATTTGAAATACCCGCTTCGTAGTTGTAGGCAGGTCCGTAAGGATGCCGCTGTTTTGGATTGATTGCATTTTTAAGGTTCACATCTGCCCTGCCACGCACCCAGTCCTGGATAAAATCAGATTTACGCCAGTTAGCTGACAAATCGACCAGTAAATCATCCTGTTCCAGTGTTTTGCGGTCTATCCACGATTCGAGCGTTGAGCCACCAACGGCCATTTGAATCAATCCTATCGGGATTTTCTCAGTTAAAGCGAGCTTTTCACCAAAATAATAGGCAACTGCCGAAAAATCAGCTATTGTATTTTCGTCCGTTTTTACCCAGGTACCGGAGAAATAATTAAGTTCGTTGATCTGCTGTAATGTTTTTTCATCCCAGGCGAGGTTATCCGTTTCGGCCAACAGGTTATACTTCAGCACCCGTATGGGAAGATTTTTATTTAAATGATTTAATGTAGCCTGGGCCGTAGCCGATGATTTTAACGGAAAGGCCATATTCGACTGCCCTGCACATAACCATACATCACCAATCATTATATCCTTTAATAAAACACGATGTTGGCCTGCATTAACTTTTAGTGTATAAGGCCCGCCAAATTTCATCGGTTTAAAAAACACTTTCCACCTGCCATTACGGTCGGTTATGGCACGTTGGGTAATCTGATTGAACTGAACTTCTATTTCATCGCCAGCATTTCCCGTTCCATAAACAGGAATTGGCTCATCGCGCTGCAAGACCATGTGATCGGCAAACAGCGCATTCAATTTAAAAGCGCCAAAATTACCCGTGAGATGTCCATAAATAGTTTTGGCAATTATGCCTGCGCCTGCAACATCAGGGTGTAGGTTATCGCCAAAAAGTTCCGGGCGATTGTTCAAAGCCATATTTAGATCGATGAGTTCGAGACTGTTCACCTTGGCAATCTGTTCAATTTTATCCTGGATCTGCCAATACCAATCGCGCGTACCAGATTTAAACCTGGGATGGCCACTAAAAATAGGGCTCAATTTGCAGAGATAAATTTTAAGCTTTGGATTTTCTTGTTTCAGGCTATCAATGAGCCATTGATAGTCTGGCTGAAAACCGTCTTTATAATTTGGCCAGTTACGGGGATCGGTATCATTTAAACCGAGGTGGATAATGGCAATATCGGCGCTAAAACTTAAAGCATCTTTGAATGCTTTGGTTTTAAAATAAGGGTTGTGCCCTTTCTTTAATAATGTGGCCCCGCTATGTCCGAAATTACCCACCAGATATGGACTACCCAAAAGCTGTTGCAATTGTGCGGGATAAGATTCTTTCTCTGGCCTGGTTAATAAATAACCTGCAGTTACGGAATTTCCGATACAGGCCACCTTTATTTTTTGCGCATAAGTATTGCCGCCGATCAATAAGACCAGCATGGTGATGATACCGAACAAAGCTTTCATAAAGTTTTATTTTACAATTTCGCTGACCGGAATGCGTACAAAATATAAATCTTTCCAGCCCTCATAAAAGAAGCCAATGGTCTGGTCATCAATTTTAGTGAGCGCGGAGTAACCAAAAAACTTTCTGTCATCAACCAAAAGTTCGTTTTTCCTGTTCCAGCTTTCACCAAGGTCTAAACTGGCTTTAATGGTTAAGTTGTAACGGTTGGCCTGGGTATTATCGTTGCCGAAAAACACCACTTCTTTCTGCCTGCCTTTTACCAGTACATTGGCTTTGATCAAGCTGGCCATACAAACCGGATCCTGGAGGGCATTATACGAAGTATGGTGTTCTGTCCAGGTTTTGCCCAGGTCGGCTGTTGTGGCAACGCTTCTAAAACTTCCCCGGTTATCACGCATATTCAGCATTAAAACACCTGGTGTGGTTTCGATAATCTGGCTTTCGGTCGTATTTGGTTTGGGGCCATCTTCAGTTTTCCAGGTCAATCCATGATCGGCACTGTACAACAGTGTAGAATAAGGCATGGCATGTTCGTCCCAGTACTGTGCGGCAAAAACCAATTTGCCATCGGTCATGGCGATACCACTGCCTGGTCCGTTAAAAAACAGGTTCCATGCAGGGTCTTTAACATCTTTGGTAATACTTCTGGGTGCAGACCAGGTTAATCCATCATCATCGCTGCTTACCAGCACCAACTGACCGGTAATATCTTCACTCAAGCCAGGTTTAGATCCTGCTATAGAACGGTTACCCTTGCTCCACAATGCAGCCACCCAGATTTTCTTCGTAACCGGATCGAAAAGCACAGCCGGATCTCCAACGCCATTGTTTTCGTTTGGTTCGCCCATATCCATAATTACTTTCACCGGTTCCCAGCTTTTACCGCCATCGGTGCTTCTGCTCATCCCTACATCGATGTTTCCTGGCAGATCGCCGGAGTTTTTATAACGAACATCATATACCGTAATCAACGAACCTTTGTCTGTAGTGGCAATACCTGGGATACGGAAGGTATTGATGCCCTGATCGCCCCCTTTCTTTACGGCAATGCCCAATCTTTTAACATAACCCTGCCCCTCTTCAATCACCGGGTATTTTTTAGCATTCGTGTCTTCAATCTGGTTAACATGAAATTCGATTTTCGAATCGATATCAGCCAGTTCTTTAAGTTTAGCGCTAAACCAAAGGTAATGCATCCCCGGTTTGAGTTTAAGATTCAGATCAAAACTCAAAATTGCAGTTGTAGGATTCAACGTAATGAGTTTATTCTTGGCTGCAAAGAGTGGCTCCTGATCGGTAAAATAAACATCAATTTTTTCGATTGATTGAAGCGCTGCAGAACTGAGCATAGCTGTTATTTTTTTAAAGGAAATTTCCTTCTCTCCTGCAGGGATATAGATCAGCACACGCAAAAGCGGATTTGCATCCAATCCTTTTAAAACCGGAACCACAGGCGAGGAAGCTGTAACAGTTATTCCTTTTAGCGCCGCAGCCTGCAAGGTAAATGTAGCGAGTATGAGCAGCAAACTTAATCTTATGCTTGTTTTAATGTATTTCATAATTTGTTGTATTAAGCGTCTTCAAAATCGTTAAATTTTGGACGCAGGAAATAAAGTTGGATCATCAGGGCAATAAAAACAATTATAGACAGCATGGCGAAATCTTTACCCAGGCTTCCCGAATCGGTTGATTTGCCCAATAAATCGGTAATAAAAGCGCCCGCAAAAACGCCTGTCATGTTCATTATCCCATAGGCCGTGGCCCTGTATTTTGAGGATACAAACTGGCAAAGGATGGGCATATTGTTGGCATCGAACATCCCATAACCAAAACCAAAGCAAAAAGCCGCACCAATGATATTGAACAGTGAATGGCCAAAACCAATAAGCAATAAAGATGGGATGGTTAAACCCAGACCAATGGCGCTGGTATAAATGCGCCCCTTAATGTTTTTCTGCACCCACCTGTCGGATAAGATACCACCAAAAATCACCCCTAAAAATGAGGAGGCAGCGATGGTAATAGTAGAAATAGGTCCGGCCTGAGCCATATCGATCCCTAAATTATTGGCAAACAGAGTAGGAAGCCAGTTTTTGGTAGCCCAACCCGGTAAGCTCGGAATGGCAAAATAGATCAGGATTACCCAGAAAGATATATTGCTGAACAAAAGCGCCAAACCTTTAAACAAAGGGGGTTTAACCCTAATGGATTCACTTTCAGGTAAAGCCACTTGCTTTTTTTCTCTTAAAAAGAATACCAGTACCATGGCGTAAACAATGCCTACAAAACCAAAAGAATGAAAAGTGGCCTGCCAGGAAAATTTAGAAGCAATGGTGGCACCAAAACCGCCTAAAGCCTGCCCCATGTAAAGCCCGGTCATGTGGATACCAATGGCAACTGATCTTGTTTTCGAACTGTGGTAATCGGCAATCAGTGATAAACCAGCAGGAATATATAATGCTTCACTTATACCCATCAATGCCCTTAACCAATAAATCTGATTGAATGTGGTGGCATAACCCATTAAAAAAGTAACCAGCGACCATACCAGCAGACTACCTACAATTAACCATTTGCGGTTTAATTTATCGGCAATTATGCCCGACAACGGGCTCATTAAACCGTATATCCACAGAAAAATGGCCATGAGGTAGCCAAAGTTAGTGGCCGATTTCAGCTCGGTAATATCCATTTGCATAGCAGGTTTCATGGTCGAAAGCATTTGGCGGTCCATATAATTTAACAGGGCCACAAACCAAAGCAAGCCAACTACCACCCATGCATATCTTTTTTCTCTCATTTGTTTGATTTTAATCTGCCCTGTAAAATATTGGGGGTTCTCACACCCGCTTTTATTTCCCCTCCTGCAATAATTACTTCCTGATCTAAATGCACTGCATTTGTAGTAACCGTACCATATGGCAATATCCCTTTTAAGGTTGACCAGACATTTTGCGCCGCGTCGTATTTCAATACAGACCTGCTAAATCCAGGATGACCGGCCTGGACTTTAATTTTCTGCTGGTTCAATCTTTCTTTTTTTACAGGGTCTTTTTCCATGTCAATTTCTGCAATCAGCTTTTCTGCCTGATGAAAGGTTTCGCCTAAATCGCCGCTGATGATAAAAAGGTCTTTTCCAATGCTAATTCCCGAAGCGGCCGATAAGGTATAAGGTAAAGGCTGTTTTTCCTTCCATAATCCTTTTTCCAGATCAAAGGCCGATACATCTTTATATATGGTACTGGTATCTCCGGGATTTCGTTTGCGCCCTCCGATCAGGAAAATTTCGTTGCCATTTGCAGGATGCAAGAGCACTGTATGGGATACAGGATGAGGCAGATTGTTCATTTTTTTCCAACCCTCTTGCTGATTTGCCAAATCAAGGGATAAAAAATGATCTGTTGCTCCGCTTTCTGTTTCCCCTCCTGCCAGATAAATTACCTCCCCAATCACGGCGAGGGCTGCATTGGTTAATGTATTTGGTAAATCGGGAAGAAAATTAATATGCAATTGTTCATTTTGCCAGTTTAAGATCAATACCTTTTTGCTCAGTCCGTTTTCGTTTTCCCCGCCGGCTACAACAATTCCCTGTGAGGTACTGCAAACGGCACTGTAAGCCAGATTGAAAGGTAATTTTAATGTCTTGCCAGCGGTGATTAAACGCAAATTATCTTTAGTTTTAAGATATAGAAAAATATCATCGTAATATTTCTTTTTTCCCCCGTTCCATGGCATCCCGGCAGGGAAATTTGTTCCGCCCGCGATGAGCAGGATGTGATTATAGGTACCTGAAATGGCCCCAGCCACACCAATAGCAGATGTTTGCTTAGAAGCAGGTGGTATCGTGGCCACAACGCTCCAGTCGATATTTTTAATCGGCTGGTTCTGTGCCGATAATTCTGGTGATAGAATAGATGTAAGCAAGAAAGTAAGGTATAAAATAAAGTTTTTCATTCATATTTAATTTGGGCACAAATAAAGATAACCATTACTTGTTGCTTTCAATTTCATTAGGTTGCCCCACTCAGGTAAGCATGATTTAACCACAGATACAAAGGATGCACACAGATAAAAATCCGTGTTTATCTATGGCTATCCGTGGCTAAAAAATCCTTCGATTTAAAAGTCTGAAAATCTAGATTTTCAACCTCTGCCTTAAAGTGTTTAAACGCTACAGCATCCATGTTTTTAACCGGGAGCCTAAATTCGCCACAATCTAAACCAATCAGTTTCATATACGCTTTACCGGTCGCAATTCCTCCATATTTTCCTAATAAGCGGATAAAATCTATTGATTGTTGCTGCAGTGCAGCCGCCGTTTTCAGGTCGTTTTGTTCAAAAGCTTCAATTAATTGGATGTACAAGGGGCTAAGATAGTTAAAGGTGCTACCAACAGCCCCCCGGGAACCTAAAACAAGTGCAGAGAGCATATTCTCATCGCGGCCCCAAAGCATATCATATTTATTGTTTTTGAAACTCATACAGGAAAGAAAGTCCATAAAATCTTCATGGGTATATTTCACGCCAGCAAAGTTTGGTATTTTACCATCAACAGCTTTCAGTAAATCAATCATATTGACGTTTACCCCTGTTAATACCGGAATATGATAATAATAAAAAGGCATTTCGGGAACTTCAGCAGCGATTTCTGCACACATTTCGGCCAAAACTGAAACATTTGAGGGCTTGAAATAAGATGGAGCGGTAAACGACACACCATACAGGCCAATTTCTGCCGCATGTCTTGCCAGTGCCTTACAGTCGGCCAGACAGGTGCCACCAAGCAAGGTCATTACTTTAAAACCGATATCATTTTTACCTGCTGCCGCCCACGCTTCGGCCACTTCCATTTTTTCATCACGGGTTAGTGATACCCCTTCGCCGGTTGAACCACAGATAAAGGCACCTTTAATACCGTTCTGTTTTAAAAATTGATAGTATTTCGGAATTAGCTCCAGATTTAATTCGCCATCCTGATCAAACGGCGTAAATGGCGCAGCGATGAGCCCTTGTAATTTAGTATTTAACATAGTGTGTATTTGTATAATTTAATATAATAGTATTAAGAGCGGCAATCAAATCCTAATAGAATTGTCATCCTGAGCCCGTCGAAGGCCTATTTAAATATATGGTAAAGCGTTTCGGCAGCTTGCCAGGAATCGTCATTTCGATCGCAATAGTTGCACTTCAGTCGAAATGACGTTCGCTTGATTTAAAAAACGGGATAACCTGGATTTTGCACCAAAGCCCTGTTATTGGTAAGCGTGCTCCGGTCTAAAGGCCACAATAACTTATACGTCGTTGCTGCAGTAACCGGAGTAAATTCATAAACAAAGCTATCCCCCATCCGCCTTAAATCGTACCAGCGTTTGCCCTCTCCTATAAATTCGAAAAAACGTTCTTTTAATATGGCTTCATTTGCATTTATATCAACCGTTTGGTTTGGATAACCCAAAGTAGCCGAATTGTAATTTGCGCCATAAGCCCTCGCCCTAACCAAATTGATTTCAGCAACAGGGCTTTCGCCCAATAGTACTTTCGCCTCTGCCAGCAATAGCAGCAGGTCTGCATATCTGTAAATGATGTAATCGTTAGTATACACCCTGTTGCCTGCATTCTGCTCGCCTTGATATTTCTTCAGGAAAGCACCTGCGATTACGTAGGCTCCAGTTGTATTTTTTGTATAGGCGGCTTGAATGGATTGGTTTTTTCGAAGATCGGAGTTACTAAACTTGCGGTAAGTCGCAATTTTAGTAGGTGCCCTTAATAAGCCCCCGTAATTATCAGTTACCACATCAAATTTACGGTTGCCTACCGAATCGTAAAAATTAACAATTAAGCCTGTTTGTGGAACATAATTACCAATAAAACCCAATGTTGCCTCGTCTAATTTGTTTTTAGATGAGCATATAATTTCATTATTATCTTTATTGGTTGTCGAGAAAACATCTGCAAAATTCGGCAATAGCGACAGCGTAACATTTGCCTGTATGTCGGTTAATGCCGTTTTCGCTGTTGTAGCATCCGCCAAACCACCATTCCTATGGGCGTTCCACAGATAAACTTCTGCTTTTAACATCTGGGTTGCAGCCTTAGACCAAAATCCTTTTTTGTTCTTGGCATCAAAGGCATAACTTGTTCCGAAGTTTGAGTTGGACAGATCTATATCGGCTTTGATCAATGCCATTACATCAGCCTCACTCGAAGCTGCCTTGGCCAGGTTCGATACATCAACAGCTGTGGTAGGTTCGGTTTGGATAATGGTTTTGCCCCAGGTCCGGTACATCTGGAAATAATAAAAAGCACGTAAACCATAGGCCATACCCAAATAGTTTTTCTTTTTGGCATCTGGCAAAATGCTGCTTTCGTTCAATTTCTGAATCAGCAGATTGATCTGATTGATATTCGTATAAAAACCACCAAAGCCACTTACGCCCGAATTATCGGCATCGAGAGTTTGCAGCCACATCCGCTCTAAACCTTGCGTGGCCTCACCGGTAAAAGTAGCTGTAGAACCCGGATCGGTACCAAAAATGTCTGACCGCAATTCCCCCAAATATTGGAAACTGGAATTATGACTTCTAAAACGGGTATATACTCCGTTCACAAAAGCATCAAACTGATCTGCGGTCTGCCAATAGCTTGCATCGCTTAAACTGCTCACCGGACTTAAATCCAGCTCATTTTTACATCCGGTAAAGATCAAGCCAGACAGGCTTAACATTACCACTATATTTCTAAATATCGTTTTCATATTTGATCATTTTTTTTGTTAAAAACCTACCTGAAGTCCCATAATAAAGGTGCGTGGCGTTGGGTATGTTCCCGAATAAATCCCCGTAATGGTGGTTCCAGACACAGGTGGTTCTGGCGACGGGCCTGAGAATTTGGTGATGTACAGTAAGTTGCTTCCTGTTAGGTAAATCCTTGCATTGTTAAAGAATTTAGATTTCTGTAAAAGTCCTTTAGGCAGATCATAAGAAAGGGTAATCTCTCTCAGGCACAGGTAATCACCTTTTTCGTAAAAACGGGAGTTGTTTCCGTTCAATACTGCATTGCCATTGTTAGCCCGGGTATAATTTTGTTTTGAACCTGCAACCTGATCGGCGTAATACACTTTTGGAATATCGGTATCGGTGTTGGTTGGCGACCAGGCCTGCGCCTGCAGATCGATATAATTGAAGGTACCCTGATAGTTACCCAATGTACGGGCCACCAAATCATTGTAAATGGTGTGCCCCAAGGCAAAATCCCATCTGTTGTACAGGCCAAAACCTTTATAACTTGCATTAAAGTTAAAACCACCGGTCCATTTTGGGTAAATATTACCTAAATACACCTGATCTCTTGAATCGATGATATTGTCGCCGTTTACATCTTCCCAGTTTACATCACCTGCGGTAATCCGTCCATTAGCACCTGGAGCCAAATTAGGTCCGGTAACACCCGCAATAGCATCGGTCCTGTTACCTGCAATTGCGGCCACTTCGGCGGCATCTCTAAAAATTGAAACCTGTCTGTAACCGTACATATTGCCCAACGGCTGGCCTTCCTGTAAACCGCCTACCCAAATTACTTTACCTGATGCCGGATCGTAAATCTGCAGACCGCCCTGCCTGTTGTTCTCATTTCCGTTAAAAGGCAGTTTCAGGATTTTGTTTTTTACAAATGATGCATTAGCACCGGCATTAAATTTGAATCCGCCCTTATCGATAATTTTTGCATCAACACCGATTTCTACGCCTTTATTTTGAAAGGTGCCCAGGTTGGTTCTAAAACTCGAGAATCCCGTATAACTTGGCAGATCGAGGTTGGTTAAAAGATCGCTGGTTTTACGGTCATAATAATCAAAAATCACTGTAATGCGGTCTTTTAATAATCCCATATCCAAACCCAGGTCTGTGGTTTTACTTTTTTCCCATCTTAAATCACTGTTAATGATTCCGGTATTCAAGAAACCTGCATTTCCATTGTAATTTCCCTGCAAGCTGTAAACGCCCTGGGTTTCGTAGCGACCTAAACCGGCAATGTTTCCATTCTGTCCGTAACTGATCCTTGGTTTAAGGCTAGAAATGATCTGACTGATCTTTGAGTTTTTGAAAAAATCTTCACGGTGTACGTTCCATCCTGCCGACACTCCGGGAAAAATGCCATTTCTGTTTTCGCTGGCCAAACTAGATGCCCCATCCAGCCTAAACACTGCCGTAAACAAGTATTTCTGATCGAAATCGTAGGCAAAACGGCTAAAGGCTGATAAAATTTTATATGCTGTACGGGTTGTAAAATTACTGCCTGCGGCAAAAGTTGTAGAGGCATTTGCGGTCGGAATATCATCCGTTGGAGCATTCTGTCCCAATACCTGCGAAGTGTACGATTTTACATCGAAATACTCCGCGCCTCCCATCAGGTTAAAATTGTGTTTACCAAAACTCTTGGTATAGTTTAATATAGCATTGTATTGGGTCTGGAAATCCCTGCCGAATGCACTGGTAGAACTTCTGGTGGTATTACTGCCCGAATTGGCAAAAATCTGTGCATAAGTTTGTGTCGATTTTTGAAAAGACTGGTCGAGCGTCTCATACAGATAGGCATTACCCGTTGCTTTGAAATAAAGACCAGGAATAATATCCCACTTTACAGCAGCATTGGCTACAATCCTGTTTACCTCATTAGATCGGTCCAATCGGCCCAGCCAGTATAAAGGGTTACCATCACTGGCACTGTTACCTGGGTTAGCCACAGTTTTAGCCTCATCAATCCAGGGGTTAAAAGTGGGCCAGATGGCTAAACTCCTATATAAAGTATTTACCTCCCCACCTATAGTACCCAATTGTGAAGAAGTGGATAAAGTTACGCCAGAGCTGATTTCAACATTTGGTTTAATTTTATACGATCCGTTAATATCGCCGGTATATCTTTTATATTTCGAACCTACAATTACACCGTCTTCGTTATAAGCATCGAAAGCAGCAAAATATTTTCCTTTATCATTACCGCCGCTGGCACTCACATAATGATCTTTCGTATAGGTATTCTGGAAAACCAGATCTTCTACTTCACCACCATGGTCTTTATACATAATCTGGCCACCATAAGGATCATTTACCAATTGCCAGCCGCTTGGCAACACGGTTGTACCCGGAATATAAGTTTTGATATCAAAACTCGCCAGATCAGCAGCGTTGGTAGAAAGACCTAAACCTCTCGAACCATTAGCCTGGGCCAAAGTCCTTCCTGCATTTAAATAACCCAAGCGTGTATAATAGATATAGTCGCCAGCACCCATGTACTGGTAGCCTTTGCGCTCCTGGTTATAACCACCGGTAAATTTGTATGAAATCTGCGCACTGCCCGCTTTACCGGTTTTAGTGGTGACCAATATTACCCCGTTATTTGCCCTGGCGCCATAAATAGCTGTTGCGGAGGCATCTTTTAAGGTTTCTATCGATTCGATATTTTCAGATGAGATATCGTTTAAGGACCTGATTACCCCATCAACAATCACCAATGGTGCACCAGGACTGTTGATCGATGCTCCGCCACGAAGCAGTATGGCAGGTGCGGCTCCCGGCTGTCCGGAACCGGTAACCACCTGCAAACCGGGTACAGTACCCTGCAGCGCTGATGCCGCATTCGATCTTGGTGTATTTGCCAATACATCTTTATCCAGTTTTGAGATGGAACTGGTTACACTACGCCTGCTCTGCGTGCCATAGCCCACTACCACTACCTCGTCTAAACCTTTACTGTCTTCTAACAGTTTTACGTTAACCACGGCCTGATCCTGAATGGTTATTTCCTGAGACAGATAACCGATTAAACTAAAGACCAAAACTTCGCCTTTATTAACCTTGATGCTGTAGGTACCCGACGGACTGGTTGAGGTTCCGTTTTTTGTGCCCTTAACCAGAACAGTTGTGCTAGGGATTCCCTGTCCGGTGGCATCCGTAACTTTTCCGGTAATGGTCTGTTGTGCAAATGCCGAGATTGTTGCCATCATCAGTACAAATGGTAAGCAATGCCTGATGAGTTTAAAGTAAATTTCTTTCATAATTTGGTTATTTGATTTGTATTATGTTATACATAATAATACTAAGTACCGATTTATTTTATTTATTTGCAAATAGTTTCGATAAAATTTAAACGAAAAATCAGACGCTTAGCTTTATATTTGCTTCGGAACCTATTTAAAGGCAGATTTTATAAAAAAATAAATTATACATAATAATGGAAAGCATCAGTAATTTTAAACAAATGGACACCAGTTCCTTAGTTGATCGGGTAGAAGATAAGCTTGTTCAACTTTTACAGGAACGTAAGTTAAAGGTTGGAGATAGTATCCCTACCGAGCTCGAACTCTGTGCTGCCTTGGGTGTGAGCAGAACGGTTGTCCGCGAAGCCATGTTGAGATTACGTATGATGGGACTCATCGAATCCAAAAAGAAAAAGGGCGCGGTAATTACCAGTCCTGATTTATTTGGCATTCTTTCCAAAAGTATGAATCCACATATTTTGGATCAAGGCACGTTGAAAGAGATTTTCGAAATCAGGCTGGTGCTTGAAATCGGAATGGCTGATTTTTTATTTCAGCGCATTACTGATGAAGACTTGAAAGAACTTAGAACGATTGTAGACAATGAGCCTGAAGCTTCACAAGACCACCTATTTAATATTGAACATGAGATTGCTTTTCATGGAAAGCTATATGATATCACCGGGAATGAAACCTTGAGAAAATTCCAGAGCATGTTATTGCCGATATTCGACTTTGTACACAACAGCGGTTTACTTAAAAAACAAGGGCAGCTACATAAATTTGTATCCCATAAAGGCTTGGTGGATATTCTGGAAAACGGATCGCCCGAACTTTTCCGAAATGCCATGCGAAACCACCTCGAAAATCATTTTAACCGCCTGTTTGCAGAAGAATAATATATGGGATATTAAGATTTAATTTTATCATCAAAGCAATATTGATCAATCCATACCGCCCGATTATTCGTTTATTTACATATAAAAACACGCAATGAAAACATTAATCGTACTATCGTTTTTGCTGACTTTGGGCTTTTATGCCAATAGTCAGGAGCAAAACCACGCCAATAATCCATATTATTCGCGTACTGACGCCAAAAAGTTAAAAGTCAAAAATTCGGAATGGAAAAAAATATTGCCACCGGCTTTGTATGCCGTAGCCCGCGAGGCCAATACCGAACGCGCCTTTACAGGCAAATTGTGGAACTCCACCTTGAAGGGAACCTATTATTGCGCCGTTTGTGGCAATGCCCTTTTTAAATCGGATGCCAAATTTGCCAGTGAGTGTGGCTGGCCTAGTTTCTTCGAAACCATCCGAAAGGGAAGCACCATTTATAAAGAAGATAATAGTTTGGGTATCGAACGAATAGAAGTAGAATGTGGCCGTTGCAATTCTCATCTTGGCCATATCTTCGATGATGGACCCGCGCCTACGCATAAACGTTATTGCATGAATTCGATATCGCTCGATTTTGAACCTGATGGTTTTGCACAGTAAGATACACCTATAAAACAAAAAAGGCTTTCTTTAGGGTAAAGAAAGCCTTACTCAGAAAAATATCCTGTTAGCTTAGGATAATCTGGTAGTTTACATTTACTCTTTTCGGATAATTACTTTCCTCATTGTTTAAGGAAACAAATGCAGCATTGCCATGAACTTCATTTTTCAATGCATGTTCATAATGCGACTGGATAGTTTCTTGATAATCGTGCTGAAGGGTTTTAGTTGTTTCGGCTAAAAGATTTCTGTCATTCAGGTTTTCTGGCAATAATGTGATATCGCAGTTTCCTTCACTGATTTCTTTGACTAAGTATTTCATTTTTGGTTTTAAATCTTCGTTTCCTGTTTTATAAATAAGATTTCGAGAACGGTCAAAAATATGGTAAGTCTTGATTTAGTATGTAATCTAAAAGTTAATTTTTTACTTAAAATGATGTATCAGTTTACATGCTAATTGCATGCTTAGCGCCACAAAAAAATAGTTTAGTCCGTATGATGATATTAATCTATATTGTTTACGGTTTCGAATTAAAATAATTGTTCATAAATACACTTTGAAACTTGATGGCATTTGCCCAGTAATCCCAGTTGTGTACCCCTGGCCTGGTCGTAAAATCGTGCGGAATATTATTGTATAAAAGCTCATCATGTAAACGGACATTCATTTTATAGAAAAAATCTTCCGTTCCACATTCGATGGCAATAGCAAGTGCGCCTGGTTTAATGCGGTAAATCATATCGATTACACTGTTCTGCTTCCAGCGTTCCGGAAATTCATCTTCCGCGCCTAATCTTTTCGAAATATTCCATCCGTTCGGGAAAGGCTTAATGTCTACCCCACCGCTCATACTGCCAACCGCCCCATAAATATCCTGGTGTTTAATGGCCAGATAAAGCGCGCCATGGCCGCCCATGCTTAAACCCGTAATGGCCCGGCCCTTTTTTTCGGCAATGGTTTTATAATGTTCGTCAATATAACTCACCAACTCTTTAGATACATAGGTTTCATATTTCCATTCCGGATCAACCGGGCTATCGAAATACCAACTGGTTACATTCCCATCCGGGCACACAATGATAAATTGGTACTGATCGGCCAGCTCCTTAATGCCCGGCACTTTCTTCACCCATTCGGCATAACTGCCACCGGCACCGTGGAGCAGATAAAGCACAGGAAACGATTTTCCGGTTTTATAACTATCGGGCTTGATTACCACCGCCTTAATATTTTTTTTCATCGATTTGCTATAGGTTAAAGCAGTATCAACTTCAGCAGCATTCGCAATGCTGGTAAACAAAAACAAACAGATGGCGACTAAAAAGCTATTTTTCATGGTTGATTTTTAGGGGATTTATATGGGCTAAATTTATAAAATAAGTCTACATTCCCTATCATTTAGGCAGATTGAAATAAAAAAGATACTTACCTGAGTGGGCTAATTCCACAAACGAATGAATAAATCAAAACAATTTTGTTACATTATGGTTGTTGAACGATGAACCCACCGAAAAATGCTTAAAACTTACCCATTTTACATTAAAGCACCTGTAATCCTTCTAGGACTGGTAATTACAGTATTTATGATGAGCGTACTCAGAGATATCCTGGTACCCTTAGCCTTCGCAGCACTTATTGCCATCCTGCTTAACCCACTCACTAACCGTTTCGAAAGAAAAATGCCCAGAATACTAAGCATTATCTTATCCATGCTGATCGGTATTGTTGTGGTAGTCGCTATACTCTACTTTTTGTCATCGCAGGTTGCGCACTTCTTTGATGACCTGGACAGCATTAAGCATAAACTCACGCAGTTGCTGGAAGAAATAAGGAGCTGGTTGCAAACTACATTTGGCATTTCCACGCAAAAACAGATGCAGATGGTTAACGATGCCGCAAATGGCAGTAAAGCATTGATCGGTCAAACCCTGAGCGGTTTGATGGGTGTTTTAAGTGTGGTTTTCCTAATTCCCGTATATACTTTTCTGATTCTACTTTATAAAACCTTGATCCTTAACTTTATCTACGAAGTATTTTCGGAAGAGAATAAACAAAAAGTTGCCGAGATTCTGGGTGAAACGAAAGCAGCCATTCAAAGTTATATTATTGGCCTGTTGATCGAAACGTCGATTGTAGCCGTAATGAACTCTGCTGCATTATTGATCCTTGGTGTGCAAAACGCTATTCTGATTGGCGTTATCGGTGCAATATTGAACCTGTTGCCTTACATTGGCGGTATTATCGCTATTGCATTGCCCGTGTTGATGGCTACCTTAACCAAAGATGGTTTTACCACACAATTGTTAATTATAGGCGCTTATGCATTGATCCAGTTTATCGATAACAATATCCTCGTACCCCGCATTGTTTCGAGCAAGGTGCAGATCAACGCACTTATTTCTATCGTAATCGTTTTAATGGGCGCGGCATTATGGGGCATTCCGGGTATGTTTCTTTCCATCCCGTTTATTGCTGTGATGAAAATCATTTTTGACCGGATTGATGGACTTAAACCCTGGGGTAAATTGCTGGGCGATACTATCCCGACCGAGCACATGGGGCAGGTGAAAAGGTTCAGAAGGAAGAAAAAAGCCGTCACTACCTAAATGGTGCCATAAAAAAACTCAATAATTAAAAATTATATTTTTTTGAAAACGGGCGTCTGGTAATGCTTCGGCAACAGCAGTCCCGTTATCCGCTATAGCCCCTCCTTAAGTCGGGGGCTATCGCTGCTACCGGGTTTATTGAACAAAAGTTACTACATCAACAACCAGGTGTTGCGCTCCGAATCTTTCAAATATTTAATCCCTTTAAATTGTACCCCGGCTGCCCCCATGCGATAACTGCAACACAAGAATAAATTGAATTTATTTGTTATGGTCCGACTGATCAAAAGTTAATTTTATTACTTTTGGGTTATTCTGATCAATATGAAACCAAGCTCTTTTCTCTTCTTAATATTACTGGTAACAGCATCAATTTCTAAATGCTTTGCCCAAAACAATCTTCAATCTTCGGCGTTCATTACTTTTAACGGCTACAGTTCTAATTTTGCCGAAAAACTTGATAAAAAAGAGCCTCTAACCATTGCTTTTTTAGGTGGATCCATTACCAATATGGAAGGCTGGCGCGGATTGGTATGCAGCTACTTCACCAAAACTTATCCCCAAACAAAATTTAAGTTTATTAATGCGGGTATTCCTTCATTGGGCAGTTTACCACATGCTTTCCGTCTGCAACGCGATGTATTGGATAGCGGAAAAATAGACCTGTTATTTATAGAATCAGCCGTAAATGATCACGTTAATGAGACTTCAGAACTAACGCAACGACGTGCTTTGGAGGGCATCATCAGACATAGTCTAAGCAAAAACCCCAAAACCGACATCGTGTTGATGGCTTTTGCCGATGAAGATAAAAATGAAGATTTTAACTCAGGCAAAACCCCTGTCGAAGTAAAGGTACACGGCGATTTAGCAGCATATTACCATTTACCTTTTATTAACCTTGCTTTAGAAATAGATAAACGCATTGCCAATGGCGAATTTACCTGGAAGGATGATTTTAAAAACCTCCATCCGTCCCCTTTTGGTCAAAAGCTTTATTTTAATACCATCAAAACCTATTTGGAGGAAAACCAGAAAAACACCAATAAAAAAACCACGGCCAGTCTGCCTAAAATTTTAGATAAATTTGCTTATACCAAAGGGCAATATGTGAACATTAATGCCGCTGAAAATTTAAATACATTTAATATAAACAAAAGCTGGAAGCCGACTGACGGCCTCGAAACCAGGTCCGGTTTTGTAAATATCCCGGTTTTAGAAAGCAATACCAGAAACAGTACTTTCGATCTGATTTTTAAAGGCAATGCGGTAGGGATTGCTATTTTATCAGGTCCGGATGCTGGGGCACTCCATTACCGCATTGATAATGGGGAAGAAAAAATGATCGACCTGTATACCCAATGGAGTGCGAGCCTGCATTTGCCCTGGTACCTGTTACTTGGCGATCAATTGAGTGGTGGTGAGCATAAATTAAGTATACGCATCAGTGAGCAGCACAATCTAAAATCAACAGGTTACGCCTGTCGCATCGCTTACTTTTTGGTAAACGCTAATTAGTCATTTAATTTTTCTGGAATCTCACCCCTTGGTCTGGATTTGCAATTCAGATCTATATTATCACAGGTTTTCATGCCGTGTATAAAGCCAGCACTTAATCGTTTTAGTTTAATCCATTCCAATCAAACAATATCCAGTTCTATTTGCTTATATAAACAAAAACATTCCATGAAAAACATCAAATTAATTATCCCTGCCCTTTTATTATTGTTTTCGGCCTGCAGCCAGGCCACCAGAAATACGGCAAACAGCAAGAGCGAAAGCACATCCCAAACTGCTGCCAGCAAAAACGATTCACTTGAAGTCAAGTTAAAAATAAATGGTAACGTAGCTACCGGCGATCCACTATTGCTGAGGTTTGTGGTGTATAACAATACCGATAGCACAAAAAGTTTCTGTATCTGGCATACGCCGTTCGAACCTTTAATGAGCAGTTATTTAAGCATTACCGACGAAAAAGGAGAGGAAGCCCAATACAAAGGGGCTATGGCAAAAAGAGTAATGCCCCCTCCTGCATCGAGTTATAGCAAAGTAAAGCCAGGTGATAGCCTGGTTGCAAATGCCGATTTACTTAAAGCTTACGACCTAAAAAAAGGGGCAAGCTATAAAGCTGTTTATACGGGTGGAAATATGAGTGGCCTCGTGTCTAGAGATACGATCACTTTTATTTATACGGATCTGCATTAATTTTCAGCTTTTTTTAAACATTGTTTTTAATTTCCTCTGGTATATAAGTGTAATACACCCCTTACTTTGTCGCATTTACACTTTCCGGGTTGTAAAAGTTCCCATAACTTTATTGAACAAATTAAAAAAAAGAAAAAATGGAAAATAGCACATCAATCACCGTTGAAACAACCGTAAATGCACCGGTAGAAAAAGTTTGGGAATTTTGGAACAATCCTGATCACATTACCAAATGGAGCTTTGCCTCTCCTGAGTGGCATACCCCCTATTCGGAAAACGATTTAAAAGTAGGTGGTAAATTTAAAAGCACCATGGCCGCAAAAGATGGCAGTATGAGTTTCGATTTTGGCGGAACCTATACTACAGTTGATCCCAATAAAAAAATCGAATATACGCTGGAAGATGGCAGAAAAGTAAGTATTGTTTTTGATGCACTAAGTGAACAAACCAGGGTAACAGAGACATTCGACCCCGAATCAACCAATCCCATCGAAATGCAACGCGGTGGCTGGCAGGCCATTCTGGATAATTTTAAAAATTATACTGAAGAAGCTTAAACATATTGTTCATAAAAGACTGGATCATACCAGTAATTCTATTCAAATTTGTCACATTGAGCTTGTCGAAACGTCTTGTGAATTATTAAACAAGTCATCCGACAGGCTCAGGATGACAATTTCATTTTTATGATGCAGCCTCTGGCTATTATTATGGGCTAAAATTTACGCATGGCCTTCCTTAAGTAACAATTCGATTATTATTTGATTCGCATAATTATTGATTTGAACGGAATACTTTGATATTGCCGCCATAATTTACATTTGCCGTGTAAATTATACACTATGCATCGTATATCTTTATTTCATTTTTCATTATTATTATTTTTAAGTCTGTCTATCGGTGTAAGTGCACAAACGCTTAGTTTAAAGCAGGCCGTAAATACCGCATTAACGAATTATGGTACCATTAAGGCCAAGGATAATTATGCAAATGCATCAAAATCTTCTATCCAACAGGCCAGAAGAGAGTATCTGCCAAACTTCAGTTTAAGTGCCCAGCAAGATTATGGAACCATTAACGGCCAAAACGGGCCACAATATGGTCTGGGCGGTTTGGGAACGGCTTCATCTGGCCCAGCTTTAGACAAACAAAACTGGAATGCTGCATTTGGCGGACTTTACCTTGCCAATGTAAACTGGGATTTTTTCACCTTTGGAAAAATCAGGGAACGCATTAAAGTTGCCGATGCTGCTTACCAAAGAGACAAGAATGATCTGGAACAGGAGAAATTCCAGCAGGAGATCCGTGTTTCTGCAGCGTATTTAAATTTATTGGCCGCACAACGGTTAACCAGATCGCAACAGAACAACCTCGACCGGGCTGTCACCTTTAAAAATACTGCGGTAATCAGAGCTAAAAACGGGTTAATTGCAGGAGTAGATTCTTCTTTTGCAAAAGCGGAGGTTTCGAACGCCAAAATTGCCTTAACCAAAGCGAAAGACCTGGAACAGGAACAAGCGAACCGCTTAGGTGTTTTGATGGGCTTAACAGCAACTTCATACAATGTAGATACCGCCTCGATTACCCGGATTCCCAATAATCTGCTCGAAGATACTGTAATAAAAAGTTCGCATCCCCTGTTAAAGTTTTACCAGAACCGTGTGGATGTTAGCCAGCAACAGGTTAATTATTTCAAAAAATTATACTACCCAACCTTTACCTTATTTGGGGTGATGCAAGGCAGGGGCTCGGGCTTTAGTTCAGGTTATGCATTAGACCAGACTGCTTATTCTTCCAGTTACGCAGATGGTGTAAACCCTACCCGTGGAAACTATTTGATTGGCATAGGAATGACCTGGAATCTATCCACTTTACTTAAAAACCGCCCGCAAGTACGCGCACAAGAATACATTAGCCTGGGCCTAAAAGAAGAATACAATCTGGTTGATCAACAATTGAAAGCCCAGTTGGCGCTGGCCGAAACTAAACTGGCCAATGCTTTGGCCAACTACAGGGAAGCACCTATTCAGGTTAAAGCGGCGGCGGATGCTTATCTGCAAAAAAATACACTTTACAAAAACGGGCTCACCACACTGGTTGATCTTACTCAGGCACTTTTCACCTTAAACCGTGCAGAAACCGATCGGGATATTGCCTTTACCAATGTTTGGCAAGCTTTGTTGTTAAAATCGGCAGCACTGGGAAATTACGACATATTTATCAACGAATTTTAATCTGGCTATATAAATGAATTTAATACGTTTCGCACTCCGCAAACCCATATCCATCTTAGTTTTAGTAGCGGGATTGTTCTTTTTCGGTATTGGGGCCATCAACCAGGTCAAGGTTGATATCCTGCCGCAGATGAACCTTCCGGTAATTTATATAGCCCACCCTTTTGGCGGTTACACCCCCGACCAAATGGAAGCTTATTTTGGTAAACAATATGTTAACATTTTACTTTTTGCCAACGGTATCAAAAGTATCGAAACCAAAAACACCCAGGGTTTAATGCTAATGAAACTCACCTATTATGAGGGTACCAACATGGCGCAGGCCGCGGCAGAGTTAAGTGCGCTTTCAACCAGGGCACAGGCCATTTTCCCGCCGGGTTCGCAGCCCCCTTTCGTAATCCGTTTCGACGCCTCTTCTTTGCCTGTCGGACAACTGGTATTAAGTAGTCCAATCCGCACCAATAATGAACTGCAGGATTTGGCCAATACTTATGTTCGTCCTAGTTTTTCTGCTATTCCAGGTTTGCTTTCTCCTGCTCCATTCGGCGGAAGTCCAAGGACAATCGAAATCAATGTTAACCCATCACTGTTACGTTCACATAATTTAACTGTAGATCAGGTGGTGGAAGCCATCAGGTTAAATAATCAGACCGCACCATCAGGAAACGTGAGAATTGGTGACAAAAATTACCTCACTCCTACCAATTATACCATTAAAAAGGTTAAAGATTTTGAAAACATTCCTTTGTTTAAAGGCAGTGTACAAAATCTGCAACTACGGGATGTGGCTACTGTTAAAGATGGTGCCGATTTGGTTGCAGGTTATGCCTTAATTAATGGTAAACGTTCGGTATATTTAAGTATTGCCAAATCCGGAGATGCCTCTACCTGGGAAGTGGTTAAAAACTTAAAGAAAAATTTACCGAACATCCAGAGTTCCTTACCCGAAGATGTAAAACTTTCTTATGAGTTCGATCAGTCTGTTTATGTAATTAACGCCGTAAAAAGTTTGATCAGTGAGGGCGCCATCGGTGCGATATTAACCGGATTGATGGTTTTACTTTTCCTGGGTGATAAACGTGCGGCTTTAATTGTAATCTTAACCATTCCAACATCGATTATTGCTGGTGTTTTGTTCCTTAAATTATTCGGACAAACAATCAATATCATGACGTTGAGCGGATTGGCTTTGGCTATTGGTATCCTGGTGGATGAATCAACAGTAACCATAGAAAACATCCACCAGCATTTTGATATGGGCAAACCCAAGGCCCTGGCCATTTGGGATGCCTGTAAAGAAATTGCCTTCCCAAAACTCTTAATTCTGTTTTGTATCCTGGCTGTATTTGCACCTGCCTTTACCATGACAGGTATTCCGGGAGCGTTATTCCTTCCGCTGGCATTGGCTATCGGGTTTTCGATGGTGGTTTCATTCTTGCTATCACAAACCTTTGTACCCATTATGGCCAACTGGCTGATGGTTGCACATCCTAAAAAAGGTGGTAAAAACCATCCTGGCATTACGCAGGATGAGGCTGATTTCGCAGCGACAGGCATTACACTCGAATCGGAAAAGGATACCTTGAATCAAAAACGGGTTTTAGTTGAGCGTGAAGATTTTAGTGGTAACGGCAAAATTGGTTTCTTCGATAAGTTCAGGAACCGTTTTATGCGTTTCCTCGATCGGATATTACCTTACCGAAAACCAGTGGTACTCTTGTATCTGGTTGTAATTGTGGGTTTAGCTGCCTTACTTTTGGTTAATATTGGCCGCGATGTTTTACCAAGGGTAAATTCTAGCCAGTTTCAATTGCGTTTGCGCGCACCCGATGGAACACGTTTAGAACGCACGGAAGAAAAAGCTAACATAGTTTTGGCTGAGCTGAAAAAAATGGTTGGTGAAGAGCACATGGGCATTTCTTCTGTGTATGTTGGTCAGCACCCTGCACAGTTTTCAGTAAATCCAATTTACCAATACATGGCTGGTCCGCATGAAGCCGTTTTCCAGGTAAGTTTAAAAGATTTTGAAGAAGACATGGATGATTTCAAGGATCAGTTCAGAGAAAAAATCAAAAAAGTACTCCCGGATGTTAAACTCTCTTTCGAACCGATAGAATTAACAGATAAAGTATTGAGTCAGGGCTCTCCTACTCCAGTTGAAGTGCGCATCGCCGGTAAAAACAAAAAACTGAATGAGCAATACGCCCATAAAATCCTGGCAGAATTAAAGGAAATTCCTTATATGCGTGATGTTCAGCTTGCACAGCCCATTAAATATCCATCTTTAAACATCGATATCGATAGAACGCGTGCGGCACAGATTGGCGTAGATATGGCCGATATTTCGAGATCACTGATTGCCTCAACTTCATCATCGCGCTATACGGACAAAAATATCTGGCTGGATGAAAAAGCGGCTTTGCCTTATAGTGTTCAGGTTCAAGTGCCACTAAACCAAATGACCAGCAAAGATGACATCGGCGAAATTCCTTTGTTAAAAAACTCGGCCAGACCAGTTTTAAGCGATGTGGCTAAAATCACCCCTGATACCACCGCTGGAGAGAATGACAATATTGGGGCGATGCCATTCGTATCGGTAACAGCAAACCTTTACCATACCGATTTGGGAACAGCTTCAAAAGATGTAGAAAAAGCCATTAAGGACGTGGGCGAACTGCCTAGAGGATTAAATGTTACCGCCATCGGAATGAGTAAAGTATTAACAGAAACCTTGGATAGCCTGCAATCGGGCTTATTTGTGGCCATTGTGGTAATTTTCCTGATGCTGGCTGCTAATTTTCAATCCTTTAAAGTTCCATTGGTTATTTTAGCCACCGTACCGGCGGTTATTTTGGGTTCACTGTTGTTATTAACCATAACCGGATCAACTTTAAACCTGCAATCTTATATGGGGATTATCATGTCGGTTGGGGTTTCTATTGCCAATGCCGTGCTACTGATTACGAATGCCGAGCAATTGAGGAAACATAATGGCAATGCGCTCGAATCGGCACGCGAAGCGGCCGCATTACGTTTACGCCCGATTATCATGACGAGTATTGCGATGATTGCAGGTATGTTGCCAATGGCCATCGGTCATGGTGAGGGCGGCGGAGCCGTTTCACCACTCGGAAGAGCAGTAATTGGTGGTTTGTTGGCTTCAACATTCGCCGTATTAATTATATTGCCATTGGTATTTGCTTGGGTACAGGGGAAACAGACTACCGATTCGATATCGCTAGATCCGGAAGACGAAGAAAGCATCCATTACATTATAGGTTTACAAGAAAACGAATAAATCATCATCACAAATGAATACGAAGATATTTTCAACAGGATTATTAAGTACGGGATTATTGGTGTTAACAGTTATGTATGGCTGTGGGCACTCGGAATCGAAGGTAGCAGGCAAAAAAGAAAAAGAAGCAGCCATCGCTACTTTCGACCTTAAAAAAGAAAAACTTTCAACCAAACTGAGCTTGCCAGGAGAACTAATTGCTTTACAACAGGTTGATTTATACGCCAAAGTAAGCAGCTTTGTAAAAAGCTTAAAGGTAGATATCGGTTCGGAAGTAAGCAAAGGTCAATTATTAATGACTTTGGAAGCACCTGAAATGACCTCCCAACTTGCGGCAACACAATCGAGGATTAAAGCACAGGAGGCTATTTATACAGCGAGCAAAGCCAATTATAACCGTTTATACGAAACCAGTAAAACCCCTGGAACCATTTCTACCAACGATCTGGATCAGGCCATGGCAAAAAAGAACTCTGATCTAGCACAACTGGAAGCAGCAAAAGCAGCCTATAAAGAAGTGGGTTCCGTTCAGGACTATTTGACCATCAGGGCACCGTTCAGCGGAATTATTTCTGCAAGAAATGTGAATTTAGGCGCTTATGTCGGTCCTACGGGTAAAGGTTCTGATCTTCCCTTATTTACTTTACAGGATCAGAAAAATTTACGTTTGGCCGTTTCCATCCCGGAAGTATATACCGGTTATTTAAAAGCAGGTGATGAAATCAGTTTTACAGTTAAATCGCTACCAAGCCAAACTTTTAAAGCAAAAGTGAAACGTATGTCGGGTGCCTTAGATTTGCGTTTACGTTCTGAACGCATTGAAATGGATGTACCCAATGCTTCGAAAGTGTTATTGCCGGGGATGGTTGCCGAGGTGAATATTCCTCTTCCGGCCAATGCCAGCACTTTTATCATTTCTAAAAAAGCATTGTTGGATACCAGTGAAGGTTTATTTGTACTCAAAGTAGCCGATAATAAAGCCGTTAAAGTGGCCGTTAAAAAAGGAAGGGAAACCGACGATCAAGTGGAAGTTTTTGGAGATTTGTCAGAAGGTGACAAATTAGTGGCAGAACCAACGGAAGAAATGCATGAAGGAACGGTGATTAAACCCTAACTTTACGGTATTAAGCACTTAAAATATGTTATCAAAAAACCAAGAGCTTTCTACCCTTCAAAAAAAGGAAACTTTAGAAGATTTTTACAACAGATTAAAAATCACCCGACCAGAAATCCCTACGCCAAGTTTAGGGATGATCAACGACATTGGACACTTTAATGTTTTTAACCGAAGTACCGTTTGCACCAATGTACCTTCAGCCTTTAGCCGCAGAGATTTTTACAAAATTTCTCTGATTATCGGGAATGGCATTTTGCATTATCCTGACGCGCAGATCGAAATCAAAGGACGGGCATTGCTGTTTACCAACCCGAATATTCCATATTCATGGGAAAGTACTTCAGCAAAGCCTGCCGGTTTTTTCTGTCTGTTTACCGAGAATTTTATACACAACCGCAACGAGACCCTTCGCGATTCATTATTATGGCGTATAAACGACAGTCCGGTTATACACATCGACGAAGAGCAGGAAATAACCTTAAGGGATATATTTACCAAAATGATGAAAGAAATGGATGGGGATTACATCCATAAATATGATCTTTTGAGAAATTATGTGCAGCTGATTGTTCATGAAGCGTTAAAAGTTAAACCCCAGGATGTTATTTTTAAGCAAAACAATGCCTCGGCACGTTTAACTTCGTTATTTATCGAATTATTAGAAAGACAATTTCCAATCGGGTCTACCGAGCATATATTGGAGCTAAAAACGGCGCACGATTTTGCTTTCCGTTTGCTTGTACATGTAAACCACCTCAACCATGCGGTAAAAGAGGTAACCGGCAAAACCACTTCAGAACACATTTCGAGAAGGATAGCAACGGAAGCAGTTGCCTTACTGAAACATACCGAATGGAACATCGCACAGATTGCTTATTGTCTGGGTTTTGAATATCCGGCTAACTTTAACATATTTTTCAAACGTCAGATGCAGTGCACGCCCAAAGGCTTTAGAGCCAATTAATGAGGCAGATGATGCAATTTCATTAAACCTAGTCGTTTAGTATTTGAAGCGCCAATTCCCAAATGGGGAAATGGTGCTTTTTTATTTCACGGCAACCACATGATTGCTTTTATCGGCATCCAATACATATCCATAAGGATCAATGGCTACCGTTTTGGGTTTATGATCAATAATTATCGAAATATTAGTCTTATTCTGGCTTATCGCACACTTTTGAAAATAAACCGGTTTTGTATCCAAATTCCAGTCAGTTTCCAACTGATCAAAACAGACAAGATCTATTTCCAGACTCGGCAATTGCTTGCTGCCCTCGCTTAGCCTTTCGGTGGCTATCTCCAGATTAATTTTATATTTCCCATTTTTTAACACCTCTCCATTGAGCATCTTGATACCCATATTATAAGTAACTACCTCATTAAAACTATCATTTATAAATTTCCTCTGATTAGGTGAAGCCTGATTTAAAACCGCATTTACGAAATCGGTTGGTGTAGCCCTTGGCTTTGGGTATTCATGAGCAATAATAAGCTGACTTAATGTTACATTAAATTTCTTCTCCCCTAACAGCTCCTTAACCGCATACATTGTTAATCCCCCCTTTTGGTAATGCACGTAAGGCTGATCTAAAGTTTTGGCCAAAGGCAATTCCTTTTCGCTATTGTTCCTATTCAAAAAGTAGAGACTGTTATCGTAAGCCAGATATTTTCTTAAATACATTTTACCAAAAGCCTTTTCGATCAAAATATTTTCGGTGTATTTAGCCAATGCTTCGGTGAGCATGGCATAACCTGCACCATCAGCAGGAGCCAATATGTTTGCCCACCATTGGTGCGCAGTTTCGTGTGCGGTAATAGCGTAACTCTGATCAATAGCTTCTTTGTGGCTATAATTCCCTAGAAAATTAATATTCTCTGCACTGAAAACCACACCAGGATAGGCTGTTGCAGCACCTTTATATTGTGGAATTTCGGCGATGGTGAAGTGTTTGAGCGGATAGTTAGCAAAGTTTGTATTTCCATAATCCAAAGCATCTTTAACAGCTATAAACATACTTTTCAGGTTATACTCTTGCCCAGGTTGATAATAAACACTCACATCTATCCCTTTATATTTTTCCCTTTTTACTTCATATTTCGCACTGCTCAAAGCAAACATAAAATTTATTAGAGTAGAAGTTTTGTATTTGAAATACCGTCGTTTATTGGTAATCCAGGTTCTCTGTAATTCCCCAACGGTAATTACCTGCTGATCAATTTCCGTAGAAATAACCGTTTCTAAATGAATCAATTCGTAGGCACCGTTAAATTTTGGCTTGCCGGCGATTTCGGGCAATCCTGCTTTTTTGCGTTCCTGTTTATCCTCACTTTCAAAATTGTAACAGTAACCAAACTGAGGTATAAATTTTTCCAATTCGATGTAAGTACCATTTGCCAGGATGGAATTTTCACTATCGAAAGCTGTAAATCCATTTCTGATGACCTCAACAGAGAAATTCATTATAATTTCCTGACCAGGCTGCAATGGGATTTTTAGCATCAGAAACTGCTGATTAAACGTTTCGTCTCTTTCACTTTTTTCAACTCCGCTGATCGCTACCGAAAATGAGTGTACAGCGGGGCTAACAGAAGTCCATATTTTCCGAATGGGTCCATTTGTTTCGTTTTTAAGAACATACGTTCCTTTAACAGTATACCTCCCTTCGCTGGGAAACAAATCGACACTGGTTTTAACGGTTTTAATAAGTGGTTGTGGTAAATATGCCATTGATTTATATTTCCGCTCGTAGGCCAGGCTCCAGTTTAA
This sequence comes from Pedobacter humicola, assembly GCF_056490705.1. Taxonomy (NCBI): domain Bacteria; kingdom Pseudomonadati; phylum Bacteroidota; class Sphingobacteriia; order Sphingobacteriales; family Sphingobacteriaceae; genus Pedobacter; species Pedobacter humicola. The sequence goes on along the minus strand of NZ_JBWJIG010000013.1, from coordinate 57,456 downwards.
TCGCTCTTGTCTATTTTTATATTCCCCAATAATATTACTTTGATGGTAAATAAATGCACCGCAAGAAAGCCAGACCAATAATGCAGAAATAGTTAACCACCGATATTGCTTCAATGCCAAAGTAATTGACCTCAATCTGTTAACCGCTTTTACTTCAATTTTACGCTGCCACATCCCAATGGTTAAAACTGAAATTATCGTAACAAAGGCAGTCCAATACAACATGTACCAGTTAAATGGTTTAGCATAATAGCCAAAACCATTAAAATAAGAATGTAAAAGATCTGGAACTGTTGCAAATCGAAAAAGGTAGTGTTCGAAACCAAATCTTTCGGCATAAGAGATCAGGAAAATAACGATCATACTCAGTAACATGCCCATATACTTGTTTGCACTTAAATTCTGGATGAAAATAATGAGCACCACAAAAAGCAATAACGGGTACGCACTATAATAATATAAGGATAAATACATGGGTAGCTCGATATGGTAATAACCATGCGTTACCTGTAACACAATACCGATACCAATATTTAGCGTAACCAGGATAAAAACAAGCATAAAAATACTCAGGCTTTTAGCTATCCATATAGTAGAATTTTCAACAGGCGTACTATAAATTAAAGCATGCATATTGACCGCTTTCTCCCTGCTAATGGTTTCTGCTGCATAAAAAATAATCAGGATCAGTCCGAATTTGATTGAGCGTATTTGTTCGATAATGATACCTGTTGCCGGATAACTGTGAATGCCATAAACACCGCTGAACAATTGATCTTTTAACTCCACGCCGAACAGAAAAACCCATAATAAAAGCATCACCATCATTGAGATATTTTTAAACAGGAATACCACTTCGAGTTTAAACTGGGCCTTCAATGTAGTAAAATGATAACAGAAACCACTTGTTACAGCCCCTAAAACACGGTAAGGAATCAACGCGACCTGTTCTACCTTAAGCTTTTTAATTTTTACCTGCCCTTGCTGTTGTAATCTAAAATTGAATACACGGTAAGTAATCAGCATCAGCAAAATGGTAAAGCTGATCCACAGTAGCCTGTTGAGTAAAAACATGCCTTCTAAAGGAAATGACTGTTGATTGCGTTGCAGACCGGTCCAGGTTCTGGTTTCTCCGAAAAACGAAGCCAAAGCAAATGGATCTAAAAGTATGGGTAAAATATCCGAACTATTGGTTTTCATTGCAGAGGTGGCCAACAGCGGAGAATTGCCAAATATCGAAGCCAGCATGTATAAAATATAGATCAGTACACCCACTACATAAATGGCCCGCACATTTTTAGTTAAAATAGTGGTACAGAATAAGATCCCGGCTGAGAAAAACACATTGGGTAAGGCAAAAACCAAAAGCGGTTGCAAAAAGGCATTGATATGAAACGGACCTAAGCGATCGGCATTGATAAAAAATGAGCCCAGGTAAATACCTAAAACAACCAATACCATCAGGCTAAAACCAGCAATGAGTAAGCCCAAAAGCCTTACTGTAAAGTAGGAAAGCTTTTTAATTGATGTGGTAAATACAATCGCTTCCATCTTGCTTAGGCTATCCCTCAACACCACATTCGCACTAAATAAAGTACCCGAAAATATGGAAAAAAGCGAGAGCAAGGCAATGATATTGGTGATAACATAAGGCGAATTTTTATGCACCTCTTCTGAACCAAATCCGCCCTTTACAGCGCAGAAACATCCTAAAACAAAAAACAAAAGGGCTGCTACTTTGAATGATATCTGCCTGAAATGATACTTCAGTTCAAATTTTAGTAAATCTGCGATCATTGCTTAACCTCCAACTTTAAATTGTCAGCGGCAAATAATGATGAAAAATATACCTCTTCCAAACTCGGGTTAGCAGGCCCGAAACCTGGCGCAGGTAGCTGATCTGCCAATACAAATACATGCAATTTACCCGAAATAATTCTGGTAGAAATCATATTAAAAACGGAAGAATATTGCGCCAGATCTACCTTGTTGATTATCTTCCACCAGATTTTTCCCTCCAAGTCCCTGATCAATTCAGCAGGTTTGCCTTGTAAAATCAGCTTACCGCTGGCCATCACGGCCATTTCAGGGCAAAGATCATTTATATCCTCTACAATATGGGTAGATAAGATTACTACACGGGCCGCACCGATTTCGTTCAATAGGCCGTGAAAACGGTTCCGTTCCTGAGGGTCGAGACCTGCCGTAGGTTCGTCAACGATAATTAATTGCGGATTGCCCAACAAGGCCTGTGCAATACCAAAGCGTTGTCGCATGCCCCCAGAAAATGTACTCACTGATCTTTTCCTCACTTCAAATAAATTGGTCTGTTGCAGAAGCGAAATTACCTGTTCCTTTCTTTCGCTTTTGTTTTGCAAGCCTTTTAAAACCGCCAGGTGATTTAATAAATCTACTGCTGAAATGTTAGGATAAACACCAAAATCCTGTGGTAAATAACCTAATTTATTGCGCATTTCCTGAGGATTCTGTAGTACATCAGTTTCATCGAAATACACTTGCCCAGCATCCGGCATTTGCAATGTAGCAAGCGTACGCATGAGCGATGATTTACCAGCACCATTGGGTCCCAATAAGCCAAACATGCCATTGGCAATGTTCAATGTAATGCCATCAAGGGCTTTCACTCCATTTTGATATGATTTTGTCAGTTGTTGTATTTTAAGTCGTACCATATTACACTAGTATAAGATGGACGCAAATTAGACAGACAAAATCTTTCGTTTAAATTTAAGTGATGAACAGCTCTAAAATGATGATGAAAGTAAAAAATATCAGCCGTGTTACTTTCATCATTAAAAACCTGCCTTTCGTCATCTAAATTTTATGCCGGCTTCAAAATTCATAACTTTAAAGATTATTTACGCTATTGTTATCAGGCTGAGCAGAGTCGAAGCCCAAATTTAAAAGCATAAAAAATAATGCTCAATAAAAAGAATTTTAGCTACAACTACAAATACCAGGACTTCCTCATTTATATTGGTCTTCTGTTGTGGATAGCCATATTCAACACTTATAGATTACCCGGTAAAATCTGGTTGAGCTATGCCATATGCATTTTAGCGCTCAGTTTCTGTTTATTACCCCTACTCATTTTTTCTTTTGTTAAACCGAAATTGCAAAATGTGCTAAGCAAAAAACAATACACCATTTATTGGTGCATTTGTTATTTATTGCTGCTGCCACTTTTCACGTTTATTTCGATTTACATAAAAATCGGAAAACTTGATGATCTGGTTTTTATTTCAAGCGCTTTCGCAGCAATTGCACTCGAACTGATGTTAATTGCCAATCGCTATTATCAGAAAAAGGTTCAACATGCTAAATGGATTAAAAAAATAGGTCTGGAGAACGCCGTATTGATTACTATCGTTCTACTCGCGGCAACCATCTCGGTTATGGCCGTTTCGAGCCTCGACAATCCCATTTATCAAAGAAATGGGTTCCGTTTGGTTGGTTTTGAGTTCAATATCAAAAAGCTGCTGTACAATTTCGGAACATTTTTAGGATTTTTTTCTCAGTTCCTGATCATGTACCTGTGCGGCTATTTGCTTTTCCTGATCAACAGCCGTTTGCTTGTTTCAAAAATCCTCAAAGAGAAAGGTTTATTCATGTATCTCTTAACGCTTTCAACCGCGGTTGCCATCCTGTATCCGCTGTTGGCGCAATTATTAATTTCGTTGCCCATTAACACCGTATTTGGCCGGAGTATTTTTGTTCCCAACCCTTTCGAACTTGAAAATGCATTTGGTGCTTTTGCCATCATGCTTATCAGTTTGCCCGTGGTACTGGCGCTTCAATGGGGGAAACAGAACAATAAGATCCTTTCCTTGGAAAAGGAAAAGTCGCAGAATGAACTTGATTTATTAAAACAACAGCTTAACCCACACTTTTTCTTCAATACACTCAATAACCTATATGCCTTAAGTCTGCAAAAATCGGATAAAACAGCAGAGAGCATTCTGCAATTATCAGAACTGATGCGTTATACCATTTACAAGGGGCAGGAAAAAAGAGTTAAACTTGCACAGGAGCTGGATTATGTTGAAGATTATATTCAATTGCAAAAGATCCGTTTGCGTAAAACATTACATTTCGAATTCGAAAAACATATTACGAATGATCAGATCGATATTGCTCCGCTTCTGCTCATTGTTTTTATAGAAAATGCATTTAAACATGGTATAGAACCTGCCGAAGATGCCGCTACACTGAAATTGCTGCTCACCTCCAATGATACCGAACTCACTTTTAGCTGTGAAAACTCCTTCGATCCCGAAGAAATAAACAAGAGCACGGGAATAGGTCTCGATAATTTGAGGAAAAGGCTCGAATTGCTTTATCCAAACCATTATACATTGCATATCCAGTCAATTGGTAATATCTTTAAGGCAGTACTCAATCTCAGGCTAACATGAGCTTACGTTGCTTAATTATAGATGATGAACCACTCGCACACGGCGTAATCACCGAATATGCGAAAGATATTCCCTTTATAACCATAATTGGGCATTGTTACCGGGCAACAGAAGCTTTGGATTTTCTGAACAAACAGCAGGTAGACTTAATTTTCTTAGATATCAGGATGCCTAAGCTAAATGGTCTCGATTTTTTAAGAACCTTACAACATCAACCGCTTGTCATAATCACTTCCGCTTACGAAGAATACGCTTTGGCAAGTTTTGATCTGGCCGTTTGCGATTATTTATTAAAACCCTTTAGGCTCGACCGTTTTTTAAAAGCCATAAACCGTGCTTTAGAATTTTACACCTTCAAAAACCGGACTGCTAAGCAGAGCGACATGGAAAAAGATGAACCTAAAAACAACGGGCAAATCTCGATTAAAGTAGATAAAAGGCATACCCTTATTAAGATAAATGAAATTCAATATCTGGAAAGCCTGGGCAATTATGTAAAGGTTTGGAAAGGTGCTGATTTTTTACTCACGCCCAGGACATTGAGCAGTTTTGAAGAGCTACTGCCCGGCACTTGTTTTATCCGCATCCATAAATCTTTCATCCTCAATAAAAAATACGTCGATTACCTGGAAGGCAATACCATTGTACTTAAAAATGGCCAACAGGTACCCGTTGGCAAAAATTTTAAAAGTATGATTAAACAGTTGCTCGATATTGAAAATTAAATTTAACTGGTCTTTAACCAACCTGTAATACTCATTCGCTGTTTGTTGGTGAGCAATACCTCATGTGCCAGATCTGAACTTTTAAAGAAAACACTTTTACCATTATCGGGCGAGATATTCTGTTCCTCCTCAACATGATGAATGCGCAGTTCTCCCCCATCGGCAGCTTTCCAATCCGCATTTAAATACATAATCATCGAATATTGGCGGCTTCCATTCTGCTGAAACTGATCGATGTGTTTTTTATAAAATGTACCGGATTCGTAAAGGGTATAATGGAATTCGTAACCTGTAATCCCTGTATAACAGGTGCGGTTTAGATAAAGTACAAATTCATCCATCAGATCGAAGAAGTCGTTTTCATATTGATTTTCGTGTTTACGGTCTAACCAGTAAATCATGTCACTTCTGATTAGTTTATCCTGATTTACAACAGTGGCATTACCCACCCCGGCATTTAAAAGTTTTTTGTTCTCGAACAAACCGATCAGGTTGTTTTTAAGATGAGCGGCCAAAGAAACGCTTAAAAAGTTCTCAGCAATGCCCACTTTATCTTTGATAAAACTATCGATAAGGCAATCAAATATTTTTTCCAACAGGTGATATTAATCTTAAAACATCATGTTTAAGTTGAGTAAGGTAGTCTTATTTAATGGCTAAGATGTCGTTTTGAAAATTTATATTTGAAATCTCAACGCCCCTCTTTATGCAGAATATATTTCCCGCACAATACTCCACCTTATCAGCCGCTGCGTTAAAAGATTATTTAATTGAAGCTTACCATTTGGATCCTAACATCAACTGTCGGCTTTTGATCAGAAATGTGAGCGATACTTATATCCTGGAAAACGAATCGCAAAAATACATCTTCAAGATTTACCGGGATGCGCACCGCACACGCAATGAAATTGAAGCTGAAGTAGAATTGCTCAACATTTTAAAAGCCAATGGCAATTCCGTTTCGTATCCAATAATTGATCAGAGCGGAAAACAAATCCAACGTTTCAATGCAATCGAAGGGCCAAGAAACGGAATTCTGTTTTCTTTTGCTGAGGGGAAAGTAGTTATAGATCTGGAAGAAAAGCACCTTATCCAGTTGGGACAAGATATCGCCAGATTGCACCAAACGACTTCTATGGTTAAACTCAGTAAGCCCCGGCCTGTATTCAACTTTGAGACGACCTTATTTAAGCCTTTACGGGATTTAAAACGCCACTTTGCAGAAATGCCTGAAGAACTCGAATACCTTTCGGCTATTGCGGATAAAGTGGTAAAAAAGTTCGAAGCATTTGATACTTCAAAGTTTAGTTATGGTTATTGCCACTACGATTTTTTTCCAAAAAATTTCCATTACGATAAAACGGGGAAAATCACTTTTTTTGATTTCGACTTTGCCGGAGAAGGTTATCTGATTAATGATTTAATGACCTTTCTTAACCATTATTTCTTCCATCAGCTCAATAACCTGATTACAAAAGAACAGGCAGATGAGGATTTTAACACCTTTTTAGGGGCCTATCAACAAGTGCGCCCCTTAACAGCTGACGAGTTAATAGCCATTCCATATCTGGGCATCACTTTTCATATTTTCTTCCTAAAATTCTTCTATGATAATTACGACGATTGGTCGAATGCATTTTTAACTCCAAGATACACCAAACACCGCGTAAGCTTAATTAAAAAATGGGAAGAAATGTATTGTAACTTTTAGGCAATGCGGCCTATAATCTCAATAGCCTTCCTTATCTTGTAATTAAATCAAAACCAATAAGATGGATCAGAAAATAATCAACCTGTACGATGAGTACACCCACAGTCAGGTAAGCCGGAAAGACTTTATGAAAAAGCTGGCTGTTCTTGCTGGCAGCACCGCACTGGCCATGACCATTTTACCCATGCTTGAAAACAATTATGCCGCTGCTGCAGATTTTAACAGTGATGATATCGAAGTTGAAAATATTACCTACACAGGAGCTGATGGTGAAATAAAAGCTGTTTTGGCCAAACCAAAAGGAAAAAAGAACTTAGGTGCTGTATTGGTGATCCACGAAAACCGGGGGTTGAACCCACATATTATTGATGTAACCAAACGTGTTGCTGCCGAAGGTTTTATTGCACTCGGTGTGGATGCACTATCTCCCCTTGGCGGAACCCCAAGCGATGAAGATAAAGGCCGCGAACTGATCGGCAAGTTAGACCCCGAGAAAAACTTACAGAACTATTTAAAAGGCCTGGAATATTTACGCAATAGAAAAGATGGAAATGGCAAGGTAGGCTGCGTAGGCTTCTGCTGGGGCGGTGGGATGGCGAACAAACTGGCTGTTAACGATCCTAAATTGCAAGCAGCAGTTGCCTATTATGGCGCACAGCCAAACGCGGCTGATGTACCGAAAATTAAAGCCAGTGTAATGCTCCATTATGGCGGTTTAGACGAACGCATTAACGCCGGAATTCCAGCCTACGAGCAGGCTTTAAAGGACAATAAAATCGATTATAAAATCTACATCTATGATGGTGTAAACCATGCTTTTAATAACAATACCTCACCAACACGCTATAATGAGACTGCCGCAAAACTGGCCTGGAGCAGAACAATTGAGCTGTTTAAACATAAGTTGGCGGTGCTGACGAGGTAAATTTTGTTGTCTCCATCTTTTCAAGCGGAATGCCAACTAGTTTCGTCATTTCGGGAGGCCCCGATAGCTATCAGGTGCAACGTAGTCGAGAACTCTATGTCGGGTTAGATTTCTCCGTTTCGTTGCCCATGAAAAATCGGTAAGCTACAGTAAAAATGACGATCTATCACTAACTCCGTCATTTCGAGCGAAGCACAGCGTAGTCGAGAAATCTAACAAGATAGATTCTCCATTCCGCAACCGATGAAGAATAGGTATGCTACAGTCTAAATGACGGTCTATCACTGACTCCGTCATTTCGAGCGGAGTGCAACGTAGTCGAGAAATCTAATAAGATGGATTTCTTCATTTCGCTACCAATGAACTATCGGTACGCTACAGTCTAAATGACGATTTTTCTCCTTAACTTTAATATCATGGAACGCGGAGGATGCATCTACATCATGACCAATTATCAAAGAACAACTTTATATATTGGTGTAACTTCTAATTTAAGAAGTCGTATTTACGAGCATCAGCATAAAACCCATCCTAAATCATTTACGGCAAAGTATAATTTAACTTTTTGTATTTATTATGAAGTTTATTCTTCAATTGAAGAAGCTATTGACCGGGAAAAGCAATTAAAAAAATGGAACAGAGTGAAAAAAGATGCGCTGATCAATAGTTTTAATAAGAGTTTGGTGGATTTAACTCAAATCATAAATGAGTGGGATGAATAAGCATTATAAACCCGCTATTTCGAGTGGTGAACAGCGTATTCGAAAATCTATGTCGAGTTAGATTTCTCCGTTTCGCTACCGATGAAAAATCGGCACGCTATAGTCGAAATGACGATTTTACAAAAAAATGCTCGAAAAATAGCCTAAAACAAATCCGTTTTAAGCATGGTTTTTAAAATATTCGATTGAACATCGAAATTATTAAGGTGATTTAAGAAGTTAATATCCGATATTTTGTGGTAACTGTCTTCCAATAAATTGATTACTTCATTTGGAATCGCTGTTTTTAACACCGCCGCATTACTCTTAAGCTTGTCATTTTTATACTGCAGTTCCTGTACAATCCGTTCCCGTTCAGAAAGGTTGGTCGACATATCCAGATCTTTCAAAATAGTTAAATCGCAGAAAAGAAACAGGTTTCTGCTCGGAAAAAACAGGTAGTAAGTATCGGTATCCAGAAATTTATACACTTCAATTACCAGCTCGCCCGACTTTAAACCGATATAAAATTCAGTTCTAAAATCGTATTTACACAGTTTACCCATCAGCCTCTTCTCGATGGTGGCATACACATTGGTATACACCTGTTTATCCTGGAAGTTGATCAGTTGGGCAAATTGATCAGTAGTAAGATCAAAGTAAAAATCGTTGGCGTATTTAGAACTGAAAACGTTAATGTTTTTAGAAAAAGGAAAATCACTGCTTAACTCAGACAATACACTATACAACTTACGAAGTGATAAATTAATTTTAAGCGACTGCTTTTGTTTATCCTGCTGAAAACTTTTCTGATCAATACGCGCACCCGCCATACGATCAATAAGTTCCTCATTCAGATCAATTTCATCATAAATGAGCGATACGTTTTTCTCATTGCTCTTTTTAATCTTTTTGAGCAGTTCAATTACGCTATCGGTAAATTGAAGGTGGAAAAGATCTAATTTTTCGATTTCCAGTTCTTCGTTGTTGGCAAAAAGCTGATGGATTACCTGGCTTCTTAAGTAAATTTTATAAATCACCTCATCATCAAAAAACACAGAGAGCAACTGTAAACGGTTGATCTCTGCGCTTGATTTTTTGATAATATTTAAACGGTATTCATCCATAGATTAATTTAGTTCACCCGCGTCACGTTCTTTTTCAACTCTGCTTCCAAAGTTTTCAGTTCGCCATCCAACACACGTCTGCTTTGTGCACCAGCCTCATGGATCTGTTTCACCTCGTTAAGTGTTTCAATTAATGATGATGTGGTACGTTTTAGGGTTTCCAAAGATACCACAGTTTTTTCATTTTCCTTTGCCACATCGATACTGTTCTGTTTCAGCATCTCTGCATTTTTTTGCAAGATGGTATTCGTAGTATCCGAAATTTTCTTTTGCATCTCTACATTGGCCTTTTGCCTTTGTAAAGCAACAGCAATAGTCAACTGGTTTTTCCAAACCGGGATGGTTGTGGAAACAATAGACTGTGCCTTTTCTGCAATCGAGGTATTGTTATTCTGCACCACACGGATCTGCGCCAAAGATTGTAGCATAATGAAACGCACAATCTTCATATCTGCCAGTCTTTTATCCAAACGGCTAATGAAATCCCTTAAATCGGCAATTTCATAATCCTGATAATCAGCGGGCCTTCCTTCCATTTCAGCAAGCTTAATATTCAGTTCATTGTATTTTAACTGTCCGGCAATAATCAATTCTTCCATCTGGTGAATGTAACCAACATTGCTGTCGAACATGGTCTGCAGCGAACTGTTATCCTTAATGGAATTTAACCTTCCAGCTTTGATCTTATTGGTGATTTTATCAATATTGTTCACCACCACATCATATTTCTGAAAAAGTTTTTTCACATCAACAACCAGATTCTTTAAAAAAGGAATTTTAGAGATGAAACTCTTAAAACCGCTTTGTTCAAGTTCGGAAACATCTATATAGTTCAGTTCGGTAAGCAGTTCGTTAATTAAACCGCCCACTTCGCCACTATTATAAGTACGTACAGACGACAAAAACTCGTTACTGTATTTCTCCATTGAGTTTTGGGCATCGCTTCCGTAATTCAGGATCGAATTAACGTCTGATGGTTCTAACGATTTTCCAATCTCCTGGTATTTCGTTGTTTCCTCGGTTGTTATTTTCTCAAGATCTACATTGCCATCTTTATCCAGTTTAACCGGAGTAAGGGCTTGGGTAACGTTTGGGTTGGTTTCCATAGTTTGATCAATTATCAGCTTTAGGGCCTATAAATAGTTTTGGGTTACGGTTTTAACAGTATCTTCCAGTTTTCTATCCTTGGTTGGTTCGCCAATAGCATTAAATTTCCATTCGCCATTTTTCTTGTAAAAAACACCCATTACCATTGATACATGACCGGCAAAGTTAGCGCCATGCGCGATATCGAATTTAGCAAAAACCTCATTAACACGTTTGGTTGTTCCTTCGTAAATACGGATCGAAGCAAATGGAATGGTTCCGAAATCGTGACCCCTAAAACTGTTTAAAACGAAGGCAACATAGGTCACATTTGCATCCAGCAAAGAAAAATCAAGCGTAATGATTTCGTTATCCAAGCCATCATCACCGCCCATATCGCCGGTTAAATCGTCGCCACTGTGTTTTACAGATCCGTTTTTAGATTTTAGGTTGCCAAAATAAACGACTTCTAAAAGCTGTTTATTTTCATTGTATAAGGCACAGCTTCCATCTAAATCTACGGCTTCCTTTGATGATCCAAAACCGAATAGACCTTTCTTTTCTATTGCGCCCCAGTTTATACCTACACAAACATTCTGAAGTTTACTACCGTTACTTTTTTCTAGACTGATACGCTGTCCTTTTTCAAGATTGATTGCCATAATATTATTGATATTTGTTTAAATAATCCTGTAAACCACCTTTCATGCCTACACCCACTGCTTCAAATTTCCATTTGCCTTCGCGTTTGTAAATCCTGCCGAATTCTACTGCGGTTTCGATAGAAAAATCTTCTTCCAGCTCGTATTTTAAAATCACTTCGTTGGTTACGGCATCAAAAATACGGATGAAAGAGTTTCTCACCTGGCCGAAGTTTTGTCTTCTGCTCTCAGCCTCGTGGATGGTAACCACAATGCAGATCTCATTTACCTTTGCATCAGTTTTGGTTAAATCAATTTTAATCTGCTCATCATCGCCATCACCATCACCGGTTAAGTTATCACCTGTATGTTCAACCGAACCATCGGGAGAAACCAGGTTGTTATAAAACACAAAGTTTTCATCAGAAACCAGTTTCTTCTGATCGTTTAATATAAAAATAGAGGCATCTAAATCGAATGCAGAACCTGTAGAAGAACTGTTGGTATCCCAACCTAAACCTATTGTAAATTTAGGAGCATCGATATTTTCTCTTTGCCCCTTTTGCAAATTAATAGCCATATTTAAATTAATTTATAATTGTTGTTTTTGATATAGTCTTTTATAAGATGTAAGTTTTTCGAGTACGCCTCTATGGTATGGTAATTATTCCCTAATGATAAATCGTAAAGCTGATTGATAAAATCGGTACTTCTGCGTTCTAAAAAGATGGTAAAACTACTCGAAGTACTATTTAAAATATATTTCACAATGCGCGTATTGAAACTGAAATTGCCGCCATCAATAATCTCTTCGAGATCGAAGATAGATTTGATCTGATGATAGTTCAGAAAGTTTTCTACATTGGGATGGATGTTTTTATTTACCAGTTCGGCAAAATAAAGCATATGCATTTCGTTCTTTAAGCCATATTCTTTGGCCATTTTTAAAATCATACGCTCATGGCTTCCGGTAATTCTGATATCATCCAGAAATAAAAGGGTTTTACCTGTTAAAAAATCTTTATCGATGTGAAAAGAATCATTCCCAATTAAAGAAAGCCTTTCTTCGGCACTGAGTTCGCCATAATCTTCTTTATAGGTAATGGTGCGATGCACTTTCGTTTCCTGTACGGCCAAACCACCATTTTCGACCAGCCAGCGGTTAAGCTGGCAAACGAAATAGTTCTTCATGGCAAAGGTTGCCGTTGGGATGAAGCTGTACGGACTGGAAATCACCACAATCTGATCGGTGATGAGGTTATCAGCCAGGTAATACCTGATAAAACCATCAGCAAGGTCTTTCCCGAACGATCGGGCCACCAGGTCATCGCCAAACTTAAAGCGGCTGTATTCATCGGCACTAAAGCCAAAATCGGCTGTATTGTCGATTTTATGGAGTGAAAAATTATACGGTATCATAGAGTAGGTTTGAGATAGATAGATTGTTGGAATTGATCAGCATACTGTTAATACCCATGGCTTCTGCCCCGCGTACATCGGCATATGGATTATCCCCAATATGGATCACTTCTGTTAACAACAATTCAGGGTGTTTTGTTCTATCGATAGTATCCAACATCAGCTGAAAAAAGCCGGCACTGGGTTTCGACATGCGCACTTCATCAGAATAAAGCTGAAAATCAATAAATTCATCGATACCCAAATGTTTGATTACTTTTATTAAGGTTTTTCCCTTAATAAAACCTGTATTGCTTAATATATTGGTAGAGCTTTTGCCCGATTCCTTGATTTTAGCCAACACATCTAAACAATCATTGCAATAAAGTTTAGGCATGTGGTTAAACACGATCTGTTCCATATCGTGATCAAGTATTGTAAGGTCTACATCACGAAAATTAAAATCATAATCATTGATCATACTGATGATCATAAGATACATTTCATCGGCATCAACATTTTTCCCGGCCTTTTCGTTAATGGCATTCACCATTAAATCTACCTGACGGAAAATGATGGCAATTTCATCCAGACTTTTGTGCTTGCCATTAAAATTCCGGTAAAAATATTGTACCCGCTCCTGCTTGTACGTTGGATTTGATTTAATCAACGTTAACCAAAGATCGAATGAGTAATGTTTGTAAAAAGCCATTGTGCCCTGTTTCCTAATCTGTTTTAATAAATTCTAATATTACAAATTTGATTGTATAATTAGAAAAGGTTGATTGTAAGATTTATCACAGATAAGCCTTAACTATTAAGATTTGTCCAATACTTCTTCGGCTTCATCCGAAATGATGATGTCGCTTTTATGTTTTTTAGGGAAGTTGAACAATAAGGATGTTAATACAGGTACAATAAATATCGCTACTGTGAAAATAGAGACAAAAAGATCTGTTTTTTCGCCTTCAATGGCATGAGAAATAGGCGATTCCGGATAAAAGTGTGTAAATAGCGATGAGGTAAGTTTAATACCCAAAACACCGATTACAATAAAGGCCACTGTTTCTAAAAAGGTAAATTTCTCCATTAGTTTTACGAAAGCCTGTGCTACAAAACGCATGGCTAAAATCCCGATAAAAACACCAATATAGATTAACCAGATATGATCGGTAAAAGCAACCGCAGCAAAAACATTATCAATAGAGAAAGCTAAATCCATTACCTCTACCAAAGCAACAGTTGCCCAAAACGTACCTACTAAACCAACGGTAGATTTATAGATCCAGCTTTTGCTTTTATCCACTTCCTCTTCTTCCTCGTTCTTTTTACTGTTCTTTTTTCTAAAATAATCGAAAGCCAGATAAAGCAGGTATAAACCGCCAAGTGGTTTTAACCACCATATTTTTACAAGCCATGCCGCCAGGAACAAACAGATACCCCTAAAAACATAAGCACCGATAATACCATATTTCAAGGCCTTTTCTCTTTGCGATTTTGGCAGATCCATTACCATGGTAGCCAGAACAGCTGCATTATCAACCGATAGCAAACTCTCGATTACAATTAAGTTTAAAATGATTAATAATCCGGCCTGTATATCGTCACCTAAAATCGTGTGCAAAAAATCCATTGAGTGAGTGTGTTTTTAAATTAAAGTTTTAGTTAGACAGCAAAGAAACAAAATTTTATCAATCCCGATGCTTCAATCTTACAATTATATAATCGTTTTAGTGATTAGATGGATAACCACTAAAACTGTTACGTAAATGCATCAAAATTTTATTTATTGGATTGCAAGCGAATAGATAGCACCTTTTTCCCCTGCCAGAACAACTTGTTTCCCTTTTTTCGCCTTTTGAACAGCATTAAAGCTTTTATCAGAAATATGTTGCCAGTTTAAACCGCCATCTGTAGAGATATCGGTACCTGAGGTACCTGTAGCAATTAATGTTTTAGAGTTAAGGTAAGTTACTGCAGAACGGAAGCCCAACACCGGAGTAGCTGGTTTTTGCCAGGTTTTCCCCCCATCACTGCTTAAAAGCACATTATTTGTATTTTCTTTATCCTTTACATAATTACCACCTACAACAATCCCCTTTTTTCCGTTAAAGAAATCGATAGAGAAAGGCCCGGTACTATTTTCGCCCTGCAAAATAGGGCATTTAAATACCTGCCAGGTTTGGCCGTAATCGGGAGAAAAATAGATATTGGAAACTGCTCCCCCTGTGGCAATCCAGGTTTTACCATCGGCTAATGTTTTAATGGTTGTACCGCTGGCAGCAAAACTGGCTTCGCCTTTGGCCATATTGTTTTTTAGATTTGCAGAAATATCCTGCCAGGTTTTACCGGCATCAACCGTTTTGAGCAGTTGCAGTTGGTCATTTATCGGATCGCCGAAAATAATCCCCTTGTTTTTGTCCCAGAAACTCACACCGTCTAAAAATATGGCCGAATCTGCATTTTTGTAGTTTTCTGTCCAGGTTTCGCCCCCATCCGTTGTTTTTAAAATATAAGCCGGTGATGCAATGCCCACAATAACAGCATTCAGATCATCAAAAGCTTCGATGTCCCTGAAATCGATTTTTTCGTAACCTTTGGGTTTCATCCATGTCCAGGTGTTACCGCCATCGGTAGTTTTACCCACCGAGCCATTGCTCCCACTTACCCAGGTTACCTGATCGGAAACCACGCTTAATCCGCGTATGCTCGTTTTGGCACTTTCATTCAATGGTTTAATCGAATACGACTGTGCAGCGCAAAAAAAAGGTGCCACTAAAAGGCACCATAAAATTTTCTTCATGTATCTGTTATTTAACCCGTCTAAAAGTTTCTGATCTTCCTAAAAGCGAAATGCCCACATAACCGCGAACGTTCAGTACATCAGCACTTTTTAAGCTCAGGTTACAGCTATAGGTTTTTCCACTTTTGGGGTCATAAATTGTTCCATCAGTCCACTTGCCATCATCATAAACAAAATCTTTAAGGATTTCCAGATTTAAAAGCGCACGTTTCTGTAGTTTTTCGTCAGGGTTTTTAACATCCAATTTAGGTTTACCATTGATATTTGGCTCCTTTATCCAGGCCAGTTTCCCGAAATATTTTTCACCTTTTTTATAAATTTCTATTTGTCCTTCTCCTGATGGATTAAGCCACTTGCCAACGATCGCATCTTTGTTCTGTGCGAAAGCAGAAAATGATACCGCTACGAAGAGCAGCATTAAAAATGGGAACTTTCTCATATTTTTTATTTCTAGTTAGTTTTTAAAGATAATCATTACAGCTTATATCGAAACACTAAATAAAGAGAAAAAGTATGAGAAAGTTTGATAAACCCAAAAATTTACTTTGAAACGATTGGCAGATATTTGGCCCGATATACATAAAGTAGTATCAGGTTAAACAATAACATCACTGCCGACATTGGAAGATCTTTAGGCTGCGCCAAAAATGCGGTATACAAAAAAATGTTTAGAGTAACCGGAAAAATAATGATTGATGCCAGCGGCGCTGTTCTACCGATCAATAACATCGCACCGCATAGCAATTCAGTTATTTTAATTAAAGGAAAAAGATAAACAGAGGCCATTACCCCTGTCATAAAGGTAGTTTGCGCTGCCGTCATTGCTGGTGCCTTTGGCATTAAGTGAAGAAAATAGGTTACCGAAGCAAAAAGATACATGGCACCTAAAAGTACGCGCATAATAATAATTGCAATTTTCATATGGTTTAATTTTTGGTTTCTATAGTTAAAAATAATAATTTATTGGATTCTTTCCATGCTTATTAGTCATCATTTATAATGGTTAACGGGATCATTGTTGAATCGGGTTAATCGACGCCAAACTTAGCTTTGCCCACTAATCATTAGTTCATATACTCTAATAAATTGTCATTCCCGGCTTACTATCTTTCTGAACTTGTTTCCGGATCTAATGCAGAAGTAGCCTTATTTGGGATGGTTCATGGTCGATAACCAGTGTCCGCCCAAGACTAAGCATTCAGGACTATTTAGTGTTATAGTCGTAATTTACCATCCATTGAATGCCGAATTTATCAGTCAGCATGCCAAATAGCGCGTTCCAGAAGGTTTTTTCTAAGGCCATGGTTACTGTTCCACCTGCTGACAGGCTGTCAAAAAGACGTTTGGCTTCTTTTTCGCTTTCTGCATCAACTGATAAGGAAATACCGGTACCAAAGGTTGATGCGGGCATTGGGTCGGTAATATCGGTACCCATAAGTACATTGCCACCAATTGGTAAAGCGATGTGCATTAATTTCTCCTGATCGCCAATCTGCATACCTTCGCATCCCGGAGCATCTTTATAGCGCTGCACCACGGCAAATTCGCCGCCAAACACAGATTTATAAAAGTTAAATGCCTCTTCGGTATTACCGTTAAAATTTAAATACGTGTTAACTGTTGCCATTGTTTTGTTGTTTTATCTTGTTAATAATGGTTAATTATTTTGTTTTATTTTCTCCCTGAGCTTGTTTCAGGATCCATTGGGCATAATATGCTAAAACAAGTTCAGCATGTCGTTACGAGGGAACTTTTGTTAATTTAATATCCAGCCAGTCCACCCAGTTTTTACCATCAAACTGTTCCCACAACCCTTCAATGGTGTTACCTTTAAAATTGCCTTTAAACCTTTCGTTATCGGCAAATATTAAAATGATATCGTCGTAGATTTTGAGTGTCGCTATTGAAATGTTACCCTCATTATCGAACGACTGTGACCTAAAAACATCATCCATATCATCATAATGTGTAATTTCCAGCGACTGGATCTTCTTATTGCCGAACATTACATCCACCCGATGTGTCAAGAAGAAATTACCTTCAATCCATTCGTAGGTATCTGTTCCTGTAATTACTTCACCCGTTTTTGTTAAACCTTCTGTTTTCCATTTGCCGATATAAGGGTTTAATAAATCAAGCCTGTTGTTTCTCATAAATTTAGTTAAATCAATTGACATCAAGCTTATTATAGATATTCTTTAACTGGTGCACATGCCGCTGCGTATGGTAAATTACGAAATAAACGGCCTCCAATCTGGTTAGGTAACCATAACCAGGCAACTCGTAAGAGGAACATGTTTTTGTCAGATCTAAATTCGATATCGAAGTCGAAATACCCTCTCTGATCTGCTTTAAATTTTCCAACAATGCAGATTGGTTGTAGGTCTTAACTTCAGGATAAATTACTTTAGGAGAATCGTATTTCACATCGAAATTCAAAAAGTCCTTCTTGATTTCACTGACCATCAAGTCGGCTGGTTTATCTGTGTCTGTCACTGTTCCATTAATAACCTGCAAAAAGCCTGAATTTGACAAAATCATATGTTCGGCCAGCTGACCTGCTGTCCAGCTCCCCTCAAAGGGCACTTCATTAATCTGAGGTGCTTCAAATCGCGATAAAACATTTTCTAATGCCGATAAAGTTTCGTCGGCTTCTTTTATTACCTTTTCCATAATTTACATATAATTCATTCCTGGATAACCTAATAATCTTCGCCATAAGGCAATCTGCCCAATGCAGTTGGCTTCACGGTAGTTGTTAAAACTGATCAATTCAAACAGTGTGATCTCCATTCCAGGTATACTGAGTTTCTCCGCCAATTTTTCGTCTGTTGCCTGGGTTAACGCTTCCTGTAATTTTGGAGAAATTTCTTTCCAATCTTTAATATAATCTGTTAGCGAGGGATAGGTGGCATCATCAATAATTCCTTTGTTATCGGCAAAAAGATCGTCCGTTACAGATGGAAGATCAATCCCGAACGATTTAGCCAGAAAATAACGGCCCTGTATAACACTACCTGTAATCCAGGCGATATGATTGGCTTTGGTATCGAGTCTTTTTTCAGCATCCTTCTCATCTATCCCATCTAAAGCCCTTAATAAAAAATCAGTTTGCATTTCGTACAGCACAATAAAGCCATACATTCTGCTACTCGTTGGTGTGGTTTTCATATTGTTTATAATTAGCGGATTAACTTGAAAATAAAGTTAGTGCTTAATACAGATCGACAGCGTTGCCGTAAAAGTCAAACTTGAGGGGCATTTCAGACAATTTTTATATATTTACGATACCTAAATTTTTAACCAAATGATACAAGTAGGTATTTTATTACCCCATAATTTCAGATTATTAAGCGTAGCGGCCATTTTAGATGTATTTGACACCGTTAATGGATTTTACCGGAAAGATGACCTTGAACCTCCATTTAACATTAGTCTAATTACCCTCGAGGATAAGGATTACCATTTTAGCGATCATCCCTGTGTATGCTTGCAAAAAGCCACGGATCTCGATCTCATTTTGGTTCCATCATTTGCGACCAATGATATTAATGATTCTATAACGGCCAATAAGCGCTACATTCCCTGGCTAAATAAACAACATAAAGCCGGAGCAGAAATCGCTACGTTTTGTACGGGGGCGTTTTTACTTGCCGCATCTGGATTGTTGGACGGCAAGGCCGCCACTACGCATGTTGATGCCTGTTCGGCTTTTTCTACTGCTTTTCCACAGGTACATTTAAAAGCTGATAAAACAGTAACACAGGATGGCCGGTTATTTACTAGTGGTGGGGCAACATCTACCTTCCATTTATTACTGCATATTTTACAGCTCCACTGCGGAAAAGATATGGCTGTTAAGGTGGCCAAGATTTTCGCCATCGATATGGACCGTGTAAACCAATTGTACTTTAGTACCTTTCAGCCCATCCGCCACCACAATGATGATCTGGTGGCCTCAGCACAAGAAAAAATCGAAAGCAACTACCAGGATGTGGCAACTATTGAAGAGATGATCAAGGATATCCCATCCAGCAGAAGAAATATCGTACGCCGGTTTAAACAGGTAATTGGTATTACCCCTATCGAGTATCTCCAGCAAACACGCATTGAGGCAGCAAAAAAATTATTGGAACAAACGGCGCAACAAATGACAGAGGTGATTTATAACTCCGGCTATAACGATCCAAAGGCATTTAGAAAAGTATTCAGAAAATCTGTTGGAATGACGCCAACACAATACCGCGATAAATTTCAGGCTAGGTAATTGATTAACAGCCTGCTCGTGTATTAACAGAAAAAATAACTAAATATATAGTTTTCAACATTAAAATCAATTATGTTAATAATTAATATAAAATAAATGCATCGCCCTATATTATTTAAGATAACTTAACATTATAATTACACTAACCAAATAACTATTTATATGAGCACTTTTCTTTTAATCACAGCGGTATTTTATATTGTTTCCTTTGGATTAATGTTGTACTGTTATTTCTCGGCTGAGCAGATTCCCAGCGAGGATGAAAATTTTTAACCACTCTTTTTCCGATCAAATTAACCTCTCCCTTTAAGCCTAGACATTGAACTTTCTCACAGAAAGACAATCAAATGTTATGGTCACACTCCACCTCGTTCTTTTCAAAAGAAATCTTATTACTTATCGGCGATCCACTTAATTAAGTGCGGTGTAGCCCCCGTATACCATAAAACCGCAGAAATTAAAAATATAGCGATCAGAATCCACAAAATAGGCCACCCTTCAAATTTGTGTTTTGAACCTGGTGTGTAAGATTTATCAAGTTTATTATGGTCATTGTCTATCCTATCAACCTTTTTTACCGGTTTCGGATTAGAGATATTGCTCATAAAATATTCAGTTAGAACTGCAAATTTAAGCTATAAACCTATAAATCAAAAATTAGTTGTTACATTCTTGATGATTTAACTCCAATAAAAATAAAAAATGCCCGATTAAACACTGTATGCTTAGAAAGCGAATTACAAAATACTGCATCGCTTTGTTAAGTTACTGCTTTGAAAAAGCCTGCTGGTATTTAAGTGGCGTTTTGCCCGTTATTTCTCTAAAATATTTGTGGAAACTCGTAAAGTTGTAAAAACCACAATCATAACAAATTTCTTTTACAGTCAGGTCGTTTTCAATCAGCAATTTGCAGGCCTGTCCCACCCTAATCTCGTTGAGAAACTGAGTATAAGTTTTTCTACTTTTCGTTTTGAAGAATTTACAAAAAGAGTTGGGACTGATTTTAGCCACGGCAGCAATTTCTTTTAGTTCTATTTTATTTTTGTAATTGCTGATAGTATAATTATAAATGGATTGGATCCTGTCTTTTTCATTTTCCAAAAAATTGGGTTTAAACCCTAGCGAAACCAATATATTTTTCTCTTCGCAACTGGCAAATTCAGTTAAAACCTCCAATAATTTGATAATCCGCCTGGTACCTGTCGCCTCAATAATCTGTGGCATTAAACTGGCGATTTTTGCTTTCGAATTGCCTTCCAGTTTAATTCCCTGTTTAGATTGCACTATAATTTTTTTGAGCTCCTGGTTTTCGGGAAGGTCAATAAATTCCTTGCCCAAAAAATCTTCCTTGAAATGGATCGCGTAAACATCAACTGATTCTTCAGTTGTTTCCTCAAAAAATTCGGGATCAAAACGCCAGTAATGAGGCAAATTACTACCCAGTAAAACCACATCGCCATCGTTAAAATTTTTAATGCTATCGCCAATAAACTGCGTACCCCTGCCTTTTTTGATGTAAATCAACTCTAAAGCAGAATGGTAATGCCACAGATTGTTTACATCTGGCATAGTATCCCGTCGGGCGCTAAAAGAATCTACCGAATTGGTAGATACATTAAGTAAATGCGGTTTCATAAAATCTTAAAAAATCAATCTAATATGCAGTAATATTCTGCAATGTATAAAATTGAGACAATATCATTTAATAATTAGATCATAAAGTTAAATTTTTATTAGCACTTAAGGGCTTAATTTGTAAAGCAGCAACTAACCAAAAACATATGATGAAGGTGGGATTACTTATTCCTGATTACATTGATCGACGCTATCCTGATGTTGCCATTGCAATGCAGGAGTTAGAAAAACTTGGTTTAGATTACATTACCCAATTAAACAAATCTGCTGTTGGTGCCTACAGCGCCAGAAGTTTAACGATATTTATCCTAGCTAAGTCTGCCTAACGCTTTTATAACCAAACCAAATATGAGCCATAACACATCAACGAACTTTAAAGTATCCGATACGCCAAAAAATGGCAAAGGATATCTTTTCCCTTTAATTTTGGTTACCAGCCTCTTTTTCTTTTGGGGTTTTGTGCATAACCTCGATCCCGTATTGATCCCGCATCTGCGGAAAGCTTTTCAACTGAATGTTTTTGAATCTACGCTGGTTGATTCTTCGGTATTTATCGCCTATTTCCTCCTGGCATTGCCTGCAGGTTACATTATGCGTAAATATGGCTATAAAAGCGGTATTATTTTAGGACTTGTATTGTTTGCCATTGGTTGTTTATTGTTTATACCCGCAGCCAACACCGCACAATACATCTTTTTTTTAGGTGCTCTTTTTATTATTGCTTGTGGTTTGACTTTTTTAGAAACGGCAGCAAATCCTTATGTTACGGTATTGGGTCCCCCAGAAACAGCCACCCAACGTTTAAATTTCTCCCAATCGTTTAATGGTTTAGCCGCATTTTTAGCACCTGTAATAGGCGGAAAATTAATTTTTACAGAAGCTAAATATACTGATTACCAATTAACTAAAATGCTTCCTTTAGAAAAACAGGCTTATGTGCTCGAAGAGGCTTCAACAGTAAAAGCGCCATATCTAATTTTAGGTATCCTGATTATTGTGGTAGCCGTCCTATTTATTTTCACCAAACTACCTGATATCAAGGAAGAAGAAAGTGCCAACGAAAAAAGCAGTTTTGGTCATGTTTTAGGCCATAGTCATTTACGTTGGGCGGTTATCGGACAATTCTTTTACGTGGGTGCCCAGGTTTGCGTATTGAGTTTATTTATCAGCTTTGTCACCTCATCGGCAGGAATAACGCAAGATCAAGCCGCATGGTATGCTGGCGCAGCAGGTTTGGCTTTTATGGTTGGCAGATTTGCAGGCACATTCTTTATGAGGTTTGTGGCTCCCCATAAACTCTTGATGCTTTATGCTTTAATCAGTGCTCTACTCACCCTGGTATCCATTTTCGCAACCGGGATGATTACCGTTTACGCTTTAATCGGCGTAGCTTTTTTTATGTCGATCATGTTCCCAACCATATTCTCCCTGGGCATAACAGGTTTGGGTAAGGATACCAAGCTGGGTTCATCGTTAATCGTCATGTCGATCGTAGGAGGTGCATTTTTACCGCCTGTATTGGGTCTGATATCAGATGCGACCCACAATATACAATATGGATATCTGGTGCCTTTCGTATGCTTTTTAGTGGTTTTTTACTTTGGCTGGAAAGGTTGGAAGCCCAATCATATTGAAAAAGAAATAAGTTTAGAAGTATAAAATGAAGAATTTAGTCATTAAGATTAACAATGCTGATAATGTTCTGGTTGCCTTACAGGATTTACCTGCAGATACTAAAATAATACACGAGGGAAACACCTACCTTACTATTGATGAAATCCCTGCCAAGCATAAATTTTTTATGCAGGATATGCAGGCTGGCGATGAAGTGATCATGTATGGTGTTTTGGTTGGCAAGCTTCAGTTTGAGGTGAAAGCTGGCATGCGCATGAGCGTAGAAAACACCAAACATGCTGCAGAGCCCTTTGCCTATCGCAATGTTAATTTTAAATGGGAAGCACCTGATGTAAGTAAGTATGCCGGTCGTAGTTTTAATGGTTATCACCGTAAAAACGGAGCAGTTGGCACCGCAAATTATTGGTTGTTTATTCCTACTGTATTTTGCGAAAACAGAAACCTGGATATCATTAAAGAATCGCTTTATAGCGAATTGGGTTATGCTGTAGATGCGCAATATAAATCTTACACACACAAACTGGTTCAGGCTTTTGAAAATGGAGAAGACATTAACAACATCAGCTTCGAACCGAAAGTAGATAAAACCAACCGTACCTTTAAAAATGTGGATGGTATTAAATTCCTTACCCACAATGGTGGTTGTGGCGGTACCCGTCAGGATTCGGATACTTTGAGCAAACTGCTGGCGGCTTATGCCCATCATCCCAACGTAGCAGGTGTTACTGTTTTGAGTTTGGGTTGTCAACATTTACAGGTAGAAGATTTTAAACGTGATTTATTTGCGCTCGATCCTGATTTTGATAAACCACTCTTAATTTTCGAACAGCAAAAAGCACAAAGCGAAGAACAATTGATTCAAAATTCGATCAAAAGTACTTTCGAAGGATTAATGTTTATCAACAAACAACAACGCCAGGAAGCGCCGTTAAGCAAGCTATGTGTGGGTGTAAAATGTGGTGGCAGCGACGGCTTTAGTGGGATTTCAGCCAATCCAGCTGTTGGTTATTGTGCAGATTTATTGGTGGGATTGGGTGCAAAAGTTTTATCTGCAGAATTCCCGGAGTTATGTGGCGTAGAACAGGAAATGATCGACAGGTCTGTAGATCGGCCAACTGCTGAAAAGTTTATCCGCTTAATGACCGAATATGATGACCTGGCACACAAAGTGGGTTCAGGTTTTTACATGAATCCATCACCCGGGAACATTAAGGATGGTTTAATTACCGATGCCATAAAATCGGCCGGGGCGGCACGTAAAGCAGGCTCTTCACCTGTTGTTGATGTTTTAGATTATACAGAACCCGCAACCAAACCTGGTTTAAGTTTGGTGTGTACGCCAGGCAACGACGTGGAAGCCACTACCGGGAAAGCAGCGGCAGGTGCCACCTTAATATTATTCACTACGGGTTTAGGCACTCCTACCGGAAATCCGGTTTGCCCGACCATAAAGGTAGCTACCAATTCGATTTTGGCCAGACGCATGAGCGACATTATCGACATCGATACCGGAGCAGTGATCAACGGAGAAAAAACCATTAACGAAATGGGCGAAGATATATTGGAATACTGTATAAAAGTGGCCAGCGGTGAAGAAATCCCTAAGGCCGTACAATTGAATCAGGACGATTTTATTCCCTGGAAAAGAGGTGTAAGCCTTTAGATGATGGAAGATGTAGCATGGATAAGGGAAGATATAGGAGTAACATCCCAATATAAATTCGTCAGTTCAATCCGAAAGCTGTCGGATGGAGTGAAACGGAATGGAGAAATCTCTCCAGCTAAATCTCCCCTATGCCCATTATAAAAAGCGCTTTGCCCTTGTGGCTAAAACAACAAAACACAAATATTGACCAAATATGAATTTAAATTTAGATGGAAAAATAATCCTGGTAAGTGGTGGTGCAAAAGGCATTGGTGCAGCTATTGTTAAAGCTTTGGCCATTGAAAAGGCTTTCCCTATCATAATCGGAAGAAATGAGGATGATAACCTTAAAATGCTTCAGGAGATAACAGATTTAGGCCTAAAAGCCGATTATTTTACCGCAGAGCTTACCGCACCCGAAAGTTGCAAAACGATTGTTGATGTCATTTTAGCCAAATATGAGAGAATAGATGGCCTAGTGAACAATGCTGGCGTTAATGACGGTGTTGGCCTCGAGAATGGCACCTACGAAGATTTTATGGAGTCGCTACATAAAAACGTTGTACATTATTACCTTTTGGCTAAATACGCTTTACCCGCGCTTAAACAAAGTAAAGGGTCCATTTTAAATATAGGGAGCAAAACTGCAGAAACCGGACAAGGGGGAACATCTGGTTACGCAGCATCAAATGGTGCCCGAAATGCTTTAACCCGCGAGTGGGCAGTAGAGTTATTGCCTTTCAGTATCCGTGTTAATGCCATTATCGTTGCCGAAGCCTGGACGCCACTCTACGAGAAATGGATCAGCTCTTTTGAAAACCGCGATGAAAAACTGAAAAGTATTACCGATAAAATTCCTTTTGAAAACAGGATGACTACGGTGGATGAAATCGCCAATACTGCCGTATTTTTATTATCGGATAAATCGAGCCATACTACTGGCCAGCTGATCCATGTGGATGGCGGTTATGTGCATTTAGATAGGGCGTTGCTATAATATGAATCCCCGGTCTGTGTCTCCACAGACCGAGAAACATGATTAATATCGATTGCCCCTAGAAGCGCAGACCCTAGCGGCCGGCGTTTCAGATTTAGTTTGGGTTTGAATTGCCTACAGGTCTTCGTTCGATAAACCCGACAGCAGCGACAGCCCCCATTGAAATTCGGGGCTACAGCGAATGGCGGGACTAGCGGGACAGAAGCACCACAAACACTGCTTTTCTTAAAAGAAATATTATAATCCTGATGGTTCCGGAAACACAGCCATTACATTAAGACTCGCTAATTCTTCTTCCTTTCTTCCAGATACGCATGCCATAACAGCATTGTAGCAATGGTTCTGTAGGGCTTAAACCGATCAGCAACGGCCAACACTTCCTCTTTACCCGCGCCTTGTGTCAGGCCTTTTACCTTTTTCAATGCATTAACCGCAGCCAGATCCCCTATTGGGAAAACATCAGTATGATGGAGCATAAAAATCAGGTAAATATCTACCGTCCAATCGCCAATGCCCTTAATGGATTTAAGTTGATTTCTAATGGCTAAATCATCCATTTTTTCCATTTCGGTTAGCGACAAAACTCCGCTGATCAGGCTTTCGGCCAAATGGCGAACATAAACTGTTTTTTGCCGGCTAAAATAACAATCCCTTAATTCCTGATCGCTAAGCAATAACAACCTTGCCGGCGTAACTTCACCTATTTTTTCTTTCAGTTTATTTAGCGTAGCCAGTGCCGAAGCCAAAGAGACCTGTTGTTCCAAAATAATGTGTACTAATGATTCGAAGGTATTGGCCCTCGACCAAAATGGCGGATAATCATATCGGTCGATAATCGCTTGCAGATCGGCATCTCTACCTGCTGTTAAATCGCAGAGCTGGTGGAAACTGGTCTGATCAAAGGTTTCGAACATGGAGCTGTTTTTATTCAAATATAATAAGTTGATGAATAAAAAAGCATCCGTTTCATTGGGTGCAGAATAAAGCGTTCGTCACCCTGATCCGATAGTTATCGGATTGATTTATTTAAGGCCTGATAGATACTGAAACAAGTTCAGTATGACGCCGAAAATTTAACGTCATTCCGGCTACAACATAGCTCATTTTGGATCATCCGCCCTTTTAGGCATTCCACACCTTTGTGATGTATTATTTAAATCAATAAACATGAAAACAATCTTTATCACAGGTGCATCTACCGGTTTGGGGAAAGCCACCGCAAAATTATTTCAATCAAATGGCTGGAGGGTGATTGCTACCATGCGCAGCCCAGAAAAAGAGACTGAATTACAACAATTGGAAAACGTGAGCCTGCTACCGCTCGATGTTACCCGTCCAAAACAGATCGAATCAACGATTGCGCAAGCGATAGAAATTGGAGATATCGATCTGGTATTCAACAATGCAGGTTATGGTTTAGTTGGTGCATTAGAATCGTATACCGATGAGCAGATCAATCAACAGATCGATACCAATCTCACTGGTGTGCTGCGCGTAATCAAATCTTTTATCCCATACTTCAAATCACGAAAAAACGGCTTGTTCATCACCACCACATCGGTCTGCGGTTTTTCATCCAATCCCCTGTCTCCGGTATATAACGCTACCAAATGGGCCTTAGAAGGTTTTAGCGAAAGTATTTCATATGATCTGGCACAGTTTAATATAGGCATTAAAACAGTAGCACCTGGCGGTATCAAAAGCGACTTTGTTAACGGGATGCAAGCCACGATAGATGAGGATTACGAGGTGCTGAATAAAAGATTGGGCGAACTCTTTGCCGATGGTACGCTGATCACCTTTACTGAAGCTGAAAAAATTGCTGCAGTCGTTTACGAAGCGGCCAACGATGGTAAAGACCAGTTGCGTTACCTTGCCGGCGAGGACGCTGTAAAAATTGCTCAACAACGCCTTGATCAGGGGACTGAAAATTTCAGGATTAACCTGCGTCAAACTTTAAACCTTAACGCACCAACATTAAAATAAGATCATGAAAAAATCAGAAGCCGTAGAAATGACTACATTTAAATTAAAAGCACATACCTGCGAACAGTTTATTGCTGCCAACCAGGAAATTGATGATTTTTTAAAACGTCAGCCCGGATTTATATCCAGAAGGATTTTTCAGCAAGCAGAGGGTACCATAGTTGATATGCTGATCTGGGATAGCGTAAAAAACGGAACAGAAGCCATGCACCGGTTAATGAACGAGCTGAGCGATTCTATCGTGCACGATATGATTGATCAAGTACCGTAGTGTGGAATATTAACCAGGTTAAACATCAGCTTTAAACATACATTTGTAATATGAAAAAGGAAGAGCGCCAGCCCCAAAAATTCGGTTCCATATCCGAACTGCACCGCGCATTGGGTTTACCAAAGCCTTTGCACCCTCTGGTAAGCCTGGTTAACTATGCTGATATCACTACTCCGGAGGCCGAGCTGCCCACCGTGTTGCTACTGAATTTTTATAAAATCTCCTACAAAACAAATTTACAGGGCAAAATAAAATACGGACAGCATTATTACGATTTTGAAGAAGGCGGCATCTCTTTTTTATCGCCCAATCAGCTCATCGCGGCAGCAGAAGATGAAAAAGATTATTCAGGTTACACCTTATTGATCCACCCCGATTTTTTAAGGAATTATCCATTGGCCAAAAACATCAATAACTATGGTTTCTTTTCTTACTCGGCCAATGAGGCCTTATATTTATCAGAAAAGGAAAAAATTACAATAACTGAAGTTTTCGGGCACATTTTGCAAGAGCTGAACAGCAGGATCGATGATTTTAGTCAGGATGTAATTATTTCACACATCGAGGTATTGCTCAATTACAGCAACCGTTTTTACAAGCGTCAGTTTATTACCCGTAAAGCTGCTAACCACGACCTGTTAACGCAACTGGAAGATATTCTCAACCAGTATTTCAACGATGAAAAAACATTAACCAAAGGGCTACCTACGGTTGCCTATCTGGCGGAAGAATTAAATCTTTCGCCACGTTACCTGAGTGATATGCTGCGTAGCCTCACAGGGCAGAATACGCAACAGCACATCCACGAGAAAATGATCGAAAAAGCAAAGGAGTTTTTAGCTTCCGATCAATTAACAGTTGCTGAAGTGGCTTACCATCTGGGATTCGAACATCCGCAATCGTTTAATAAAATATTCAAAAAGAAAACCAACCAAACTCCGGTGGCCTTCAAACAGTCATTTTATAAAAATTAGATGAAAAATTTAGATTTAACAGAAATAAAAGAAAGATCCTTAGCGCTGCGTGAACGTTACCACGAACTGGAGCAGCAACACCATGGCAGCGAATGGACCGTTGAAGAAGATGCGCTTGCCTTCCTCACCGACGCAGGTCTGGTTGGCAGATTAACCATGTCGCAACAAGGACGCTGGCCAAAAGGCGGGCAAACCGTTCCCGAACTCGAACATAAACTGGGCGAATGCATCTGGTGGTTAACCGTACTTGCAGATCGCATGGATCTGGACATTAATGAAGCCACCGCGAAATTCTTAACCAAAACCGAAAATCTCCTGAAATAACAGAAAGGCCATCCAATTTAATCCCGTTTTAAGATGAGATCATATGATTTTTGTGGAACAGCAGTGATACCTTTGGGTTTGTACCCTAAAAAGCAAAAAAAAATTGCTGAAAGGAGTTGAATTTTTACAGTGGTGGCTTACTCATTATTTCATTACCGCAGGTAAAATGTACTCTTCCATCATTTTATCCACCTGCACATGGGCATAATTGGTACCATAAGCAGTAGCCGTAACCACCACGACCAAAGGCTGATCCTTGAAAATGAAAATTTTATTGCCTCCGTTGCCCGAAGCATAAAAGGTTTCGTATTCCTTCCCCTTAACCATATATTTTTTATTCCAGAACAGGTATCCATAATATTCATCTTTTCTGCCGGTGATGGAGGTCTGTTTGCTTAGTGTTTGATCAACCCATTGTTTAGGAACAATTTGCTTCCCCTTCCATAGCCCCTTGTTTTTATACAACTGTCCATACTTGGCAAAATCGAGCGCATTCATCCGGATACCTCCTGCAGTACTGGCCACATGTTGTGGTGTGTACTGCCACTGGTATTGTGTAATATTTAACGGTTTAAATAGTTTTTCGTCTGCATATTTCTCCAGATTACCGGGCACCAGCTGATTAAGCGTACTGCCCAACAGCATCACACCAACAGTAAAATAATGCCACTGGCCTTTGTACTTTAAGGTATCAAGGGGTAAGTCTAAGGCGAATTTTACCCAGTTGGCTGTTGGGTACATGTTTTCTTCGTTCCCGGGAGAATCGCTGTCATCATCGTCTCCATTAAAACGCGAACGCATAGTCAGTAATTCTTTAAGTGAAGTATTTGCTTTTGCGGGCGAATAATGATCGTAATCTTTGAGCTGATAAAATGTACCCAGCTTCTCCTCTTCCGACTTAAGCAGCCCATCGGCAATGGCAATCCCGGTCATCGTTGAAGCAAAGGATTTACCCACCGAACGCACATCATGGAGACTGTCTCTATTGGCACCATTAAAATACTCTTCCACAAGCAATTTCCCGTTCTTGATCACCACCACACTGGTAATATGCTTGAACACACCCGCTTCGGCATAGGCTTTCAAAGCTTTGATTTTATCCTGATCAAATCTTTCTTTAGATGCCTCAAAACCATCGTAAGCTTTTAATGGAGAAAGTTTGATATTGTTTAATGATACCACAGGTTTTCGGTTTACCGCTAAGTTTAGGCTACCTGAAGCAATAACATTACCTACAAGCAGCTTTTCCAGTTTAAGATAAGGTCTTAGCTCTATTTTTAAAGTATGTTTGCCTTCAGTTAAGGCTGCATCACCCCCATTAAACATAAACCGGTTCCAGGCCGACTGACTCCACCAGGCGCCTTCATGATCATTATCGATTAAAGGTTTGGTCCACACCCTTAGCGTCTTTTGGGCATCAGCACGGGGAGCGCCCGGCAACAGGTTGCTCTGATAAATTAATTTTCCATCCACATAAAAAGAAAACTGATAATTGCCCTTTTTTACCAAAGAATCAATACTCGAATCCGGCGAAAGTTGCTGAAGAGAATATCCCATGGTTTTTGCTAAAAAAACCGTGATAAAAAGGTTGCTTTTATTGGTGAGTTTGTAATCTTTCAGAAAAAGGGCCGAATCAGGGCTATTTGTTCCAACCATCTGATCAGTAAATACAATCTTACCCACATTTGTTTTGTGGATCGGATCTGTAAGGATTGAATTATAGCTGTCCTGAGCGATTGCGGCCTGATGAACAAAAAAAAGAAACAGTAAAATTAAGCGGGCAGACTTTAGCACCTGGAAATTGATCATCTTCATTCTTCAAAAATAGCTATCGGTAAACTTCAAAAATAGAACAGGATTAACATGAAAACATTAACGTATTAGTTTTCTATAAGCCTGTGGCGTGATTTGATAAGTGGATTTAAAAGAGCGGATAAAATGGCTCTGATCTGCAAAACCACAATGTAAAGCAATATCCGTTAACGAATTACCTCTTCCTATCATCATTGAGAGCGATTTTTGCAATCTGATGGCGCGGATATACACGCCAATATTACAGCCAAAATATTTTTGAAAATCTCTCGAAAGGTGCACCGGATGAATATCCAGCTTTTTTGATAGTTCAATTAAAGTCCAGCGCTGTGCCGGATCATCATGTAGGATATCCCTGATTTTCGAAACCCATATTGGTGTTTTTCCAGTGCGGTCATGATCTTTTTTTGTTGCTTTTGTAAACAGTTCAACCAGAAGGGTATCTACAGCTAGAGCGCTTTCTACTGTACTCTGTTTACTTGAGATAAATATATTGTACATTAAAGCCTTTAAACCAGGATGATGGAGGTTGATACTACCTTCTAAATTATTGATATCCAAATCCAATTCAAGAAACCATTCAGGTCGAAACTCAATATGAAAACCCCTAGTATAGCCTTTAGGTTTGATATTGTAATGCGATTCCTGCCAGTGGTGAAACAATAAGCTGCCAGGCGTACAGTGGTAAACCTCCTTTTTGTTGCCCTCAAGTATTTTCCCATCGAGCAAAAAAGTGAAATAGGCATTTTCGTGATAATGCCAGTCTACCTTTTCCTGGGTGTATTCGGTATCAGTAAGCGTTAGGTTCCCAAAGGTTTTGGTATCATTGGTCTGTCCGTAAAATTGCCCTGTCCGAAGTATCTTCATTTAAGATAAAGATATTAAAAAGATTATAACCAATGCCAGCATAAAAAAGAGTAATAAATGTAAATAGCGGAAACTTTTTTAAAAACAAAACCGTTATAACCTCATTATTAAACCTTTAAATCATATACCTATGAGAAAACTAATGATTATGCTAATGGCCTGCACCATCAGTCTGGCCACATTTGCACAAACCCGTCAGGACACCACAAAAAAGAAAACAGAAAAGACCAAACCAGCTAAGGAAAAAAAGTGGCCGTCTAAAAAGGATTCTAGTAAACGCGACACACTTAAACGTGATACCACAAAAACCAATCCCCCTCATTAATAAAAAAGGCCCTTTACGGGCTTTTTTTATTTCTATTCATCTGTACCTTAAAGGCCAGTTAAACCGCAAGCGGCAAACTAAAGTAAAATGTAGAACCAACTCCGCTTTCACTTTCTACCCATATTTTCCCTTCATGACGCTGGATGATCTCGGCGCTTAGATAAAGACCGATGCCAAAACCCGAAATATGTTGGGTCTGGCCGGTTTCTACCCGGTAATAACGCACAAATACCTTTTCTATATCTTCCGCCCTGATCCCTATTCCTTCATCTTTAATGCTAATGGTTACCGATGTGTCAGTTTTCTCACACTTCACCTCTATAAGTTTACCATTAGGCGAATATTTGACCGCATTACTCATCAGGTTAGAAACAACGGAGCGGATCTTATCATGGTCGGCATATATTTGCAGCCCGCCACAACTTTCGAAATCAATCTGTTGTGTGGCCATTAACTGGGCCTCACTAATTGTTTCCCGCAAAAGCTGATCGATATCGAATGTACTTTTTTCGATCATAATCTTACCCGATTCCAGCCTTGAAATATTCAAAAAGCCATTAATCATGGAATTCATATTTTTCACCTGTTTATTGGCTTTTTCCATCGCACTGGCCAAAAACTGATCTTCACTATTACTTAACTTTCGGCTGGCGATCTGCACAATTGCCGTAAGTGAGGTAAGGGGCGTTTTTAATTCATGGCTTACCATACTGATAAAGTCGTTTTTACGGATATCATCTTGTTTCTGTTCGGTGATTTCGTGCAGTACACCCGTAAAATACCGGTTCACACCATGATCATCTTTTTGAACGGTTCCGATGCCACGAACCCAGCGTATTTTACCGTCATTGTGACCTATAATCGGATACTCCATATCGAATTTCACACCTTTGGTAATCGCTTCTTCCACCAGGTCGGCAGCCGCCTGCCGGTAATCGGGATGGATCTGGTTAATGGCAGCCTCGTAAGGCACTTCCTCATCCGCAGCAAAGCCAAAGAATTCTTTTAGTTTAGATGATGGATAGAAAATACGGTCGATTACATTAATATAATAAGTGCCCAACCCTGCGGCTTCGGTTGCCATACGCAGACTTTCTTCGGCGCGTTCAATTTGTTTTGCAGCCAGATGTTGCTCGGTAATATCCATTACTACTCCAGTAAAGGCCGAGAAAGTGCCTGATGGATCGGCTTTTAGGTTTCCGATGGCGCGTAACCAGCGCAACCGCTTATCGTGTAAACCAGTTACCGGATAGGTTACATCGTAATCGCCGTTATGGTAAATGGCATTCTCCAGCTTGTTTGCTACAAATCCACGGTATTCCTCATTAATCTGGGCCAATGCCTCTTCAATAGAAAGCGGTTCGTCCGGATAATATCCAAATAATTCTTTCAACCTGGCATCGGTAATAAACTCACGGGTTGCGGAATGGATAAACCAGGTTCCAAAACTAGCGGCATTTATGGCCAGGCGGAGCGCGGCTTCTGCTTCTTCGATCTTTTGCCGCGCCACCTGCAATTCTCCGTTAACCTGCTCCAGCTGCCTGTTGGTAACAATCAACTCCTCATTAGAAGCGGACTGTTCTTCATTAATGGCCACCATTTCTTCATTAATGGCCTGCAATTCTTCCGAACTCTGGGCAAGGGTGTCTTCCCACTGTTTGCGTTCCGTAACATCACGGGTGGTGCCCGCTACAGCCTCTACCTCACCCTGCTCATTAAGTACCGGTGTTAAAATATAATCATAAACCCGCTTGCCTAAAGTGGCATGTGGAAAAGATACCTCCCCACGTATCGGTTGTTTTGTTGATCTCACCTGATCAATCTCCCGTTCATGCATTTCGGCATGCCAGGGTTCATAACCATTCTCCAATAAGCCCTTTCCTATGGCATTTTCCCAGGTTTTACCCCACATGGATAACAAGGCGCTGTTTGCATAGGTAAACCGGTAATCCAGGTCAAATACATACATCAGGTCGGGTGTGCCATCGATAATGGTTTCATATACCCTCTTTTGCCGTTCCGACTGCTCCGTAGCCTGACGAAGATCCTGTTGCACCTTGATCATGCCGGTTACTTCGAAAACAAACGCTAAAATGCCGTCAACCGCTCCATTTTCATCCCGCCGTGCCTCATAATTAAAACCGAAATAGCGATCGTGCGTAGGTCCGCCCTCATATTCGGCAATAGGAATAAGCGATTCATTGATCACATAAGGCGTTCCGGTTTGGTAAACATCCAATAGCACTTGCTCCAAAGGCGTACCAAGCAGTTCGGGCAAGGCTTCAAAGAGGGGGCGGTTCAATAAATCCCGATGGGGCAATAATTCCTGATAGGCGGGATTCACCATTTCATAAACCAGCTCTGGTCCGTCGAGGATGCAGATGCCCGCGGGTGCCTGCATAAAAAAACTTTTGAGCCGGTCGCGTTCACGCTGGAAGGACGCGCTGGCTACTTCTACTTCACGCCGGTCGCGCACCTGTTTGGTATTTTCGAACACCCAAACGGCAACTTTAGTCACCTCCCCGCCAGCATTTTTCACAGGGGCATAAACAAAAGTGACAAAAATCTTTTCCTCACTCCCATGCCGGATCAACATCATTTCTGCCTCATCAGCATAATACGCCTGTCCGGTTTCAATTACCTCAGCCAGCGCCGCTTCATAATAAGGCCTTACTTCAGCAAAAGTATCCCAATAGAAATGACTGAATATAGTTTCATAGGGTTTACCGGCCACCTCAACGAATTTTTCGTTAACGATTTCTGCAACCAGGGTGCCTGCATCCAATATACAAATACCTATTGGTGCGTTTAGCACTGCATGATATAAATTTTCCGCGTCAGTTAGCTCCATAGATGGCAAAGGCTTATGATATGATCATCAAAATAACCAAAATCCTTAAAAAATGTTTGAGTGCAAACAATCGAAAATAATAAAAATTAAACACCGCTTCCATTCTATTTGTAGTGTTCAGGTTGTTAATTAAACCATATCGGGCACAAAGAGTCATAAAGTGATGTTCCAGAAATCCTTTGCCAAATTATACTTTAAGTTTTTTCTAATTATTGGTCTGCTTGTTTATGCATCACCATATCAAGCATCCGCACAAGCGGCCGCGTCTTATGTAAAACAGATGAAGTGGACCGTTGGCGATACCCTTAGGGAGGCTTTGGTTTATATTCCTGTTACTGCGAAATCAAAACCCAGTCCGGTAATTTTTGTATTTCATGGCCATGGCGGAACAATGGGCAACATGCTCAAAAGCCGCGGGTTTGAAAAGCTATGGCCTGAGGCGATCCTGGTTTATCCCCAAGGCCTCAATACCCCGGGGCAACTTACAGATCCACAGGGAAAATTACCAGGATGGCAAAAGGCCCCTGGCGACATGAACGACCGCGACCTGCTTTTCTTTGATGCAATGTTAAAAACACTCCGTAGCGACTATCAGGTCGATAACAGCCGGATTTATGCCACGGGGCATTCAAATGGCGGAGGTTTTACTTATTTGTTATGGGCTGCCCGTGGTGATGTTTTTGCCGCTTTCGCTCCCTCGGCTGCTGTAGGGGGAAGAGTTGTTAACCTGTTAAAGCCAAAACCTGCCATGCACATCATGGGGTCAACAGACCCTTTGGTTAAGCCAGAGTGGCAAAACGCCATGTGCAAAAGAATATTAAAAATAGATAACTGTAGTAGCGAAGGACAGCCATACGCGCAATATGCCACCATATATCCCTCACCAAGCCAAACCCCGGTGGTATTATACGTGCATCCGGGTGGACATATCTATCCTGCTGATGCAAATCAGGTCGTGATCAACTTTTTTAAGGGCATTACAAAACCTAAATAGATGTTGACCGGAGCTGAGCCTATTTTTATTTTGGATTGATTGACAAGCCGTTTTGCTCACGGATCAACTGAAAAAGATGATCGGGGCGAACAACGGTATAATCTTCGTTAAGCGAATTGGCCACATTTTTAAAACTTGTTGGCGATACGCCCTTCCAGGGTTGCGCCTGTATAATCAGGAAACGGGACGAATTTCGATCCCAGCCTGCAGAAGCCCTGGCGATATGATCTTTCATCGCCTTTTCATTTGTGCAGTAGTTACAGGTAAGTGCCATGCTGGGCAAACTGTTGTTATACATCGTGAGCCCGCCGCCTGTATTTTGGGCCGTTAGTCCAAGCAACGATTTTGCCCCATGGGCATAGGTTTTTCCAACGGCTGGATTGATACCGCCAACGATTGTGTTCCAAACCGTGATTACCCGCAAACCCGCACGGGCATTATAGACCTCGGTTTTAGCAACAAATTGTCGAAGCAACTTTTCATCGTGCCAGGTATTGGGATAAGTATAGCCATAACCAGATGGTCCGGAAATCAGGTTATCGTTGTTAGTGGAGCTTTGCCAATAGTAATTAAGTGCACCGGGCATCGCATCCAGCATAGCAGGCGATACCGTCCATCCGATAGGAACAGTGCCCCGGTCGGGATTATTCCAGAGTTTACGCATCAAATGCTCGGTAAACTGCAAATTATCGCCATCACTCAATATAAACGCGACATAGATCTTATTTTCGAGTGCCGGTTTTGGGGGCATTGGTTTTACGCGGACGGTTCTCGATGTACCGCTATGTACCGTTAAATTGGAACACCAATCACTGGCGATGGTGGCAATACCATATTTAGAAGCCCGCTCTACCCCAGGACCTTCTTGCGGCCACCAGCCCATAAAGCTTGCACCCGGAGACATTGAAGACAGAAATTTGTTGAGCAGTTCACTTTCACCATCTACTTTGGGATCGAGCCAGACAACCGCCGCACCCAAAGCCACTGCATATTCGCGAAGGGCCGCTTTGTGCGCGTTAGGATTGAGTCCGATTAACAAACGGTGATCGAGATGTGGCCACCAGGTATCATATAGCGATTGATAAACTTCCAGTTTGCTGTTGAATTTCCCCTGCAAATCAAGCAATACAGGTAAATTATAGGGCGGCGCAGTTAATTTAGATAACAATAAGGGTGAGGCAATGAGTGCGCCCTTGCTTTTTGCCAGTACCGTGGCCAGGTTAACCGTGTGTATCTGCGTGGGATCATAAACAATCAAGCCTGAAATTTCACTCCGGTATTTGGTAATCAGGTCCCATTTGTCTGTTGGTTCAGACCAGTTTAAGCCTAAAGATTGCAACCAGGCATGTGGTCCTTCGCCGAAGGCATGGCCCTCATAAGAAAAAATACGTGGCTTAGTGCGGTTTACAATGCCCTTTAGCGAAGCAAAGAGATACATTTCTGCCGAAGTGTAAGGCGAGTTTTGCCGCAGCGTGATTAAATCCTGCACCTGCGCGGGCGCCGGAAAAGATGGGAGCAGCTGACCAGCAGGCCATTTGATCTGGCCAATGGATGGCGTAACAAACAAATGGAATAAGAGAAGGCATAGGGCTATAACTCTAAGTATTTTAATCCGCTTTATCATCTGTTAAATATAGGGTTAACGTTTATCAATTTTGCCCTAAGTCCACATACTCAATAAAGATTTTACAGATGATATTGAGCACAAATAAAGCTTTGAGACAATATGACGATCGCCTTAGGCATTAGCATATGCGCCTATGCATCAAATCTTGTGCTGAACAGTTTGGAGCAGATCATGCGGATAGCCCATTTCTACTGCACTAAGCGCTTCCAGTCTTTGTAATTGATCAACAGATAAGGTAATCTCTAGTGCGTGAAGACTTTCATTCAGGTGAGTAGGTTTTCTGGCGCCAATGATAGGGAAAGCGTTTTTGGTTAGTGTCCATCCCAATGCCACCTGGCCTACTGTGGCATCAACTTCGGCTGCAATGGATTCCAGCTCATCAAGGATGGCTTTGGTTTTATTGTCTTCTGTATATGCATTGCCCGAGCCGGTATTCAAACGTCCGGAGGCACCATTACGATATTTGCCCGTCAGCAATCCACCAGCCAGTGGCGAATAGAGCATTTTGCCCAATCCATAATGATCTGATACGCCCATAAGCTCGCGGTCGGCGGTTCGCTGGATCAGATTATATTCCATTTGTATGGCGGCAAGAGGAATCTTGCTGGCAATCGCCGCTACTTTCCATGCGGGAAAATTAGCCAGTCCGGTATATAAAATTTTTCCCGATTTGACCAGATCTTCCAGGCCACATACAATTTCATCTATCGGGGTAAGCCCGTCATCATAATGCGGCATAAAAATATCGATATAATCTGTTTTAAGTCTTTTTAAACTGGCCTCTACCCCTTGCCGCATCGCTTTGCGGTGATTGCCCGAATTTACCGGAGATGGATCCTTTTCGGCGCTCCGGGTATATTTGGTGCAGATGATAAAATTGTGCCGTTGGCCTTCAATAAACCTGCCTACAACTTCTTCTGCCTCACCCAGCTGATACTGATCTGCCACATCGATAAAATTACCGCCTGCATCGGCATAGGTATTCAGTATTTTTTCAATATCCTTTTCATCGGCACCATAGCCACGGCGACTGCCAAAATTTGCCGCACCAAGTACCAGTTCACTGGCAGGTAATCCGGTATAGCTTCCAAATAATTTATTTTTCATGCGGTAAAGGTCGAACAACACCATAAAGGAATCAAGTAAGGCTAAATTCAGCCCTATCGGAAAAGACATACCGATGACCTATATTTGCATGATGTACGAAAGAAAGCTCCCCATCGACCTTGAATGCGGTCTGCATCTTTTTATGGAGGTGATGAACGGCAAATGGAAGATTGCGCTCATCTGGAGCATTTATTTAGGTATTAAAAGACCAGGTGAATTACATCGCCGCATCCCAATGGCATCCAGACGCCTTTTAGATACCCAACTGAAACAACTGGCCACTTTGGGCATCATCGCCAAAACGGTTTTTGACCAGCTACCGCTAAAAGTGGAATACGAACTTACCCCGCTGGGTGAAACCTTAATCCCTGTAATCGAAACTACTGCACAATGGGGAGAAAAACATAGGGAAATACTGGAACCTTTTTTTCTAAATCCTAAATGAAATAAAGCTGTTATTTACCACCGTTCATTTCACCCGGAGTTGTCCACATAGCCCATATACACCAGCTTTATCCTATTCAAATTCTGTACAAAACCACTCCGCTACTATTTCAAACACCCCCTTTCCTGTTTTATCATTGTAGTTTCGCTATTATTGCCATTAGTTTGATGAAAATTAAACTCAACACAATGAAAAAGACAATCTTTATACTGCTCAATCTCATTATCGCACTATCTGTAGCACATGCCCAAAAAGGCATTAATTTTTCCAGCCATATTGCTGCCGGAGGTAAATTGCTGATGAGTGTGGATAGCGGGGCCAAAAACGTTTTTTACGCCATTGGCTTTCCCAATCAGCCCCGCACCACCTTTAATTATTTGCCTGATGTAAACCAGGTCAGTGTCTCAATTAATTTCAGAAAGAATATTAATATACAGCACTATCGGTATACCATTTTGGCAGATAACAAAGCCATCGCGCTTAACAAGCCAATTCACATGGCGCAACTAACCGATACCCACGCTGAAGGAGATGAAGAACTGTTCAGTTCTACAATGCTGGGTACTTTCCCAATAAAAGGTAAAACGGTTACCACATTGGTATATAGCACAGACAAACCGCAGGATATCGATAAAGCTGTTTTTTACGGAAAACCTATCCCAAAAGCAAAAATCCTATCTTTTTCAATGCTGAGCAAAAGCGATCAGATCTATAACACCAGCTGGGTAAAAGACCCAAAAGTGAGCACAAACTTTACTTTCACTGAAAAAGATTTGCAGCTAACCATTGTGAAAGACAAATCAGACATCGACTATCTTTACAATACCTCAATAAAAGACAAAAAAACCAATAAAATCATTTTCGAATCAACTACCTGGCGATATGGTGGCATCATCAGTGAAGACCATGAGCAACTACCTTTTATAGAAATTGATAAAAACATTTTCAAAAAGTCGGGCGAGTATGAGATTATTATTCAGCCATCGATTAAGTGGACCAGTTGCTTTGATTGCGATATCTCACCAAAAGAAACCGAAAAATACGTCACCCGCCATACGCTTTTGATCACTCTCGATGAAGAAAATTACACCAAAAAAGAACTCTACAGCTATGCGATAATGGCCGCATTTGTGATTGGTTTAAATTTTCTACTGATATTTAATGCCATCAAAAGAAGGAACAAAAAAAGGCTGGCAGAAGAAGAACAGCAAAAAAATACGGCAAGGCTTCAGCTTAACTCCATCCGTGCACAACTCAACCCTCATTTTTTGTTTAATGCCCTCTCTGGCATTCAAAATCTGATGAACAAAAACGAAATCGACAATGCCAATAAATACCTGTCTAAATTTGCCCGTTTAACACGGAACGTACTCAACGATAAAGAACTGGTCAGTTTATCACAGGAGAAAACCTTATTAGATGATTACCTGCAAATGGAGCAATTGCGGTTCGGCTTTCAATACGAAATTAACCCCTCCGAGCATTTAACTTTAGATAACATAGAGATCCCGAGTATGCTGCTACAACCCTTTGTAGAAAATGCGGTAAAACATGGCATATCGAAAAAAGCTGCTGATGGGAAAATTATCATCACCTTTAGCAAACAAACAAATGATCTGGTGTTAAGCGTTACCGATAACGGAAACGGATTCGACACCAGAAAGAAGAGCGATGGTTTGGGTTTACCATTAAGCCACAGTAGAATAGCCTTATTAAATGATGTTTATAAAGAAAATCGCTTTACTTTAGTGGTACAATCAAGCCCTAAGGGCACAACAATAAGTTTAACACTCACCGATTGGCTATAGTACAATGCTCTATTTACGCCTCGGCACAAGCAAAAATAATTTAACCACTATTTGTCCCGATTTCGGGGGATAAAAAGGATGCACACACTTGTCCGGCTGTTCAGGCGGGATATTAAAATCCGTGTTTATCTGTGTGCATCTGTGGTTAAAAACGCTTAACTTAACGATATTTGGCTATACTATGATGAAGGCAATACTAATAGACGACGAAATCTCCAATTTAGAAAACCTGCGGTCATTGTTAGAGAAGCACTGCCCGCAGGTAACGATAGCGGCAACAGCTCAAAATGTAAGCGATGCGGTTGAGGCCATCGAAAAACATATACCCCACCTGGTGTTTCTGGACATTCAAATGGGCGATGAAACAGGTTTTGATGTATTAAAACTGCTTCCAACACGTAATTTCGAAGTTATTTTTGTTACTGCGCACGATCAATATGGCATACAGGCAGTGAAATTTGCCGCTTTGGATTATCTTTTAAAACCCATTGATATTGAAGAATTGGTACATGCGGTAAATAAAGCCGGACATAAACTGTCGACTCCAATACAAAGCACGCAGCTCGATTTTTTACTCCAACAACTTAAAAAACCCGAAACAAACGTGAGCAAAATTGCCCTGCAGATGCAAGGCGAAGTGCGGTATGTTACCCTATCGGATATTATCCGTTGTGAGGCCGACAATACCTATACCCATTTCTTTCTTTCAAATGAGGAGAAAATATTGGTCTCCAAACCGCTCAAGGAATATGCAGATTTACTACGCCCCGGCGGATTTTTAAGAACCCACCAAAGCCATTTGGTTAATCCTAAATATGTAAAAAGCTGGTTAAAGGAAGATGGAGGTGTACTCCTGTTAACTACCGGAGAAAAAATACCCATTTCCAAACCCAACAAGGAGACGGTAAAAAAGGGTTTGCAACGGCTTTAGGAATAAATTGATGAATAAA
The DNA here is from genome assembly GCF_056490705.1 of Pedobacter humicola. Lineage (NCBI taxonomy): Bacteria > Pseudomonadati > Bacteroidota > Sphingobacteriia > Sphingobacteriales > Sphingobacteriaceae > Pedobacter > Pedobacter humicola. The sequence goes on along the minus strand of NZ_JBWJIG010000013.1, from coordinate 15,383 downwards.
CAACAAGGTCTGCTCCTGTAATAAGTGCAGACCTTGTAACCATCAGCACAATCGCTGATGAAAACCAGAAGATGAACAATAATTAGTTCATATCTCCTTTAACTTTTCTTGCTGTTCCCCTACCTGGAAGATAGATCTGGAATCCGAAAGAAAGATTTAAATTGTTCTGCATGGTCGAACTTCCAAAGCCTACAAGGCCTTTGTATTTAACCAGGGTTTCTAAACCAATGTTCGGGGTAATAAAGTATGCAAAACCAGGACCAACGCTTAAATCAAGTCCATTGGTATTTCCACCACCATTACTCACATTCACACCACCTACACCAACAGTTGCTTCAGCAAAGAAACGTCCGTGTTTTAACACTTCCACGTCTTTACCCGCATAATAACGCCCTAATGCACCCACACCGTAACTGGTTGTGGTAGCTGAGTTTTTAGCCGTTTCCAAACCAAAGTTCACATAACCACCCACAGCTAAATTATCTTCGATAAACCAGGCAGCTTTTGGCGTAATATCTATACTAAAAACGTTTGGGGCATCTAAACCCAGGTTAATGTTGGTGAGGTTTCCACCAACCATCACATTACCTTTTTGAATCTGTGCCTGTGCACTTCCGGCAAACAATAGCCCTGCAAATAGAAATTTTAATAGATTTTTTTTCATGATAGACGAATTTTATATTTATTTCGTCTCAACATCACTACACGTATATAGTTTTACTTAAGTACGAAAACGGATTTAAGTCTTTGAAGAAGAGCCGAATAAGTGTACTCCTAAAAGGGGTATAGCCGTCTCCCTAAGCAAAGACTATATTAATCTGGTGTGATAATGAAATACTTTGAGCAAAGTTTAAAATAGTATATAAAGCCAATTTGACATTAAAAACCATACTTGAAAATTTTCAAAGTGCGGTTGTACCCAAGAGGAGATCAGATAGCTATCGGATCGAACCCACACACCCATACAGGCGCCAGCCCCTCAAGCTATCGGGGTCGCCATTAATGATATCGCTCTATAAGTTTAACAAGCAGCACAGGATATTGCTTTAAGTTTTTAAAATTATATAAACTGATGCCATAAGAAAACAAAAAAGCTTCGGTAGAACCGAAGCTTTAGCGTACCCAAGAGGAGATTCGAACTCCCACACCTATACAGGCGCCAGCCCCTCAAGCTGGTGCGTCTACCAATTTCGCCACCTGGGTATTTACTACTTAATGATTCCCGAAGTCGTTTACCATCCCGATTGCTATCGGGACTGCCACCTGGGTTTGTGCTGCAAATATAATTTAATTTTGCATTTTCATACAATCATTTACAATTCTATTTTTAAACCATCGTAAGCCAGTCTGATATGCGCAGGCAGGTCTTTTTCTACATCGGCATGTTTACCTAGATTATGACTGATGTGTGTAAGATAAGTGGTTTCGGCCCCTACCCTTTCGGCAAAGGCAATGGCCTCGCCCAAAGTAAAATGCGAAATATGTGGTTCTTTTTGCAAAGCATTCAGCACCAATATTTTTGAGCCTTTTATTTTCTCGAAACTCTGTTCTGATATGGTTTTGGCATCGGTGATATAAGTAAAATCGCCAATCCTGTAACCCATAATTGGCAATAAATGGTGCATCACCTCAAAAGGAATAATGGTCGTACCGCCAATCTTAAAATCTTCGCCATTGTTTACGGTATGCAGGTTAATCTGTGGCAAACCGTGGTATTTGGTTTCGGCAAAGATATAATAGAACTCTCTTTTTAAAGCCGTTTGTACCCTTTCAGTAGCATACACATCGATTACCTTGTGCAGCAGGTAATTAAAGGGCCTGATATCATCTAAACCCGCAATATGGTCTTTATGTTCGTGGGTAAACAGCACCGCATCCAGGTCCTTTACCTTTTCGCGCAGCAGCTGGTAGCGGAAATCGGGGCCGCTATCTACCACGATGGTTTTATCAGCCGTTTCCACTAAAATAGAAGTCCTTAAACGGTTGTCTCTTTTATCCGTAGATCTACAGACTTCACAATTACAGGCAATTACAGGAACGCCTTGTGATGTACCGGTACCTAAAAAAGTAACTTTCATCGGCGTAAACCTTCCTTTCTATAACTATAATCCTTGCGCTGTATCTTCATTAAAATAATTCGGTTTGTTGTAAGGATTGATAAAACTGACGCTGTTTTTCGTCCAATAGATTTTCGTCGGCATTGGTCTGCTTTACCAGCGTAACCAGTGCGGCAATTTTTCCTTCCAGGTTCGAAAATTTATTCACTACAACAACCTTATTGTGTTCGAGCAGGCAGGAACCCGTTTTAAAGTTCCCTTTCTCGTAACGTACCTTATAACCCATTGCAAAAAGCAGGGCTTCCAATTTCTCTAAAGTATGGTTTGTTAGTGGCAATGACATTGGAAACAAACTTAGATAAATCTGCGCAGCATTCATAAATACGTTTGTAAAAAAATAACGTTTTATTTTGTCAACACTTCAGTTATCTGAGTGCATCTTGCTTGATAAATGGCTCAGGTGAACTCAGTGGTCTAAGGTGAATCGGAAAGAATGGTAATTTCTCTACCACCTAAGTCACCTGAGCACATCTGAGTTGAAATGGTCACCATTGACAGGTTCCAGTAGAGCGGTCGTCATCCGATAACGCATGTTAGTAGCGATCGTTGTAAGATTGCTGAAATCGGGACCGATAATGGCAGGAAGGATGCTGAAACAAGTTCAGCATGACGACCGCCTTAGGAATACGGTTAACAAAACTTACGTGAACTCAGGTGATTAAGGTGGTTCAATAGGAAAGAGTGGTAATTTCTCTACCACCTAAGTCACCTGAGCACATCTGAGTTGAAATGGTCACCATTGACAGGCTCCAATAAAGCGGTCGTCATCCGATAGCGCATGTTAGTAGCGATCGTTGTGAGATTGCTGAAATCGGGACCGATTAACGGCAGGAAGGATGCTGAAACAAGTTCAGTATGACGACCGCCTTAGGAATATGGTTAACAAAACTTACGTGAACTCAGGTGCCTAAGGTGGTTCAATAGGAAAGAGTGGTAATTTCTCTACCACCTCAGTCACCTGAGCACATCTGAATTGAAATGGTCACCATTGACAGGCTCCAGTAGAGCGGTCGTCATCCGATAGCGCATGTTAGTAGCGATCGTTGTTAGATTGCTGAAATCGGGACCGATTAAGGACAGGAAGGATGCTGAAACTAGTTCAGCATGACGACCGCCTTAGGAATACGGTTAACAAAACTTACATGAACTCAGTTGTCTAAGGTGAATTGGAAAGAATGGTAATTTCTCTACCACCTAAGTCACCTTAGCACATCTGAGTTGAATGGTCACCATTGACAGGCTCCAGTAGAGCGGTCGTCATCCAATACCGCATGTTAGTAGCGATCGTTATAAGATTGCTGAAATCGGGACCGATTAACGGCAGAAAGGATGCTGAAACAAGTTCAGCATGACGACCGCCATAGGAATATGATTTACAAAACTTAGGTGAACTCAGGGGACTAAGGTGGTTCAATAGGAAAGAATGGTAATTTCTCTACCACCTCAGTCACCGGAGCACATCTAAGTTGAAATGGTTACCATTGACAGGCTCCAATAAAGCGGTCGTCATCCGATAGCGCATGTTAATAGCGATCGTTGTAAGATTGCTGAAATCGGGACCGATTAACGGCAGAAAGGATGCTGAAACAAGTTCAGCATGACGACCGCCTTAGGAATATGATTTACAAAACTTACATGAACTTAGGTGCCTAAGGTGGTTCAATAGGAAAGAGTGGTAATTTTCTACCACCTCAGTCATCTGAGTTATAAACGGCTAAGATTGTTATCAAACAAAAAAGGTTCAGCTGTTTCCAACTGAACCTTTCCGGTTTCATCCCGCTTGGGCGGTAAGTATGATTATCTTAAGTCTACCACTTCAACACCAGGATATTTTTTGGCATCGAAAGCAAAAGTAGTTTCGGGTACATTTACGTTAGGCGAAAAAGTTTTCACGTTGTAAGTATATTTGTTTCCGTTTTTATCGAACAGAACAACGTTTGCAATCTGTTTAGCCACTTTATCAATACTTAAACGTACTTTAAAAATCGATTTCTTAGCGTCAACAGGGGTTAAATCGATCATTTCATATGTTTTACCACCTACCTTTTCGTCGCCGGTATACACATATTTAAATCCTTTTTCGTAAACGGTAAAGATTTTAGCGGGATTAATGGCATCGCCACTGTTGTCTACATTGCTTACCTGTACTTCTTTGTCTTTTTTAAGGTAAGTCCACTGGCTTTTGCCATCACTGAATAACTCCTGGTTGGTCATCGCCACTTTATACTTGTTAGAGTTGGCTTTCACATACAAGGTACCTTGCTGGGTTTCTTTTACTTTAGCTTTTGGATTATCCAGCGTGAAAGTAAAATCGGTTTTTACAATATTATACGATTTGTATTTTTTACTCACATCAGCTAAAATTGCTTTAGCTTTCGCATCAGTTTGAGCATAAGTTGAAGTTGTAAAGGCAACTACCACCATTAATGCTGAAATTAATTTCTTCATCTTTTCTTTTTTAATTTTTTCTTTGAAACGTTAGAGTAGATTTTTTGGTATTGGTTTAATCTAGTCTTTGTCATTCATACTATTCAAGAACTGTTCCAAAGAATATTCGTCAGGATATAAAACCTCACGGGCCTTGCTTCCTTCAAAAGGACCAACAATTCCGGCAGCCTCCAACTGATCGATAATCCTGCCCGCCCTGTTGTAGCCCAGCTTCAGTTTACGCTGTATGAGCGACGTAGAACCTTGTTGATGCATGACAATCAGTCTGGCGGCATCTTCAAAGAACTTATCCCGCTCATTGGGATCAAAATCAGCTTTGCTTCCCTCGCCTGCTTCATCTATATATTCGGGCAACTGATAGGCATCCGCATAACCACGCTGGTTACCGATATATTCCGAAATACGGTCTACCTCAGGTGTATCAACGAAAGCACACTGTAGCCTGATTAAGTCGCTTCCTGTAGATAAAAGCATATCACCACGGCCAATAAGCTGATCGGCACCGCCACTATCTAAAATGGTCCGCGAATCGATTTTCGATAAAACCCTAAAGGCTAACCTGGCCGGGAAATTGGCTTTAATGGTACCCGTAATAATATTTACCGATGGACGCTGGGTGGCGAGAACAAGGTGGATCCCGATGGCCCTGGCCAACTGTGCCAAACGTGCAATTGGGGCTTCAACTTCTTTACCAGCCGTCATCATTAAATCGGCAAACTCATCTACCACCAAAACAATGAAAGGCAAAAAGCGGTGACCATTGTTGGGGTTAAGCTTACGCTTGATAAATTTATCGTTATATTCTTTTAGGTTTCTCACCTGTGCATCCTTCAGCAAATCGTACCGTTGATCCATTTCGATACAAAGTGAATTTAAGGTATTCACCACTTTTTTGGTATCGGTAATAATGGCATCGGCTTCTCCCGGGAGTTTGGCCAAAAAGTGTCTTTCGATGCGGTTAAATAATGTTAACTCTACCTTTTTCGGATCGACCAACACAAATTTCAGTTGTGCAGGGTGCTTTTTAAACAATAGTGAAACCAGGATAGCATTGATACCCACCGATTTACCCTGACCTGTGGCACCAGCTACCAATAAGTGGGGCATTTTAGCCAGATCGGCGATAAACACCTCATTACTGATGGTTTTACCTAAAGCGATGGGTAAATCCATGGTGGTTTGGCTCCATTTTTCGGTATTTAAAATGCTGCGCATCGGCACCATTTCAGGGTGCTGGTTTGGCACTTCGATACCAATGGTTCCCTTACCCGGCATTGGTGCAATAATACGGATCCCTAACGCGGCCAATGAAAGTGCAATATCATCTTCCAGGTTCTTGATTTTCGAAATCCTCACCCCTGGGGCTGGAATAATTTCGTAAAGGGTAACCGTTGGGCCAATTGTTGCCTTAATCTTATCAATTTCGATATTGTAATGGTTAAGGGTTTCAACAATTTTGTTTTTGTTGGCTTCCAGTTCTTCGGCATTAACCGATATTTTATTGGTCCCGTAGTTTTCCAATAAATCTATTGTTGGATATTTATAACCCGATAAGTCTAATTTTTCATCGTAATTACCAAACTGTTCAACCAGATCTTCCGATTTTTTTTCCTCTTCCGTTTTCTCGATGGTAAATGCGGGTTCCTTTTCTGCTTCTATTGGCGGCTCAACCGTTAGTGGTAACGAAGTAGCCGCTGCAGTAGCCAAAGGTAAATTGGTAGCCAATGGCGACAATACCACAGGTGGCACAACTGCTGCTTCAGCTTCTTTTTCTTCGTAACGGTTAGGCTGCAACACTACGTTCTGCTGCTTACGTTCATTGCTTACAGGAGGTTTATCGCGAACCGGAAACTCAATAGGCGACGATGGTTCCTCAAAAGTTTTGTTTTTTACCGATTGTTCTCTAATATCATTTACATAATCAGGTGTTTCGTTATCCAGGTAAACCTCTTTTTCCTTACGCTCCGGGAATTTAAAATCGATATTGTAAGCGATAATTAAAATGGTTAATCCGGCAAAGGCAATTAATCCGGCAACACCAGCTGCGCCAATTTGCGCCCCTAACAATTTATTGCTCCAATAGCCAAATTCGCCCTCTAGATAATGAGGCGATTCTGACCAGAAACTGTGAGCAAAACCTAAGGTTAGTGAGATAAACAGTAAAAAGAAAAAACTGTAGCCTAATGTTTTAGAGATGGAAAGGATTTTCACCTTAAACAACAAACGGTAGCCAATAATAAAAAAGGCCAGCACAAATAAGAAAGAGGCAATACCGAACCATTCGTAAATAAACTGGTGCGATAGCAAAGCGCCGAATTTACCCAGCCAGTTTTGTACAACAGGTATGGTAACCCCCGATTCTTTCAATTCTTCAGTTGTCTTAAAAAGATTACCCCAGCCGCCATTTGCATCGATTACATAACTCTGGTCATCCTGCCAGGTAAACAAATACGAAGTAAAAGCGATTAAAAAATATAATGATAATATCACAAAAAACAGACCTACAATTTTAACCGCACGCCCATCGGCCAGGTCGAAACTTGGCAAAAATTCTCTTTTTTCTTTTGGCTGACGACCTGATGATGATCTGCCGGGTGCACTTTCTGCACCTTTATCTCTGAATGTATTGGTTTTAAACTGGTTACCCCTTACCGACATTTTCTATCCTAAATAATTTAATATTGAACAAACTTAGATAAAACTGCGCAGCATTTGCGAAAGGCTTACAAAAAAAATAATCACAAATCGCAACTGTTACTGTTATAAGCTGTTTTATCATTTCCCCTCCTGCATATACAAACAACGAACCAACCTGTCGAATTATTAAAATATGCTGGTGAATTTGTGATGTTTCTATAATCTGCCTTAAATTAAATAAAAATATTCATCGGGCATTAAACCTTAAACAGAAATTATCGTCTATTATTTTAACAACGCACAAGTTGTTACGTTTTGTCAAATGAAACGGATTTTGTTTTAGGTTTTATCCCGTTTTGCCTGGAGAGGTTAAACGGGATTTTTATTTAAGACCTTTTAAACTTGTAAGGTCTGGCGAAATAATTAAATGTGCTAAAATTATTTTGAAAAGCAGCGTTCAGTACACTTCGGTTACGACAGTCCTGCTATCACTACAAGTCTTCACTCGTACCTCGTTCGGGGCTTTCCGTTCTATCAGGTTTTTTTTACCCGGGCCAGTAGTGCTTTGGCTTAAAGATAAATGCGACCAAGCCCTTGCAGGTTTAATTCCTCATTTAATTATTTTCAAAGGTCTCGTTGAGGGCTGAAGCCGCTTAAAAACCTCGAGGTCTTTGACTTTTGCTAATTTGCTTTACACTATATATATTTAAGCATTAAAGTTTACAATTTCTTAATTTTTGTTAATTTAAAGCGATTTTTGAAATATATGATGGGTATAGCGCAACTCGAAGAACAAATTGAAGCAGGAAATTTACAATCAGTAAAAGAAATTTTGGTAGAAAATCCGAAACTGGCAAATGTGGATACTTCACATCACATCTCGCCACTGTTACTGGCCTGTTATTATAAAAAACAGGAAATCGCCGATTTAATTGCTGAATTTGTAAATGACCTCACCTTGTTCGAAGCCTGTGCAGTGGGCAAATTTGATGCAGCTTCGCAATTGATATTTCAAAGTCCGGGTAGTATTAACGAATTTTCGGAAGATGGTTTTACGCCGCTAGGTTTAACCTGTTATTTCGGACACGAAGATTTAGCCCGCTTTTTAGTATTAAAAGGTGCGGATGTTAACCTGGCCTCGAAAAACGGATTTAATGTATTCCCGATCCACTCAGCCGTTGCCGCTAATAATTTTAACATTACCAAAATGCTCTTGGAAGCGGGTGCTTACCCAAATGTTTGTCAGAAAGCAGGACTGGCGCCCTTACATACCGCCGCACAACTGGGAAACATAGAACTGATTATTATACTTTTAGAACATGGCGCAGAAGTTTCTTTACGCATGGAGGGTGGAAAACTACCCGCAGATTTAGCTGCAGAAAAAGGGTTTAACGAAATTGCGGAGATTTTAAGAGATGATGATTAGTTTCGGTTCACAGTTTGTAGTTTTAAGTTGATTCAACTACAAACCACTAATTGGAAAGTTAACTGCACATTAAAAACTGTTAACTGCCAACTGAATTACTCCCATATTCTCGACCGCATCCTTTTCATATACGTTCTGATATCGAGCACTACTGCGGCTAAAAAATAAAATAATATCGGAAAACCAACCGCCAAAAAGGAGGAGTAAATAAAAAACAGGCGAACTTTTGCTGTGCTCATATTCAGCTTATTGGCCAAATAGGTTGAAACTCCAAAACTCTGCTGCTCAAAATAAGTGATGATTTTCTGGAACATTTTAAGCTATTTAAAAAATCATAATAACGACAACGTTGGATTAATTATTGTCACCCAAAATTATAATTTTATTTTCAAAATCTAATTTAACAAAATTAATTGGTTAAATACCAATCGCTAAATATTGAAACTGCTATTCTAATACCAATTTTTCGAAATCCTGTTTATCTTCATGTTTGATAAAGAGCGTTTGCTGTTCTTCTAAACCTGAGAATCTTTTGATCAATTCTTTTTTAAATTTATGAATATCAACTTCTCTGTTCAAAATAACAGTTAAGGCATCAGCATTACCTCTAACTTCAATTATCTGATCGGGAAAAAGTTCTTTTAGCTCGTGTGGGAATTCCATAATTCAAAAAACAGATTATAAGGTAGAAAGTTTTGTTTGAAATCAGTATTTGGTTAGGCTTGCTTTAAAATTTTAATTCCAATACCACAAGATAGACATTTTTTCTGATCACAGTATTGCTTTTTCAACTGCAAAATTCCTTGAGAAGCAAATGCATGATCCATCTTCACGCCTGCATTGGTAAATTTACTGGTAATGGCATTTTGCTCAGCTGGCAGGCTCTCCAGCAACTTTATAGCCCTATTGATGTAAAACTGTGTGGCTGTGTGTTTACCATAAGCAAATAAAAAAAGGGCCACGGTATTGAGCAGGATATTATCTACGGATGTTTTTCCAATTTGTGTATTTACCCCGGAAGTTTCCTTTTTAAAATGATAATGTGTTTTCCAATAGGTGTGTACAGGTAAATTTTCGAATAAAGTATGTAACCCGGCAACATCTTTTATCTCCATCACTTTAGAAAAAAGATGATTGGTCTTAACAATTAACGCAGCAAACTGCGCCAGACGGATGGTTGGAAAGTTCTGTGGACGCATCCTCATAAATTTCCACATCGACACTTCTATAGGTTTAATATGGTATTTCTTCTTCAAAAACTGAAATTCGATTTTTAGCTTTTTAGGATATTCTTCCTCGAACTGATCATTTAAAAAACCAGCGGCACCAAAAACCAGTGCTTCTATCTGCCTGGGGTTGTTTTTATGTTTGGCATAAATATTTTGCGGAACGGCTTTAGCAAACAGTTCGAAGGGTAGCGCATTCACTTTAAAGCCAAAATTGCGCGCCATAAAACGGTAAAAAGTTTCATCCCAATTTCCATTCAGTTTGTTTAAGGTTTCGGTAACAGCAGCTGTTTTCTGTTCAAAACGTTCGATTAAGGTCCGTGCTAAAAAAGAAGCTACAATTAATTCGTCTACGCTACCGATCTGGGCAATGCAGGGAAAATCTGTGAGTGTAAGGAACAGATTTTCGTATTTTTTAATGAGATCGGCAGAAATCCTGTTTTTCAATGCTACAACAGGTACAATAGAATGGTCTATTCTTTTAATTTCTGCATCGTGCTCATAAACCACATGTAGGATTACATTTTCGTAAGCAGGATTGAGCTGATGGTTGTGCTTTAACCAATCAGACGATCTGAGATGGATTTCTATATTACCCGCCCATATGGTTTCGCCAATTTCGATTTTTGCATTAAAAAAATCCGGACCAGCATTTTTATTGAGCAAACCCGGATTAATAATTTTCAAGCTTTCTCCATTGGCGGTTTGCAGCCCGTTATAATCAAACGACCTGAACTGCCATACATAATGAAGAAAATCTTCCGGAAAATTCATCCTTGAAGATAATAAATAATTCTTAAGATTTGTATGTTAAATCTTTCGCTTCTGTAGAAGAATTATTAAACACATGTGTAATTAAATTCCTATTATCGCTTTTTTCAAACACAAAATACCATGTTGTATTTGGATTCATATTGAAATGAATATAATATTCACCAAATTTCAAAAGTACGGTCGGACATTGTTAATGTTTCTTTTTATGAATAGATCTTTTTACATTAAAAATCATTTTAGAAACATAGTTTAGCGCACTTTACTTGTATGAAAAGTAACCTTCGTAGAACAAATCATCAATAAGTTGGTTAAAAAACAGAATAACTGATGGATGAAAATTTACTGTTATTTCCAAGGCAGTTTTTGTATGTGCTCATGGGCCGCTTTCTCAAATTCTTCTGCAGAAATACTTTGGGCCCATTTTCCATCAAATGTTTCGGTTCTCTTTAAATAAACAACTTCTGCTTCCTCAACAACAAATTGCTTTTCTTCCATTAAGATATTGATCAGGTATTGTTTTTCCTCTGTTGTTAATGCTTTAACCAGTGTGGTTAATCTTTCAAAGCTTAATTTCTCTAATGGATCTTTCATAGCTTTACCTTATACTTAAAGATAATAATTTTGGTGCAAAGCACAAACATTAATCACGTTACTTAAAGCAATTCATAACGATAACTTCTGTTAACCCTATTATATCACTAAAACAGAGGCTTAAATTAAACCAACTCTGCCTTAATCAAAATCTGCTCCATTTCCTGTTGCAGTTTCAATGCCTCTTCCCTTGCCTTTTCTGCAAAATCTTCTCCCTGACCGGCGTAAATAATCCCCCTCGAAGAATTGATCAACAAGCCACATTGCGCATTTAAACCATATTTACACACCTCATTTAAATCGCCGCCCTGTGCACCAACGCCCGGAACCAAAAGAAAATGATCTGGTGCCCATTTGCGCACATCGCCAAAAGCGGTACCACGGGTTGCACCCACCACATACATCATTTGCTCATCCGTTGCCCAGCTTTGCGACGTTTTGATCACTTTTTCGAAAAGTTTGTCACCACCAATTTCCTGCAATTGAAAATCGGCATGTCCGGTATTAGAAGTTAAAGCCAATAAAATGACCCATTTATCTTTAAAGGTTAAGAAAGGCGTAACCGAATCGCTACCCATATAAGGTGCTACGGTAACCGAATCGAAACTCATCTCTGATGATGCCGCATTGAAAAATGTTTCGGCATACATAGCAGAGGTATTGCCAATATCACCACGTTTGGCATCGGCAATGGAAAAAATATCCTGTGGGATATATTTCCAGGTTTCGATCAATGTTTCCCATCCTTTTTTACCATAACACTCGTAAAAAGCAGTATTGGGTTTATAAGCCACACATAAATCTTTTGTAGCATCAATAATCTGTTTATTGAATTCCAAAATTGGATTTTCATATTTCAGCAGGTGTTTTGGGATCTTATCTAATGAAGAATCTAATCCGACACATAAAAATGAACGTTTTTTTTGTATCTGCTCGAAAAGTTGTTGTTTGGTCATATACTGGCTTATTTGCTGCAAATATGAAGATTTTTAAGTTTTCTGAGCGACAAAATTATATTCAAATAAATTATTTTTATAAACATTTTAAACTTTTGCTTGCAGATTACGTTTCAAATACATACAATTGCAACATAATTTCTCAACCGTTTATCTGAATATCCCAGAAAAATTTATCAAGACTTGTTTTTTGTTACCATTTTTTAGAAGCACAATTTGCTTTTTATTCAGCTTGTAAACAATTATGAAACAATGTGAGCATTTTCCCTGATGAACTCATTTAATGTTTTATAGCCTTAAGAACTTATATACAATGAAACTACCGGGCTACGCTAACACAAATATTTTTAAGCCTATGTAGATTTATAACAGAAAACATCCGTTATAAACAAATGAAAAATTTCTTGAAACATATATATCTAGAATGTTTAGTAAAACAGAATTAAATGATAAGCTCACAACAGAATTACGTGAGCTAGCAAAAAGCTATGGCATTGAAGGTGCCGACTCCCTTAGAAAAATCGACCTTGTTGAAGTACTTTTACACCAACAGGAAATTATAAATGCCGCTAAAGCTGGTGCAGACCCTTATAGCGAAATCGAACCTCTTGCAGCTGCGCCTGCACCTAAAACCAAGGCCACCAAAACTTCAAAAGTTGCCGCCGCCGCTGCTTCTGCAGCAATAGCAGAAAATGCTGTTGTAGCTGACAAGCCTGTTGCAGCCGACAAACCGGTTAAAAAACGAGCCAGGTTAAGCAAAGATGAGCCTGCTGCGCCAATTGAAAGGAGAAGAGATTCGGTAACGTTATTCGACGAGCCGCAACACCATCAACAACCTGACAGAATTGTTGAATCTGAAGAAAGTGTAAAACCCATCTCGGCTTTAATCGAAGAAAGTGCAGAAGTACTTCCGGTAGCGCCAAAGCAAAAACAGGAGCCGAAAGAAAAACAGGACAAACAGCAACGTGATGAAAACCGCCAGCCAAAACAACCGGGCGGTGGCAATCACCACAAAAACGAAAACAGTTACTCTAACTTAGATTTCGACAACGTAATTACGAATGAAGGCGTTTTAGAGATTATGCCTGATGGTTACGGTTTCTTACGCTCTGCAGATTACAACTATTTAACTTCCCCTGATGATATTTATGTATCTCAGTCGCAAATAAAACTTTTTGGCTTAAAAACCGGTGATACTGTAAAAGGCAGCATCCGTCCGCCAAAAGAAGGCGAAAAATATTTTCCCTTGGTTCGCGTAGAAACCATTAATGGCAGAATCCCTGCTGAGGTTCGCGACCGTGTTCCTTTTGATTATTTAACTCCACTTTTCCCAACTGAAAAATTAAATTTATTTACGGATAACAGCAACTACTCTACCCGTATTATGGATTTATTTACGCCAATTGGTAAAGGACAGCGTGGTTTAATCGTGGCACAACCAAAAACAGGTAAAACCAATTTACTGAAAGAAGTGGCCAATGCGATTGCCAAAAACCACCCTGAAGTTTACTTAATTATCTTATTAATTGATGAGCGTCCGGAAGAGGTTACCGATATGGCCCGTAGTGTAAGAGCTGAGGTAATTGCCTCTACCTTTGATGAGCCTGCTGAGCGTCACGTTAAAATTGCCAATATTGTTTTGGAGAAATCTAAACGTTTGGTAGAGAGTGGCCACGATGTGGTGATCCTTTTAGATTCGATTACACGTTTGGCAAGAGCTTATAATACCACCGCACCGGCATCGGGTAAAATATTATCTGGTGGTGTTGATGCAAATGCATTACACAAGCCAAAACGTTTCTTTGGCGCGGCACGTAACATCGAAAATGGTGGTTCGTTAACCATTTTGGCTACCGCATTAACCGATACAGGCTCTAAAATGGACGAGGTAATCTTCGAAGAATTTAAAGGAACTGGTAACATGGAGTTACAGCTAGACCGTAAATTGTCTAACAAACGTATTTTCCCTGCTATTGATATTACAGCTTCAAGTACCCGTCGCGATGATTTATTATTAGACAGGGATATTTTGCAACGTGTTTGGATTTTACGTAACCACCTTGCCGATATGAACAGCCAGGAAGCAATGGAATTTGTTCAGTCTCAGATCAAAGGAACAAAGAGTAACGAAGAGTTCTTAATTTCGATGAACAGCTAGAATAAGTTTGGCGTTTGGGGTTTGGAGTAATGCGTATCAAACCCCATGCGCTTAGCGCCTAACCCCATGCTAAAAAAAAACCTCCCTAATGCGATTACCTGTGCAAACCTTTTATCTGGCTGTATCGGAATCGTTTTTGCATTCAAAGGCAATTTAGAAACCGCAGCATATTTCGTAATCTTCTCTGGGATCTTCGACTTTTTTGATGGTATGGTTGCCCGTTTATTGAATGTTAAATCTGCGATAGGTAAAGATCTCGACTCTCTGGCAGACATGGTGAGTTTTGGTTTTTTACCAGGTGTAATCATGTTCCATCTTTTAAAGGGAAGTGATTATGCATCTGATTATCTGCCCTATTTTGGTTTTTTAATCACCATTTTTTCTGCATTACGGTTGGCCAAATTTAACAATGATGAAAGGCAGACAGAAGATTTTATTGGCTTAAATACCCCAATGAATACCTTGTTTATCTGTTCCTTACCTTTTATTGCCAAAGATTACCCACAGGTTATTTCTTCCAGCATCTTGCTGATCGCCATTACGGCCATCACCAGTTTCTTACTGGTAAGTGAAATCAAAATATTTTCGTTAAAATTCAGCGATTTAAGCTGGGCGAAAAATAAGATCAAGTTTATCTTCCTGATCCTATCGGCAATATTGATCGCTTTCCTAAAATTCGCAGCAATCCCTTTTGTTTTGGTATTGTATATTGCCTTATCGGTATTGCATTTTAGAGGCGCTACTGCGAATAATAAGATTTAATTCTCTTCCTGATAAACAGGACAGAGGCAATTGATTTTTCAAGCATCATTTTTTTTTAATAGTCAGGCGTAATTTGAAAAATAAACCTCCTATGAATAAAACCCTTTTTCAAGTGGCTTTGGAAGCTTTTTCTTTTTTTATGGGCAAAAGAAGTTCCCTGTCCTGAGAATTTGCGGTTTCTATTTAGTTAAATTAACGCCTCTCAGAAGCTTTTTTTTATAAAAGTATAAAACTTAGCTATATCCTCCTATTAGCGATCTCAAATTTGCCGCAAGTATTTATTAATAA
>NZ_JBWJIG010000012.1:0-220874 GCF_056490705.1 Pedobacter humicola | reverse complement strand
ATTAACAAAGTCATCGGTACCTGGGGTACAATTAGACCTCACAGGTTTAACTCGTTGTTTATCTGTTTTAAAGGTCTCGTTGAGGGCTAAAGCCATTTAAAAACCTGTGGGGTTTATTACAGACTTCCGAAGTTGGCTAGTGCTTTAGATATTTGAAACTTCGGAAATCTTGTTACTCTTCCTTTGCTTTACCCTTTTTTCTCGATTTTATCGCCTGGGTAAGTAGAAACTCGATCTGTCCGTTCGTGCTTCTAAACTCATCGGCAGCCCAGGTTTCTATTTCCTTTAATAAAGCAGGACTAATTCTTAATACAAAAGCTTTTTTATCTTTCTCCGCCATTCTTATTGTATTGCTTGTATATTATACCTTGTTTTTAAATTAATAAGGAACATTTCGAGGTCTTCTATTTTATTTGAAGTGAAGAGGAGTTTCTTGCCGTTTTTAAACTCCAGCTGCAAGCCTCTGTTTTTATCGTTTAAAATGTAAGCCTTATCTCTAAATTTAAACCACAACCGGGTTTTTACGCCATAGCCCCCATATTCGGAAAATGCATCGAATTTTCTGATGTAGGCTTTTTCAATACTTATCCAACGGAAACGGTTGAACTTAAAATGAAAAGGCAAATACCGGAAGGAAATACCTTCAGCGTTTATTTTTAAGGTGAGTTTGTTCTGCTGTACTAAAAAAATGATTAAAAACGGAGACAGGAGCGCTAAAACCGGAGCGAAGTATACCTTTTTAAGTTCAGTAAAACTTAAGCCGCCGTTCTGAAAAATGAGTATAGCTGCTGTTGGAAATATAGTAGCCGCTATAACCAGGTAGAGCCACCAGATCTTCAATCCGTGTTTTTCTTCAAATTCCATTTTATTAATTATATAAAGTGCCCGTATTTACTACCGGTTGTACATGGCGATCACCGCACAAAACCACCAATAAATTGCTTACCATAGCTGCCTTACGTTCTTCATCCAATTCAACAATTCCCTTTTGTGATAATTTTTCCAATGCCATTTCCACCATACCTACTGCACCTTCCACAATTAATTTACGGGCGGCAATAACTGCGGTGGCTTGCTGGCGCTGTAACATGGCACTGGCAATTTCAGGTGCATAGGCTAAGTGAGAAATCCTGGCCTCTAAAACTTCAATGCCTGCTCTCGATAAACGTTCATTCAGTTCGTTTTCTAACAGTTCGCTTACTTTGTCGGCGCCATCTTTTAAGGTAATGCTGGTTTCTTCGCCCTCGGCATGGTCGTAAGGAAAAATATTCGCCAGATGCCTAACAGCAGCTTCACTTTGGATATTTACATATTGCATGTAGTTTTCTACGGAGAAAACGGCTTTGGCGGTTTCGTTCACTTTCCATACCACTACGGCCGCAATCTCAATCGGATTCCCTAATTTATCATTCACTTTTAATTGTTGTCCGTTCAGGTTGTTTGCCTTTAGCGATAAACGCCTTTTGGCGGTTAAAGGATTTACCCAGAAAAAACCATCGGCTTTTACCGTGCCAATATATTTCCCGAAAAGGGTGAGTACCATTGATTGGTTGGGGTTGATAATCAGAAAACCCGGAAATATTAAAAATATATCCACGGCCAGTAAAATTCCTCCCCAGAGAAAAATTTCTGAAACAAAACAGAAAATCGCTGCACCTAACAGTGCTATTGATAATGCGAATGTTAAATACCCAGATGGTGGGCTGATGATTTTTTCTTGATACATAATTGATATTAATTTGATATCATAAAGTAAAATATAAAACCTGGTAATTGCAAACAAAATCTCTAAAATGTATATTAGATAAAAATGTTATTTTTGACAGTACAATAATTACATCGTTTTGGCCAAAATCAAGAGAAATTCACATAAAATCCTTTACCGGAAGTATTCATCAAACCTGAAATATGTAATGATGATATTTACCGTTTTCATCATCACCCTGTTCCTGCCCAAACAACCGAGATTTAGGTATGAGTTTGAAAAAAATGCGGTCTGGAAAAACAAGGATTTGATTTCGCCTTTTAGTTTCGCCATTTTGAAAACCAATCCTCAGGTGAGCGCCGATAAAAAGAATGCTTTAAAGGATATTTTACCCGTTTATCAGTTTGATCGCGCAATTACAGCAAACGCCTTGGATGAATTTTCAAATGAGTTTGATGTTAAATGGAAATCGAAGCAACTCGACGAAAAAGAAAAGGAAGTTTATAAAGCTGCTGCTTACCGCTTACTTCAGAATATTTATCAGAAAGGCATTATCGGGTTAAATGTAAAACATCAGGCAGGAGGGAAAAACTATGATTTCTCCCTGATGGAAAACAATATCGCACAAGAAAAGAATACACAGGATGTTTTTACCGCCGAAACAGCGCTTAATTTTTTTAAAGAGAACCTTAAGGCGCCAAACCAGGTAATGAGTGATCTGGTTGCCAACCTGGCCATTGACCACATTACCCCAAATATTGTTTTCGACGAACGACTCACCCAAACCATACAGGATAATACCATTAATAATATTTCTACCACCAAGGGAATGGTGCAAAAAGGAGAACTTATTGTAGCCAAAAATGATGTGATTGACGAAGAAATTTACCAAAAACTAGAATCTTATAAAGCTACTTACGATGCGCAGACCAAAACAATCGGTAGCAGGGCGCTGGTTTATTTAGGTCAGGTGATATTGGTTGGATTTATATTGACGATTTTAATGTCGTTCCTTTTTCTTTTCAGGAAGGATATTTTTGCTGATAACCGCCAGCTATCTTTAATCCTGATTGTAACCACAGGAATGTTGCTTGCGCTCACCTGGGCCATTAAAATGGAGATTCCCAGTTTATATTACATTCCGTTTTGCGTGGTGCCTATTATTATCAGAATTCTGTTTGATACACGTTTGGCACTTTACCTGCACATGCTGGTGATTTTAATTGCAGGTTTCTTTGTGGCCAATAGTTTCGAATTTGTGTTTTATCAGGTAACGGCGGGAATGGTTGCCATATTTAGCATCAAAAACTTTGTTAAACGCGAAAGATTTTTGGTTTCTGCATTGTTTATCCTCATGGCCTATTTTGTTTCGTTTGTGGGCATCGCCTTATTGCGTGAAGGATCTTTCAGGGAAATAGAGTGGATCAATTTTATTCCTTTTGTTTTTAGCGTACTGTTATCGCTGTTGGCTTATCCATTAATTTATCTTTTCGAGCGTATTTTCGGTATCACCTCAGATGTAGCGCTGATTGAATTAACCAATACCAATAATAAACTCTTAAGGGAGCTCGCCTTTAAAGCACCAGGAACGTTTCAGCATTCTTTACAGGTAGCAAACCTTGCAGAAGCGGCGATATTTAAAATAGGGGGAAACTCAGTATTGGTGAGGGCGGGTGCGCTGTACCATGATATTGGTAAGGTAGATAATCCGCAGTATTTTATCGAAAACCAAAATACCGCAGTGAGCCCGCATGATAAATTGCCATATGAGCAAAGTGCGCAGATAATTATTCAGCATGTACACAAAGGAATTGAGATTTTAAGAAAGAACCAGATTCCTGAGGCAATTATTGATTTTATCAGAACACACCATGGAAATACACGGGTCGATTATTTTTATCAGTCGTTTCTGAAAAATACACCGGAAAAATTTGTTGATGAAAACATTTTCCGCTACCCCGGACCGATACCTTTTAGCAAAGAAACTGGTGTGTTAATGCTCGCCGATTCGGTGGAAGCTGCCTCAAGAAGTCTGAAAAATCCCGACGCTCAGAACATAAATGACATCGTTGAACGGATAATTAACTATAAATTGGAGCAAAATCAGTTAGATGATTGCGATTTAACGTTAAAAGATATTGAGACTATTAAATTGATATTCAAGACAATGCTGATGAGCATCTATCATGTGCGAATAGATTATCAACAAATTTTGTAATTTTTTTTTGTTGGATAACTTGTTTTACTATATTTGCAGACCTCAAAACAAGGTCGGTAGGACAAAATTTTGAAGGAAAAGGAGAGGTGCCTGAGTGGCCGAAAGGAACAGTTTGCTAAACTGTCGTACTGGTAACGGTACCGCGGGTTCGAATCCCGCCCTCTCCGCAGAAATAAAAATAAATGCAAATAAAAGCGAAATTATCAATTTAAAACCGTCACTTTGCAGTCCCTTCGAAAGAGGGAAAAAGAAGATACCAAGTTCGGGATGTAGCGTAGCCCGGTATCGCGCCTGCTTTGGGAGCAGGAGGTCGTAGGTTCGAATCCTGCCATCCCGACAAAAAGTTTATCCACTTTTAAAACAGGATAAAAAAGAAGATACCAAGTTCGGGATGTAGCGTAGCCCGGTATCGCGCCTGCTTTGGGAGCAGGAGGTCGTAGGTTCGAATCCTGCCATCCCGACAAAAAGTTTATCTACTTTTAAAACAGGATAAAAAAAGAAGATACCAAGTTCGGGATGTAGCGTAGCCCGGTATCGCGCCTGCTTTGGGAGCAGGAGGTCGTAGGTTCGAATCCTGCCATCCCGACGAAACAAGGATTCAAAATCCGTCAAAAACCCTCTAAATCAATTGATTAGAGGGTTTTTTTATTGAATTCAGAATAATGATCATCAACCACTTTCAACCCAAATCTCTATCTAAATTTGGATTAAAGAAAGCAGCAGATTTTATAATGTAGTGGTCAAAATTTAATGACCTCAGCCTTTGAAAGTTTAAGCGTTCCGGTCAATAATTGATGTGCCTGGCTAAATTCTTTTGCTGAACCTGTTCGTAGACTTTCAATTTACCGGGATAATCCAGAAGTGGCAGGCCAATCAGTTTTCCTGGATTTAAGCTCCTGTCCCGGTATGCGATCACAGCGTTACAGGTTTCCATCCTAGTCTTTTTAAACACTTTGCTGAGTTGCTTTGCATCTATAAGAATATCTCTTGCAGCAATATCAATAAAAAGTAAGAACTCAAAATCCATTGTAAAGAGGCAGGATATTGCAAGGTGCATGAGATAAAGGCCAATAGTTTAAGCAGATAAAGATAGGGCATCTGAATGCATTTTTTTTTCTGATTACATCATTGCTCACCATCTCATTATACCGTTAATTTGTGCATAAATAAAATCTTTCTCGTTTCCAGTAAGTTACCCCAACAGCGTTTGTAAATGGTGTTTAATATGGTAATTTTGTGGAATGAAGGTTAGGGTAGTTGCTATTTTGGATACACAATTTAAACATGAGCCAGCGCTGGCCAAGATCATGAACAACAGGTTGCAGACGGCGGCGAAAGAACTACAGGAATTCCATTTTGCCAGTCTTCATGAAAGAAGATCTACAGCACACTGCCTGACAATCCACTTAAGTTACAGTCAGAAATATAAGATTCGGTACTCTTTCATTGGCGAGGTACCTGCAGATATTGAATATCTGGTGGCAGAAAGATGTGGTCGGCTTGGGTATATACTTTCCAGGAGTGTGCTAAGCGAGCAGGTTGGGAGGTCTTGGTAAGAAGCAACAGTATCATGGAATAGTGGGTGCTTTTTCATATCTATCTAGTATGATACGGATTGAAACTTCATAATATTTATCTCTGACTCCGCAGATAATCCCGGCATGCTTTCCATAGGTGTGCCTTAGCCGCTGCCGGATGTTCTCAAGGCCTGTGTGAAAACCTGTGTCGTTCAGGCCGGTGTTGATCAGGTTAGATGTTTCAATTGTGAAAACTCCTTGTTTTAATTTCAGGATGATTTTTCCAGGATCCTCAGGTTGACTAAGATTTCCGTGTTTGATCATGTTTTCGGTCAGACTAAGCAAAACAAGAGGGATGGTGCGGATTTGTTCTATTTCCCCGCTGTAGTTGAACTCGATAAAAAGATCGGGTTGCCTGATCCTGCTCAGCTGCAAAAGGTTCTCTACTTGTTGGATTTCTTCTTCCAATGGCATTAGTTCCGGGCCATGTTCGCATTCCAATGCATAACGCATCAGTTTCGAAAGGTGCCTTACCGCTTCTGCGGCCCTGGCTTCGGTTTTATGTGTACTGTTATAAATGTAGGTTAACGTATTGAATAAGAAATGCGGATTTATCTGTGCTTTGAGATAGGAGTTTTTGGCGTCAGCCAGCTCGATGGCGATCTCTTTTTGTTTTAACTGTTTTTTAATAGCATCTTTTTCCAGTGCGGCTGTTCGTTGCTTTTGTTGGATATAGCGCTCAATGAAATAGTAAGCTGTTGCAAAGAGTATAAAATATATTCCCCTCCATAATGTTGAGTACACAAATTTCAAATCAATAGCCTGAAGATCCGAAACGAAAGGCCATTTGGATCTGGAAAGAACTTGGTCTGCCAGATAGGCAACCCCCATGTACATGCATATTTCTATTGTGATCAACAGGGCCATTTTTAGGTACACTGTATGTAAGTGCCTTAACGATTTTTTTAAGCACCAGTTCGGCATGGATGTAAAAAAGACTGATATTGATCACATAGTGTACGAAATAGTTGAACATTGAACCCTTTATCCTGAGGATCAAGACAACAAAAAGGTATTCATAGAGGATGAAAATAAACCAGGCGAAGATGTGCCATCGGTAATTTTTTAGCCAGTTTTTCATTTTATTTTTTAAGTTAAAATTTTGTTTCACATCAGTTAATATTGGCCTTGCATAAGCAATAATTTTGGCGCAGCAGCAGCGGCTGCCAATCTGATCAATTGCCTTAAAACAAATGGCTTTAACAACATTAAACAAAATGATTACAGTAAGGATGAAATTTGGGATCCAAGAGATGGCATGCAGGCACCCAATGAACTAATCGTTAAAGATCTGGTTAACCATGGTAATCTAAATAAATATAAAACTGAAATAAAATCGCTCAAGCCGCTTTCATTGAATGAGTTGATAGCGGTAGCCCAAAAATTCCCTAAAATGACCATAGCTAAACTAAATTGATTTTATGAACCTAGTGCCTACAATAGCCATTTCAGCACCAAAGCATAAAGCCTTTAACTTGTTAAAGGCTTTGTGCTAAACTGTTGTTTATTCGGTTTTTTGTTGCATTATAGACAGGATGGGCGCAGACTTTAGCCGCAAATTCTGGAAATATATTTTTTTAACGGCCTGTTGTTTGGGTAAAAGAATACTCTCATTAAAAGTAAAGGCAATTTTACTGACTATTCTTCTTCCTTTTTCAAGGTCAGTAGTAAAAAATATAGTCTTATTTTCAAGGTAGTTGTTATTAGTCGAATCTAATTTGGTGGCCTTTTCATCGCTACACAGACCAATCCGGTAATTTTCCTTTTTATAAAAACGGATGGCAGGTTGGAGAATTTCATTAGGATTTAGATGCTTTTGCCAACCATTTTTCTGTTCAATGAGCCTGTCAATCTCCAGATATTTTCCTCCACTGGACAGATGGTATGCCCATTTGAAGTTAACGTTCTGATCGTTGCTTCGTACCTCCTTGCGTTTTAGGGTTTGGAAAAGGAGTTCTCCCTTACCCAGGCTGCCAAAGAAAAAAGTATTAAAGTAGTTGATGTTGACAAAATTCTTAATATCAAATAAGTTGTTCTGGTAGGTCAACATATCCCATTTTACCCTTGGCGGAATGGTTGTGATGTAAATTACCCTATTCTGCTTTTCAGAAATTAATAAGTATTGAATCTCTTGCCGCTCTTTTTTATAGGTAACAGATTGATCTTCACAGTCGCATTTAACCACACTGGCAGGGTTGTTTGGACTGTTTTTGTAGTAAAAGCCTTTCTCTGGCTTTTCTCTGCAGATTTCCCGCATGTATAGCGTATAGGTTTCGTCGACAACAATACTGTCGAGCTTATTGGCAGCTTTATCTGCTGCGAAATCTTTCTCCTTATAATATACAAGACTTTTATTTCTGATCTTAGTGCTCACTTCGTGAATGTTGCAGGCTGCTAAACTCAATGCAAGAATTGTGATGGCTAGTTTTTTCATTTGGTTCCGAATTTTGTTCTTGATTGAAAGTAAGATCCGCCTAAAGAATAGTGTCTGCTGTAAGGGACCTGGTGGTAAGCATCGTTTCCACTATAGTGGATCATATTCTGGAAATCCCATCTGTTATAAGGATTGTTGATTCTAAAAAAAGCCGAAACACCTCTTGAAACATCTCCTGCCGAAAAGCTCCAGAAACTCTTATTGTAATACCCTTCTTCTATGGGTTTATAGTTCACGAACATCAGATTCATATTGCCGGCCAGATCAAAAGCCTCTTCCTGAAATCCGGAAAATTTATGATAACTGATGGAGAATTGATTGAGATCGTTTTTGGCATTAAGATTAACTGCTGCAAATCCACCTCCGGTAAAGTACCGGTCCTCTCCATCTCCAATACCTATGTCTTGAAATCCACCACCGTCATTGTAATAGTTAAACTGAAATGCGCCTATATGCGCATTAATAAAACCTATACGTTGTGTCGTTTTCTTGCCAGGATCCAGGGCAAATATCACATTTGTACCAACCGACATCGAATAGCGATAGGGATTTTCAAGAGCCGGTTGAACAAATTCAGTAAAATAATAAAGTGGTTTATTTCTCCAGCTGAGTTCTTCATTTGTCATTTTTTGAATTACGTAATTGATCCCTGTGGTCGCTGTAGCTGCAATCATGATATCGGAAGTGAGATTTTTCTTTGCACCCGGAGATCCAGATCTTGTGCCCAATCCACGATAATAAATCTGCCACTCAATATTCACCGAAGGATAAAGTGCATTTTCAAAAAGCCCTTGGCCAACACCGGCATTAAGGCCAAGGCGTAACTGGGGTATGCCTTTTAAAAATTCGATGGAGGCCTTCGCCGAAATGCCCAACTGGGTGGAGGAAGCGGGATTTGGAGGGGCAAGGCTGCTCTGGGCAAGTGCAATGTTGCAACTAATGGTACAGCACACTGAAAACAAGAGCAATTGTTTTAGATGGATGTTCATGGTATTTGTCTGGTTTGATTTTGGTCAGCTTTTAGCTGCCTATGATGAAGTAAATTTATTACCTGCCGTCTGTTAAATCAATACCTAGTATCGGGTATATCGTAGAAGTATTCATGTTATGGCCCTTAATATACTGTCCATTTTAGCATTACAACTTTTACCCTGAGGGTTTCTTTTGGCAATAGCGCATTACAGTAAATCCAGTTAACCTTTTGTTAAATTATAGTCAACAAATGCGTTTAGTAAGGATCATGAAAATTTATTAATTGGTGTTAAAATGAAATTTTTAGGCTTAAACAAACTGTTTTCTGTCCCAAAACTTACTGATCATTCGGTATTTGGGTAAAAAGCAATCTCTAATAACCGATTTATGGGTGCAAATCATTAATTCTGGACGTAAAACACAATTTTCAGAATTCAAATCTGAAGATCAACTTCATTTAAACTTCATAAATATGCATTTATTTCGCTTTCGAATTAAATCATTGTGTAACCCTAATTTCTTGAGGTCAAAAGTAAGTTCCGCGCTGCGGTTACGTACTCTTTCATCATAAATCGGTTGCCCAACGGAAACTAATTAGCAAAAAAATAAATCAGATTAAACCATTCAACAAAAAAAGATGAAAAGAGTTGTCATATGCTTAGGCTTGTGTACTTTGCTTTACGTAACGGGTTGTACCTCGAAAAAAGAAGAAAAAGAAGAAGTAGCTACTTATGCGGTAACCACACCGCTAAGAATGGATACTTCATTTACCAAAGAATATGTTTCGCAGATTAAATCTGTCCGGAATATAGAAGTGAGGGCCATGGAAAAGGGTTACTTGCAAAATATTTATGTAGATGAAGGCCAGCATGTAAAAGCAGGTCAGATTTTATTTAAAATTATGCCTAAAGCGGCGCAATCAGAACTGTTAAAAGCGCAGGCAGAAACAAAATCGGCAGAAATTGAACTGGAAAACACCAGAATGTTGTCTGATAAAAATATTGTTTCCAAAAATGAACTGGCCATGGCCAAGGCCAAACTACAATCGGCAAATGCCGAAACCTCATTGGCAAAATTTCACTTATCCAATACCGAAATCAGGGCACCCTTTGATGGTACCATCGACCGTATTCCCTTAAAATTGGGAAGTTTGGTTGATGAGGGCGCTTTGTTAACCAGTCTATCCGATAACAGTCAGGTTTTCGCTTATTTCAACGTATCCGAGCCAGAATACTTAAACTATCAAAGTGCTGCAAAAGCTAAAGGTCAGCAGGAAGTGAGCCTGTTATTGGCCAATAACGAGTTGCTGAAATGGAAGGGTAAAGTCGAAGTGATCGAAAGTGAGTTTGATAACGAGACTGGAAATATCGCTTTCAGGGCCAGGTTTAACAATTCAGACAACCTGCTGAAAAACGGTGAAACCGGTAAAATCCAGATGGTTGTTCCTTTAAAAAATGCTTTGGTCATCCCGCAGAAAGCCACTTACGATATTCAGGATAAAACCTATGTTTTTGTGGTGGATAAAAATAACAAAGTACATTCGAGGGTGATCACGATTGCGGGTGAGGTGCCGGATTTGTATATCATTGGCGATGGCATCACTACAGGTGATAAAATATTGCTCGAAGGTGTACAGAAGGTGAAAGACGATGATAAAATTGCCTACAAATTCCAGCAGCCTCAGGACGTGATGAAACAATTGAGATTGAAAACAGAATAATCTAAACCCTCCATACTTATTTTATGTTTAGTAAATTCATACAAAGGCCCGTCCTTTCTATAGTAATATCGCTTATCATTGTGTTTCTTGGTGTGTTGGCCATCAGCTACCTGCCGGTTACACAATTCCCTTCTATATCTCCGCCTAAAGTAAATATTACGGCAGAGTACCCGGGGGCAAATAACGAGTTGTTGATTAAATCGGTGGTTATTCCGCTCGAGCGTGCACTTAATGGTGTACCGGGCATGAAATATATCGCTTCTGATGCAGGTAATGATGGTGAAGCTTCGATCCAGGTGGTATTTAACCTGGGTACCGATCCCAATCAGGCATCGCTTAACGTGCAAAACCGCGTTGCGGCGGTTACCAATAAACTTCCTCCTTTAGTGGTTCGTGAAGGGGTGAAAATTACCCGCGAGGAGTCGAACATGTTGATGTATATCAACCTGTATAGTAAAGACCCTAAAATGAACCAGAACTTCCTGTACAATTACGCGGATATCAACTTGCTTTCTGAGCTGAAAAGGGTTGATGGTGTAGGTTTTGCGGATATTCTGGGCGACAGGGATTATGCAATGCGGATCTGGCTAAAACCCGACCGTATGCAGGCCTATAAAATTTCAGTTGATGAGGTGATGAAGGCACTTGATGAGCAAAGTTTAGAAGCCTCACCAGGTAAAACAGGGGAGAGTTCTGGTAAACGTTCGCAGGCTTTCGAATATGTGTTAAAATATTCCGGTCGTTTTAGTACCAAAGAAGGATACGAAAATGTGGTATTGAGGGCAAGTGCCAACGGCGAATTGCTTCGTTTAAAAGATGTTGCGGATGTCGATTTTAGTGCTTCTGCCTATAATTTATATTCTACCTTAAACGGTAAGGCTTCTGCGGCAATTGTTTTAAAACAATCATATGGCAGTAACGCCAGTCAGGTAATTAAAGATGTGAAGGCTAAAATGGCCGAGATCAAAGATAGCTCTTTCCCTAAAGGCCTGGATTATGAAGTAAGTTACGACGTTTCTAAATTCCTGGATGCCTCAATTGAGAAAGTAATCCATACCCTGGTAGAAGCCTTTATTTTAGTAGGTTTAGTGGTATTCCTGTTCCTTGGCGACTGGCGTTCTACGCTTATTCCGGCCATTGCCGTTCCTGTATCTTTAATCGGAACTTTTGTGTTTATGCAGTTCTTTGGCATCACGCTTAACTTAATTACCCTGTTTGCATTGGTGCTGGCTATTGGTGTGGTGGTAGATGATGCGATTGTAGTAATTGAAGCAGTGCACGCCAAGATGGAGCATAACCGGAAACTCTCGGTATTAAGAGCTACGCAAGAGGCCATGAAAGAAATTGGCGGGGCCATTATCGCCATTACCTTTTTAATGGCATCGGTGTTTATCCCGGTGGCTTTTATGTCGGGGCCAGTAGGTATTTTCTATCGCCAGTTCTCCATTACCATGGCTACGGCAATTATCCTTTCGGGTATTGTGGCTTTAACACTTACGCCAGCCTTATGTGCCATCATGTTGAAAAACAATCATGGATCGAAGAAAAAGAAAACGATCATTGATAAGCTGTTAGATGGTTTTAACAATGGTTTTGCAAAACTTTCCGGCAAGTATGAGTTTGTATTAACCAAAATGGTGAGCCGTAAGATCTTAACCTTTGGTATACTGATTGCATTTTGTTTGGGTGTTTGGGCTTTGAGTGGAAGTGTTCCATCCGGGTTTATCCCGAACGAAGATCAGGGGATGGTATATGCCATTATCCAAACGCCTCCGGGATCTACTTTAGAGCGTACCGATCAGATTGCAGAGAAACTGCAAAAGATGTGTGAAGATATTGATGGTGTAAAATCGGTTTCATCTTTGGCCGGATATGAGATTCTTACCGAAGGAACAGGATCGAACTCAGGTACCTGCTTAATCAACCTGAAAGACTGGAGCGACCGTAA
The DNA here is from genome assembly GCF_056490705.1 of Pedobacter humicola. NCBI lineage: Bacteria > Pseudomonadati > Bacteroidota > Sphingobacteriia > Sphingobacteriales > Sphingobacteriaceae > Pedobacter > Pedobacter humicola. The sequence continues at coordinate 208,300 of NZ_JBWJIG010000012.1, read as the reverse complement.
ACATTCGGCAGTGGAGATTATTGAAGAATTGGAGGAGAAATCGAAATCGATCCCTGGTGCAACCATCGAATTTTTCCAGCCGCCAGCAGTTCCGGGTTATGGTGCGGCGGGAGGTTTCGAACTACGTTTACTGGATAAGGCAGGTAGCGGCGATTACAAAAAGATGGAAACCGTAGCCAACGATTTTGTAAAAGAACTGAACAAGCGCAAAGAGCTATCTTCTGTGTTTACTTTTTACAGTGCGAGTTTCCCGCAGTACATGTTAGATGTCGACAATGATATTGCGCAACAAAAAGGCGTAAGTATCGATAATGCGATGAACACCCTGTCTACTTTTGTGGGTAGTAACTACGAAACCAGCTTTATTAAATACGATCACCAGTATAAAGTAATTGTTCAGGCATTGCCACAATACCGGGCTTTGCCAGAAGATATTTTAAAGCTGTCGGTTAAAAATGACCGCGATGAAATGGTGCCATTCTCTGCGTTTATTAAAATGCGGAAGGTGTATGGTTTATCGGAGATTACCAGACATAATATGTACAACGCGTCTGAAATCAGCGGACAGAGTGCTCCGGGTTACAGTTCGGGTGAGGCCATTAATGCCATTACCGAAGTGGCCAAGAAAACGCTTCCAAGGGGATTCGGTATCGATTGGGCAGGTATTTCGAAGGATGAGGTATCGAGAGGAAACGAAGCGATTTATATCTTCCTGATATGTTTAGGATTCGTATATCTGGTATTGGCAGCGCAATATGAAAGTTTCATTTTGCCACTTTCGGTAATCCTTTCCTTACCTGCGGGTATTTTTGGTGCCTTCCTGTTCCTGAAATTATTAGGGCTGGAAAACAACATTTATGCACAGGTAGCGATGGTAATGCTGATCGGTTTACTTGGGAAGAACGCCGTGTTGATTGTGGAGTTTGCCGCACAAAGGCATGCTCAGGGTGCCACGGTATTAAAAGCGGCGATGGAAGGTGCAAGTGTGCGTTTCCGTCCGATTTTAATGACCTCTTTTGCCTTTATTGCAGGTTTGATTCCTTTGATGATCGCTTCGGGGCCTGGAAAAATTGGTAACCGTACCATCGGATCTGCAGCTGCAGGCGGTATGCTTTTCGGTACTATTTTCGGGGTAGTGGTTATTCCCGGGCTGTATTACATCTTCGGATCGATAGCTGCAAAACATAAGCTGATCAAAATTGAAGAAGAACATCCATTAACTGAAGAAATTGAAGATAATGTTTAAGAAAAATATTTATAAAGGCCTTGGTTTAGTGCTGATATGTGCCGCATATACCGCATGTAAATTACCAGAAGTGGCCCAACGCACCGAAAATAAAGCGGTACCTGTTACCTTTAACGGTTCGCAGGATACTGTAAGCACAGCGCGTATACAATGGCGTCAGTTTTTTACCGATCCAAATCTGGTAAACCTGATTGATACCGCCTTGAAAAATAACCAGGAGCTGAATATTACGCTTCAGGATATCGAGATTGCGAAAAACGAGATCAAAGCAAGAAAAGGAGAACTTTTACCAAGTGTAACTTATGGCGTGGGTGCCGGATTGGATAAGGTTGGGCGTTATACCAGTTCGGGTGCCGGCGATGCTTCTACTGAAATTACCCCTGGCAAAGAAGTGCCTGAAATATTGCCCGATTACAGGTTTGGTTTACAGGCCAATTGGGAAGCCGATATCTGGCACAAATTGCGTAACGCGAAGAAAGGCGCCATTAGTCATTATTTAGCAACCGTTGAAGGCAAAAATTTCGTGGTAACTAATTTAATTGCTGAAGTAGCCAATTCATATTACGAATTGTTAGCTGCCGATAATCAATTGGAGACCGTTAAAAAGAATATTGAGCTGCAGAAAAATGCCTTGGAACTGATGAAAATCCAAAAACAAGCGAGTAGGGTTAATGAACTAGCTGTGCGTAAATTTGAGGCTGAAGTATTAAGTTCAAAAAGTTTGGAGTTCGATATTCAACAGAATATTACCGAAACGGAGAACAAAATTAATTTCCTTTTGGGCCGTTTTCCGCAACCGGTTATCAGGGATAAATCTAGCTTTACCGATTTGGTACCGCCTACAGTACAAACTGGCTTACCCGCTCAGTTATTGGCCAACCGTCCGGATATTAAGCAGGCAGAGCTCGAATTGGCCGCTGCTAAGCTGGATGTAAAAGTAGCTAAAGCGCAGTTTTATCCTTCATTGGGTATTTCAGCAGCAATTGGTTATCAGGCTTTTAATCCTTCATATTTGTTGAGAACACCTGAATCGTTGATCTACTCGTTGGCAGGAGATTTGGCCGGACCGCTCATTAACAGAAATGCCATCAAAGCCGAGTATTCAACCGCAAATGCAAAACAGTTACAGGCAGTATACGATTACGAAAAGACCATTCTGAATGGGTATATCGAGGTAGCGAACCAAATGTCGAAAATTGGTAACCTGCAAAAAAGTTACGACCTGAAATCGAAGCAGGTAGTAGCGCTTACCCAATCGATCGATATTTCGAACGATTTATTTAAATCGGCAAGGGCAGATTATTTTGAGGTATTGATGACCCAACGCGATGCCCTGCAATCTAAGTTGGAGCTTATCGAAACCAAAAAACAACAGTTAAATGCTGTAGTTGATATTTATCACGCGCTTGGTGGTGGATGGAACTAGATAAATCATAACCATGCAAGTCATTTTATCCTTATAATTCTAAGGCTGTTCCAATTGGGGCAGCCTTTTTCTTTTTTCATTCCGGGCGTTGCGAAAAATCTTTTTTGCAGCTAAAGCGCGTTGAATAATCAATCGTTTACAATGATAAAATTGCTTAGCTAATTATACACAAGTGCAAACCAGAGCAACTTTTTGTATTATTCATTTTTTTATCATAAAATTTATTTCGCAAACAATGGCATTCGCTTAGGGTTAATTTAGTGTACAGATTGATCATTATATCTAGAATAAAAATGGGAAACAAAACTTTTAAATTTGGCAACCTGGAAATTAACCGTTTAGGTTATGGCGCCATGCAATTAACAGGTAATGGTGTTTTTGGCGAAGTGGAAAACCGCGAAAACGCAATAACCGTTTTGAGGGAAGCCGTTGCAAATGGCGTTAATTTTATTGATACAGCCGAAGCTTATGGACCAAAATTTAATGAATCGCTTATTGCCGATGCATTATCACCTTTTCAAAAAGATCTTTTTATCGCCACTAAAGGTGGTTTTGACCGGCCAGGTCCGAACAACTGGGTGCCTAATGGTAATCCTGAGAAAATCAGGAAGGATATTGAAGGAAGCTTACAGCGTTTAAAAGTAGACTCGATTGATTTATGGCAATTGCACCGTATCGATCCTAAAGTGAATGTATCCGAAACCCTTGCTCCGGTTATTGAAGCGGTGAAAGAAGGAAAAATAAAACATGTTGGCCTATCCGAAGTAAGCATCGAGCAGATTAAACAGGTTCAGGATATTCTGCCGATTGTTTCCGTTCAAAATTTATATAACCTGGCCAACAGGCAGTGGGAGAGTGTACTGGATTTTACCGCCGAACAAGGATTGGCTTTTATTCCCTGGTTTCCTCTGGCTTCAGGTCCTGATAAACTGGAAGATAAGATTAAAGCAATTGCACAAAAACATCAGGCCACAACAGCACAGATTGCATTGGCCTGGTTGTTAAAAAGATCATCAAACATTCTTTTAATTCCCGGTACAAAATCAGTGGATCATTTAAAGGAGAATTTAAAAGCGAGTGAGATCGAATTAACTGATGCAGAATTTGAAAGTTTAGCACAGTAGTTTGTTCTTAAGTTACACTTCCCGTCAGGATGCCCACAGATATGACACAAATGTTTTATTCGTGGGCATTTTCCTTTTATGCTGACGCCCGTTTGTAACAATAAAATCGTTAGGCTATGGATACACTCGTTTGGAAACCGGCCCAAGCCGGTTATTTTTTATCTCTTTTATCCCGCCATAAACCGATAAATTTTGTGTTTAAAACCATTCATTTTTGTCATTTATTGAAAATATTGTCTGATATTTAAACATGAAAAAAGTCTTCCTATTCACCGCTATTTTATTTTCTATCATTTTTCAAAAAGCCATGGCGCAAAGTAAAACCGAAAATGTACCTGCTGTTTTAAACCATATTGCCGTTTATGTGGCTGATCTAAAGACCGCAACAGCTTTTTATGAAAGTGTTTTTAACCTTAAAATCATTCCAGAGCCTTTTAAGGACAACCGCCATACCTGGTTTACTTTAGGCCCGGCCGGACAGTTACATTTAATCCAGGGCGCTAAGGGCAATGAAGTTTTCGATAAAAACGGACATTTATGTTTTAGTGTTCCTTCAGTTGATGAATTCGTGAAGAAACTAAATGAAAAGAACATCAGTTTTGAAGATTGGGCTGGAAAAGAAAAAGGAATTACCCTAAGGGTTGATGGTGTAAAACAGATTTATTTCAAAGATCCTGACGGACATTGGCTGGAGGTAAACGACGCCAGGTAAATTTTTTACTACGTCCGAATATTGCTTTACATCATACCTTATATTTAGGTCTTATTTACTCAACCTATGAAACTTAAATCCCTGAAGTATTTTCTTACCGTCTCTTTAATTATTGGTTCTATTGCACTATCAAAAGCCCAGAACGAAAAAGCTGAAGCAGATTTTAAAACCGTAATGGAGAAGTACAATGCTGTAGGTGCTTCGGTTGCTGTGGTTAAAGAGGGTAAGGTCATTTATACCCATTCTTTCGGTCTCAAGGATTTGGAAAGTAAAAAGCCCTTAAGTGACCAGGATATTTTCAGGATTGCATCAATCTCCAAATCCTTTTCGGCAACATCCATTATGCAGCTTGTAGAAGCCGGTAAAATAAGCTTAGATGATGATTTTGGGGATCTTGTTGGTTTTAAGATCAGAAACCCTAAATTTCCTGAGCAGAAGATCACCTTAAAAATGGCATTATCGCACACTTCCAGTTTAAACGATTCGCAGGGATACTTAAATCTGGATGTAATTAATCCTGATAAGAACCCCGAATGGGCAAAGTGTTATAACGATTATGCCCCAGGTACTAAATTCGATTATTGTAACCTTAATTTTAATCTGATTGGAACCATTATCGAAAAGAAATCGGGCGAACGCTTCGATAATTATGTAAAAAACCATGTGTTAAAGCCTTTAGGACTTTACGCTGGCTATTGTGTGGATTCGTTAGATAGTACACGTTTTGTTCAGCTGTACGAATACCATGCAGATACTAAAACCTATACTCCATCGCCAACAGCATATGCGCCGAGAAGAACAGAAATCGCCAATTATATCATGGGGTACAGCACGCCTATCTTCTCACCAACAGGAGGCATGAAGATTTCTGCGATCGACCTCGCTAAATACATGATCATGCATATGAACTATGGCAGTGCTAATGGTGTTAAAATTATCAGTAAAAAGAGTGCTAAAAAGATGCAGACCTCACTGAGCGATGATGAAGGTTATGGTTTTGCCATCAGAACCGCTGATACGTTAATCCCCGGCGTTAAACTAAAGGGACATACAGGTTCTGCTTATGGCTTGTATAGTACGATGTTTTTCAATCCGAAAGAGAAATTCGGCTTTGTCATCATTACCAATGGTATCAATGCAACTTATACCGATGGCTTTCCCGATTTTAGCCGAGCAGCCATCAATAGTTTATATCAGAACTTTGTTAAATAAATACTGTTAAAGCAAATTGGATAAACCATTCTTATGGTAAAAAACACTTAAGATTTTGATTCCTGCTTTCGGGCGACTTACATCGTTGCCTTTTTGCTTTTGGTCAAAAATATTTTTAACGGCAGGCTGGTCAATCAAATGCGAACTATCTGTGATTGGTTTGCTATCAAAGCTCACCTGGTTTCGGTTTTCATTTATTTTAAAACTCATCTTAATCTTATTGGTTGGCGAATCGTTGATAAGTACTTCCGGATTTAATTTTTTCCATCATTAAATATTCCTTTAATACGGAAAATTCCATACTCTGTATCGCTTTAACAACTGACTTTAGTTTATCACCAGTTATACCCAGGCGTGTAGCCCAGTAATCGCGGTCTTTTTCATCCGCAATTTCAATAAACTCTTTTCTGGCATTCATCGAACTAATTTGGTATTCCATCTTTTACAAATTTTTGGTTAGTAATATTCAAGAAACAACGTCAGTTCTAATTTGGTTTTGGGGTTTTGTCAGGGAATTCTAAAATAATTTGGGTTTTGAAATCCTGGTTTTCGGTTTTTTTTGAATTATTCTGAAATAGTCGACAAGAGAGGATATAATGCAAATCTAAAAAAATCGATTTAGGACCGTCCTTTTAAATGTATATTCTTGTTTTTATAAAGAGTCCTTACAAAACATTAGATTATCGGATAGCCTTCTTGTAATTGAGATGTAATATGATTTTTACAAATGCTAGATCATTTTGTATCCCTGCCTTTGGTTGCCCCCAAAGGAAATTTTATCTTGACAATCTTTTAGTGTTATTCATTTCGATATTAATTCCGATCAATTTTGTAAGTGATTCGAGGGCAACGCATGGATTTGCTTTTCGCAACCCATAACATTGCATTATTGCATTTTCCAATTTTTGCGAAGGCCCATCGCAAAAAATTGCTTGGCTATGCAGAAGAAACAGAAACAGTATCTACAATATAGCTTAAACTAAAATTTGTTTTTTAAGGTTTTAATATCCGTTTCAACAGCGGTTACTAAAACCTTTTTTGTTATATGGCTGTTTTATAGCTGTCTAATCAAATATTATTATGGATAATAAACAAAAAACCGGAAGTGCTGATCGTAATAGGATCAACATTAACGAAGGTTATGAGCTAGATTATTGGTCGAACAAATTTGGCGTAAGCAAGGATAAACTGAAAGCAGTTGTACAAACAGTAGGTACATCGGCAAACGCTGTAGCGGATTTTTTAAAAAAATAAAGTATTGATTATGAGTCTGGAAAAGTATGTTGCCAAACGCGATTTCTCAAAAACTGCAGAACCTAAATCGGGTAAAAGCAGCGATCGGAACAAATTACATTTTGTGATCCAAAAGCACGACGCATCGCGTTTACACTATGATTTCAGACTCGAAATGGAAGGTGTTTTAAAAAGCTGGGCAGTACCCAAGGGTCCGTCAACTGATCCGAAAATGAAACGTTTGGCCATGATGGTAGAGGACCATCCATACGATTACAAAGATTTTGAAGGCATCATCCCGCAAGGTGAATATGGAGGAGGAACCGTGATTGTTTGGGACGAGGGTACCTACGAACCGATTGAAAACATCAAAGGCAAAAAAGCGCAGGAAAAACATCTTTTGGGCCAGTTAAAAGACGGGTCTTTAAAAATCAAACTTTATGGAGAGAAACTGCACGGTGAATTTGCCTTAGTTAAAACCCATGGCATGGGCGAAAATGGCTGGTTGCTGATCAAACATAAAGACGATTATGCCTCAACCAAGGATATCACCAAAGAAGATAAATCTGTGCTTTCGGGAAAAACAATTGAAAAGATGGAGAAAACATCCGATAAAGTTTGGAAAGAAGGAAAGGAGCAGAAATTAAAACCTGAAAAAAAAAGCCCTGAGCAAAAAGCCAGCAAAGCAACAGCTTCAGTAGGCGATGATGTTCAGGTGGATATTAAAGCCATCTTAAAGAAAGCACCAAAAAGCACCATTCCAAAAGGCATAAAACCGATGCTGGCCACATTGGTAGATGAACCTTTTGATGATCCCAACTGGCAGTACGAGGTGAAATGGGATGGATACCGTGCCCTGGCATTTGTCAATAAAGGAAAAGTTGAACTTTTCTCCAGAAACAATAAATCCTTTAACGAAAAATTTTATCCCATTTACGACTTGCTTGGTGAGTGGAAAATCAATGCTGTATTGGACGGTGAGATTCTGGTATTAAACAATAAAGGTGTATCTAATTTCGGTTCGCTGCAGAACTGGCGGAGTGAAGCTGATGGCGAACTCGTGTTTTATGTATTCGATATCCTGTGGTATGAAGGTAAAAACCTGATGGAACTGCCGCTTTATCAACGACAAGCTATTTTGAACGATGTGTTGCCAACAGACGATGATCGCGTGCGCTTAGGGAAAGTGTTTAAAGCCAGCGGTGTAGATTTTTTCAATGCAGCCGAAAGAATGGGACTGGAAGGAATCATTGCTAAAAAAACAGATAGCACATATGCCTCAGAACGTAGATCGAAGGAGTGGCTAAAAATAAAGGTGCATAAACGACAGGAAGTAGTGATCGCGGGCTTTACCAAAAATGAGGATACTTCGAAATCTTTCAGTTCTTTGTTATTGGGTGTTTATGAAAAAGGCAAGTTGCAATATGTAGGCAAGGTTGGCACAGGATTTTCAGATAAATTGCAAAAAACAATGATGGAACAGTTTAAAACCCTGATCATCGACAAAAGCCCCTTCGAAAGTATTCCTGATGTAAATAAGCCTTCACGATTTAGGCCAAATCCACCCAAGGCCAAAGCGACATGGCTAAAACCCGAACTGGTTTGCGAAGTTGCTTTTGCCGAGGTAACCGAAGATGGTGTCTTTCGGCATCCATCTTTTCAGGGGATGCGCGAAGATAAAAAAGCAAAAGAAGTTGTTCTCGAGGAAGAAGCGCCAACCGCTGAAATCGTGGTCGAAACTAAAGAGGAAGATCAACATGCAAAGGCCATAAAACCGCCGAAAGGCAAGGAACCTAAAACACTCTTAAATCCTAAAGACGAAACCCAGGTCAGGAAAGTTAAGGGGCATGAGCTTAAGTTTACCAACCTCAGTAAAATATATTGGCCGGAAGATAAGGTAAGTAAAAGGGATATGTTTAACTATTATTACCAGGTTGCCGAATACATTTTGCCATATCTAAAAGATCGCCCCCAATCACTTAACCGCTTTCCAGGTGGAATCCATGGTCCGAGTTTTTACCAGAAAGATGTAAAAGGAAAAGCACCCGATTGGGCAAAAACCTTTCCATATGAAAACGGGGAAGGAGAAAAAAAGGAATATCTGGTGGGTACGGATGAAGCTTCATTACTGTGGATGGCCAGTTTAGGCTGCATTGAAATGAACCCCTGGTTTAGCCGGGTACAAAATCCGGATAATCCGGATTATTGCGTCATAGATCTTGATCCCGATAAACATACTTTTGATCAGGTGGTAGAAGCGGCATTAGAAACCAAAAAGGTTTTGGATGCCATAGATGTGCCGAGTTATTGTAAAACATCGGGCTCAACGGGTATACATATTTATATCCCTTTAAATGCGAAATACAGTTATGATCAGAGCCAGATGTTTGCCAAGATTGTGGTTACCCTCGTTAATAAGCAGATACCTAACTATACCTCACTAGAGCGAATGGTGGCTGCCAGAAAAGGCAAAATGTATTTAGACTTTTTGCAGAATAGGCCAGGGGCAACCATTGCAGGACCTTATTCATTACGTCCGAAAATTGGTGCAACGGTATCCATGCCTTTGCATTGGGACGAAATTAAGCCAGGCTTAAAGATGAAGGATTTTAATATTTTCAATGCTATTGACCGCTTAAGGAAAGAAGGCGATCTGTTTAAAGGCATACTGGGTAAAGGAATCGATTTGAAAAAAGCAATTGATAAAGCGAAAAGTGTTTTCGGATAAAAATGATGATCTTTTGTGGCTTTCCTTATATTTGGAAAAAATTAAAAAATGATCGCACACCACGTTTTATTCTGGCTTAAAGCCGATACCACCGATGAGCAAAAAGTTGCTTTCCGCAATAGCTTACAAACATTAGAAAATATTGAAGTTGTTAAAACTTTCCATGTTGGCGTACCCGCACCGATTGAGCGTGCTGTAGTAGACACCACATACACATTCAGTTTACTTTTATTATTTGAAGATTTGGCAGCACATGATGTATACCAGGTACATCCATTACACAAAGCCTTTTTGGATGAATTTAAGGTGTACTTCGATAAAGTAGTTATTTACGACGCTGAATAATAATTAGCCCTTCAATAAAATTGGAGGGTTTTTTTTTGCTTTGATTTTTTTGAAAATAAATTGATTATATTATTTGGAATTATTCTAAATAGTATGATATTTGCTAAATCTACAGGTTCAATAAAAGTAAAGCCCATGTGTAAAACGACTGTTCTTGCTCAAAATCAAAACATCACCATCGCCCAATGCAACAATTGCAAAGTTTTAAATATATGGCGCTCTGGTGTTTTGATGAATTTTTCTTTTGATCAGTTTGATGCCTTTTATGTGGCCACCAAAAAACTCGATTTCGATGATTATGTGGAGAACAGGCCAGATGGTCGACAGGTTGTTATTTTATCCACACCTTTTCCAGATATCAGCTTGGTTTTTACCAGAGAAGAATGGTGCGAATTTTTTACCAAGATAGACGAAGCTTTGTATATGAAGCGGGTTTATGAGCTTGTGTATTGCTAATTAAAGCTACAATTAAGTATCTTCGCTACTTAGCTTTAAGTAATTTATGATACTACAAATCCAGAATGATTTAGATTCCGTTTATACCCAAAACGGGAATCTCATGGAAAAAAATGCTACACTCATTAAAAGAGCGTCTATTAATGTAAATCTTTTGGACAACATCAAGGTAGGCGATTTATTATCTGATGAATACGGTAAATCGGGTAAAGTTTGTGAAATCGAAAAAGTGTACCGTCATGGCGAATTTCATTATTATTTCAAATTATTCAAATCAGGTACCATTCTGATTATTCTTTAATTCTTTTCTTAGCTTAACAATTGGTTATATTAGTGTGATGAGAAAATACCTTATAGCAATAGGCCTCGCCTTGCTCATTTGTCAAGCTATTTCAGCACAAACCATTAAAGGGAATTACGCCATAAAAAATGTATCAACAGGTATGCTTTTGCGAGTTAAAGATGCCAGTAATAAAAATGGAACGCCGTTAGTGGCTTACGATCCACAGAACTGGAAGTGTATGACCTGGAATTTTATTGCTGTTGCAGGAAGTACTTATCAGCTTAAGAATCTCTTTACGGGTAAAACCTTTCAACCGAAGCAGTCTGATGTGGTTTTGGAAGAACAGCCACTAACTTTAGGCAGTAATAACCAGCAATACGAATTTGAGCCTGCCGGAAAAGATATTTATTTTATCAAACTTAAAGGAACTGATTTATACATCACGCCGGAAGATAAAAAGGGGACAAGCAATTCCCCAATCATTTTGGCCAAGAAAACAAAAAGTAAGGAGCAGCAATGGACCATTTATGAACAGGCGCCAACGATGTAAATACAAAAGGCTTCAAATCAATGGATTTGGAGCCTTTTGTATGCCTGAATTAGAATTAAAAAATTTTATTCGATTAAAGTGTTTTTGTGGTATTTTTAATATAGACATGCTTTCCAATTGCCTATATTAGGCTGTTTCATTTGATTTTATGTCCGATAGTCAAGATCATTTCTATTCCAACCTGCCAATAAATAAAATTCCATTAGCTCAGTTATTGGTAGAAAATCAATTGTTTAAAGAGGTACCTGCAGACTGGCATGTGATTATCACTGATATCAAGAGTTCAACAGCGGCCGTAAATGCGGGATTGCATGAAAATGTGAACCTGATTGCCACCGGTAGTATTGTTACGGTACTCAATATTGCGTTTAAAGCCAATATTTCAGTTCCTTTTTTCTTTGGCGGAGATGGGGCGACCTTTATCGTTCCTCTTGGTATCGTAGATAATGTAATGAAGTCGTTATTAAAATACCGGGACAATACCTTGCAGAATTTCAACCTCGATTTAAGGACTGGAATTGTTGCGGTTGAGGAAATTTATAAAAAAGGCCACGCACTTAAAATCAGTAGGTTTAGCAGTTCAGGAACATTTTCGATTCCTATTGTTTTAGGCGATGGACTGGCCTATGCAGAACAGATCATTAAGGGTGATGATTATCTGTTGTCTGGTCATGATACGGCAAGTGATGAAATTGATTTAAGTGGGATGCAATGCCGTTGGGATAAAATCGAACCGCCCGAAAATAGTGAAGAGGTAGTCACGCTGATTGTAATTGCCCAGAATTGTACACAGCAAGCTGAGGTATTTAGTCAGGTTATTCATCAACTTGATCAGATTTATGGTAGTGCTGAAAAACGGCAACCGATTTCTGTTTCAAAACTAATTTTCAGGACCAGCTTTAACAGTCTTGGGCAGGAGATGCGTCACCGTCTAGGGAAGATTAAAATTTTCGAACTCATCAAATCGTGGTTTATTAATATCTATGGATACATCTATTTTAGAACAGAAAGTGGTAAAAATTACCTCAGGCAACTGGTAGAAATGTCGGATACATTGGTCATAGACGGGCGGATCAATACGGTAATTACAGGTACCGAAAAACAACGGGTCGCTTTGCAGAAGGAATTGGATAAAATTGAAAAAGAGGGTAAAATTTTATATGCACTTTATGTGAGTGGCGAATCGGTCATGTCTTGTTATGTGAGGGATCTGGAAGATGACCATATCCATTTTGTGGATGGTGCTGAAGGCGGCTACACCCAGGCTGCAGGTATTCTGAAACAAAAAATACGTGATAAATTGGTTGAGTCGAAATAAATTTCGGGTTGCTAACGTGTTTTTTCTCCAATTCTTTTACCCAAATGTAATATTCAAATAAAAAACACAATCTTAAATACTCGTTTGTTAATATCAAATGAGCATTTTATCTGTAAACCCGGTTAACGGGGCAATCATCGAAACTTACCAGGAAGATTCTGAAACATTAATTCATCAGAAAATAGAAGAGGTAAACCAATCCTGGTTAAGCTATAAAGAAACTGATTTTAAAAGCCGTGCAAAATTGTTATTGCAGGTTTCAAAACTGCTGATCGAACGTAAAGATCAGCTGGCCAACCTCATGGCTTTAGAAATGGGGAAACCCTTAAAAGATGGTGTAGCTGAGGTACTTAAATGCGCATCAGTTTGCGAATATTATGCTAAAAATGGCGCTGATTTTCTGTCCGATCAGGTGGTGAAAACCAGTGCGACTAAGAGTTACGTGAGTTTTCAGCCTATAGGTGTAGTGCTGGCCATTATGCCGTGGAATTTTCCCTTTTGGCAGGTCTTCCGTTTTTTAGCGCCGGCATTAATGGCTGGAAATTGTGGCCTTTTAAAACACGCTTCAAGCGTTACAGGTTGTGCGATAGAGATTGAGAAAGTTATTGAAGATGCAGGCTTTCCATCAAATGTTTTTAAAACCTTAATCTGTAGCAGTAAAGCAATTCCAAAGGTAATTGAAAATCCATATATTAAAGCTGTTACCCTAACAGGAAGTACCGAAGCTGGCCAAAAAGTAGCCGGGCAGGCCGGCAAACTGATCAAGAAAACAGTATTGGAGCTTGGTGGAAGTGATCCATACCTCATTTTGGAAGATGCGGATTTGGAAAAGGCTGCGAAAATTTGTGCAAATGCCAGATTAATCAATAACGGACAGAGCTGTATTGCCGCCAAAAGGTTTATCGTGGTTGAAGCAGTAGCTGAAAAATTTACCAAATTATTTAAGACTGAAATGGAAAGCAAACAAACAGGAGATCCGTTTCAGGAGCGTACCGATTTAGGGCCAATGGCAAGAGCCGAACTTCGTGATGAGCTGCATCAGCAGGTTTTGAAAAGTATTGCACAAGGCGCTGTGTGTATTTTAGGCGGAGAGATTCCAGAAATGGGCGGTAAACATGCCTATTATCAACCCACCATATTGATTAACGTGAAAAAAGGGGTATTGGCTTATGATGAAGAGATATTTGGTCCTGTAGCTGCTATTATTACAGCTGAAGATACAGATGATGCCATCAGGATTGCCAACGACACCAATTTTGGCCTGGGTGCTGCTGTTTTTACTGAAAATCCTGAATTGGCAGAAGACATTGCCCGGAATAAACTGGTCGCTGGTTCTTGCTTCGTAAATGAAGGTGTTAAATCAGACCCAGCCCTGCCTTTTGGCGGCGTTAACCAATCGGGTTAGGGAAGAGAACTGGGGATGTTCGGTATCCATGAGTTTGTGAATATCAAAACAGTTTATATTAAATAATTACTAATTAATTCATTTTCTTGCGTCCTCCTGAACTTGTTTCAGGATCTATTGGCAGAAATTTCTTTTACTCCAAATGAATATCCCTGCTAAAATCACTTTCTTTTACATCAGCCGATTGTGGTTGTATAATCACAAACTTAATTACACTGTATTCTGATTTTATTTTGTCTCTTAACCGATCGATTGCATTGGTTAAATCTGTGGTATTCAGCTCCGTTTTAAAGGTGAGAATGAGCACCAGTAACACCTCTTTTGGCGATTGGTATTGCGACAGAATGCTGGTTACCGCAATCACATCTCTATCATTTTCTAGTATATCTTTAATCTTTTGTTGTGTTTCTGAAGTTAAACCTTCGCCCATCAATAAACTCCTGCTTTCCCTGGCCAGTATAAAAGAAACAAAAATCAATAAGGTACCGACCAGAACGGAAGCCAATCCATCTAAAAAAGGCATATTTAAGTTATGGCTCAGCACCATAAAAATAAACACGATCAATAGGCCTAAAACGGCTGCACCATCTTCAAACAGCACCAAAAAACCTGATGGATCTTTACTTTTGATAATCGCCTTCCACCAAGGCAGCCCTTTTCTCGTTTTGTTAAACTCTTTCATGGCAATGATGAGTGAAGCGCCTTCAAATATAAAGGAGAGACCCAGTACTACGTAATTCCATGTAGGATTGCCCAAAATCTCCGGATGGCGGATGTGGGCAACACCCTGGGAGATCGAAACTACACCGCCTAATCCAAAAATCATGATGGATACAATAAACGACCAGAAATACAATTCTTTGCCGTAACCAAATGGACGGGATTTATCAGGTGGTTTAACACTTCTTTTTAAGCCGTAAAGCAATAACAATTGATTACTGGTATCAACGGTGGAGTGGATGCCTTCGGCAATCATCGAAGAGCTATTGGTAAACGCTCCGGCAATGAATTTAGTTACTGCAATTAATAAGTTGGCTGCTAAAGCGCTATAAATGGAATTGTTGGCTCTTGCCATAAATTAAGAAATGTAAAGGATTCATTTCTTAAACGGTTTTTATGGGATTTGGTTTTAAAAGGATGGGGTTTAAAGCGAATCGTCATTCTCAATCGGCTAGCTATCGGGTCGATTGGGAATCTTAAAGCTTATCGCATTATGATTCACGCCTGCGCGAGAATGACGATCATTTTTAACTTAATATTTCGTCAATCAATTTTACTTCAGCTTCGCTAAACTCGATATTATCTAAAGCTTTGATTGAATCTGTAATTTGTTCTGGTTTACTGGCGCCTATCAATACGGTGGTAATTCTTTTATCTTTTAAAATCCATGATAAAGCCATATGTGCCAGTTTTTGTCCACGCGATTTTGCCACATCATTTAATTTACTGATCACTTCCAGTTTTTCAGGGGTGATGTTGCTTTCTTTCAGGAATATGCCACTTGTAGCCACCCTCGAATCGGCAGGGATACCATGCAAATATTTATCGGTAAGCAGGCCTTGTGCCAGCGGCGAAAAGGGGATACAGCCCACGCCACTATTTTCTAAAACATCGAGCAAGCCATCTTCTACCCATCGCTCAAACATTGAATATTTAGGCTGGTGGATTAAACAAGGTGTTCCATTATCTTTTAAAATTTTGATGGCTTTTGCAGCTTCTTCGGCTCCGTAATTTGAAATCCCAACATATAAAGCTTTTCCCTGCTGAACCATTAAACTTAAAGCGCCCATGGTTTCTTCAAGTGGCGTCTCCGGATCCGGACGGTGGTGATAAAAAATATCAACATAATCCAGTTTCATTCGTTTTAAGCTTTGATCTAAACTGGAAACGAGATACTTTTTTGATCCCCAATCCCCATAAGGACCGTCCCACATGGTATATCCGGCTTTGCTTGAAATGATCATTTCATCGCGATAACCTTTAAAATTTTCATGAAGGATTTTTCCGAAAACCTCTTCTGCCGAACCCGGAGGCGGGCCATAGTTGTTGGCTAAATCGAAGTGGGTAATTCCATTGTTAAAAGCGGTATAGATTAAGTTTTTGCTGTTTTCAAAAACGTTAACATGTCCGAAATTGTGCCATAAACCCAACGATATAGCAGGTAATTTTATGCCACTGTTTCCACAACGGCGATATAGCATTTTTTCGTAACGGTCTGTTGAAATGTTTTGATTCATATTTGGGTTTTGATTGTTGCAATAATAATCAGTTTTAACGGATTTTAGTAAATACAATCATAATATTATCTTCCAACTAATGGGAATTGTGAAATCCGCAATCTTGTGGCTCCATATGGAACAAGAGTGATTTCCTCAATCTCTGGAGCGGTTTCCAGCTGATAAGTCATACTATAGGGAACTGGACCGGCCATTTCATTATATAATTTCCAGGAAGGAATACGTTTAGCCTTGGTTTTAATTTGGATAGGCGCATTTTCCAGGTTCCATGGATAATTACCTGTTTTGCCCAATTGCTCAACGGTAAATTTTTCGTCCATTTTGTTGGTCGGTACATCAAATATTCCATAATTCCATGGCGTGGTAGGGTGTATTTCATCAAAGTTATCACCGTAATCAATCGGATCTTTTGTGTTATTTACCGGTTTTACTTCCTCTCCAATTTTTAAAGCATAAGTAATAGGGCCACGCTCAATCGAAACTGAATTTTCGAACCAGTTGTTTTTGGAAATGTGCATGGGTAACAAGAGCTCAACTATGTCACCCGATTTCCAATCACGACTGATCTTCACCACCTGATTACCTTTTGATGTTTGAAAAAGAGTGCCATTTATTTTTACAGTAGCTTCATTACACCAGGCAGGAATTCTTAAATGAAAAGGAAAATTTACCGATTTCGTTTTTTTATTCAATTTTAGCGAGAATTTGATCGTTTCTTGGAAAGGATAATTGGTTTCCTCTTTAAATGTGACTTCTTTTCCGTCGGCTACCTGAAGTTTTACTTCGCTCGGCGAATATACCAAGGCGGCCACACCCTTATCAGCAGTGGCGTACCAAAGATTTTGAGCAAATTTCGGCCATCCCTGATGCATATTAGAGGTGCAACATGGATAACCCGACAGCAAACCGTAGCATAGATCGGTACCGTGGTGATTCACATCGAAATTATGCATTTGCCTACTGATCATGACCTGGTTCGCCTGCTGAAAATATTGGCGTTTGAGGTAATCATCAGATGCTTGCGCAGGTAAGGCATTAAAAGCAATTTTTTCTAGTCTGTCGGCATAATCCAGGTCTCCGGTGATTTCTAAGGCTGTTTCTAACGTAAACATCATTTCTACAGCAGTACATAATTCGGAGCCTTGTGTTGGGTTATTGCCATGTAACGACTCATCACCGCCAAACATACCATTGGCAAAACCATTGTATTTGTCCAGATCTTTAAAACCTTTTTTCATGGCATCGAGATACTTCTGTTCAGGATGCTGCTGGTAGTAAACCAAAGGCTCTTTCATACCCTGTGCCAGATTTACAGCATGGATACTTCCAAATTTGGTAAGCATTTCGCCACTGATAAAAGCATCTGTAAAATCGAAAGTCTGTTTATGGATCAGATCTGCAAGCTCCAGTAAAAAAGCATCTCCGGTTTTGTTGTACAGCCAATATACAACGGCCAAATTATCTCCCGCACGGTATCTTGCCCAAAACGACCAATGGTCTAAAGGTTTGGCTGGAAGTTCTTTGAGCTGATATTTAAAATAATTGGTCATTAAACTAATGATTCTTTTATCATTAGTTGCCGAATAATATTGCTTTAATATTTTTAACATCACCATTTTAGGCCACCAATCGCGGCTATTATCGCGTTGTAAACCAGCTTCATAGCTGTAGTCTTTAATTGGGCCAAAATATCCGTCTGCCTGTTGACTTTTTATTGCCCATTCTACCCATGGTTTGGTTTTGGCAATCAGTTCTTTATCGTTTAGAATATAAGCAAGGGGCAACAATCCATCCACCCAATATGGCCCACGTTCCCATTGGTCGCCATCGCCGCCAAGCCAGCCATTGCGCTGTCCCATTACGGATGGATAAAGTTTATCAAGATTTCCTGTGGCGCCGGTTTTTTGCCTCAGCAGCATTTCCTTTAACCAACCATCGGCTTTAATCGCACCAAGCGGTAATTCGATATAAGGATTTTGACGCAATACTTGTTTTGTAGTAGCAGCATCCGAAGTTGGGGCCTGCTTGAGTTTTTCTTGTGCAGCACTTGATAAAGCCAGGCAGATTAAAAGTGTTTTTAACAGGTTTTTCAGCATCATTAGTGGTATTGGTTAGATGATATAAAATGAATAAAAATCTTCTTTCAGTATTTTTGATTTAGTAGAATTTAAAAACATAGATAACCAGAGACACGATTAACAACAAATGCTTATTTTTTTTATAATTCTACATTTTGTTATCGCCGTTTCTACAAATTGTATCATTGATCTTTCTCCAGGTAATTTATTCTTTACTATCTGCATTCACAATCTTCTAAATCGTTTTATTTGTAAAGTTAAGTGATATACTTATATTTAAAAACTTAAATAATCTAAACCAAGTATTCCATTCTTATGAAATTAAAATCATTAGCGGGCCTGGGCGTTCTGGCTGCAATCGGATTTGCCTCTTGTCAATCTGAAACCAAGAAATCTTCAGCAACAGACAGTTTAAAAAGCGACTCTGCAGGAGTTGTAAAACTTGTTGCCGATTCCTTTAAAAAGGAAATCGATGGTAAACAAACTGCACTTTACACTTTAAAAAACAAGAACAATGCTGAAGCCATTTTTACCAATTACGGCGGACGTTTGGTTAGCTTATTGGTACCAAACAAAGATGGTAAGTTAGTAGATGTAGTGGTGGGTTTTAAAAGTGTAAACGATTACGAAAAATCGACAGAGCCATATTTTGGCGCAACTATCGGCAGGTATGGTAACCGTATAGCAAAAGGTAAATTTACTTTAGAGGGGAAAACCTATTCATTGTTTACCAATAATGGCCAGAATACACTTCACGGAGGTAAAAAAGGGTATCAATATGTGGTTTGGGATGCTACCCAGCCGGACGAGCATACATTGGTACTACATTATTTATCGAAAGATGGTGATGAAAATTTTCCGGGTAATTTAGATGTTAAGGTTACCTATACGGTAACTGATGATAATGAGTTAAAAATGGATTACGAGGCTAAAACAGATAAGACCACTGTGGTGAACTTAACCAACCATGCCTTTTTTAATTTAAATGGTGATGGAAGTGGCGAGATTTTAAACCATGAGGTGCAAATTTTTGCTAATGAATATACCCCTGTAGATTCAACACTGATTCCAACCGGGAAAATTGAAAAAGTAGCTGGGACACCTTTCGATTTTACCAAAGCAACCACCATTGGTGCACGCATAAACGATAAAAATGAGCAATTAACTTTCGGAAAAGGTTATGATCATAACTATGTGTTAAACAAAACAAAAGCTATGGGTATGTTCCATGCCGCTACGGTTAAGGGAGACAAATCGGGCATTGTGATGGATATATACACGCAAGAGCCGGGTTTACAGTTCTACAGCGGAAACTTTATGCAGAGCAAAAATACCTTTAAAACAGGTGCGAAAGATGATTTTAGAACTGCCATTGCCATGGAAACGCAACATTTTCCCGATTCACCCAATCAGCCTGCTTTCCCGTCGACGGTTTTGAAGCCAGGCCAGTTATATAAAACGAGTTCGATTTACAAATTTACCAAATAATCGTTTTGGTGATCCCTACATCTCCAATGATGATCACATGAGTATATGGCCCGTAGTAATACGGGCCGTATCTATTTTAGAAAAGATCCTGCAAAACAGGATCAGTATAATCATCTATAAAGGCGATAATATTATTGTAAGCACCAAATTCTTCTTTGGTGTGCATTGTCGTCAGCGCCACACATTTCATTCCAGCATGTTGTGCCGCTTCAACACCCTTTGGAGCATCTTCAAAAACGATACATTGATCTGCTGCAACACCTAAAATTTCGGCTCCTTTAGTAAAAGTTTCGGGATCAGGTTTACTGTTTACCACATCCTCCGCACTTACTATCGCTTTAAAATAGGAGCGGATATTTAAATTATCGAGTACAAAATTAATATTAAAAGGAATTGCCGCGGAGCCAATGGCCATTTGGATGCCTGATTGTTTTGCCCTTTCCAAAAAATCGCCCAAACCAGCTATCAGCGTTAAATGTTTTTTGTATGCAGCCTGGTACCTGTGTTCTTTTTCGATAGAGATTTGATCAATCTGCTCCTGTGAAAAATGACCAACGCCAAAAACGCGTTCTAACAGATCCTGATTTTTGCCATACATCTGCTTTTTAACCGCGTCAAAACTAATGCTGGCGCCTAAATCCTGAGTAAGTATATTATGCCATGCATGGTTGTGAAAAGCCATGTCGTTAATCATGGTACCATTAAGATCGAAAAGAAAAGCTTTCGGTTTATTGTTCGTCATGGCGGCAAAATTATCAGATTTTTCTTATGATTTGGTTAAAATTTGCTCGTCCTGCTGAAATTTAACAATTAATTTATTTTTCCAAGTGATAAGGGTGTACTTTAGGACTGAAATAAATTCTCCATAACTGCAATTTTTTAGTTATTGTAATCGTTTTGATATTTGGAAATCCCACATACAAGCAATAGCTTGCATTGTTATTAAAAAATAAGATAGAATGTTATGACTGCTGCCGATCATGAAAGCGATCCTCTCCTCAAATATTTGAATGGGCTGCAGCCACTCAGAAAAGAAATAATTGACAGGGCTAAAATCGAGATATTCAAGATTTCTGTTCGCAAGAATGATCTTTTACCCTGTGTTAATGATATCGATGGCGATTGTCTTTTCTTCATTGTTAAAGGTTTGGTTCGCGGTTTTATTGTAGATGAGGGTAAAGACATTACTGCCTGGTTAACAGACGAAAATCATTTGATTGGAAGCATTAGAAACCCTGGTATGCTTAAAGCAACTTACGAAGAACAGTATCAGGCACTGGAAGATTCGGAACTACTGATACTTCCATATCGTTTTATTGATGAGATGTATGCGCAATTTCCTGAAACGAATATTTTGGCCAGAAAATTATTAGCCATATATTACCACCTGTCGCAGGAGCGCGCTATCTTATCGCGTATCCCATCAGCAGAAGCAAGATATAGGCAGTTTAAAATCGGCCATCCAACAATGAAATTCAGGGTTCCATTAAAGTTTTTGGCCAGCTACCTTGGTATGCGGATCGAAACCTTAAGCAGGATCAGGAAAAAAGCAAAGCTGGAAGAGAAGAATTAAGTACTAATCTGTTTTCTTTTTGAAATAAAAATAACAAAGAGGGAAAAGGCAGATTAATCCCAATAGAAAACCACCTACAGTATCCGTAAACCAGTGTGCACCAAGATAAATCCGGGATGGTGCAATGGTGACAACCAAAAAAGCAGATAAATAAGTAACTACATTTCTGGTTAGTTTAGGGATGCTTTTGACTGTATTCATGATGATGATCAGAAATCCAAAAAAAAGTGTATAAGAAAGCACATGACCGCTTGGATAGCTCTGGAAACGGTTTACTTCTACTAAGCGGACATAAAATGCGGTAGGGCGTGGACGGTTGATTATATTTTTTATCCCTAGAATAATCAGTCCTGAAAGTAAAACGGTAGAAATAAATAAGCCCTCATGTTTATATTTCTGCCAATAAAAAATAGCTGCAACTATAGCTACCGAAAGTAAGGAATAAGGAAGCTCGCCGAAAAAGCTGATGGCCAACATCACTTTATCTAACCAATCTGCATGATATTGCTGAATAAATAAGGATGTTTTAATGTCGAAATCGAATATCGGATGCTGCGCGATAAAGAAACTTAAGAAAGTAAATGCGGCGATCAGAATAAAAAGGATGATAATTAGCGAATTTCGTTTTAAAAGAGTAGACATAAGCAGATAAAAAACCAAAACTATGTATTTTATACCGATAGATGCAAAATTTTCGAACTTTTAACAGTAAATAACTTGAATATCTAAATTGATTAAAAATATTATCTTTATGGTTTAACGTAATCTCAAAATGCAAGAAAACCAATCTACAGGGGCTTCGCCTGAAAACCACTTTAATGAGAGTCTGTGTGCAAACTGCCAATTAAATGTGTATGAAGCAGGCCATGCTATTAATTTATGTTCTGATTGCAGACAAAGCTTGATTAAATATCCTGTTCCCAAATGGATTAAATTTTTTGCCTTTGGTATTCTAGCTGTAATGGTTGTCAGTTTGGTGCGGACGCAGCTGTATATTTCAGCGGCTGTCCATTTGGGTAAAGCCGAAAATGCAATTGATCAAAAACATTTTGTTACCGCTCAGCAAGAGCTGGCACTTGTGATCAATAAATTTCCTGATGATCTGACGGCAAATGGTTACATGATGATTGCAAGTGCTTATAATCTCGATTTTGCGTCGTATGCTACGGCTTATGGACGTATTGCAAACAAGAAAACAGAGGATGAATCTTTTTTGAATAGGGTAGATGCAGCTTCCGCATACATTGACCAGAATTTCCCTAAAGACACTTTGATGTATAAAAGGATTGTTGCTGCTGCCAATAATAAAGAAAGATTATTGGCTTTAACAGATAGTACCAAAGAAATTGCATTGAAAACGCATATCGCAAATTATTTATACGAGATGAAGGATTATGAGCGGGTAGAAAGTATTATTAATAACGTTTTGGCTGTAGATTCGGGTTTTTATCAGGCCTTGAGCTTGATGTCTGCCGTAAAAAGGAACACAGGGAAATATGATGAAGCCATTGCCTTTTGCGATCGCTTATTAAATATAAATGCACAGGATGTGTATGCTTTTTCGCAGAAAGCAAGGATAGAACTGAAGCGTAAGCATGATAAAGAAGCAGCTGTTTTTGCGGCTAAGGCAATTGAGTTGGATCCTGATAACGATAGTGCAATTGAAGCAAAAGCAATGGTCGATTATTTTGCCGGCAAAAAAAAGGAGAGTTTTGCAAGTTTAGCCAAAATTAGATCGCATGAAATCAGCAAAGGTGACAGTACGATCTCAAAAAGGTTAATTCCGATTATTAACGGTTCAGAAATTTACAGGTAATTAGAAAATAAGATTATGTTTATTCCAGGTATTCTTATCAGTATCGCTACATTTCCAGGTGTAATTGTTCACGAACTTGCCCACCAGTTATTTTGCAGGTTATTTAGAGTTCCCGTTTTTGAAGTGTGTTACTTCAGGGTTGAAAACCCGGTTGGTTATGTATTGCATGAACCTGCTCCAAAGGTATATCAAACGGTATTTATTTCAGTAGGACCATTTATTGTCAATACGTTATTGTGCTTTATCATCGGCTTTTCCGCTTCGTTGCAATTTAAATTCGAATCGGCCAATATTCTAGATTATGTATTGATGTATCTGGCCATTTCAATAGGAGCCCATGCTTTTCCAAGTACAGGCGATGCAAATACCTTATGGAATGCAGTTGTAAAATCTAAAACCAGCTCCTGGTTATCAAAAGCAGTTGTAACCCCAATTGTTGGGTTTATTTATATGGGTGCCTTGGGATCCTTTTTTTGGCTCGATATTATTTACGGCGGAGCAGTGGCGTTAGGTCTGCCTTACCTAATCATTAAGTTTTTGGTATAAATAAAACTACAAAGCTCAAAAATATTCATCAAGGAAATAAAACGATTCATCAAGGAAATAAGCCTATATGTATAACACGTTATGAAATGTTGAAATGATTTCTAATCTTCGGATCAGATAATAAGGATATCTATGCTTATGAGGTTGGCAGGATGAATTTCCTGCCGACTGAAGAGGCAATAAACTCAACATTTCATTTCCAAAATAAAAGCTTTGTATTAACGCTCCAGCCAAGCCCACCTCCTTTAAAAAGGAGGTGCCTAGGTTGATTTTAAATGCTCTTTTTTCTAACCTTTACTTTTCTAAACAATTTTCGTTTTTTACGGTTTTCAAACTTATGATCCGAAACCATATCCGGAAGAAACCATTAAGGTTCCACGCTTTGAAGAAAGTGCTGGTTTTTACACTACTGCAAAACGTAGTAGCAATATGTCCAAAATCAGGGCAAAAAATAGCTTGCCCGAATTAAAACTAAGGAAAGCACTTTGGGCAAAATGCATCCGTTTCAGAATCCATCCTAAAAATTTTCCCGGGAAACCCGATCTGATTATTAATAAATACCGGCTGGCCGTATTTGTAGATGGCGATTTTTGGCACGGCTACAACTGGGAGGAAAAGAAAACTACATTAAAAACAAATTCAAAATTCTGGATCCCAAAAATTGAGCGGAATATGCAAAGGGATAGGCAAATCAACGAACAATTAAAAATCAAAGGTTATACTGTAATGCGTTTTTGGGAACACGAAATAGAAAAAAACCTGGCAAGCTGTGTCAATCAGGTATTACTCTACATAGAGGCCGCTAAAACAGCTATAATACCCCGTTTTGATGGTTAAGCTATTTATTTTACTACTATCTGCTTTGGATCAGTCACTACAATTTGTTTTTTGCCTTTAAATTCGGTTACAATACCGGTAACACAGATTTTATTGCCCATAAACATTGTAGAAGGTTCAGAGGGAAATTTACTTATATCTTCCTTGGTAACAACTACGGTGATCAGTTCCTTGGGGAATGCGCCACCTAAATTAATCAGGGTTAATTTATCTAAAGCTTTTGTGCTATAAACCGAATCACATATGGTTACATTTTTACCAACATAATCGCCTGCGTCTTTGGCTAACACTAAGGTTTGACTCTTTGCAAAAAATGCCGTAGCCATTAGCAAGAGAACAAGAGATAATTTTTTCATAGATGGGATGAATTAAAGAAAAATGGTGTCGCAAAGTTAATGTGAATTTGATGTAAATCAATAGCTAAAATTAAACAAGTATAAATATTACATGAACTGGATTTTATCTTCCCCTTAAAATTCTTTAAATTGGAAGATAAATATTGCTAGCCAAATACTTTTCCTGCCTGTTATGAAAGTAGATTACATTGCGTTATCTGTACCGGTCTTCTTTATCCTGATTGGAATAGAACTGGCCTATAATTTCTATAAAAAATTAAATTATTACCGACTTAACGACAGTATCGCAAACTTAAGTCAGGGTATAGGTCAACAGCTTACCGGTATTTTTATGAAAACTGCACTGTTTTTTGGCTATAAATATATTTTTGAACATTGGCGCTTATTCGAACTACCAAAAACAATATGGGTTTGGATCCTTTTATTTATCGGTGTTGATTTCTTTTATTATTGGTTCCACCGGATGAGCCATCAGGTAAATGCATTATGGGCGGCACACATTGTACATCATCAGTCTGAGGAATATAACTTAACGGTAGCCCTGCGACAGAGCTGGTTTCAGGGTTGGTTTAGCTGGGTATTTTACCTGCCATTGGCCTTTGTCGGCTTTGATCCGGTGATGTTTTTAACGTTGAGTTCTTTCAATACCTTATATCAGTTTTGGATCCATACCAGGGCAATTAAAAATATGGGTTTTCTGGAATATATATTGAACACGCCCTCACATCACAGGATACATCACGGCTCAAATCCTAAATATATTGATAAAAACCATGCCGGTACATTGATTATCTGGGACCGTTTTTTTGGCACTTTTCAAAAAGAAGAGGATGAGGTTTATTATGGCATTACGAAACCTTTGGCCAGCTGGAATCCCGTTTGGGCAAATTTGCATTATTGGGATGATCTGGTTAAAACCGCCAGACAGACGCCTAAATTGAGCGATAAAATTAAGGTCTTTCTTAAACCTCCGGGCTGGTTTCCTTTACATTTAGGCGGTTTTCAGCATGCACCCGAAATAGACGAATCCACTTACAAAAAATATAATCCGGCATATCAATCTAAATTAACAGCTTATGTTTTGGCTCAGTTTTTAGTTGCCTTGGCAGCAGGATCGGCTATATTGTTTTCCTACACCAAAATGGAGACTATTTCTTTGATTTCGGGATCTGTTTTCACCATTCTGACATTAATCACCTGTGGTGCGTTGCTGGAACAAAAAACCTGGCAAGTCAGGTTCGAATATTTCAGGTTGTTATTGGGCACATTATTGGTTTTATTTTTGAAATTCCCAGTCGGATATCAAGTAATTTTTGTGGCTATCCAGTTAATATCCGTAATTTGGTTCTTTAATTTGCAAAAGGCAAATCCTAATCCTGATGAAAACTAAGCTATTTTCTTTTATATTTTTCTTAGTGTTTGTAATTCAGTTATATGCAGAATATGCCAATAATGCGGAGTTACGTAACTTTTCCAAACCGCTAATTGTAGTGGTGCTTTTGGCCTGGCTTTGCATCAGTACCAATTTGAAAGGCCGTTTTCATAAAAGGATTTTTACTGGGTTAATCTTTGCATTGGCTGGCGATATTTTACTCATGCTGCAAAGCAGTAGATCAAATTTTTTCATCTATGGTTTAGTTGCCTTTTTACTTTGCCATATCTTTTACATCAGGGCATTTACCCTCGACCATAAATCCAATCCAAATCATAAAACGCCCTATTTTTTATGGGCGGTAGGGGCATTCGCTATTTTTTGCTCAGGTTTGTTTTTTTACCTCCAGCCAAATTTGGGCGCACTTCAGTTTCCGGTGCTGATGTACGCAATCATCATTTGTGTAATGGCACTGATGGCCGTCAACCGTTACGGAAAAGTGAATATTTTTAGCTTTAAGCTGATCTTGTATGGGGCACTGTTTTTCCTGCTGTCTGATAGTGCATTGGCCGTGAATAAATTTGCTCAACCCATTCCACAGAGTGGAGCTTTAATCATGGCTACCTATATGATTGCGCAATATTTAATTGTTTACGGAACAATTTCCAGGAAGTTAGTGGTAACACGAACAGAAGTGTAGCAGGGGATTCTCGATTTTTATTTTCCTGGAAAGCAGGTTCAGTGATAATCGGCTAGGGCAGTCCTGCTATCGTTCCAATCTTTTTAATGGGTATGGTAGTAGTGAGGTGTGGGTTACTGCAAATTAAAAAGGATTTCCACTATATCAGGTTTATTGTTGCTGGGTAACTGCAATTACCTCAGTGCTATTAACCAAAGCGTATTCCGTGCCTTCTGTGTTTCCGTGGCCAGATAACCTATTTTTTCTCCTTATCTAAAACCGTAAATACCTGCACCAGTCTTTCCCCATTTTCATCAACCAGGGTTAAGGTATGCTTTCCCGGAAGCGGGCTAATGGCCAATTGATGAAAATTGCTTGTAGTGGCTACATATTCATTATCGATATGCCAATATATTTTTGAACTGGAATTTCTGTGCGCCGCATTCACTACAATTTTGCCTCTTGTTCCGTCAAGTTCCAGAGGAATGTAAACAATTGCGTTGTTTTTAGGATAAATTACTTCCATCACGCTATTCCCGCCAGAAAGATCACAGCCATCTTTAAAAGGGGGAAGGGTTTTATAATCACTGTTTTTTATTTTGTAGTAATATTCCATTGCCGGGGGCAAAATAAACCAGCTTTTGTGTAGCATATTGGTGATGCTCTCGCATTGATCGGTGACCCTGTAGGTGCCTGTTTGATCTAAATGGACCAGTTTATGAAACGGGCAAACAGCAGTTTTTTCACCTGAAGCAGGCACTAATTCTTCTGTTACACTTGTACAGTATTCCCCAGCTTTATAACCACTTTGTTTACAAATCCTGGTCTTTTTTAACTTGGTTACAGGCGTTTCGAACCATTTTCCATTGGGTAATAGCCTGAAAATATCAAACAAAACGGGGGCTGCTGCTTCAATACCAACCAAACCCGGTCTTCCTTCGCCATCGGCATTGCCCACCCATACACACACCACATAATTTGGCGTTAGGCCAACCGCCCAGGCATCGCGGAAACCGAAACTGGTACCTGTTTTCCAGGCAACTCTTTGTGAGGAAGAAAACTGTTCCCATAAACCCTCGTCGCCAGGACGCATAACTTCTTCCATGGCATTAAAAGTTGCCCAAATCGAGCCGTGATCCAAAAAAGAATTGCGCTGGTAATCCTTTTCTTCTTTCCGGTCGGTAGCGAAATAGCTTGCAGGTTTATAATCTGCCGGATTGTACAATCCTTTATAGGTATTAAAATGGTTTAAAGTGCGTACCATACCCATATAGGTGTTGGCCAAATCCCACATGGTTACCTCGCTACCCCCTAAAATCAATGATAGTCCATAATGATCTGCCGGCTGATTCAGTGTACCTATTCCAAGTTTTTTAAGTTTATCATAAAAGCGTTCATACTTGTATTGTTGCAGCATTTTAACCGCAGGTATGTTTAACGAACGGCTCAAGGCTTTATCTGCTGCGATGGCACCATCATAACCCAAATCATAATTTTGGGGGGAGTAGCCCGCAATTTGGGTGGGAATATCTGGAATTAAAGTGTGTGGCAATATAAAACCATCATTCATCATACTGGCATAAAGCAATGGTTTTAAGGTGCTGCCGGGGCTGCGTGGGGCTTTGATCATATCCACATGACTTTGGAGGTCAGCATTTTCAGGTTGATAAATATTGCCCACATAACTGACCACCTGACCAGTCCTGGCATCGAGTACCAAAGCTGAAATATTGTTAATGTCGTTAGCTCTATACCGGTTGTTGTAGCGTTTTAGTATGGCATTTACCTTTAGTTGGATGTTTTCATCCAGGGTAGAGGTAATTCGGGTAGAGTTGATTTCAAGACTAGCTCTTTCTGCTTTAAAACGGTTTAATAAGTGTGGCGCATTTTGCGGCAAAGGCATAGGCTTGCCCGGAACTGGCTCGAGCTTGGATAAATTGGCAGTTGCCTGATCAATGTACCTGAGTTGGGCAAGTTTATCTAATAAATCGTTTCTTTTTTTGATCAGTCGGCTAGAGTTTTTACCCGGATGCACCAAAGACGGACTATTGGGAAGCACAGCTAATGTAGCCATTTCACCCCATGAAAGCGTTTTGGCATTGCGGCCGTAATAACGCCAGCTGGCCGCCTCTAAACCCACAACATTACTCCCAAATGGAGCATTTGCAGCATACAAACCTATAATTTCTTCTTTGGAATACTTTGTTTCTAAACGGATAGCTAAAATAACTTCCAATAACTTTTGCCAAACGTTACGGTCTTGTTTTCGTGATAAACGGATCACCTGCATGCTTAATGTACTGCCGCCACTGACCACACTTTTCGCTTTCAGGTTTTGACGCATAGCCCTGCTCATGGCCAAAAGGTCAATACCGAAATGTTTATAAAAGCGCTTATCTTCAAAAGCAATGATACAATCCTTAAATTTTACGGGTACACTATCAGCAACCGGAAATCGCCATTGCCCATCGCTTGCAATTGCTGCACTCAATAAATTACCATTACTGGCTTCAATTACAAAGGAAGTAGGGGTTTTGAATAGTTTTGTAGGTAACGAAAATAGAAATGCCAAAAGCAAGGCAAAACAAATTAGATCGGAAATTAGGAATGCTTTCGGGCTTTTGATCATTTAATTTTTTGTGATAGACATCTTAACTCCAGTCTTAGCGACTCGCTATGACATAAAATATTTTCAAATGTTAATAAAGTTATTCAATAATAGTGACATCACTTGTTCTTTTTGATCGCCTTGGTTCGTGTCACCACGAACCAATAATTATTTTTTATATCCCTGCTTGATATCTCTATGACTAATTCACTGCAAGTTATGTTTTTCAAAATTCTAATCTTAAATCCTTTAAAAACGAATAATTGGTTTCGTGCTTTTCATGAAAGGAGGCTGATGAATATATATAATCTTCAGGTTCTTTTACTAATTGCCAATGTTCTGTACATGGGTTGTTGTGTAAATAATCCAGTTTTTTTGATACGCAACTTCCGGGGAAAATAAGTGTATCGCTAGAGGATCTCTCTGCCAAAATTCATAATTTTTATTAATCGAACCAGAAAAAAAGTTTTTTAGTTCATTTTGATTTAAAAGCTTTTTAAATTCATGGGCCGTATATTTTAAAAATGAGCCTTGGACAGTTTCTTTTCCATTTAATTCGTTAGTCCGCAGAATGATATGTATGTGATTTGGCATAATAACGAAAGCGAAGACATCAAGTTTATTCAATTTGCTCAGATACTCAAATGAACTTAAAATGATATGCTTAAATTTATCTTTTTCCAATAATCTTTGCCACTTGTTTATGGTAGCTGTCCAAAAGTAAATTTGACCAATTTCAATATAGTTTTTTCTCTTTTGTTTGAATAAATTATCCATTCCAATTTAGATTTCGGTCCGTGGAGACACGGACCGAGGCTTGCGTTTTTGTCTTTTATTTAAGAGGTTTCTTCTATGTCGTTATTCATATCTCCATAAACCACTAGCCATTTTCTATTTCACCACCTGCACCCATTTACCGGCTTCAGTTGCCGAAATATCATTATTGTACATCGCTTCGCATTGAACGGCCGACAGATAATATTTACCGAGATAAGATGCATTTAACAACACTTTATAAACCAGACTTTCGCCTTCTCTTACATTAAAATAAGTGAAAACACGGTCATCCCTGATATCCTGATAGGTAAAAGGAGATGATGCCAGGATACTTTGGTTATCGTTAACCCGGGTATTGATAATCTCCCATCCTGAAGGGAAAATCTGGGTTAATGCCATTTGTTCGTAATACCCCATTCTGCCTGGATTTTTTACGGTTACTTCAGCATAAAAATCAGTTCCCTGCTTTAAAGTTGTCGGATCTAACATTTTGCCATTTAGGCGTTTGTAGGTTACACTCATGTCCAAAACCTCAGGCCGGTTAGGTAAAAAATTATTCTGACCTGCAACAGGCTGCCCTTCTAAAACCAAACGCACAAACAATACATTATTTCCATTATTGCTAACTGAAGCAGTGTTGCCCTTAAAGGTAACCGGTGTACTGTTGATATATTGATTAGAACTTACAGGAGCAGATTTTCCATCCAATACATATTGATATTGCAATTTATTTGCCGACTGATTTGAACCACAAAACTTAGCAATGGCCAGCAAACTGTAAGCAGTTGTTTGTGTGCTGTACCAGGTGTTTTCGCCAAGTTTGGCTGCTAAAGGCTGTAATAAACTCGCTGCCTTTGCTTTCTGACCAAGTAGGGTTAGTGTTTCTAAAATCATAGCTTCATCACGAACATCAGAGCCATAAGTACCACCGAGTTGTTTGTAAGCCTGAATGGAAGTGTCTAAACCCCTGATCATATTTTGAGCCACATCATTCTGTCCGGCTAATTTATAAGCCGCTGCCAAACGCCATTTTGCGGCTACAGATAAGTATTCGAAAGCTTTCAAACGGTTCATCGCGGCCATTTCTGGCTTTTTAGCCAGCGCAAGCATATACAAACGATAAGCTTGCGATAAATCTCCACCATAAAAATTATTGCTATTTGGAGCCCAGTTTGCCGCTTTTGACTTTTGAAAACGCAATAATTCATCCAGCAAGCCAACCGGTAGGGTATAACCTGCGTTTTGCGCTTCAATCAGGAAGTGACCTGCATAATTACTTCCCCACTCGTCTGAAGTACCTTCTCCAGGCCAGTAAGATAAACCACCATCAGTAGTTTGGAAGCCTTTTAGCCTGTTAATTCCCGCTTTAATGTTTTTCTCTGTTGTGGCTTTCTGCTGCGCGTTTAACGGACTCAAACGGTCTAAAAAGAGTTGAGGGAAAATCCCTGAAGTTGTCTGCTCGATACAACCATGCGGATATTGAATTAAATAAGCCAGTCTTTTGCCTAAATTAATTGCCGGGATAGATGAAACCTCTAAAGAGCCTGAATTGGTACCGGTCATTCCGATTGGTAAATAGTTTACCGCCCATTTGGTATGTGGCTGAACAGTTGCCGAAACCACATTGGTAACATAAGGATTTGGATTTCTAATATCCATTTCTACATCGTAGACCGTTTTTTCGGCGCCACTTTGTGCAATCACTTTTACTTTGGCAATACCAACGGTATTTGGCGCTTTAACTTCAAAATAGGTCATTTGTTCACCTGTTTGCTTGTAATAAAGCTGCTGCTTGTTAGTACCCTGAACAATTAAATTGCTTGCCTGCAGTTGTACGGATACATTTTTCAGATTGTTTTCTGTCGCGAACACAGTTACCGGTAAAGTGAAACTTTCCCCTGGTCCAATTACCCTTGGCAGGGTAGCCAAAACCATCAATGGTTTTTTTACCTGGACAGATTTTTCTGCAAAACCATAGGCTGCATCCTGTCCGGCAATAACCATCGCCCTAACTGCACCGATGTACTGAGGCAATTTAAATTTGTGTGTTTTACTTTCGCCTTTGCCAATGGTAAAGGGCCCCATAAATTTAACCACAGCCTTAAAACGGTTGGCTTTGGCAGGGTTAAGGTTTTTGTTGATGCTTCCATCACCACCTATACTTAAAATACGTTCCAGGTTTCCACCCCAGGCGCCTAAAACATAGTCGAATAAATCCCACGTTTTAACACCCAAACCTTCTCGTGCATAAAATGCCCCATGGGGATCTGGTGTTTTAAACCGGGTTAAATCTAGTAAACCTTCATCAACCAATGCAATCGTATAGGTCATTGCTTTGCCGTTTTGCTCGCCAACAGTGATGGTATTTTCGGTTTCAGGTTTAATTTTATCGGCCATTTTAATTATTGGTTTCAAAATGGTCTGGGGATCTTCAACGGAAAGTGGAATAGCACCATACATCCTGATCGGTAAATCGTTCACCGTTTGAGCATGCGGTTGTAGTAAGGTGATATTGGCAAAAACATTTGGGGCCATTTCCTTTTCCGCCTTAAACTTAAATTGTGTTTGCCCGGCTTTGGTATCTACCCAATACGTTTTTAATACACGGCTTCCATTTTCGATCGAAATTAATGCCCGTCCGTTTTTACCTGTTGGGATAGTTAAGGTAATGTCTTCTCCAACGGTGAATTTCTCTTTATTCGCCGTAAAAGAAAGCATTGAGGCCTCTGTAGGGTTACTGCCTTGTTCGCGTTGCGCCCAGCCTGGCCAATCTACATAAACTGATTTTCCGGTAACATGCCCACCGTTTACATCACGGACTAAAATTAAATAACGGCCCCATTCTGGTTCATCAACACGTAAATTCCAGCTTCCTTTTCCGTTAAATAAGTTTACCTGATGTGTCTCCACCAATTTGTTGTATTGGTTTTGCGTAAAATTGGCATAGGTGTTTTGGTCATCCTGTTCCCACCACCAGCGCCATTGCGTTTTATATAGTTCTACCTGAACGGTTTTGGTACCACTCAACAGTTTGCCATCAGTATTTACATTCACGATTTCAATCTTATGTTCCTTTCCGGTAACCAACATACCACTTAAACGGTCACCTTTTTCCGGGCGGATACCTAAATAACTTTTGTATACATGATATGGAATACTGAAATTATCAATGCTGAAATTCCCTCCCGGTTCGAAAACCTTTGTTGTGAAATTTGCCCTTAACACGCCCGGCGCAGTATTGTTTTCGTTTAAGTTCGTGTTGATCTGAGCCGAGCCACTCTGGTTTAGGGTGCCTTCAAAAATGGTTTTAACCTGTGATTCGAAATTTACCGTTGGGTTATCGAAACTAAAACCTTCAAAGCCCTTAAACCTGGTTTCGGTAGTATTCAGGTTTACATCAACCTTTGCCTTTAAGTTTTGAGCAACGGCACCAAACAGCCATTTGGCCGATAGGGTAGCGGCTGATGTACCTGCACTCAAGTAAGGCCTGTTGCCAACGTTGAAATCAATTTTCAAGCGGTTTGGCATTACGGTCTCAATTTTTAGCGTTTTGGTAAAGGTAGCGCCACCTGCTTTAACCTTCGCCATCCAGTTGCCGGTTGGTGCAGTACTTTCTGTAGCCGTTTTGAAGGCGTAGAAACCATTTAAAGGCTTGCTGTTAATCAATCTTTTATACAATTGTCCCTTTGGATTGTAAAACTCCATGGTTACCGGGTAGTTGGCAGGGAGTTTTTTGAGTTTATCTTCCAGAACAAAAGACACAAATAAACTATCACCTGGTCGCCAAACCCCACGCTCGCCATAAATAAAGCCTTTTAGGCCACTTTGCACTACATCGCCACCTACATCGAAGCGACTTAACGGAAGTGAGCTTCCGTCATCTAATTTGAGGTAACCACGTTCTGAGCCGTTTTTGGCAATCAATAAAAACGGTTGACGTTTTAAGTCAAAACTGGCAAAACCATCACCATCGGTTTTAGTGGTGAAAATAATCTGTTTTTGATAGTCCATCAACTCCAGATTGACACCGCTTAATGGTTTTGCGGTCAATAAATCTGTAGCTACAATGAGCATACTGTTGTCGTTGCCGCGTTTGGCTACCAGGCCAATGTTCGAAGCAATTAAGTTTCTGCTTGCCCAGCGCTGGTTGGTGTAAAATGAAGGGGTACATGGATTGTCTTTATCATTCCATCTGTAATTGGCAGGGTAATAATTGTTGTAACGTTGCCAGAAATCATCGTCTTCATCAATTTTTTCGCCATAACCTTCGTCATCTCCATATTCGCTTTCTTCTTCACCGTCGCCCACTTTTTCTGTTCCTGCTTTACAATTATAGGCATTGTATTCCTGTCTGAAAGCAATGGTAACGCGGTACATTGCACCTGGCTCGGTACGGATCATTTTATCCAGATCGAGCGTAAAACGGTTTTTCTTATGGAGATTAAGTGCCTTATCTTCGTCTAAACGTACCGTTTTCTGCAAAATTGGTTTTGCCACTCTACGCAGTTCATTTCCATCTTTATAACTATTCGTTTGGAAAAACTGTGGGATATTATTCTCGTAAATTTTGATTACGGTTACATCAACAGCTTTTAAATTAATGGCTTCGAAAGGTAAAACCAGTTTGCCCGAATTTGGTAAAATAGTTCCATTACCTGCAATGGTAACTGCTGGCAATTTATCTTCAAAAACGAGATTGGCTACTTTTCCATTGGTAAGTGTTTTCGCATTGATGTTTTCGACGCCTGCGTTTACGCTTAAATTATAATTGCCTTTAAGTTCTTCAGCGGCATAAACTTTAACCTGACTGGCATCAATGGTATACCTTAAGTCGCTAAGGTTACCCAGGGTAATCATGCCCGTCAAATCCTGTCCTACACCAATGGGTTCCGAAAACTGCACCAGTGCGTAATCTTCTTCGCCCTGAATGGCTTTTATATCCAATATTTCAAACTTATTTATAGCCGGTACACGGATTTCTACTGTTCCTTTTTGTTCGGCATCAATGGCATCGCCATCCCAGTCTATTTTTAAATTCTGATCGTTACCAGTCTTTTTTATACTATCAATTGTGAATTTTGAGGTGTTTTTTGCCGGATCATGCTGCCATTTGATTTTTAACTTCTGGTCAAAATCCAGGGAAATGGTTTTTTCTATCTTGCTGGTTTCTTCAACATCGGCCGTAGCCACCTCGCCAGTTAATTTCATATAATCTAAAGCCGTATTGTTCTGCGAAACCAATCCGTTTTGAGAAAGCATGATCCCAGGTGTGATCACTTTAAATTCAAAATCGAAATCTTCAAGCCCCTTTTCTGTGGCAGAAACTTCGGATAATTTAAAGGTAGCCTCATAATTTTTACCGGGTTTAAGGTTTTCGTCGGGCCTAAACTCAACAGTTTGCGGATCTATCCAATAGGTTTTACCTGAAATAGAAGGGGAGAGGTCGAAAAGCTCCCTCGTATCGGCTTTGCCCAGATCCTGCATGCCTGTTGCCGCATTAGCCAGATGAACCCTGATAAAACTCTTTTTTGAAATAGTTCCGGAAGTATAGGCTTCGATATATTTTGCATAAGCCTGATTTTCTTCATGGTTTTTTTTCTTTCGGTTGAAATAAATAAACACAATTGCGGCTATCGAAACAGCGAGCAACCCAATGAAGATAAATTTCTTTTTGGAGGATGACTGGTAGGTAGATGGTTGTTCCATGGATGAAATTCGTTAAGATAAATGGTACTATAATGTTGCGGTGAAAGCAATTGGTGTGCCGTAATTGATCTGGTTAAACCGAAAACAAGATATTTATCTGAAAATTAACTAAAATCCACGTTAAAATAAATAATGTTGAAAATTAATGCCAATGGTTTGCTCATTTGCAGGGTTTTGGATATGTTTACAGGATCAACCCAATACAACCAGATATGATAAAGAAACTCCTAATTTTTTCGGGCCTGTTATTTTCGACCTGTTTTTGTTTTGCACAAAATGCAAATTCAGAAAAGGAAGTTAATGATGCTGTAAACAAACTTACTAGCTTGATGGTAAATCCTGATAGCCTGGGATTAGACAAATTGTTGCTCAATAATTTGAGTTATGGTCACTCCAGTGGAAAAGTGCAAACTAAACAAGAGTTTATGCACTCATTACTGTCAGGGGAATCAGATTTTCTGGATGATATTATTTTGGGTGATCCAAAAACAATTATTCAAGGGAATACAGCTTTGGTAAGGCATAAATTAATGGCCCAAACAAATGATAAGGGGGTGAGAGGAAGTGTAAATTTATATATCCTTTTGATCTGGAGCAAAGAAAAATCAGGATGGAAATTGCTTGGCAGACAAGCGGTTAAAGTGCCTTAGGTCAGTTGGGGGTTTGCAGTTGGGAGTTTTCAGTTTTGGTTGCAGAAGTAGCGATTGTCTCCAATTTCACCGTTCTAAACTTATTTAACAGGTGCCTCCAGTTTGAAGTCAACAGTACTTTATAGCTATTGAGGGGAACTCCAAACTCACTACTCCAAACTCCCGGCTTATTTAATCATCACTCCCGGTCTGTTCACCAATGGGATTTTAATCAGATTAGAATCGATAATGCTTTCGGGCAGGAAGATAAATTTTTTATCGTAAATGGTGGTACCAATATAATAACTCAACCAATATTCGTTGGTTAAGCCAAAAACTTCGGGATCAATGGCTTCTACTCCTGCAAAGGAATTTGCTCCCATATCGCCAATCATGTGACGTAAAACGGAAGTTTTAA
Source organism: Pedobacter humicola (assembly GCF_056490705.1). NCBI lineage: Bacteria > Pseudomonadati > Bacteroidota > Sphingobacteriia > Sphingobacteriales > Sphingobacteriaceae > Pedobacter > Pedobacter humicola. Next base: position 171,142 of record NZ_JBWJIG010000012.1, on the reverse strand, counting down.
CTTGCTTACCATCTTTTTCGCCGTAACCTTTAGAGCTGATTAAAACATTTGTGATCGGCTCATTTTTTAAGTTGACGAGATAAACTGTCCAGCTTGTTACTTCTGGTGTTTCGCCCATCAACACAACGGCCATTGCAATATCTTCGACTATATTTTCTGGTAAATCTGATTTCATAACCAATATTTGACGTCATGCTAAACTTGTTTCAGCATCTTTTGGTAAAGACTCTGAAATAAATTCAGAGTGACGTTACACATTTATTTTTTCTTTGCCACAGCCTTCTTCGCAGGGGCTGCTTTTTTCTTTGCCGGTGCTTTTTTCTTTGTTTCGAAGGCATTAGGTACCTGCTCTACAATCATTTTCTTTACCACTTCCAGATCGATATCAACCAATTCTTCTGGTGTATATTTTTGTTTGGTCGCCTCATTGTATCGCAATTTAAGCATCAACTTGCCAAAACGGATAAACGGTCCCCAACGGCCATTTTCGATAGAAATTTTTTCAGCATCCCAGGTTTTAATAAAACGATTGGCTTCTTTTTCTACTTTCTTGCCAATTAAGGTATTAATATCTTCCTGTGATAAATTATCAAAATCATAACCTTTAGCCGGAATATTGATAAACAGATCGTTCCATTTTATAAACGGACCAAAACGGCCTTTGCCTTTCGTTACCCCTAAGCCTTCGTAATGTGCAATTGGTGCATCATCATCCATTTTCTGTTTGATAATTTCAACCGCTCTTTCATAGGTTACCGACAAAGGTTCTTCGTTTTTAGGAAGCGAAATAAAACTCTCACCCCATTTAACATAGGGACCAAAACGGCCAACCCCAATCATCACCTCTTTGCCTTCAAAATCAGGAAGTTGGAAAGGAAGTTTGAAGAGTTCCAACGCATCATCAAGCGTAATGGTTGCTACAGATTGACTGCGCATTAAACTGGCATAACGTGGCTTTTCTTCTTCATCAAGTTCGCCGATCTGAACCAATGGCCCAAATTTGCCCACCTTGGTATATACATTTTTGCCTGTCGCAGGATCTAAGCCCAATAAACGTTCACCTGTAGCACGTTCTGCGGTTTCTAAAGTGGTTTCAACTTCAGTATGGAAAGGACTATAGAAAGAGTGCAACATTTTGGTCCACTCTTGTAAACCCTGAGCAATTTCGTCAAATTCCTTTTCCACTTTTGCGGTGAAGTTGAAATCTACAATACCTTTAAAGTGTTCAACAAGGAAGTCGTTTACTACTTCGCCTATATCAGTTGGAAAAAGTTTTGATTTCTCGGCGCCCGTAATTTCCGATTTAATGTCTTTACTTACCTTACCATCAGCCAAAACAATAGCTGTAAATTTACGTGCCTTGCCATCTCTATCTTCTTTTACTACATAACCACGGTTTTGGACCGTAGAAATGGTTGGTGCATAGGTAGATGGACGGCCGATGCCCAGTTCTTCTAATTTCTTAACCAAACTGGCCTCGGTATATCTTGCCGGCGGACGAGAATAGCGCTCAGTCGCCTGCATTTCTTTTAAAAATAATTCTTGTCCTTTGGCTAATGGAGGTAAAATTGCACCACCTTCTTTTTCTTCGTTTTCATCATCATCTGTTGATTCTAAATAAACTTTTAAGAAACCATCGAATTTTAATACTTCACCTTCGGCAACCAAATGTTCTTTTCGGGTTGAAGCGGTAATCTGGGCCGTAGTTTTTTCGAATAAAGCCTCACTCATTTGTGATGCAATAGAACGTTTCCAGATCAGATCATATAAACGTTTTTCTGAAATATCGCCATCTACGCTATGTCTATCAAAATAAGTAGGTCGGATGGCTTCGTGAGCCTCTTGCGCACCAGCCGATTTTGTTTTATAAACGCGGTGTTGATGGTATTTATCGCCATAAGCAGATTTAATCTCAGCAGCAGCGGCGTTTAATGCCGTTTCTGATAAGTTTACAGAATCTGTTCTCATATAGGTGATCTTACCCGCTTCATACAATCGTTGTGCAACCTGCATGGTTCTGGCTACCGAAAAGCCTAATTTTCTTGAAGCTTCCTGCTGTAGGGTAGAAGTGGTAAACGGTGCGGCAGGATTACGTTTGGCCGGTCGTGTTTCTAAACTGGTAATGTCGAATTTAGCATTAGCACAATCCTGAAGATATTTTTCGGCATCAGCCTCGCTTTCGAAACGTTGTGGCAATTCTGCCTTAACGGTTTCTTTTCCTTTACCGGTAGAAAACTGGGCGGTAATTTTATATGCAGCAGCGGCATTAAAGTTTAAAACTTCTCTTTCTCTATCTACAATTAAACGTACCGCAACAGATTGTACACGGCCTGCGGATAGTGATGGTTTAACCTTTTTCCATAAAACAGGAGAAAGTTCGAAACCCACCAATCGATCCAGCACACGGCGTGCCTGTTGCGCATTTACCAGGTTATAATCAATTCCGCGTGGACTATCAATTGCTTTTAAAATGGCAGGTTTGGTAATTTCATGAAAAACGATGCGTTTGGTTTTCTCTACTTTCAGGCCTAAAGTTTCGAATAAATGCCAGGAAATGGCTTCCCCCTCGCGGTCCTCATCGGATGCTAGCCATACCATTTCGGCTTCCTTAGCTAGTTTTTTTAATTCGGCCACCACATTTTTCTTGTCGGCAGGTACCTCATAGATTTGGGCAAAGTTATTCTTGATATCAATCGCCATGTCTCCTTTCACTAAATCCCGGATATGGCCATAGCTCGATTTCACAAGGAAATCTTTGCCTAGGTAGCCTTCTATAGTTTTAGCTTTTGCGGGTGACTCGACGATTAATAAATTTTTGGCCATGAAATACGTTTTTGTGCAAATAAAGCTATAATTAAAGCATAAATCCAAACCTGGGGAAAATTTAATGCATTTTTTTTGTTAAATGTTGGTAAAATATATGGGTTTACAGGGCGATTTTAACCTGAGTCTAATCTTTTGGAAAGCAAACTGAGTTATTTTAAATAAAAGATTTAGGAAAGCAGTTCCAGTTGGAGGTAGGTCAGGTTTTGTCCCGCCCTTTGCTACAAATCCTCAACCTCGTTCCTCGGCCTGCGGGTTTTCTGCTTCGGTCGGGTTTAGATGGCTTGTGTTTGCTGCTATCAACGTTTTCATCGCGTTATGTCCAGCTGAAGGCGCAAAAGAACAACAGACTTTGTTGATTAAACCCGACAAAACGGAATAGCCCACAGCGCAGCGAGGACTATGAGTGATGGCGGGGCTGTACACCGCCAGTAACCACTGACTTTAATTTCCTCATCAAAAAAAGACATCTGTTTAAAGAGATGATATTTCCGGTTTCAAAACTTTACGCTCTTTAATGTTCCATATCGCATAATTTACAGGCACATTACATCAAGGCAACCGATTTGTACCTATATTCGTATATAAAAATAAAAAAAACGATGATCAGCACAATTTTAATCCTACTAAACTTATTGGTATCTCCACCAAAAAATGTTTACGATTTCAGCTTTAAAACCATTGATGGTAAGGAAATTAAACTATCGAAATTTAAAGGCAAAAAAATCCTAATTGTTAACACCGCTTCTAAATGTGGTTTTACACCGCAGTATGAGGATTTGGAAAAACTTCAGAAAGAATATGGTAAAAAGATTGTATTAATCGGTTTTCCGGCAGGTAACTTCGGTGGACAGGAGTTTTCTACCAATGCGGAGATTAAAGAATTTTGTACAGGAAAGTACAATGTATCCTTTTTATTGGCTGAGAAAAGCAGTGTAAAAGGCGATGATATCAGTCCGCTTTTTAAATATTTAACTTCTCAAACCAATACAGAAGAGCAGGGTGATATTAAATGGAACTTTGAGAAGTTCTTAATCAACGAAAAAGGAGAGTTGGTGCACCGCTTCCGTTCTAAAACAAAACCTACTGATGAGGCAATTGTAAAAAACCTTTAAGGAGATGTAAATGTGAAATGTAATAGGGAAGATGGAATGATCATTCTCTGTTTCAGAAAAATTAAAAGGTAAATTGGTTATGGCCATTTTGCCTTTTTTTATGGGTGATTATTTAGCGCAATAGAAAATTTTAGGAAAAGAAAATGGGGCTTAAATCCATAAGCCCCATTTTAAACCAAACAAACTATTTATGAAGTGTATATATAACTCCTGTTTGAATAAAATGTTTTCAGAAAAATAAAATTATTGGTACAGGTGCACAATAGTTTCAATAAATTGGAACTTAATGCTACCTTATCGTGCTTAATAAGCGGTTTTGTAACAAAAATGCAGTTTGTTTTTGACTTTTGGATGTCAAAATAGGTTTAACTGTTCTGGCTGATATAAACTGGGATCGAAACTATAGGTTAAGGGTAGGTTTTGATCCCTACCCACATAATAAAGTTCCGTTTCTTCATAGCGTGAGGCTACTTTTATAAAAGTATCGCCCGCAACGCTCTTAAAAAGATTTTCTACCAGTTGGGGATCGTTATTGTCTTTTGATAAATGGCTTAATAAAAGATGGCTGAGGTATGGTGCCTTGTGATTGGTAAAAAGTTCCAATGCCTGTGCATTACTCAGGTGACCGTGCCCGCTCATGATTCTTCTTTTCAAAAAATAAGGGTAGCTGCCATTTTCCAGCATCTGGGTGTCGTAATTGGCTTCTAAGAAGGCGGCATGGCAGTTTTTGAAATGGGTAATCAAACGGTCGCATACTGCGCCGATATCGGTAAAAACGCCAACTCTTACATCGTTGCATTCTACCGTGAAGCTGTATGGGTCTGCAGCATCGTGAAACTTAGAAAATGCTGAAATTTTTAGTTTGCCAATCTGAATATTTTGCAGGTGGTTTAAAGAAAAGGTATTGTTTTCATCTAAAGCAAGGCGACTGCTTTTTAACGTAGCAGTGCTGATGTAAACAGGGAGTTTATGTTTTTTTGCAAAAACAGACAGGCCTTTGATGTGGTCGCTATGTTCGTGCGAGATGAAAATAGCTTTTACTTTGTTGATGGCTAAACCCAGTCGGTCCATACGCCTTTCCACTTCTTTGCAGGTAAGACCAACATCAACCAGCACCGCTTCATTATCGTTGCCCACATAGTAACAGTTGCCGTTACTCCCCGAATTAATTGATGTAAAATACAGTGCCATTTCTTGTGCAAGATAAGGCTTATTTGGCGAATGAAAAAAGAAAATTATACCCTTACACCATTGTATTCTACCAAACGGGAAAGGAGCGGAAGAAATGCCTGAATCAGGTTGATTTCTTCAGAAGAGAAAATTTTCTCCATGGTTTGTACCAGCCATTCTTCTTTTATTTTTCTGCTGGCAATAATGTGTTTTTCTCCGAGTTTCGTTAAGCCGATGAATACTTTACGCTTATCTTCTTCGCTCGGAAAGCGTTCTACACATTTAGCATCAAATAAACGGTTAATAATTTGCGAAATGGCTTGTTTAGATACCCTTTCCATATCGGCCAGCTCAGTAGATAACATTTTGCCATGCTGTTCAAGTAACGACATCGTCAATAATTCGGCATTGCTAAACTCCGAACTTACGTTCTGCTTGCGTAACTGTCTGGTTAAACGGGTTACGGTGCTTCTTAGTCGTGCAGCAATCTCTTGTGTTTGAGTAGGCATATTAATGGTAAATAAACTTTACAAATATATGCTTTTAATTTTATAGATAATATTAATGTATTCTAAATAACCATTAATTTATGATTTTGAAGTGATAAAAATGGTTGTATCTGGTTTTGCTGATAACGTAAAAATTTATACTTTTGTAAAGTTACTTTACTATTTTAAACATGAGTATTTTTCGTTCGCTAAGGCATTACAATTACAGATTATTTTTTACAGGGCAGGCTATTTCATTAATCGGCACATGGATGCAGCGTGTGGCCATCAGCTGGTTGGTTTACCGTTTAACGGGGTCAGCTTTTCTTTTGGGTCTGATTACTTTTTTAAGTTTGATCCCTTCATTGGTGCTTGCGCCATATGCAGGGAGCTATGTAGATAGGCACAACAAGTATAAAATATTGGTCATCACCCAGGTCATCCTGATGTTGCAGGCCGGTGCATTGGCATTAATGATCTGGTTTAAAGTGTATGATATGTTCTGGATCGCTGCACTTTCGCTGGTGCAGGGTTTGGTGAATGCCTTCGATGTAACCGCGCGACAATCGTTAATGGTAAATTTAATTGATGATAAAGAAGATTTACCAAATGCCATCGCACTCAACTCTTCGATGTTTAATGCAGCGAGGCTGATCGGGCCGGCATTGGCAGGTGTAATTTTAAGTACCCTGGGAGAGGATATCTGTTTTCTGATCAACTTTATAAGTTTTATCGCGGTATTGGGCTGTATGGTGATGATGAAACTTAAACTCACCGCACATCAAAAATCAACAGAGAATATCTGGATCGACCTGAAAAAAGGTTATGATTACCTAAAATCATCGCCCGATCTGGCATCAATGGTTTTAATGATGGCCGCTTCGAGTTTGCTGGTTATTCCTTTTACCACCTTATTGCCTGTTTTTGCTAAAGATATTTTTAACGGAAATGCAACAACCTTTGGCTGGTTCGAAAGTGCTGCGGGCTTCGGCGCATTTTTCGGTGCGATCTATATGGCTACTTTAAAGATGAGTCAAAATTTGCAAAAGATTGTCATGATGTCGGGTATTTTACTGGCTGTTTCGGTTGTAGCCCTGGCCATATCACCTTCGCTCATTATGGCTTTAATTTGTACAGGCCTTGCTGCTTTAGGTTTAATGGCGCAAACGTCATCCATTAATACCTATCTGCAAACGCATGCCGATGATGTAATGAGGGGAAGGACCTTGAGTTACTATATTATGGCCTACCAGGGCGTGTTGCCAATAGGAAGCTTGTTAATGGGCTATCTGGCACATCTTTTTGGAACACAAGTGGTAGTTGCTTTTGAAGGTGTTGCCGGTTTGTTGATTGTGGCTGCCTTTGTGTATAACGAAAACCGACGCAATCAATTGAAAAATAGATTTTCGCTATTTGGCAGCTAGTAAACAATGCATTACTATAATTGGTTATCCCCCTGATCCGATAGCTATCGGATATATTTTAGTATCTTCTTACCTGATAGGCCCTGAAATAAATTTACTGCTTAGCTTTCCGCTGCGCTTCAGGGCAGGCTGAAGATCGCGTGGACGGCGTATTGTCAAACGCTTGCCGCCGCCATGTGCATTACGCTAAGCGCCTTCCGCCAAACGCTTGCCGCTATTATCCGTGTACAACCAACTTACAATCCACCATTACTTTTTGGTAATCCTGAATGTCGATTTCCTTATTAATCAGCTGGAGCAATAACTTGATGGCATTTTCACCTACAGATTCCGGATTTTCTTCAATAGAGGCAATAGGAGGTGAGTCGAGATAGCTGATAAAAGAAGTATTACCAAAGCCTATGCATTCTATTTCGTTAAATTTAGGATGATTGATCGATCTCAGGTATTTTATCGCGTCAAATAAAATGGGCTCTTTAAAAGCAACCAGCGCTGTTGGCATATTTTCTGTATTGGAAAAAAGATGCTGAATGGCAGAAACTGTATTTTCCTTATCAAAATCGGTATAAGCCACTAGTTCTGATGAAAAGGGTATTTGATTGTCTTTTAACGCGTTGATGTATCCGTTAAAACGATCGTGCGTAAAATTGATCATTTTCGGGCCACCCAGATAGGCAATCTTTTTATGCCCCCGGTCTATTAAGAACTTCGTAGCCTGATAGCAGCCCTGGAAAGTATTGCCCAGTACTTTATGACAGCTCAAATTAAAACTTGGGTTCCTAGTGTAATAAACCACCGGAATGCCCATATTTTCGAATTGATCCAGGTGGGCAAAATCCTGCGTATGCTTCGAAATGGCCACAATTAAGCCGTCTACACGGCTTCTTAACAACATATTTGCCGATTGGATTTCTTTTTCCAGATCATCGTGAGATTGACTGATGATTACATTATATCCATTTTGGGTGGCAAACTGTTCCACGCCGTAAATGCTCCTGGTGAAAAAGTGGTCTAAAAGATTGGGTAAGATAATACCGATAATGCGCGACTTCTTTTCCTTTAAATTAATAGCAGATTTATTAGGGGTAAAATGCAGATCGCGAGCCATTTCCTGCACACGTTTCTTGGTGTACTCATTGATGGTTGGGTAGTTATTAAGGGCTTTTGATACTGTTGATACTGACATCTTTAACTTTTCAGCCAAGAACTTTAGTGTAACAGGGGTATTGTTCATCATCTTTTCCAATCTCAATGCATAGATAAGAAAAAAACGCAATTATTTCAAACGTTTGAAATGTAGTCACAATGGATTTTGCCACCTTTAAGCTATTTAAAAACACTTTTATCTGCTAAGCTTTTCTAAATTCGTTACCGCTGACACACTAACCAAACAAATATGACCAGATCATCCCATACCTGCTTCAGTTTTAACAGGACGCTACAAGGAGTTATAGATACGAACCTTACCTTAACATCGAAATACTATGCTCTGAAACCGAATTTCACAATCCTCAGGATATTTAGGACCAATTAACCGCCACCTTTCTTTGCCGGGAGATCTCAATTTTGAAAGGCAATATTTTATATTTAAAAAAGTGAATTAATAAAGCACCATGTCTGGATCAGAACCGCGACATGAAATAAAAAACTAGATTTTGCTCAAATTTAGGCGGGCGGTGGAAACACCGTCCGTTAATTAATTGTTAGTTTTGAAACGATCAATTAATTAATATTAAAACTTAAGTTATGTTAAAAACAACCTATAGCGTATTTTTAATCTGCTTTTCTCTCCTTTCATCCATCAGCTACGGTCAGGTTACGGCTATACAGAACATTCAGGGACGGAAAATCCAGAGCCTTAACGGCAAATGGAATTACATTGTAGACCCCTACGAAAACGGCTATTACGATTACCGTCATGAACCGTTTGATCAGTCGAAAACCGGAACCGGTGGTTATTTTGATGATAAAGTTCAAAAAGATAAATCAGAACTGATCGAGTACGATTTCGACCATTCCCCACAAATGAATGTTCCGGGCGACTGGAATTCCCAATCAGAAAAGTTAGAGCTTTACGAAGGGAATGTTTGGTTGCGCAGGAAGTTTGACGCCAAACCTGAAAAGGGGAAAAGATATTTCGTGTACTTTGGTGCGGTAAACTACGAAGCGCATGTTTATCTTAACGGTAAAAAATTAGGTGTACATAAAGGTGGTTTTACGCCTTTCCAGTTCGATGTAACCAATAACTTAAAGGTTGGCGAAAATTCGATTGTACTTAAGGTCGATAATATCCGCAAACAGGATGAAATCCCTACCGTAAACACCGATTGGTGGAATTATGGTGGCATTACCCGCGACGTTTTCCTGGCCGAATTTCCGGAGCATTTCATCAACGATTATAAACTTCAGCTCGTTAAAGGGAATAAAAACCTGTTAAACTTTTCGGTAAAACTGGCCGATGCAACCGCAGGGCAGGAGATCACTTTATCTATTCCTGAATTAAAACTGGAAAAGAAATACAAAACGGATGGCGAAGGTAAAATTACCGACGAATTCACCTGGAACAATTTAAGTCTGTGGTCACCCGAAACGCCGAAATTATATGCCGTAAACATTAAAACCGATAAAGAAAATATTAACGATAAAATCGGTTTCAGAACCATTCAGGTGGATGGGGATAGTATCCTTTTAAACGGTAAATCTGTTTTTTTAAGAGGCATATCGCTTCATGATGAAAATCCATTACTGGCTGGCCGTTTACGCTCAGAAGGCGATATGCGCATGATGCTGCAATGGGCAAAAGATATGAACTGTAATTATGTGCGCCTGGCGCATTACCCGCATAACGAGGAGATGATCCGCCTGGCCGACGAAATGGGTTTATTGGTTTGGGCCGAAGTTCCGGTGTATTGGACCATCAGCTGGACAAATCCTGCAACTTATGCCAATGCGAAACAACAACTGACCGATTTAATTGTACGCGATAAAAACAGGGCAAGTGTAATCGTTTGGTCTATCGGCAATGAAACACCATTGAGCGATGCCCGCTTAAGTTTTATGAGTAATTTGGCAGAAACTGCCCGTTCTTTAGATGATACCCGTTTGGTTGCTGCGGCTTTAGAAGTTCATCGCGAAGGGAATAACATCATTTTAAACGATCCACTGGGCGAAAAAATCGATCTGGTTAGCTTTAATGAATATGCAGGATGGTATTGGGGTGGTAATCCTTCAGAAATTGCCAAATACAACTTCGATATCAAATATAAAAAACCTGTGGTCATCACCGAGTTTGGTGGCGATGCCCTGGGAGGTTTCCACGCCGATGAAAATACCCGTTGGAGTGAAGAATACCAGGAAGCACTTTATAAAAACCAAATTACCCTATTAAGTAAAATTGGTGCTTTACGGGGCATGACGCCGTGGATTCTGACCGATTTCAGATCGCCAAGAAGACAACATCCTATTTATCAGAATTTCTGGAACCGTAAAGGCCTTATTAGCGAAACAGGCAAGAAAAAGAAAGCTTTTTATGTGCTGAAAGATTTTTACGACCAGATGCAGGTCAAATACAAATAAGACGGTTTTGTGCTTTGATGGTAAAAATAAACAATGGTTTCTGGAAACACGAACCATGGCGGAGATGAAAGGAATTCAAAATAAAAACAAAGTTTTCCAGACGCTCCTTGCTTCCGCTGCCTGAACAACCGGGGATGGCGGGGACAAAAAAAGTAGCACTACGAACCGAATAAACTGAATTGAAAAACTAAACAAATGTTAAAAGCGAAATCCCTTGTATTGTTACTTGTTGTTACGGTTACTGGCCTAACCTGTTTTGCCCAGGGTGCAGGCCGGAAAACTATCAGTTTAAACGATCAATGGGAATTCAATAAAGAAAATGGCCCGGTTGAAAAAGTAAATATTCCGCACACCTGGAATGATAAGGATGTTTTGGATGATGTACCAGGTTATTACCGTGGGCTGGGGATTTACAAACGCAAATTAAAGCTTGATGAAAGGGCAAAAGGCAAAGATATCTTTCTGGTGTTTAACGGTGTGGCCCAGGAAGCTGAAGTATTGGTTAATGGTAAATCTGCAGGCAAGCACATTGGCAGTTATACCCGTTTCATCATACCCATCTCTTCATTTTTAAACTATAAGGATGATGTAATCGAAGTTAGGGCGAATAACCGCTTCAACGAGGATATCCCACCGTTAACGGCCGATTTTACCTTCTTCGGTGGTTTATACCGAAATGTAACGCTATTAATTGCCGATTCTGTTCATTTTTCAGTAAACGAGAGTGGGAGTTCAGGTGTTTTCATCACCACGCCACAGGTTTCGGCTACAACAGCGAGTGTGCAGATTAAAAGTTTTATCGATAATTCTTCCAATAATGCAAAGAAAGTACAGGTTTTAACAACGGTATTTGATGCCAAAGGAAATCCGGTGGCAAATCAGACAGTCGCTGTCAATTTAGGCAAGGGCAATATGCTTGTCGTTCAGGATATTAAATCGATCCAAAAACCTCAGTTATGGTCGCCCGAAAATCCTTATTTATACCGCGTGGTAACCAAAATCATTGATGTTAGAACAAAGTCTGTAATTGATCAGATCTCAAATCCATTAGGCTTCCGCTGGTTTAAGTTCGATGCCGATAAAGGATTCTTCTTAAATGATAAGCCGCTAAAAATTATCGGCGCGAGCCGTCATCAGGATTACGAGAACAGGGGGAATGCCACGCCTGATGCTTTGCAGGTCAAAGATATCGAACTGCTTAAGGCTATGGGAGGGAACTTTTTAAGGGTTGCCCATTATCCACAGGATCCGCAGATTTTAGAAGCCTGCGACCGTTTGGGTATCCTGGCTTCAGTGGAAATTCCTGTGGTAAATACCATTACCGAAACGAAGGCTTTTACCACGAACTGCCTGAACATGCAGACCGAAATGATCAAACAGAATTTCAATCACCCGAGTATTATCATTTGGGCTTACATGAACGAGATTTTGTTGCGCTTAAAATTTTCAAACGATAAACCCCGTCAGCAGGTTTATTTTGATCACGTGCGCGAACTGGCTCAGAAGTTGGATAGTTTAACCCGTAAGCAAGATCCATCCCGTTATACCCTTTTGGTGAACCATGGTGCCTGGGATATCTATAATAAGGTGGGTTTAACCAAAATCCCAATGATTGTAGGCTGGAACTTGTATTCAGGCTGGTATTCTGGCGTTCCGGAGGATTTTGGTAAATTTTTAGACCGTCACCACAAAGAATTGCCGACTACCCCTTTCATAGTGACCGAATATGGTGCAGATGCTGATCCAAGGATCCGCTCTTTTTCACCAATCCGTTTTGATAAAAGTGTAGAATACGCGATTAAATTCAATCAGGTTTACCTCAATGCCATGTTGAGAAGGCCGTATGTGGCAGGTGGCCAGGCCTGGAATTTAGCTGATTTTAGTTCCGAAACCCGTGAGGAAACCATGCCACACATCAATAATAAAGGTTTGTTAACCATTGGCCGCGAGCCCAAAGATACCTATTTCCTTTACCAGGCTTATTTATTAAGTAAAGCCTTTCTTAAAATTACTTCAGCGCAATGGAAAGATAGAACGGGTATTGCTGATTCAGCCGCTTTAACCAGTACACAACCTGTTCAGATCGCTACCAACCTACAATCGGCAGAGCTTTTTTTGAATGGTAAAAGTTTAGGCATTAAGGAGGCAGTAGATCATATTATCGATTGGCAGGTACCTTTCGTTAGTGGTAAAAACCAGTTGCGTGTAGTCTCTGGTAAAGAAAATGATCAGGCCGATATCAACTTCCAGTTGCAACCCTTCAAATTTAACGATAACAATATTTCTTTTTCAAGTATCAATGTGCTTTTAGGTTCGAAACGTTTTTACATCGATGAGAAAGAACACCAGCTTTGGATGCCCGATCAGCCTTATAATGCTGGTGCCTGGGGCTGGATAGGTGGCGATGCTTATAAAGGAACCAATAACCGCATTACTTATGGCAGCGATAAGAATATTTTAGGTACAGATAACGATCCGGTTTACCAAACTCAACAGGTAGGTATCAAACAGTTTAAATTTGATGTGCCGGATGGTGAATACGAATTGACGCTTCACTTTGCCGAACTGGTTGGTGGCGAAACCAAAGAAGCTTTGGCCTATAACCTGGATAACAACCATAAAAAAGAAGTAGAAGAACAACGCGTTTTTGATGTTTCAATCAGTGGCATAGCTTTTTTGCCGAAATTGAATCTTGCTGTTGATTTTGGCTATGCTACAGCCGTGAAGAAAACAACGAGGATTACCGTGCAAAACGGTAAAGGCATTTCCATTGATTTTAATGCCATCCAGGGTAAACCGGTTTTAAACGCTGTTCAACTTAGAAAAATCTACTAATCCTGAAATAAAATGAACCCTCTACCGCTCCGTATTTTATCCATTGATGTTTTAAGGGCCATCACCATGTTCCTGATGATCTTTGTGAACGATGTTGCTGGCGTGGCCAATATTCCCGCATGGATAGAACATACGGCAGCCGATGTAGATGGGATGGGCTTTTCAGATCTGATTTTCCCAGCTTTTTTATTTATAGTAGGACTTTCCTTACCATTTGCCATTCAAAGCAGAAAAGATAAAGGTGCAGGTTTGCTTTCCATTTCAGGTTATATTGCTTTAAGGGCGTTGGCACTAATTGTGATGGGCTTTTTTCATGTTAATCTAGAAAATTACAATCACCATTCGGCATTATTGCCTTATCCGGTTTACACCATTTTAATTACCATCGGCTTTTTACTTGTCTGGCTGGATTATCCGGCAGACATATCCAAAATAAAAAAGAACGGATTTGTTGGTATGGGCATCGTATTGATTGCTGTTTTGGCCTTGCTGTATAAAGGTGGATCAGCAGAAAACCCTGAAGGTTTAAAGCCGCATTGGTGGGGTATTTTAGGGATTATTGGCTGGGCTTATCTTGTTTCTGCCTTCGTATATCTTTTTTCAAAGGGAAATATTGTAGTACTCATGCTGGCTTTTGTTGCATTTGCGGCAATCAACGTTACGGTTCATATGGGTATTTTTCATTATCATTTATGGATCATCGGCGATGCTTCTTCCATTACGCTCATGATAGGAGGTGCTTTAATCACCTCGATGTACAAAAAGCTGATCGGGAATAAAAAGTACCTCGATTTCTGGATCCTGATTGTATTTTACGGATTGTTATCCTTTGCCTTTGGCATGTTCATCAGACCTTATGCTGGCGGAATTTCTAAAATTTATGCCACACCCGCATGGATATTTGTGTGTATGGGCATTACCATTTTAGTCTTTGCATTATTGATCTACCTCATTGATGTAAGGCAGAAAAAAGATTGGTTTAAACTCATTAAACCTGCGGGCACCAGCACCTTAACCTGTTATCTCATTCCATATTTATTGTATGCTATTTTCAGTTTAGTGCATTTCCGTTTTCCGCATTTCCTGAGCTCGGGTATTGGAGGTATTATCAGGTCGTTCCTGGTCGCATTTTTAGTGATCGGAATCGTCTACTTTTTGGAAAAGAAAAAATTGCGTTTAAAAGTTTAAGATCAAGATACATGTTAAAGCAAGCCAGATATATTATTTTATTCATGATGCTGTTTACCAGTCAGTTATTCGCGCAGCAATCTGTTCGGTTAAATAACAATTGGGAGTTTTTAAAGCAGGATTTAGGCGGGATATGGGAAGCTGTCCGTCCGGTGGGCGTGGGTAATCCAGAAGCCTCGCCAATATGGCAAAAAGTAAGTCTGCCACATTGTGTTAATGCTGAAGATGCCGTAGATCCTGATGTAAATTATTATCAGGGACCGGCCTGGTACCGTACACAGCTTCAAATAGATAATCCCTATCAGGGCGGAAGAACGATTTTACATTTCGAAGGTGCCGGACAAAAAACAGAGGTTTACGTGTATACCACTAAAGTAGCTACACATGTGGGTGGTTATGATGAATGGACAGCTGATATAACCAATGCTGTTGCGGCTTTTCAAAAAACAGATGTTTACCAGAAACAGTTTAAAGGCAAGGTTCCGGTTTCGGTAAGAACTGATAATTCAAGAGACCTGGAAATGATCCCATCTGATTTATCTGATTTTAATGTGTATGGCGGCATTTACCGCTACCTGAATCTCGTTTATACACCTTCACTTTCCATTGATAAAATGTTTGCCAAGGCTGAAGTAGATGCACAGGGTAAACTGGGGAAGTTGACCGTTAAAACGCGTTTATACAATCCTAAGGGAATAACTGATTGTACAGTGCAGTTAAAATTGGTTGATGCTGCCGGTAAACTGGTAGCGAAAACAGAGAAAAAACTTAATAATCTCTCCGGTGATATCGATTTATGGTCGTTTGAGATTAAGAAACCTCAATTATGGTCGACGGATAAACCTGTACAATACCGTTTGCAATACGAAGTAATTTTTCCGGCAGGGAATTATAAAGGTGAAGAGAAAATCGGTTTCCGGAATATCGAATTTGTAGAAAAAGGCCCCTTTAACCTCAACGGGAAACGTCTATTGTTGCGTGGAACACACCGCCACGAAGACCATGCGGGTGTTGCTGCAGCCATGACCGAAGGCATGATCCGTGAGGAAATGCAGATGATGAAAGACATGGGCGTTAATTTTATCCGCCTGGGGCATTATCAGCAATCGCGCATTGTGCTGAACCTTTGTGATAGTTTAGGAATACTGGTTTGGGAAGAAATTCCCTGGTGCCGGGGTGGTTTAGGGGGCGAAGTTTATAAACAACAGGCCCGCAGGATGCTCACCAACATGGTGGAGCAGCATTTTAACCACCCTGCCATTATCATCTGGGGAATGGGCAATGAAAACGACTGGCCCGGCGATTTCCCTGAATTTGATAAAGAGAAGATCCGGACTTTTATGAAAGAATTGAACGATCTATCGCATCAACTGGATAAATCGCGTTATACGGCCATCCGCCGATGCGATTTTTGCAGTGATATCGTTGATGTATATTCGCCATCCATTTGGGCGGGCTGGTACCGTGGCGCCTATACCGATTATAAAAAGGCTTCTGAGGATGAGTTTGCGAAGGTAAAACGCTTTTTGCATGTAGAGTGGGGTGGCGATAGTCATGCCTTGCGTCATTCAGAAAACCCGGATAAAGCCTTAAGCAAAATTAAAACGGGCGGCAGTGCCGATGAAAGGGCAGGAGATGCTTCATTATACGGTGGTGCAGCGCGGATTTCAAAAGATGGCGACTGGAGCGAATCATATATTGCTAATTTAATCGATTGGCATTTGAAAGAGCAGGAAACGATGCCCTGGTTAAGCGGTACGGCTTACTGGCCATTCAAAGATTTTTCTACACCGATACGTCCTGAAAACCCGGTTCCCTATGTCAACCAAAAAGGAGTAGTAGAAAGAGACTTCACCAAAAAAGAATCTTATTATGTCTTCCAATCTTACTGGACCGAAAAACCGATGGTGCATATTTATGGGCATAGCTGGCCGGTACGCTGGGGCGATGAAGGCGAAGAAAAAATGGTGAAGGTGTATTCGAACTGTAGCGATGCGGAAATTTTCTTAAACGGTAAAAGCTTTGGTAGCAAAAAACGCAACAGTCAGGATTACCCTGCAGCAGGTTTACGCTGGAACCTCCCATTTGTGAAAGGCGAAAACACCGTGAAGGTGATTGCCAAAAAGGGAAAAGAGATCGTGACGGATGAAATTAAATTTACCTATCAGACCGAAAAATGGACTAAGCCAGCTAAAATGGAACTGAAAAAGATCGGTCAGCAAGGGGATGTGGCAACCGTTGAGGTGAAGCTTTTTGATGATAAAGGTGTGCCATGTTTGGACGCGGTTAACCTGATTACTTTTGGTTTAACTGGTGATGGTAAATTGATTGATAACCAGGGTACTTCATCCGGATCCCGCAAAGTACAGGCCTATAACGGCAGGGCAATCATCAAAGTGAATTTGAATAAAGGACAAAGTACAGTATCCGCAAGGGCTGAAGGTTTGAAAACAGTTTTTACGACATTATAATCGCTTAACCAAATATATAACCAATGAAAAAAATAATCTCCTATGTTTTATTGGCGCTGTTCTGTTTTACAAGAACAGTGTTTGCGTCGCCCGTCGCCCGGGATCATCCCAATGTTTCAGATTTCAAAAAGGATGCAGCGGCTTTGTTAAAAAAACAGATTTTAGCCGAGGCCGCATGGGCCATGCAACAAAAACCCATTACAGTTACGGCTTCATCCTCGCCAAGGAGCGCGGGTGGGAAACACGATTTTTTCTCCGAAGCCGATTATTTCTGGCCGGATCCTCAAAACCCGGACGGCCCTTATATCAACAGGGATGGACTAACCAACCCTGATAACTTTTTGGCTCACCGTAAGGCCATGGTTCGTTTTAGTAAAATTATCGGGGCATTAGCCTCTGCCTATAAAATTACCGGTGATGAGAAGTATGTGAAAGCAGCCGTGAAACATTTTCAGGCCTGGTTTATCAATGCAGAGACCTTAATGAACCCGAATCTGCTGTTTGCACAGGCTGTAAAAGGCAAATTCACAGGCCGTAATTATGGTATTATTGATACCATCCATTTGATGGAAGTGGCTCAGGGGGCGTTGGTGATGGGAAAGGCCAAGGCCTTTGATCAAAATACCGCTAAGGGCGTGAAAAAATGGTTTGCTGATTATATTTTGTGGTTAAACACCAGCAAACCAGGTGTTCAGGAGAAAACCGTAAAAAACAATCATGCTACCTGTTGGGCCATGCAGGTGGCTTCGTTCGCCCGGCTTTGTGGCGATGAAAATATGCTGGATTCACTGCGTACCAGTTATAAAACCATTCTTTTACCCAACCAAATGGGTACTGATGGTAGTTTTCCATTGGAAATGGCCAGAACAAAACCTTATGGTTATTCGATCTTTAACCTGGATGCCATGACCATGCTCTGTCAGATTTTATCGACACCAAAAGATAACCTCTGGGATTTTGAGACAGTGGATGGGAAATCCATTAAAAAAGGAGTGACTTATTTGTATCCCTTTATTGCGGATAAAAGCAAATGGACTTTGAAGCCCGATGTGATGTACTGGGAAAACTGGCCGGTAGCGCAGCCCTTTTTATTGTTTGGCGCGGTGGCCTCCAAGCAAGACAGCTGGTACCAAACCTGGGCCAAATTAGACCACGAGCCACAAGTAGAAGAAGTGATAAGAAATTTACCTATCCGTAATCCCTTAATCTGGTTATAACATGAACTTAAAAATAATCATAACGGCAATAAGTGTATTGTCTTTCAGTGCATTAAAGGCACAAAAAACAGATGTAAAAAAAGCATTTGCATCAGCGGCAAAACAAACGGATGTACTCGTGAGAAACGTCGATTCGGCCAGAAAGGTAAAACCAAATCTGGTTTCACCACGGACGGTAGAGAACGGCCAGTTTAAAATGGTGATCTCCAAAGATTGGACCAGTGGTTTCTTTCCAGCCGAATTATGGTATTTCTATCAGTATACCAAAGACAAGAAATGGCTCGATCTGGCCAAAAAATATACTGAAGACATTAAAAAGGAACAATTTAACCGTGGAACCCATGATTTGGGTTTTATGATTTACTGTCCCTTCGGCAATGGCTACCGTTTAACAAACGATCCGGCTTATAAAGCCGTGATTATCCAGGCGGCAAAATCGTTATCTACACGCTTTAACGCAAAGGCAGGGGTGTTAAAATCATGGGACCACAATGGCGATAAATGGAAATACCCTGTGATCATCGATAACATGATGAACCTGGAGCTGTTATTCGAAACCACCAGGCTAACCGGCGATTCATCTTTCTATAAAATCGCTGTAACGCATGCCAATACCACAATCAAAAATCATTTCAGACCTGATTTCAGTTCTTATCATGTAGTCGACTATGATACCCTAAGCGGGAATGTACGCCAGAAAGTAACCGCGCAAGGTTATGCAAACGAATCGGCATGGGCACGCGGCCAGGCCTGGGCATTGTATGGCTATACCATGTGTTATCGTGAAACCAAAAATAAGGCATATTTAGCTCAGGCTGATGGTGTTGCGGGTTTTATCCTGAACAGTAAAATTACCCCGGCGGATGGTATTCCATATTGGGATTATAACGATCCTAAAATTCCGGATGTGTCGCGCGATGCTTCTGCAGCTGCAATTACCGCATCCGCGCTTTACGAACTGGCAAAGTATAGTACCAATGGTAAAAAGTATAAAGCTGCAGCCGATAAAATTTTATACTCTTTGAGTACAAAATATACCAGCAAAGCAGGCGCGAACTATGGTTTCATCTTAGAACATAGCACGGGTCACCGTCCGGCTAAATCAGAAATTGATGTGCCCATTAACTATGCTGATTACTATTATTTAGAAGCTTTGCTGAGAAGCAACAAATAAAATGATAAACAAATGATTGATGTATTTTCCTAAGCCATAAAATGTTACACGACCCCGTTTTTAAATAGCTAAAAATAAGACGTAATATTTAAGATGGTATGGCTTAAATGTACGATTTATTCGGAAATTGTGCCCGAATAGTAATATTACGCCATTTGTAAGGCGATAGATTAAATAATTATATAATGAAACAAAATCTGAGCATCCTATTGGTTTTGGCAACTGCATTTACTGCAACCGCACAGAACAAAAAAGCAGTAAAACCTGTGCAAACGTATACTGTTGCCAATAAAAAGGTATCGGTATATACCACTGCAGAGAAATCTGAATACCGCCTGAGTAAAACCGAAACCTTAAGTTTTGTTGAGAACAGACAACCCTTTGAAACAGAGCCTTGTATTTTTGTCGATCCAACAGTTAAGTATCAAACGCTGGTAGGTATTGGTGGCGCTTTAACCGATGCTTCTGCCGAAACTTTTGCCAAACTTTCGAAGAAAAACCAGCAGGAACTTTTAACCGCCTATTACAGCCGGGATAAGGGAATCGGTTATACCCTAGCACGCACCAACATTGCCAGTTGTGATTTTTCCAGCGGAAGTTATACCTACGTGCAGGATAACGATAAAGACCTGAAAACCTTTAGCGTAGCCCACGACCAGGAATTTAAAATTCCACTGATTAAACAAGCTATCGCCGCATCAGGTGGTAAACTGCCATTATTTGTTAGCCCATGGTCGCCACCGGCTTTTATGAAGGATAACAACAGCCTCATTCAGGGCGGACATTTATTGCCTGCTTTCCGCCAGAGCTGGGCCAATCACTATGTGAAATTTATTAAAACCTATGAGGCGATGGGTATCCCAATTTGGGGCTTAAGCGTTCAAAATGAACCTATGGCAAAGCAAAAATGGGAATCCTGTGTATTTACGGCCGAAGAGGAACGCGATTTTATCAAAAACTTCTTAGGTCCAACTTTACAGAAATCTGGTCTGGCATCAAAAAAACTGATTGCCTGGGACCATAACCGCGATCAGATCTTTCAAAGGGCAAGTACCATTTTAAACGATAAGGATGCGGCAAAATATGTTTGGGGGATCGGTTTCCACTGGTATGAAACCTGGACCGGGAGCGGAATGCAGTTTGGCAATGTGAAACAAACACATGAGGCTTATCCGGATAAAGCCCTGATTTTCACAGAAGGATGTAAGGAAAAGTACGATGTCAATAAATTAGACGACTGGACGCTGGGTGAGCGTTATGGTTACTCAATGATCAACGATTTTAATGCCGGAACAGCAGCATGGACCGATTGGAATATCCTTTTAGATGAAAAAGGCGGACCAAACCATGTGGGTAATTTCTGTTTCG
This sequence comes from Pedobacter humicola, assembly GCF_056490705.1. Taxonomy (NCBI): domain Bacteria; kingdom Pseudomonadati; phylum Bacteroidota; class Sphingobacteriia; order Sphingobacteriales; family Sphingobacteriaceae; genus Pedobacter; species Pedobacter humicola. The sequence goes on along the minus strand of NZ_JBWJIG010000012.1, from coordinate 150,293 downwards.
CTCCGGTACATGCCGATACAAAGAACGATAAACTGATTTATACCAATGCCTATTATTACATGGGCCATTTTTCTAAATTCATCCGTCCGGGAGCAAAAAGAATCGGTTCGGCTTCCAGTCGCGATAAACTGCAATCAACAGCTTTCTTGAATACAGACGGTAAGTTAGTAGTAGTGGTGATGAACCAGTCGGACGACAAATTAAAATACAGTTTATGGATCAAAGGTGAGGCCGCAACCACAACCAGTTTGCCACACTCCATCACCACATTAGTTGTAGAATAACCTTAAAAAATTAAACAAATGCTAAAAGAAGTAGAAAGCCTTTTTTCGCTAAAAAACAAAGTGGTAGTTGTTACCGGTGCCACAGGCGTTTTAGGCGAGGCTTTTGTAAACGGTTTGTGTGCCGCTGGAGCCACAATCGTGGTCATCGGTAGAAATGAAGAAATCGCAAAACAAAGAGCTGCCGATGTGATTGATGCCGGCGGTAAGGCCATTTATATCATCGCTGATGTGTTAAACGAACCGGACCTGATTGATGCAAATGCAGCCATCATTAAAGCATTCGGGCGTATTGATGCCCTGGTAAATGCAGCAGGCGGCAATGTGGCCGAGGCGGTAATTCAGCCCGGAAGCGATGTTTTCGATCTTAACGTTCCTGCCCTTAAACAGGCTTTCGATCTCAATTTATTCGGGACCATCATGCCCACACAGGTTTTTGGGAAAGAAATAGCCAAAAATGGAGGCAGTATCGTGAATATTTCCTCCGTTTCAGCGACGCAAGCCCTTACCCGAGTATTGGGTTATTCGCTGGCAAAGGCTTCGATTGACAGTTATACCAAATGGATGGCCGTAGAACTGGCCAACCGTTATCAGGATAAAATCAGAATGAATGCCATTGTACCGGGTTTTTTTATCACCAACCAGAACCGGGCTTTGTTAACCAACGAAGACGGCTCTTTAACCGCAAGAGGACAGGCCATCATTTCCAAAACACCATTTAAACGTTTTGGCGATCCTGAAGAATTGATTGGCGCCTTGGTCTATTTGCTTAGCGATGCCTCTAAATTTGTGAACGGCGAAAATGTTAAGGTAGATGGCGGATTTACTGCATTCTCAGGCGTTTAGAAACAAATATTATCTGTGTAATCCCAAAAATCTGTGTAATCATATTATGAAAAAATTAGAACAAACCTGGCGTTGGTACGGTCCAAACGATCCGGTAAGCTTACAAGACGTTAAACAGGCAGGCGCTACCGGTATCGTAACCGCCTTACACCATATTCCACATGGCGAAGTTTGGCCATTGGAAGATATTCAGGAAAGAAAAGCCATTATCGAAGCTTCAGGTCTAACCTGGGCGGTAGTAGAGAGTGTTCCGGTGCACGAAGCCATTAAAACACGAAGGGCAGAAGCCGGACAATACATCGAGAATTATAAAACCTCTCTGCGCAATTTATCGGCCTGTGGAATTAAGATTGTATGTTACAATTTTATGCCTGTATTGGACTGGACCCGTACGCAGTTGGATCTGGAAATGACCGATGGATCAAAAGCGCTTTATTTTAACTGGATCGACCTGGCGATTTTCGACCTGTATGTTTTGAAAAGGGAGGCGGCAGAAGCGGATTATTCGCAATCGATCCTGCAAAGAGCGAAAGATAAATATGCTACGCTAAACGAGCAAGATCTGACAGATCTCCGTATCAACGTACTGATGGGTATTCCGAACGAAAAAGAAATTGAACTGGAAACCTTACGCAACAGCATTAAGGAATATAAGGCCATTGGTACACAGGGTTTAAAGGAAAATTTAAAGTTCTTCCTGTCGTCAATCGCTGAGGTATGTACCGAAGAAGGGATAAAAATGACCATCCATCCCGACGATCCACCATATGCGATTTTAGGTTTGCCAAGGATCGCCAGTACCTTAGAAGATTTTAATTACATCATCAGAGAAGTAGATCAGGCTTTTAACGGGGTTTGTTTCTGTACGGGTTCATTGGGTGCCGGAATGGGGAATAACGCCTTAGAGATCTTTAATGCGGTTAAAGAACGTGTTTATTTTGCGCATCTGCGTAACGTGAAAAAAGATGAGGACGGCAGTTTCTACGAAGCCGACCATTTGGGTGGCGATGTAAACATGTACGAGATCATGAAAGCCTTAACGGAAGAAAATGCTTTACGCGACAAATCGATTCCTTTCCGCCCGGACCACGGTCACCAGATGTTGGATGATCTGGCAAAAGAAACCAACCCTGGTTACTCCGCCATTGGCAGATTGCGCGGTTTGGCAGAGTTAAGAGGCCTAGAAATCGGGGTAACGGGGAATTATTAGAGTGTTGTTTGGCTACGCGAAACACAAAAAGATGTGGGATACCTCATATCGTTCTCCTGAGTGATAGTTTGTCGTATAAAAATCCATATATAAATGACATGATTTTAAGGCGATAAATTGCCTGAAGGCGTCGTCATTTCGACTGAAGCTATCCGATTTTTCATTGGTAGCGAAATGGAGAAATCTTTAAACTTTTCAGTAAAATGGTTCAAAGATCTCTCCCCTTCGCATTGCTTCGGTCGAGATGACGAATTTCTCTCTGGAGTCTGTCAATGCTAGCGTAGTTGAAGGACTCTTCTCAACCTTGCTCATCCCCGCTGGGTCTTACATATAAAACACATTAAACTTGTGCCCATCAGGGTCAGCAAATAAAAACCCATAATAACCTGCTCCAAAGGCCTTGGGCTCCGAAACAATTTTGCCACCTGCCTGCGTTACTTCCTTTGCCCATTGATCTACCTCATCCTTAGTCTCTGCAGAAAGGGTAAACACAATTTCATTCGCCAGGTGCGCATCCGAAATTTTCATCTCTACATTCGCCGTCAGCGCCTCTTTTAAAAAGAAATGCATGATAAACTGATCTTCACTGATAAAGAAGCTGGTGAGGTCGTCGTTTCTGCCGTTAGACTTGAAGCCCAATGCGGTATAAAATTTTGTGGTTCGGTCCAGATCACTTACGGTAAAGTTAGACCATATCTTTTTTGGTTTCATCGTTTTGTTTTTTAGGTAAAAATGTTTTCTCTAAGTTACTGTATAATGGCAAAATAGTGGGGTAGGTAAGCGACATTTAAAGGGTGTTTTGGGACAATGTTTTAAAGTTCAATAATTTCGCTAAATCTCTGTATTTTATTATATGAGACATATCGCGGTCTCATCTATCTTATTAAACTGAAAATTTCTATATTAGGCACGAGTATCAATATAAAGATGCCGACTAAGGTTATCATACAAGCGCGGTTTATAAATATCTATACAGCATTTATAGGTAAAATAAAAACTGGCAACAATATTCACCTATCCGAATTATTAGTTTAGGATATAAGAAAGCCTTCATCACAATAAATGGAAACCACAAATGAGCTCATCGTTTGGCTAGTTATAGCCTCAACAATACCAATCGACAATGAATCAGAAACATTTTACTATGATTCTCGAGAAAAAGAGTTTTTCATCTTAGGGGTGATAGACTACCTACTTATTGGCGATCATGATGGATTTCAATTTGAGTATAGTAAAGAAGATATTGATAAGTTGATTGAAAAGATACAAAGAATTGACAACCAAGATCCAACTCTGATTGAGATACCAGTATTATCTATAGCTGACAGAATTAGCTTTCAACATCGTTTTGTAAGTGAACATACAAGTGGTGAAATGCAAAATAAACTACTTGAAATCGTAAGCAAACAAAGCTATGAACACCAGCTAATCCTTGATTCCGCTATTCCGCCAGAATCATTTGACAATTTACTTGGTATGTGGGAAGAAGCCAAGTTTAGGCTAGCGCAAACGAGGGCACTCCAATTTGAGCAGACACACGGAGTTAAGCTAAAAGAGGTGTCGATTTGGAGGATTGATAAATCAAGAGGGGTAAGGAAAACAGCGCAGGTAAACGTAAATGCCATTTCTAAGGCTAAACTTTGGTGGAAGTTTTGGTAGATTGAAAATGAATGTCAACTATGCTTTGTGTTAAGCAAGCTTAAAGCAAAATTGAACTCTAGTTCTTAAATTAATATCATCTTTCCCTTCAAATACCACAACAATATGAGCTTCGATTTATACTTTTACAAACGAAAAGACAGCCAACAGACAGAAGAACAAATAGCAGAATATCTGACCAATAATCTTGTTCATAACATTAGTGAATATCCGAAACAATGGGTTTATGAAAATCCTGATACAGGAGTTTATTTTCTCTTCGAATGGAACGAGCCAGAAGAAGAACAAGAAAGTATCGAAATATTTGATAATTTTCCAGAGTATGAAGCTTTGAATTTTAGTTTCAGTATTAATTTTTTCAGACCCAGGTTTTTCGGCCATGAAGTATTCCCTATTATAGAAAAATTCATAAAAGATCTTGACCTTTATGTTTTAAACGCACAAGACGAAACCGACCCGGACAATCCAAGGAAATTCGCAGTAGGATGTCTTCAGGAACAATGGATAAGACACAATGATAGATTAACATTAGATCAGTTCATAGATTTAAATTTTGAATATTTGCCGCTTGAAAAGTCAGACTATTTATGGGAGTTTCAATTTCATAGAGACGATTTTCAAAATAGCTTAACGGAGGATTTGTTTGTCTCAGGCTTTTTTGTTCTAAAAAGCAAAGAAGATGAGCAATTGTATACTGCATGTGTTTGGCCTAACCATATTTCAATAATACTTCCTCCTGTCGACTTTTTAATAGTTAAAAAAGAATATAAAAAGCTTTTTAAAAAAGTAGAAGAAATTGGGCTTGTACCATATGATACAGTGCTTAATGAATTTGGAGACGACTTTGAAGATTATACCTATAGAGTGCCAGGCCTCAAAGTTTTCAGAAACACGGGCTCTGACAAAATTAAAAAGAAATTCAATGCGCTAAAATTGGTGAAGACAGTAAGTGAATTTGGTAGTGGAGTCCGTTTTGATGGTTTTGTAAATATCCGTCCTTAAGTGCCGGATAAATAGGTACAGTTAAAGTATAAGTTAATTTATTAAGCATATGAGCGCTAAGAATTACATTAGTGGAAGAATATCAAAACTATACTTACTCTTTAAAGGAAAGAGATAGATTGAAAAGAAATATTAATCTATAATATCGCGACATTTGCACGCCCAATCTGAATCTATTTAAGCAAAAAAGGCTTCCAGTTTTGAACTAGAAGCCTTTAATCGTACCCCGGAAGGGACTCGAACCCCTGACCCTCGGTTTAGAAAACCGACGCTCTATCCAGCTGAGCTACCGAGGCCCATTTTTTAATGAGCTGCAAATATAGAAGTTCTGTTGAATATGTAAAAATATATTTTAAACTATTTGAAGGCTGTTTTTCTGATTTTAAATAAGTGTTTAAAAACGAAGCAATTAAAATGGACTTTGCGCAGGGTGATTTAGAATACAAGGGTTAAAAAACTACATTTTTCACCCATGTTGTGCCTGAAACATAGAAAACGCACTCAAAAGAACCCTCAAAAAGCTTGTTTAGGCGTCTTCTCCGTTCCAGATGTCGTCATCCGCATGCCTGATTTCGTCATGACTGGAGGTTACACTCTTTAACTCTTCGTGGTGGTAATTTCTTTCCGGATTTTCAGGCAATCCATTATCATGATCTAGTGGCACTTTTCTTAAGTGCTCAGGTTTTTTAACCTCTGGTAAATCATCGTGTACAACAGAAGGGGTTAAGATCTTCTTTTTGGGGTAGTTGCTGTTTTCCATAATCTTACGAGGCACAAATTTCAAGCCACAAGCAAAGGTGAGGTTAAATTTTGGAAATCGACCGTTATTTTATTTTTAAATCGTTTAGCGGCCAGCAATGCCAGCAGGCAATAATTTAATGTCCTGGAAATCAAAGCCAACCCCGAGCAAACTGATTAAGGATTAGGAAACATTTGCTACAGATTTACTCCGGGTTTTGTTCGGCTACGATTGTTACAACTCCATCTGAGTCCGAACCAACCCCGTCTCAACCGGTAATTTTTCACAGCGATTTTACCTGGCTGTTTTAAATGGATTCCAGGGATAATTGGTGTTAGCCCATGACTTACATCAAAACCAGCACCATCAATTTTATTCAGAAAAAAAATAGCCCTTCCATTATAGAGTTATGGCAATTAAGATTAATTTCGTTAGATGAGATTATTCCGATACCTGTTGCTGTGCCTAACGGTGCAAACCTTGCTGTTTTCAAACCTGCTATTTGCCCAAACGGCAATCAATCCGGTCATTCCCGGCGATTTTGCTGATCCTTCGATCATTAAGGTTTCCAATCAGTATTATGCCATAGGTACTTCTTCAGAGTGGGCGCCGCATTTCCCGATTTATACTTCTGCTGATCTGCTGAACTGGAAACAGACGGGTTATGTGTTTGATCAGGCACCGGAATGGACAACAGGCTCTTTCTGGGCACCCGAATACGATTACCATGACAATACCTATTTTATCTATTATACGGCAAGAAGAAAAAAAGACCTGGTTTCCTGTATTGGCGTGGCCACCTCCAAATATCCCGACAGGGGATTTGTGGATCAGGGCGTGATTATCGACCATGGCAAGGAAGCCATTGATGGATTTGTTTTTTTGGATAAAGGGATTCGGTACATCACTTTCAAGGCCTATGGACTGGACAACAGGCCGATCGAAATTTTAGGCATTAAACTCAGTAAAGATGGTTTACATACCGAAGGGCAGCCTTTTTCGCTATTAAAAGACGATCAGCGGATTGGACTGGAGGGACAGAGCATTTTAAAAAAGGACGGTTATTATTATCTTTTTTACTCTGCAGGCAATTGTTGTGGGCCACAATGTGATTATAATGTGCGGGTAGCACGGTCGAAATCCTTCACCGGACCATATGAGCTATATCCCGGCAATCCTTTATTGATGGAGAATGACTTCTGGAAATGTTCGGGGCACGGCACCTTTGTGACGGCCAAGAATGGAAAAACTTATTATTTATACCATGCCTACAATAAAGAAACAACCGTTTTTGCGGGCAGGCAGGGCATGCTCGCCGAGCTGCTTTGGCCCGAAAAAAATGGCTGGCCTGTTTTTAAAGAACAATCGGGTCCGGCTGTAAACCCGGACCTGAAACTGACTTTCAAAAGTCCGTTAATGGATAAAGGCTGGCAATGGGATTTCAGGAATTCGGGCACGCAGGCTTGGCAGGGCGATGGGAAACTCCATCTATCAGGCAAAATGATGGCTAACTTAACAGGTGTCGCCCTAACGCGGAGACCTGTTTCGGCTGTTTTTGAAGCAGAAACAGTGGTGTCGAATGCAAACAAAGCGTTAAAAGGACTTACTTATTACGGAGACGCGAATGCCGCACTGGGTGTGGGTGTAATCGGTAATACGGTAGAGTTCTGGACCGTTCAGGCCAAGGAGCGTAAAGTGCGCGCATCAGTTCAGCTGGAAGCCAACACAGCCATAGCCTTGAAAATGAAGGTGATGCCGGATAAAAGCGTTCAGGTGTTTTTCAAACAGGGAAGCAAAGACTGGGAAAGTTTGAAGACCGAAGAAAAAGTGACAACAGATTTTCTTCCGCAATGGGACAGAAGTCCACGTATTGGACTTCATTTCAAGGGAGCGCCTGGCGAAGAGGCTGTTTTTTCTTCTTTTGATTTGAAATATAAATTGTAGATATAGCGTCGACTCCACTCCCGATGATAGATTAATTGATGTTTCGTTTATGAAGCGCTAGACGCGTTTGTGTTTACAGTCAAAACAAGGCTGGAAAGATCCTGAAACAAGTTCAGGATGACGAATAATGATTCAGGACGACACTTTAGCCTGGGGATTCGGCGCCTTCAGTGGCAATCGAATTAACATAGATTATTGTTTGCCAATCTTCTTATTGTAAGCCGCTTCAAGTGCTCCTAATGTTTCATCGTAACCCTTACGGTCTATAAATGCTGAAGGGTTATAGGCATCGCCGGCTTTGTGTTTGTTCTGAAGGTTAAACTGGCTGGCGTGTGAGGATAGCCAGATATCAAAGGTTTGTTTTTTTAGTGATTGGAAGGTATAGGCATAATCCTTTTCAATTTCAGGATAGGCTGGTATTTCCGAAAACTTTTTATCGGTAACAATGCTTGGCATATTGGCGATCAGCACTTTAAAGCTACGTTTTTCATCCCTGGTGTTCAACACAAAACTACATGATCCTTTGGTATGTCCGGGGTGGTGCAGCATGGTGATGGTGGTGTTACCCAGCTGGATACGATCGCCATCTTTTAGTAAACGATCGGCAACAACAGGCGTATAACTGCTTTCCTTGCCGCCCAGCGCATAATCCGACCGGCCACCGTCGCGCATTACCTGGGCATCTTTTTCATCAACCATCATCTTTGCACCGGTAAGTTTTTTGATTGCTGCCATGGCACCCATATGGTCGTAATGTGCCTGTGTGGTAAGCAGGATTTTGATATCCTTAAAGTTAAAACCCAGTGTTTTTACATTCTTTTCGATCTGTTCTGCTGATGAGCTTAAGCCGGTATTGATGAGTATGTTTCCTTTTGAAGTGGTAATCAGGTAACAAGCCAGGTCGGCGGTACCAACATAGTATACATTGCCAGCAATACGGAAAGGAGTATAAGGTGCAGACCATTCTTTTGGCGTTTCATCAGGTTCGTGTACGTTTTGAGCAAACGAGAAGAGCGGCAAAAAGAGGAAATAGAATAACGATTTAATTTTCATAGGATGAACAGGTAGTATACGGATTTATATCAATCAAAATTAATAAAATTATCCTGAGCGATACATGAAAGATGCCGAAATTATAGAAATGTGCGCTATGCCTAATCATATTCCGGCTCACTCAAACCTGGAGCATCGGAGCCATTTTGGCGGCCCTAAAATCGGTCGGTGCATAACCGGTCTGTTTTTTAAAATTGCCGCTAAAGTAAGCAGCATCCTCGTACCCCAGTTCGTAGGCAATTTCTTTGGCTGATTTGTCGGTATACATTAATAGTCTTTTGGCTTCGAGCAGCAAACGGTCGCGGATGATGGTTAAGGGGGATTGATGTCCATAAAGGGCGAAAACATTGGACAGCGTTTTAGCTGACCTGTTTAATTCACCGGCGTAAAAACTTACTGTATGGTGTTTCCGGTAATTATTTTCGACAAGAAGGTTATAATTGCGTATGATATCAAGTTTATCATCGCTTATGGATTGAGTAGGAACATATTGCTGTTTAGCAAGACGGGTAATAATAATAATCAAACGCTTTAATAACATTTGCAGCATATCCAGTTGAATATTATCGGTAGTACCGAATTCATCTGCAAATACTTCGAGCAGTGAATCGATCTTGCGCTGATGGGCCTCATCTAAATTGATAAACATATTGCCGGATGAACCGTAAAAGATAAGACCGACACAGCTTACTTCTTTATCGTGGTCTACCACACAATAAAAATTACGATTAAACTGCCAGGCTACAATCTGTTCTGGTTTCTCAAAGCTAAAAGACTGGCTTACTACCAGCGGAATAATGCTCTGCGCTGGAAATTCGTAACCTACACCGTCAATCATAATTTGCTGGGTAGTTCCTCTGTTCCAGGCAATGGTTAAAAATTTATCTTGCCGATCCCGCTGAAAAAATAGCCGGTCGAGTTGAGCTTCGTTTAAGGTTAGCCTAAATTCTCCCCGTGTGAGATTTTGCAGATACTGAAATTTCATTTTACCTTAATTTAATTCTGCAATATCGCAATCTTTTTTGCTGCGTTGAAAAGAGCGGGCATTAATTACAAATCTTCGGGAAATCTGTACATTCTTTGCCAGTGAAAAACCTAAGACCTTTATCCTTATAAAAAAACAAGTAATCATTTAAATAAATCATCATGGAAAATTTCCCAATCCCAGTAAAACAAGACATTTCACCTGCAAATCAGGCTATTTTTACCAATCTCGAAGGTATGGTTGGCTTTGTGCCTAATCTTTATGCTGTTTTTGCACATTCAGAATATGCTCTGGGTAATTACCTTAGTTTGCAGAATGGCAAAAGTTCTTTACGTGCGAAGGAGCGCGAGGTAATTAACCTTGTTGTAAGTCAACTGAACGAATGTGTATACTGTTTAAGTGCACATACTGCTTTTGCCAGGATGAACGGATTTAACGACGAACAGATTTTGGAGATCAGGAAAGCAGACATTTCATTTGATAGCAAACTTGATGCCTTGGCCAAATTGGTTAAAGCTATTGTTTTGGGCAAGGGACATGTTGATCCCGGATTATTAGAAAATTTTTACGCTGCTGGTTATAACAGAGGTAGCTTGGTAGATGTTACTATGGTAATCGGGGATAAGATCATTACCAATTACTTACATGCATTAACCAACATAGCGGTTGACTGGCCTATAGCTGTAGAATTAGAAGAGGAAAATGCTTAAATATTGATAGAGGCCTAACAGTTTACAAAGCGTCGAGAAAATCAAGATACAATGGAACACTTTTCTCAACCCATTCCTCTGAAGAATTGTATTCAATGCCATAGTAAGGAAACAGGGGTCTGTATGTTGCCTTAACATATTCAAAGGAAAGCCCGTAGGGGCGGGTGAGTTCTTCCAAAGGATATTTATATAATTGGCGGGCAGTGGGCATTGGCCATTTGTTCCTGGCTGATTAATGGAAAACTCAGGTTTGGTGAACTGAAAAAAACTGCCTGCCATTACCGAGCTGATGCTGACGCTGCAGTTGCGAAAACTGGAGGAAAACAAAATCACCAATACGAATTAACCCCAATCGGTTACGAATTGAAGACCATTATCAAACAGCTCGAAAGCTGGGGTGAAAAACATAAGGCGCTCGATTAAGCGAGCGCCTTATGTTTTTAATGATTTTCAATATTGGTTGATCAGAACTGCAGCTGAGAAAGATTTTAAAATTTGATTGATAACTGCTCGGAAACCAACGCATTGTTTTTATAGTATTCGAAAAACCAATTTCCGTTCTTTTTTAATACGATACCATTAACACTCCCATTATTCGCGATAAAGTAATCGGCTACAGAACTTTTTAATAAAGTAAGTACAATCTTCGGTGCTGCATCAATCAACTGGTAACCGTTGGTTATGGCTTGTGCGTATAACAGCCCTTCGGGTTGTTTAATTTCGGTAGCAACAGGTTGATTGGCAGGCGCTGTTACTGCTTTAGTTTCCGGAGCTGGTATTGGCGCTGCTGCTGTGGGCGCTGGGGTAGCAACTTCAACGGTGCTGCCTGCTACATAATGGAAATCGCTGATGGAAGCAAAAGCTTCTTTTAATGCGGCATTATAAGAGGTGTTGTATTCTTTCTCTCTGCTTTTGCCTTCCTTGCCTTTGAGTACCACCGTGCCCTTACAGTCTTTGAGCACTAAAGTAAGGTTGGTTACAAACATGGAGTTTTTCTCTAAAATATCTACGGTTAAAGCCTTGCATCTATCGGTCGCGATTTCTGTTGGCAATTCTGCATTGTCGAAATACACCGTAAAACCTTTCGCCTCAAACGACGCTTTGGTTTCGGTGTTTAGCCCGTATTGGTTAATCTGTTTAAGGAAACTGAACTTTTCCGGTACAATTAAGTATTTGTAACTATTGATGTTAGATTGTGCCTGTACAGAAAAAGAACATGCCAAAAGGATGATGAAAAGATATCGTTTCATAAGGGGTGATTCAAGGATAAATATTGCGCCTCAATTTATACAATGATATGGAGAAAATCAAATTTTGTGCGGTGAACTTAAACCGTCTTCCAGATGCAAATCAAAAAAGAAGTAATAACAATATTATGCGTATATTTACGTTTTATAATCACACGCGCCCGAGAGGCGCATTCTTTTTGTTTTAGCACGCAACAGGAATCCTTCTGTGTATTCAGAGGGCAGGTGTTAAAACTGATCTCATGACAAAAATATCTTTCGAATCCACTACAACTCCCTTTTTTAAATCTTTAAAGGAAAAGGTGAATCTTTATTTTTTGGATACCGGAAAAAGTAAAAACGGCGGTCCTGTACTTTTTTTTAAGGGTTTAGGACTTGTTCTTTCGGCCATGGCCATTTATTTTATCCTGGTTTTCTTTTCTCCGCATTGGAGTATTGCCGTACTGCTCTGTGCTATTTTCGGGGCAAACCTGGCGGCCATTGGCTTTAATGTAATGCATGAGGGCGGGCACGGGAGTTTTTCCAGATACAAATGGATCAATGCGGTTTCTGCCTATTCGCTCAATATCATGGGCGGAACTATCCATTTCTGGAAACAGAAACACAATATCGACCACCATACCTATACCAATATCGACGGCATGGACCATGATATTGATATCAAGTTTATGCGTATGCACGAAGAGCAAAAGCGAAAGAGGCACCATCGTTTCCAGCAATATTACTGGATCCTGTTGTATGGCGTTTCTTATATTGCCTGGATTCTTTACCAGGATTTTGAGAAATACTTTTCGGGAAAGATGGGCAAAAACGGTAAAAAGATCAAACTTGATGTGAAAGAACACCTGATCTTCTGGACCACTAAATTGTTATACCTTTCGGTTTATTTATTACTCCCCATCCTGATGCTGGGCCTGGGCAAGGCTTTGATCGGTTTTACGATTGCAGCAGTAGTTTGCGGATTTACCCTGAGTATAGTGTTCCAGTTGGCGCATGTGGTAGAAGGGACTTCCTTTCCTGATAATATTAATGGCAGGATCCAGAATGAATGGGCGGTTCATCAGATTTCCTCTACGGCAAATTTTGCCACAAGGAGTAAGCTGGCATATTTTTTCCTTGGCGGACTTAATTTTCAGGTAGAACACCATCTGTTTCCGGGCATCAGCCATATCCATTATCCGAAAATCAATGAATTTGTGAAGGAGACCTGCAGGGAGTTTGGCGTTTCCTATCTGGAGCATAAAACGATGTTGAATGCATTTATTTCACATCTTTCACACCTTAAAAAACTGGGAACGACCGATTAACCGTTTCCCTTAATTAATTATTGCCGAAAGGCATCTTATGAAATGAATATGAAAAATGATGACATAGCCTTAGAGGCAAAAGTATTTTTATACCACTTGAACAATGCCAACGACGAAAATGGCATCCGTAAAGATGAAAGCTGGACCTTGCGCCAGGTGAGTGAAGCGGTAAAAACGGAAATCGAACGAAACTATTCGCCAACGGTTTCAACAAGGGTTGATCCTAAGGTAATGGAAGAGTTCTCTACAAGCCTGATGCTAAATTTAAAGGCACAGCCTAAGGTTAAAGTATCGAGCCTTTTTATGGATGTGCTGCCGGGAGCCGAATACATCATTGCCTTTTCTACCGACAGGATCAGGAGATAAGCCTTCAATAAAGATAATCTTTTGGCGATTATTCCCCGCGTTATTTACACTGCTCTGAAACAATGTATATAGCTTGTTTATTAATGATGTAGTAAAATGATTGCATAGCTAATAATATTCGTTATTTTAGTGGTAGCCTATCAAGTATTGGCTTAGTATTTTGAATAACGTGAGGATGTTAACAAAAATCAATCGCCGAACGCTACAGAAATTTCAACAATTGCTGATTATCGTCATCTCCTGGATGGTGATTGGGGTAATCATTGCTGTTTTTGAGGATCTGGTATTACATACCAGAAAATCATTGGGGCCAGCGCCCGGTTATTCCCTGCTGGCTTCCATAATTTTAAATGCGGGCATCGGTTTTACAGCGGCATTGATTGGAGGGAGTCTTTTGGTATTTTTTGTAAACGAGAAGTACAACGATAAACCTTATGGTTACACCCTTTTAATTGTTGCCGGATGTTTTATCTGCATCATTCTACTGGTGAACGAGGTGTTGAGTCTGCTTTCATTTGGCGATCCGCACCGGTTTCTTAAAAATGGCCTGGCCTGGGCCATCGTGGTTTCCATCACCCAGTTGATGCTTCAGATCAACAGTAAATTTGGACAGGGCATTTTCTGGGACATCATTCGTGGAAAGTACAATACGCCAAGGGAAGAATCGCGGATTTTCATGTTTCTTGATCTGAATTCATCAACCACAATCGCTGAAAGTTTGGGTGATAAAAAATATCATGAATTGCTCAAAGATATTTTTATCGACATTACCAATCCCATTTTGGAAAACAGAGGGGAAATATACCAGTATGTAGGTGATGAGGTGGTAATCGCCTGGCGTTATGAAGATGGACTGAACAACAATAAATGCATCAATTGCTTTTTTGATATTAAGACTCAGCTTCTCATACTAAAAGCGAAATATATCAGTAAATATGGCCTGCTGCCTTCATTTAAAGCGGGCATCCATTGCGGTAGGGTGATTGCCGGGGAAGTTGGTATCATAAAACGTGATATTACCTATTCGGGAGATGTACTCAATACCACTTCCAGGATCCAAAATATGTGTAAGGAATTTAATCAGGAGATGCTGGTTTCGACAGAACTGCTTAAAGAACTGCACTTAAGCGGAGATTATACTGCAAAAATATTTGGGGCAATTAAGTTGAGGGGGAAGGAAAAGGAAATGGAACTTGTGGCACTGACACCTGTTTAAAATTGCAGGTCACAATGTAATTAAGGCTCAGAATCCCGGGGGATTATTGTTAGTGTTATTTGAAACGCATAAGCATTCGTTTGAATTTGGTAATTTACTACCTACGCTTTCTATTTAAATTTGTATCATAAAAACAAAGATTAATCTTTTAACAATAGGTTATGAAATATAGAAAATTAGGAAATACCAGCGAACAGTTATCAGCGATAGGATTGGGTACCATGGGCATGAATCATGCTTATGGCAAACCAGATGATCAGGAATCATTGGCCACCTTAAATCTGGCCATCGAGCTGGGCATTAATTTTTGGGATACTGCCGATATTTATGCCCAGGGCGAAAATGAAAAATTGGTATCGCAGGTTTTAGTACCGAACAGGGATAAGATCTTTATCGCCACGAAATTTGGATTCAGATGGGATGATCAGAAGACCAGAGCTTTTGACGGATCGCCTGCGTATCTTAAAACAGCAGTAGAGCAAAGCCTGAAACGCCTGCGTACCGATCATATCGATTTGTATTATGCGCACCGGGTAGATCCAAATGTACCTGTCGAAGAAACGGTAGGGGCTATGGCCGAATTGGTTAAAGAGGGAAAGGTAAGATATCTTGGCCTGTCTGAAGCTTCAGCTGCATCCATTAGAAAAGCACATGCCGTACACCCGATAGCTGCACTGCAAAGTGAGTATTCACTTTTAACAAGAGATGTAGAAACTGAAATCCTTCCCTTAACAAAAGAATTGGGGATTTCTTTTGTTCCTTTCAGCCCGTTAGCCCGTGGATTGGTAACCAATACGCTTGATGTAAGTACACTTGGAGATAACGACTTTAGAAAGGGACTGCCACGTTACCAGGAGCAATATGCCGAAAACAATAAGAAACTGGCAGAAGGTTTTGCAGCAATAGCGGAATCGAAAAATGTTACACCAGCCCAAATTGCGCTGGCGTGGGTTTTAAGTCAAGGTGAGCACATTATCCCTATCCCTGGTACCAAGAAAACCAAATATTTAAAGGATAATGCCGGCGCCGTGGATGTAAACCTTACACCTGCCGATTTGACTACCATTGATGAACTGCTTAAAAAATATCCGGATACCGGCGCGCGCTATACCGCTGAGCAGGAGAAAATGGCGAATAACTAAGTGATTCGAATTGTCATGTTGAGCTTGCCGAAATACCTTAACGGGATTTAAAAGGGTCCTTCGACAAGCTCAGGATGACAATCGTGTATTATGGCACTGCTGTATTTAAGATATAACCTTTTTTAATGGTTATTTACCAGCTTTAAACATTTTGATCGCTGCATTTTGCACTTTTAGTGCATCATTTTCAATAATCTTTTTGATGGCCGCGTCTGTTGAGGCCTGAAATCCGGTTTTAACAATAATGGTGTCTTTTTCGTTGATCACCGTTAAACCAAAGAAATGGCTTCCGAATTTATAAGTGTTTTTGGTAATGTTGGCTTCTTTTTCAACGGTTTTGCCAAATTCGTAACTGCTGCTTAACTCATCAAAAAAGTCTTTTACTGCCTGGAAAATGATATGGGTTTCTATATTCAGATCATTAATGATCACCGTAGCATCCTTTAGTTCAGGGATAGCTTTTCCTTTGGCGCTTTTCTGTAAATCATTTAGCTCTGGAAATAAGTCTTCGCTAAAGATGATGTCTTTAGGATCTTTGATAAAAATTGTGGCAGTTTTTCCCGTTTCATCCATGCGCTGTACTAAATCAATGGTATCGTTGCCGTCCTTCAGGGTGGCTGCATCTGCTGCAGTATATTCGGTTTTAATGTCACTGATCGTGTTCTTGATGACGTTAACAACGTATTCTAAGACTGGGTATGGCGTAATATTATTCATTGTAATAATTTTTTGCAAAGGTACGGCTTAGTTTTTAAGGTATAATATAATCGGGAAAAAGAAAACGATTATTTTTAGATAAAGACATCACAAACAGGCTTTTAGTTTTTAATTGTTGCAGGATGGATATTCTCCTTCCAAGAAAACAGCAATTATGGGCAGATGGCGCAGGCAACTATCCGACTAGTGGCCAGGTTTGTAACAAGCTTGTTTAACTGTGCGGAATAGGGAGTGAGGGACAGATACCGCCCAATTCTGATGCTATATTTTCTTATATTAGAATCATGAAGAATCTAGCCTTATTTTTTGTACTATTTCTGTCTATCGATAGTTTATTTGCACAACCTACGCAAAAACCAATGCTTTATGGCAACAACTGGATGGCTATCACGGGTAAGCCAATGGCTGCCACTGCCGGATCGATGATTTTCCAACAGGGTGGTAACGCCGTTGATGCAGCTTGTGCCATGCTGGCCGCCACCTGCATCATGTGGGATACCTTAAGTTGGGGAGGAGAAACACAGGCGCTGATTTACAATCCTAAAACGAAAAAGGTTATTGCAATCAATGCCATGGGTGTGGCGCCAACCGGAGCTACAGTAGCGTTTTTTAAAAGTAAAGGCTATAATTTTCCGCCAGAATATGGACCATTGGCGGCAACTACACCTGGCACCCCGGGCGGACTCATTTTTATGTTGAGTAAATATGGCAGCATGAGTTTAGGACAGGTTTTAGCGCCAGCCATGCACATGGCAGCGGGTTATGCCATTGAAGCACAGGCCGCAAATACCATAGAACGCGATAAAGAAATGATCAAAACCTGGCCTTACAGCAAAAAGGTTTTATTGCCACATGCAGGTGAGAAACGTGAAGCTCCTGAGGCAGGTGAGGTTTTTATTCAAAAAGATCTGCTTGCCACTTTAACCAAAATGGTTGATGCAGAGAAAGCCGCATTGAAAAAGGGTAAATCCCGTCAGGAGGCATTAATGGCGGCTTACGATCGTTTTTATAAAGGCGATATTGCGCAGGAGTTTGTCCGTGGAAGTAAGGAACAAGGGGGCTTAATCACCATGGATGATCTGGCCAAATGGAAGCCGGTAGAAGAGGATGCCTTAAGCACCAATTATAAAGGCATTGAAGTATACAAATTAAAACAATGGACACAAGGCCCTGTTTTACTCCAGGCTTTAAATATCTTGGAAAATTTTGATTTAAAAACAATGGGCTACAATAGCTCAAAATACATTCACACGGTTTATCAAGCCATGAACCTTTCTTTTGCAGATCGTGATTTTTATTATGGAGATCCTGGGCAAACACCTGCCGAACCCATGAAGGGGCTGTTGAGTAAGGAATACGCAAAACAAAGGGCATCGCTGATCCGCCTGGATAAGAACGATGAGCATATCGGCCCAGGAGATCCTTATCTTTTTGAAGGAAAGAAAAACCCTTATTTGAATCTGTTAAAAAGCAGGGGTTTTGAACTGGATACGGCCAAAAGAAACTTTGCCCCAAAACACGATTTGGGTAATAATACACCCAAAGAAGTTTACGAAGACCGCTTATGGAGAGGCACAACTTCTATAGAGGCAGCCGATAAAGAAGGTTGGGTAGTATCGGTTACACCGAGTGGAGGCTGGCTGCCGGCCTGCATTGCGGGTAATACAGGATTGGGCATGAGCCAGCGGATGCAAAGTTTTGTTTTGGATTCTACTTTAAATCCTTTTAATGTTGTGGCACCGGGCAAGCGGCCAAGGGTAACCTTATCACCATCTTTATTTTTGAAAGATGGTAAACCATTTGTTTCGGCTGCGGTCCAGGGTGGGGATACACAGGATCAGAATTTATTGCAGTTTTTCCTAAACATGGCCGAGTTTGGCATGACGGTTCAAAAGGCAACTGAGGCGGCCAACTTTAATACCAACCAACTTTGGCTTTCCCTGGGGGGCACTAAAACCAGCGACAGGGAACCTAAACCCGGGCAGATCTTATTAAATACCAATACAAAAGAAACCGTGCGCGACGAACTGAAAAAAATGGGCTATATCCTCAGTTTTTCAGATCGCACCAGTGGCCCGATCAATGCCATTTATTTCGATTGGAAACATGGTAGCCTGCAAGGCGGATCGAGCAACCATGGAGAAGACTATGGCATCGGCTGGTAATCCTTATTCTGCAGCTTTAAGGGAAAAAGAAAATATGGATCCCAGTCCCACAGTACTTTCAACGTGGATAGCTGAACCATGCATGTTAATGATGGAACTGGCGAGGTATAGGCCAATCCCAAAGCCGCTGATAAACCTGGTTTTTTCGGATTTAATGCGGTAGAATTTTTGGAACATACTTTTCTGGTCTTCTTTAGAAATCCCTATTCCCTGATCTTTCACGCTGACGATGAAGCCATGTTCTGTTTTATCGCAAGAGATGGTGATCGCACCACCCTCAGGAGAGTATTTCTGCGCATTGCTGATCAGGTTGGTGAGCACTAAGGATATCTTTTCGATATCACCCATGGCCATGGCATGTTTCTCACCCTGGTAGCTGAGCTGGTGTCGGGAACTGCTTACCCTTGCGTCTTCTAAACAGGCGTGTATGGATGAGGTAAGATCAAAGCTTGAAACCTCTAGTTTCATCTGACCATCTTCAAACCTGGATATATTCAGGAAATCGCTGATCATGTTTTCCATCTTTTTGGTCTGCTGCTCGGCCTTAGTTAGGGCATGACTGATAAAGTCGTGGTTTTCCCCTTTCGATTTATGCAGGGCCACCTGGATATAGGAGCGGAGAGAAGTTAATGGTGTTTTGAGTTCGTGGCTTACAAAGCCGATAAACTCATCCTTTTTTTTCTCTGTAAGTTTTTTCTCTGTAATGTCTCGGGCTATTTTTGAAAGTCCGATAACCTTTCCCGATCTGTCTTTGATGGGCGAAATGGAAAGTGACACGTGGATCAATGTGCCATCCTTTTTCATACGGACCGTTTCGAAATGTTCCACCCTGTTGCCTTTTTTTAGTTCAGCTAGGATTTTAGGCTCCTCGTCGTGCCTGTCGGGCGGAATAAGTTTTAAAATCGAACTGCCCACCATTTCGTCGGCCGTATAACCGAAGATGCGGCACGCAGATCCATTCCAGCTCGTAACGATACTATTCAGGTCTTTGCTGATGATCGCATCGTCGGAAGAGGCAATGATTGCCGCAAGCCTTTCGCTATCTACCTCTGCAGCTCTTTGCGCGGTAATATCCCTGGCAATCTTGGAAAGTCCAATGATCTTGCCTTCAGCATTCAGGATTGGTGAGATGGTGAGGGATACATCGATAAGCGTTCCATCCTTTCTCATGCGCCTGGTTTCAAAATGGTCTACACGGACACCTCGCTTTAACTGCTCCAGGATTATGGGTTCCTCGTGCTGGCGGTCGGCAGGGATAAGTTTGAGTATTGAAACACCAATAATTTCTTCTGCAGTGTAGCCGAAAATACGGAAAGCCGATTCGTTCCAGCTGGTAATGATGCCCTCCAGATTTTTACTGATGATGGCATCGTCTGATGTGCTGACGATGGAATTTAATATCGCACTTTTCTCTTCAGCAAGCCTTAAAGCTGAATTCAAACGCGTAAGCTGTTCATTATCTAAGCGCAGATCTGATTCTCTTTTTTCAAATTCTCTGATCAGCTGGATTATCTCGTCCGTTTCTTTCATGTTTCTGCCTTAATGCGGCAATATAGGAATATTTAGCGATTGTAGGCCAATGAAGGCAATGAGAGGTGTTTTTATATCTAATGTTTTACTTACCATGATGTGGTGGTGATTTAAGCATCCTGCCATTTTCATCGATAGCTGAATAATTTTCAGCTTAACAAATTGATAATATAGGAAGAATTGTATCTTTAAAATCTAAATGGTTTTTTTGTAGAAAAAAAATTAGTTGGAGTAATGGCCAAATATAATCTGTACACTGATGACGAACTTTTTCTTTTGTTGAAGGAAAGGGATCATCGTGCGTATGCCATACTCTACGAAAGGTACTGGGCCATGCTTTTCCGTTATTCACGAAGGATACTCCAGAATGATGAGGAAGCAAGAGATGTGGTACAGGATGTTTTTGTAATGCTTTGGTCGAAGGCCGAAACCCTGGAAATACAGATATCTCTTTCCTCTTTTTTATATGCCGCTACCCGGAACAGTATTCTTAAGCTTTTTCAGCGCGGAAAGGTAAAAAGCAATTATTTAAATTCTTTAACCGAATTTATCAAACAAGAGAACAATACTACCGATCATCTGGTGCGCGACCGGGAGCTGGCCAAACGGATTGAGCATGAAGTATCGATGTTGCCTCCAAAAATGAGGGAAGTATTTGAACTCAGCCGGAGATCGCATCTCTCTCACCGTGAAATTGCCACCCAAATGGAAATTTCAGATAAGACGGTGAAAAAACAGATGGCAAACGCCTTAAAAATCCTTCGTTTAAAGCTTGGAACGCTTTTCTTTTTAATTTTTTAATTTTTTTTTATTTCATCTACTCCCTAAGGGCGAGCAAACGGTCATAACCATACATTTGACCAATTGAGGAAAACCCTATGGAGGATAAACGCGCTCAGACATTACTTAATAAATACCTGGAGGGTAACTGCAGCCCCGAAGAGACCGATCTGATAGAATCCTGGTATTTGAAGGAAACTGAAAATCCACCAGCATTTCAAACAGAACCAGATTATCGAGAATTGCAGAAATCGATATGGAAGAATATAACACAGGAAAACAATAAAACCAGAAAGCTAGTGCCCTACTACAGATGGGCGGCAGCTGCAGCGGTGTTGGTTATGCTGAGTGTTGGTTTGTACCATTGGGTTAATACCACAAATACTCCTGTACAATCAACAACAGATTTTGCACATCACGATATTGCCCCTGGCGGAAATAAAGCTTTCCTAACACTAGCCGATGGAAAACGGATTGCCCTGGATGATGCGCAAAATGGGAAAATAGCCGATCAAACCGGGGTAAGCATTTCGAAAACGGCCGATGGACAATTGGTATATACTGTTTCGGACGCACTTAAATCGACCCGGAAAAGCGCTCCTATAACCAGTTTTAATACCATCGAAACTCCCAGGGGAGGTCAATATCAGATCAGTTTGCCCGATGGAACCAAAGTTTGGTTAAATGCAGGTTCCTCACTGCGTTATCAGGCGCAGTTTGCCACTGCTCAGCGTGAGGTAGAACTTAAAGGCGAAGCTTATTTCGAAGTAGCCAAAAGAACAATCAATGGAAAGCGATTGCCATTTGTGGTAAAAACCAACTTGCAGGAAGTGGAAGTACTGGGTACGCATTTCAATATCAATAGCTATGAAGAAGAAGGCAATACCAGAACAACCCTGTTGGAAGGATCGGTAGCGGTACGTCCGCTACCAAGCAATGGAATGGCTGTACCTGCCCGAATCATTAAACCAGGCGAACAATCTACACTAAATGCTTCGGTGCTTAACGTGGCTACAGTGGATACCGAACAGGTGCTGGCCTGGAAGGAAGGATTTTTTATGTTTGATGATGAAAACCTGCAAAGTATCATGCATCAGGTGGCCAGATGGTATGATGTAGAGGTCGAATTTAAAGACAGCGGGTTAAAAACAAAGAAATTTAGTGGTACCGTGTCGCGCTTTGGCAATGTATCACAAGTACTTAAAAAAATAGAATTAACAGGGTCAGTTCACTTTAAGATCGAAGGAAGGAGGATTGTGGTGATGAAATAAAATCATAAGACTGCAGTCCAAAAAAAAGTCAGCAATGCTACGAACATTACTGACCCTTAACCGGCATAACCGGGAATGCTTTGGCTCAGTTCAGATACACTATTGCGATAGAATACCTTTAACCAAAACAAACGAACAAATGTATACAAATTCTGCTAATATATTTTGCAGGTATCGATCCTGCGTGACCAAATTTTTGCGTGTAATGAAACTCATAATAGTTTTGATGGTTACTTGCCTGCTTCAGGTAAGTGCGACAACAAGCAATGCCCAGAGCCTCTCTTTGGTCCAAAAAAACATCACCATTAAACAGGTTTTCAGAGCCATCCGGAAACAAACCGGCTATAATGTGCTATGGGAAGCCGATAAACTCCAAACCGGTAAAACCATTGACGCGAAATTTAACAATGCTTCCTTAGATGAAGTATTGTCGAAATGTTTCGAAGGTAAAGACCTTACTTATGCCATCGATGAGAAAACGATAATCATCAAATCAAGGCCGTTGTCTTTGTTCGAAAAAGTGATCAATATTTTCCGTTCCATAGAAATTACCGGAAAGGTGTTGGATGAAAAAGGAATTTCCCTGCCCAATGCCTCCATCCTGATAAAAGGGACTAAGACATATCATAAAACAGATGAAAATGGCAACTTTAAGTTCAGTGTGCCCGATGAAGGAGCAATATTGGTGGTTTCTTATTTGGGCTATAAAACCAGAGAGGTACCGGTTTCAAAAGATGGTTTGCTAAATATTAATCTCCAGCCCGATATGGCCGATCTGGAAGATGTGGTAGTAGTGGGCTATGGCACGCAGAAAAGGGCCAATTTAACCGGTGCTGTAGATGCCATCAGTTCAAAACAACTGGAAAACAGGCCGATTGCTAATGTTGGTCAGGGTTTACAGGGATTGATCCCCAATCTGAATATTTCTATTGCCAATGGCCGGCCAAATACCGCACCTGATTTTAATGTAAGGGGTTTTGCTTCCATTAATGGCAGTGGTGCTCCGTTGATTTTGGTCGATAATGTTCCTTTTAGTGCATCCGACTTGTTAACCCTTAACCCGGCAGATATAGAAAGTGTGTCGGTGCTGAAAGATGCCGCCGCTTCGGCGATATATGGCGCAAGAGCACCTTTTGGAGTGGTTTTGATCGTTACCCGATCCGCAAAAAGCAGTAAGATCAATATCGGGGTAAACAGTTACATGGCTTACCGTACAGTGGGCAAACTTCCTGAAGTGGTTACTGATCCTTATGAGGTATTAAAGTTGAAAAATGAAGCGGCCTTTCCTTTGTACAACCCTGCTTATAGTGCCGCACTGGTAGAAGCAGCGAGGTTACGTTCGCTGGATCCATCAAGACCGGATGTAATCGCCGACCCTACCGACCCGAACAAATGGTTTTATATTGGCTCTACCGATTGGTTAAAGGAAGCTTACGAGCAATCGGCACCAACCTATAATGTAGGTATAAATATCTCTAAAAAGGCCGATCAGGTAAGTTATTATCTCTCTGCAAATTATTATAAGCAGAAAGGAATGATCCGCAAGGCGGATGAAGACAATAACATCTATAATTTGAGGGGAAAGGTAGATTTGAATGTGACCAAATGGTTGACCATTTCGAACAATACGATGTTAACCTCCACCTTTTATGAAGCGCCAACATTTATTGATGGCAATTACTTCTGGAATATTAACCGTACCAATGTTACCGATATTCCCCGTAACCCTGATGGTTCGTGGACGGCAGCAGGCGCATCATTGCTGGGTGCGGTGCAAGAAGGAGGCAGAAAAACCATGAGTACCAATACGGTACAGACCACTTTTTCTTTTGACGCGTCTTTGGTCAAGAATGTATGGAGTTTAAAGGGAGATGCGACATTTAGAAGAGTAGACAGTTTAGGTAAGTCGTATGAAATCCCTGTCCCTTATAAAACAGGACCAAATCTTGCGCCCCCCTTGTCTACTTCCACCTCTGCTACAGACCAAAATGGTAATGTGAAATACAATGTAATAAATCTGTACACCCAGGCGCATAAACAATTGGGCGATCACTTTATTTCAGGATTAGTAGGGTATAATCAGGAACAATTTAGAAATGCACGGTTTTTGGCTTCGCGCAAACAACTGATTTCTAATGGACTTCCTTCGCTTAATTTGGCTACAGGCGATCAAACCGTAACCGAAACTGTTGCCGAATGGGCTGTTCAGGGGCTTTTCTATCGCCTCAATTATAATTTCAAGGAACGTTACCTGTTGGAACTGAATGGCCGTTATGATGGCTCTTCCCGTTTTGCACCCGGCAAACGCTGGACATTTGTGCCTTCTGCCTCTGCAGGCTGGATGATCTCACAGGAGCAGTTTTTTGCACCTGTTAAAAAAGCGCTGTCAATGGATATGTTTAAGGTAAGAGGTTCTTATGGTATTCTGGGTAATCAGGCAGCTGCCGACGAATACGATTATCTGGCCAAGATGAGCAGTGGCAAAACAAGCCAGATACTGGGCGGTTCACAACCTACTTATGTGAGTCCGCCTGCGGCAATTTCAAGTAATTTTACCTGGGAGAAAGTATCAACTATTAATCTTGGTCTTGATATGAGTTTCTTTAAAAACAGGCTTGAACTTAATTTAGACCGATATACCCGTTTTACCAAGAATATGCTGGTACCCGGGAAACCACTGCCAGGTGTTTTTGGTACGGGTTCTCCAACAGCAAATGCCGCCGATTTAAAAACAAAGGGCTGGGAGCTGAAACTGGGCTGGAAAGATCAGCTGACGTTAGGTGGTTCTCCGCTTACTTACAACGTGGTGCTTGCCGTAAGTGATAGCTGGTCTTACATCACCCGTTTCGATAATCCAAATAAACTGCTAAGCGACTATTATGAAGGAATGGAAATCGGTGAGATCTGGGGATTAGAGTCGGAAGGTTTTTTCCAGAATGCAGATGAACTGAAAAATCACGCCAACCAAACTGCCGTAGGTACCGACGATCAGCGTTACCAGTATTTTGTAGGGGATATGAAGTTTAAAGACCGCAACGGGGATGATAAAGTTGATTTTGGGAACGAAACAGTAGGTAACCCGGGCGATTATTACAAACTTGGCAATAACCGAAACAGATTGCCATACAGCATTGATTTATCGGGCGCATGGAAAGGTTTCGATTTAAGGGTATTTATACAGGGAGTGGGTAAAAGAGACTGGTATGCTGCAGGAAGCAATATCTATTTCTGGGGTATTTACGCGCAGCCCTGGACTAATGTAACTGTGCAAAACCTCGATCACTGGAGTCCGGAAACACCGAATGCTTATTTTCCGAGGATAAAAGCCTATGCAGCTGAAGATACCGGAGAGGAGCTTGGCATACCGAATACCCGTTTCTTACAGGATGCTTCTTACCTCAGGGTAAAGAATATCACTTTGGGTTATACCCTGCCTAAAAGCTTTTTGAGAAAGGCAAAGCTGGAGAATGTGCATTTTTATGTGAGTGGTGAGAACCTTTTCGAACACTCTAACCTTAAAGTAAAGCTCGATCCTGAAGGACTGGACGGTAATCTTTATCCTTTTCAACGCACCTATTCATTTGGCCTGAACTTTAATTTCTAATAATAAACAGATGAAAAAAAAATATAACATTCATATTTTCCTATTTATATTGATTGTAGGAACTTTGGCAGGTTGTAAAAAGGATTTTTTAGACCGGATTCCCGAAACCACCATTACCCCCAACCAGTTTTTTAAAACTACTGCCGATCTGGAAACCTATAGCAATGGATTTTACGGCATGTTCGGCCCAAGTACAAATGATCTCTTTTCGGATAACATCTCTGTAAACTTAGGTGGCAGCGAACTGGATAACATGATCAGGGGAAAAATCAATGCAACAAATGTTGGCGGATGGGACTGGAAAAACCTGCGTACCATTAATTACATGCTCAACAACCTTCAACAGGTTCAGGGAGATCCCGCAACCATTAAACACTTTGTAGGTATTGCACGTTTTTACCGTGCCATATTTTATTTTAATATGATCGCGAGATATGGTGATGTTCCTTACTATTCTACCGTATTGAACCCGGATGACCAGGCGCAGTTATACAAAGCCAAAGATCCCCGCACTTTGGTGGCCGATTCGGTAAAAGCCGACTTAGAATACGCTGCAGCCAATGTAATGGCAACAGGAACCAATACACGGATTACCAAATGGGCGGCCCTAACCGTATTGGCAAGGTTCTGTCTTTTCGAAGGTACTTTTAGGAAATACCACGATGAGCTTGGCTTACAGGCCTCAGCCAGTACTTTTATACAGCGGGCCGAATCGGCCAGCAAAGAAGTAATGGGCGGAGGATTTAGCATTTACAATACCGGCAAAAAAGGAGAAGATTACCAGAAACTTTTTACCAGTGAGAATTTGAGTGCAAATAAGGAAATGATCTTTTACGATGATTACGATCGGGCTTTAAACCGTTCTAACAGTACACACTATGTTTTCGATTGGCAGTGGGCCATCAGCAAAAGCCTGGTGGATACCTATCTGATGACAGATGGTACCCCATTTACTTCAAGTCCGAACTGGGATAAGAAAACCTATGCTGAGATTTTTAATAACCGCGATCCGCGAATGACTGTAACCATTATGCCTCCGGGCTTTTCGACTACGCTCGGTGGAATACCCAATAAAACCAGACCTACTTTTGGTGGTTATCCGCAGATTAAGTTTTATGCGATAGATCCGGCCAGTAAGGTTTATACCGAGTTTACCGATCTGCCGATATTGCGTTATGCAGAAGTTTTATTGATCCATGCAGAAGCCAGGGCCGAATTAGGCTTGCTTAACCAGGTTGATGTGGATAATACCATTAATGTTTTGCGTAACCGCGCCGGAGTAGCGTCATTAAATATGACCACTGCCAACACTGCGCCTGATGCCGTTTTAGCCAATATGTATCCACAGATTACCGGAGCGAATAAAGGTGTGCTTTTAGAAATCCGTAGAGAACGCAATGTAGAAATGGCCTGCGAGGGGCTTCGGTTTTACGATTTATTGCGGTGGAAAGCAGGTAAGCTGCTCGAAAGACCAACCCAGGGCATGTATTTGCCTAAACTTGGCGCCTACGATGTTACCGGTGATGGCATAGAAGATATTTCTGTTTTAGCTGCCCCAAGTGATGAAAGCCCGCTCAATGGCCTGTCAGCAGATGTTAAAAAGAACCTGGTGAAATACTATCTGAGTGATAACAGTTTTTATTTGAGTAACGGCAGTTCAGGTTTTATTATGTTTCCCGAAAATATCAGTTCGCCAAGATCATTCATCGAACCGAAATACTACTATTTTCCTATACCGATGCAACAGATACTACTTAATCCGCAGTTGAAACAGCCTACGGGCTGGCAATAACTGATCGAAGAAGCTGCATATATATAATTCTCATCCTGAGCCTGTTGAAGATATCGTTAAAACCAATATGGTGTTTCGACAGGCTCAATATGGCAAGTTAGGCCTCAATTTAAACACAAACAAACAATACAAATGAAAAGAAGAAGTTTATTAAAATCAATTCCTCTCGCTGCCGCTGCTCTTGTGGCAGGAGATCTAAAGAATCTGGCTTCAGCTGCTCCAGCAGAGAAAAACAACAATAGAAAACCGGTACTAACCATTGCACACATTACCGATGTGCACATCAGGAATGGTGATGACGCGCCTGCAAGATTTGAAAAATGTTTGAAGGAAATCAAGAAACATAAAGTAGATTTTTTTCTCAATGGAGGCGATAGCATTCATGCCGCCGATTATAAAGACATTACACGGGAAAGCGTAATTGAGCAATGGCGCATCTGGGACAACTGTATCAAAGAGATAGCCGAATATGAAGTGCACAGCTGTATTGGCAATCACGATACCTGGTGGGCTGCTCCATCTACCTCCGATGAAATGTATGGTAAAGACTATGTGGTAAAAAAACTTAAGATTCCAAACCGTTATTACAGCTTCTCTAAAAAAGGCTGGCATTTTATCATTTTGGATGGAAACAATAAGAATACGGCATTGGATAGCGAACAGTATAAATGGCTGGAGGCCGAATTGGAACGCTTGCCTGCCAATACACCAGTGTTGCTGATGTCGCACTACCCGATATTAACCGTTACCGGTACCTGGGAAGGTGGACAACACGGCGATCATAAAGAACTGAAACAATTGTTTTATAAACACAAAGACAAGGTGAGGGTTTGCCTTAGCGGTCACCAGCATTTATTAGATCGGGCATGGTATAACGGAGTAGAATATTATTGCAATGGTGCAATGAGTGGCTTTTGGTGGGGCAAGGGCGATAAAAGATCTGCAAATCCTTATTATTATCAGGAAACCGCTCCAGGGTACGCTATCCTTAAATTATATAGCGACGGAACATTAGAAAATAAATATATCGAAACTGAGCGGCCCGAAACAACCGGCTAGTTTATTTATTTTCTATTGGATTTGTCATGTTGAGCCTGTCGAAACGCCTGAAAATTATTTAATTTAGCCCTTCGACAGGCTCAGGATGACAATGCTACCTTCTCATTTTTTAAGGCCTGGTGCGCCTATTAAATCTTATATTTTTTGTAATATCGCTTAGGATCCTGAAATTTAATTTACCCAATGCTGCAAAACCGTGTAAATCCTTTTGGAGAAATCATTCGTACAACTGATCGTGGTGCCTGGTTGGGCAACCGTGGTGTGTTGCACAATGATCAACAGGAGATTGTACGCAATTATAAAATCAAGGCATGGATTACCTGTGTACTTGAATTTCGAGGAAGGCACCGGGAAGTGATGCAACCCAACCGCTGGACAGAATTATTCTTTTTAGACGAAGCCACTGCATTTTCGGCTGGGCACAGGCCCTGTTTCCAATGCCGTTATGCAGATCACCAACGGTTTAAAACCTATTGGTTAAAGGGCAATCCTGACCGGGGTTTTAATATGAAGACACCGGTTTCGGAAATAGATGATATCCTGCAGGCGGAAAGGATACGATTCGATCAATCTAAAGTGACTTATGAAGCGCGGTTAGCCGTTCTTCCCAATGGCACATTCGTATCATACCAGGATAAAGCTTATCTCGTAAATGATGGTCAACTGCATTTATGGACTTCTGCCGGTTATGAAAAACCGATTGCATTTCCTGACGTACTTACTTTGCCCGTACTCACGCCTCGATCAATCGTAAATATGTTTAGTGCGGGTTATTTACCACAAGTTGCGCTTTAATAATAAAAAAGAAAATTGTTCAGCCTGTAGGTAGGCTATCTTAAAAGATAACCTACACCATCAGCCGCGTGTTTAAGGGTTTTAGAACAATTTTTCCTGAGGTGGTTTTACTCCTGCTAAGCGCAGGTATACAGTAGCCTGCCCCCGGTGGTGGGTTTGATGCTCAAAATCTTTGGTAAAAACCATATCTTTAGTCATTTCGAAACGGCCCATAAACTTTACTTTTTCTTCCAGTTGCGCAGGCGTCATCTTTTTTAAAGCGGCAATTACATAATCGTACTCGGCCATTACTTCTTTTGTAACATTTGCTTTCGATTTATCAGCGGTTTTTTCAACTGCTCCTAATTCAAAAGGACTTTTCTCGCCAGTTGCCGTTGCAGTGAAACCATAATTGGCATCCGTAAGGTGCAGCATCTGTTCTGCAAAAGAGCGCATTTCGGGTGTAGGTTTTAAAGCGTAGCCTGATTCGGGCATGGCATCAAGGTATTCCTTGGTATAGGCCTTTGCTCTTTCCCATTCAGCAATTTTAATGCTAGCTGGCGTTTGTGCATTTGCAATGCCCAGCATCACCAACAGGCAGGCCAGGCTCAAAAATAATTTTAATGTTTTCATAAGCTGTTTTGTTTGTGATCCTAAAGATAGGATAGAATCCGATTGAATGCAATACCTTAAATATCAATATGCTGCATGTTTGGTTTTCGGATAAAATCGTGTATAATATAAAATGATAATAATTATAGAAAGCAGTCGCCAGAGATCTTGTCTTTCTAAAATTGTTGCATTAGGTAATTCCCGGACCTTAAACATCCTGTACTTATTTACATTGATTAGATTGCAAGTTTAGGATGCCACAGGCTAAATTATTAACAAAATATTTTTCTATCGCGTAGGGGTAAAGGCATTTGTTGCTGTCATACTATCAAATCACAAAAACAAATGATTAATTATTCAAAAACAAAAATTATGAAAACGAACAAGTTTTATTTATTAATTGCAGTATTATTTATCATGGCAGGATCTGTAAAAGCACAGGATGCTGATTTCACTTTTGGTTTAAAGGCGGGCGTAAATTATGCTACACTGCCAACAAGCCTTAAAACAATAACCGATAAAAAAGGCAAAGTAGGTTACAACTTCGGTGCATTTGCACGGGTGGGCAAAAGCCTATATTTTCAGCCAGAGTTAAATTATGTAACATTTAAAAGTTCTTATGTATATGCCTCAAATACCTATACCCCTAAATTTAATCAGATAAATTTACCATTAATGGTGGGTTACAAAATTATCGATACTGAAGCATTAAATTTTAGGGTTTCTGCTGGTCCGGACGTTAATTATACCCTTAACGATGCAAAAGGGCCGGCTGGTTTCGACTATAAAAAGTTTAATTTGGGCGGTGTCATTAATGCTGGGTTTGATATTGGTAATATTACCATTGATGCACGCTATAGCAGAGGACTAACGAAAATCAACAAATCACTTAATGAAAAAACAGGTTTGTTTAACTTATCTGTTGGATTTAAATTGTTTTAACCAGGGGCAGTTCATAACTCTTAAATCAGAATCTTTTGAGTGCAGGATAGGTACTGTAACTCAAAAGATTTTGTATTTTTTTGTCATTTCATTAACAGTGCTAACAATTGTTGATTTTTTAAAACGGAAATAGTGAAGGCCTTTTCTTGGTCGACAATACATTCAGGTCACGCTTAATGTGAAAAGCTGAAATTATCCATCATTTTGATTTTATAATCTATTGGGATCTTTAATTTATTGTGAATCTTTAATAAAGGTTACACATTCTAACCAAAAAATTATGAAAACAAAAATCCCATTGTTTGCAATGGTTGCTGTCGCTATGACATTGAGCCAGTGTACAAAAGAAAAGCAGAACAACCTTTCAACCGCCAAAAAACCAACTACAACGAGTATGGTTGAGGCGAACAAAACGGGCGCTCAGTTTATGTGTGCCGACTGCCAGGAGAGTGGCTCAAAGATCACCGGAAATACGGCCTTTAACCTGGCCTGGACATTTTCTCCAATTATGAAGTTCGATCGCGCCGCGCCCGATTACCCCACAACAGTAGAAGATATCTGGGCAAGCACCAATCCATCCAGTATTGTTTGTAATGGAACACTTGTCATGGTTAACCGCGATGCACCAAGAAGTAAAAACTTCCCCACTTATTATGAAGTGCAGCAACATCCTAACGATCCCAATCGTGTATTTATTGATTTCTGGTGGACTTACAAAACCCAAACTACCTGTTTTGCTAATTTAGGCGGGCACGATTACGACTGGGAGCACATTGTTGTTCAGGTAAATTCGCAAACCAACCGGATCATTACAGTTACCTATTTTCAGCATAGTGGCTGGTATACTAAAGACTGGAGAAATATCGCTGCGGGTACCCGCCCGCAGGTTTACGTGGGCAAAAAAGCACATGGATCTTACCATTTCGGAAATAGCATCTCTTTTCCAGGTTACGATTGCAGCTATTATGGCGATTATAGAAATCCAAACGGAAGTGCCGATGAAGTAATTACCTGGAACAATATAGCCTGCTTGCAATAAGCTGCGATGTTGCACAGTTTAGTTTTAACGGTAATTTTGGTGGAATAGGTAAGGGACCATTGTATCGGTATAGGGCTTATTGGAGTTTTTCTTCCTGTAGCGGAAATGCCGGTATTACAGGTAGCGACGGTTGCAGTCAGAGCGATTTTCCTGAAGGCACCCAAATCGGAAGTATATAAAATTTCAATGGAGTCTGTGTTATATGCCATCGGGGAGATCTCTGCTAGCATGTCTGAGCCTAGTCGAAGACCCTTTAATTAAATCGCAACCATATAAGACAGATAAGACCATTTAAGCTTATGCAGTATTAAAATTGTCTTATATGGTTTTAAATAATAATTAAACCAACTGGTTTTGTTCCTAATCAAAACATAATGGCATCCCAATCAATTTTAATCGTCGTTTTCTATATTTATATCGTTTTCTCAAATTGATATAGATGCCAACCCAGCCAAAAATTAAGCTATCTGATTTTACATATATTAGGACTGAGATAGATAAACGCTATGATCGTGCAGATCAGGTTACGCTGTCGAAGTGGGCGATCAGCTGTGCAAAACGTGTATTACCGCTCGCCAAAGATGAAACCATCGATTTATTGGCTGTTGAAAACGGATTTAAGATCAATGAGCTGTGGCAAAATGGAAAAGCAAACATTCACGACGTTCGGCAGGCAGGATTTAAAATTCATGCGGTGGCCAGGGCGTGTAAAACGGCCGTCGGGAAAAATGCAACACGAACTGCCGGACAAGCAGTAGCGGTTGGGCATATGAAAGAACATGCCATGGTGTGTGCTGATTATGCCATTAGAACCATCGGTCTGGCTTTCCCTGAAGAATTAAACAAGGTAAAAGAAGAGCGGGAATGGCAGTTAAAAGAATTAAATCGGATTCTGATAAAAGATTAATTTTAAGCCTAAAATGACGTAATCATATATAATGAACAAAAGTTATTGATAATTGTAAATTAAATTCTACAATAATTATTAAAAGTGTTATTTTTATTCGTAATTTACATGCTATTAATTTTTTAGTCATGAAAAACGCGATCTTTTTACCTGTTGGGCTTATTTTATTGATTACCTTAAGTGTTGGTTTTCGTTCGGACAGGAGCCTGATAACCAGTGGTAATGGTTTGATCATAACGCGGCCATTAGGGTATATGGAAAAGTTAGACGGCGATCAATTGATCGAAACATTGATCTTGCAACGGTTTAATTTTAATAAAGCATTAATTAAGAATGGTTTTGATCCTAAAAAAGAAACTCCAAAAGCCATATCTATAATAAACAGCAGCTCCGCCAGCATCATATCATTTAGCGGATTTGATTATTTAGTTAAACAGAACAAAGTGATCGGCATTAATGGCATTCAACTTTCATCATCGGCTTTAGCCACAATTACGGATAAGATTGTAAAGTTAGACCAGATGCAGCAGTATTGCTGTATTCAGGCAAATTTGGCATATAAACAGGAAAACCGTGATCTGAATACCGTGAAAACACTAGACCGTCAATATTTTGCGGCATTAAAGGCCTTTAGATCAGTTACTTCAAATATAGCCGACCTTGCCAACAAATCAAACCCATCCCTGGCTATAGTAACAGCGGTGGCTCAAATCAAAATGCCTGATGTGAAAATGATCGGAACAACAACCGACCTTAATGGAAGTTATGTTGCGAAAATAAAATGATTGAATTATAGAATGACTGAATTGGTGAGTTAGCGACTGATTGGCTAATCTATTTTATACCAGTTACCATATAAATCGTTTGTCCGGCAGCACCTTCATAACCAGAAACTACTTTATAATCGTAATAAATGTCTATTTCATTTTTGAATTCTTCGAGCGAAGATGCTTCTTTAGAGCTGTATTTCCTGTCCCACTGAAATTTACTTCCCACTTTTAATGTTGCCTTGTTGCCGTTAGCGGCATGATTGACGATTAACTGGCCAGGTGTGATGATATTTTCCATATTAACCTAACAAAGTTATATGATATTGGTTTTTGTCGGATCGAGTTTAATTCAATTTGAGGTAGTCATTAAAATTTACAGACTAATTTGCACAGCTTATGGCATTTGTTTTTCCCGCAGATGGCATGGGGCAACGCTGAATATAAGATATTATCATTTGAGTTAATCACCTTAATCTGCGGGACAATTTATATTCTTGTTTATGATTTGGAAAATCTGTAAAACAACAATTATATAAAATGATATAAAAACACCACGTCACCTACATACGCCGGCTTTGGTTGATCTTTAATCACCAACGTGGCCTGAATGGTTACCTTTGTTATTCCCCTTAAATTGCTGATACAATTCAGTTTTGCTTTCAGTTGTACTTCGCTATCAACCAATACCGCCTGCCCAAACTTAAACCGCTCAATACCATAGTTAATTTCCATTTTGATATTGCGAACATCAGCAATCTGTTTCCACAAATAGGGGATTAACGATAAGGTTAAGTAACCGTGCGCAATAGTCGCCTTAAATGGTCCTTCATTTTTCGCTTTTTCAGGATCGGTATGGATCCATTGGTGATCTAAAGTTGCATCGGCAAATTTATTGATCTGTTCCTGGTCTATAGTATGCCAATGCGAAACACCTAGTTCTTTGCCAAGATGCGATTCATACTCTTCGAAATTATTGATCACCAACATTATATTCTGTTTTTCGGGTTAAGCACTGTTTAACAACTCCTTTAGGTACAGCTCTTCCTTCAGGTATATAGTTGGATTCCACTCTTCTGTCCCCAATGATAATAATAATAACTGTTCCTTCAACAGTATACGTATAAATATATTTTAAAGATTTTTTGTATTGAATATGTTCAATCGTTAATATATTAATATACAGAAGTTTGTGGCCAGGTTCAGATACACCTAAAAACGACGCAATAAAAATGATACAAAGATCTAAACATGCTGTTCGTTTATGCACAACATTGTTCGTTAATGAACAGGCATGATCTATGACGCAAATGATAAATGCCCTTTTGGGTGCTTTCGGTGGGCTTGTTTATATTTGGCATAGGAATAGCATCATCCATAGAAATTTAGACCTATGTTCAAATTAAACCTGAAGATTGCTTTTAGAAACCTGCTGAGGAAC
Organism: Pedobacter humicola; assembly: GCF_056490705.1. Taxonomy (NCBI): domain Bacteria; kingdom Pseudomonadati; phylum Bacteroidota; class Sphingobacteriia; order Sphingobacteriales; family Sphingobacteriaceae; genus Pedobacter; species Pedobacter humicola. Next base: position 115,186 of record NZ_JBWJIG010000012.1, on the reverse strand, counting down.
AGATCATACGCACTGATCAATATCCTTGGCCTCTCTATCGGAATGACCAGTTGCATTTTGATCTTTATTTTTATCCAGTTCCAGCTGAGTTACGATACACATTTTAAAAATAGCGATCGGATATTCAGGTTTGTAACGGACTGGAAATACAATAGTTTTGATGATTATTCTGCCGGAGTGCCATTACCCTTTGGGCCTGCAGCTAAAGAAGAGCTTGTAGGTATTGAGAAACTGGCCAGGATTTCGCGCAACAGCGGCGTAGTGTTGGTACGCAATGGCGATGGCACCGAGCATTTTAAAGCTGTTAAAGATGTGTATTTTACAGAAGCCGATTTATTCGATATCCTTCAGGTGAAATGGCTCTTCGGAAAACCTACCCAATCGCTTTCAGAACCCAATACCGTGGTGATTTCGGAGAGAACTGCCAAAACTTTCTTTGGTTCGGCACAAGAATCTATAGGTAAAAATTTTACGTTTTGGAATTCAATCCGTTTAAGGGTTGTAGGTGTATTTGCCGATATGCCTGGCAGTAGCAGTATCCCTATGGAAATCATGATCAGTTATCCTACTTTTTATGGCATCAACAATCAAGATTGGGATTCGGTAAGTACGTATAATGAATGTTTTATGCTCTTAAGATCTGGCGCTTCCATGGCAGCATTGGAGCAATCGTTAGAAAGAATGAGCGATAAATATTTAAAGCAAAAAAAGCTTGCGGGCAATCAGCGTAGCCACTTGCAGGCTTTATCTGATATCCATTTTAGCGAGCGTTATAATAATTTTGCTGAAACAGCCATTACGAAAAAGGAGGTTTACGGACTGGCCATTATCGGACTTTTTTTAATGGTTACAGCCTGCATAAACTTTATCAACCTGGCTACAGCACAATCCGTTAACCGCTCAAAGGAGGTAGGAGTGCGTAAGGTAATGGGTGCCATGCGCAGGCAACTGGTATGGCAGTTTTTGGCCGAAACCACCACCATAGTAATAGTTTCTATGTTGTTGGCCTGTATTTTCTCTGAGTTATTATTGCCGCTGTTATCACATCTTTTTAAAGGGGAGGTTTCATTATCGCTATTTACAAACCCTTCGGTTTTTGTTTTTCTTTTTGTTCTTGTCGTATTGGTCAGCTTTTTGGCTGGATTTTATCCTGCCATGATTATTTCAGGTTTTAGTCCGGCTTTAGCCATCAAAAATAAGGTACGTATCCAGTCAGGGAACTTAAGTTTGCGGATGATTTTGATCGTTATGCAGTTTACGATTACCATCGTGCTTATCATTGCCACGGTTGTTGTAATAAGGCAAATGCAGTATGTAAGGGAAAAACCGCTCGGTTTTAAAAAAGAGGCTGTGGCACTTATCGGTTTTCCGGGTGATAGTGTAAGCATGAGCAGCCAGCAGCTGTTCAGGGAAAAACTGCTTCATATACCAGGCGTCGAAAAGCAGAGTTATTTTGTTAGGCCGCCTCTTTCGGGTACCATGAACACTACAAATTTTTATGTTGATGGCAGGGAAAATAAAGATTTCGAGGTAAGGTTAAGCCCAAGCGATGAACATTATTTCGATCTGTTCGGACTGCAGTTTGTGGCAGGGAAGGTTTATCCAAAAAGTGACACAGCTAATGCATATATTGCAAATGAGACTTTTGTAAAGAAAATCGGGATCTCTAATCCACAGCTGGCAATAGGTAAAGTAATCTCGCAAAATGGAAGGACAGGTCCAATAGTGGGTGTGGTAAAAGATTTTAACGATCAATCACTCAAGGAAAAAATATCACCAATGGTATTTTATCAGGAGAAAAGGCAGTATTACAAAATGGGATTGAGATTGGATTCCAAACAAATTATGCCGGCCATGAAAACAATAGAAAATCTTTGGAAAAGTAGTTTTCCCAACGAGGTGTATGATGCGAAATTTATAGACGATGACATCAACATTTATTATGAATCGGAGCGCATTACAGGACTTTTGTTCAAGATATTTGCAGGAGTAATTATGTTTATTTCATTTATCGGTCTTTTTGGCCTAATCTCTTTTGTTGCAGCCCAGCGTACACGCGAAATGGCCATCAGAAAAGTGCTTGGTGCTACAACGGGTGAGCTGGTTAAAATGCTCAATAGTGCATTTATCCGGATGGTTTTTGTGGCCAATCTGGTCGCATGGCCATTGGCTTATATTTTAGCAAGCAAGTGGCTATCAGGTTTTGCTTATCGGGTGCAGCTTGGGGTATGGCCTTTTGTATTGGCCTTGGCCGCGTCAATGGTACTCACGCTGATTACCGTAAGTTTCAGATCTTACCGTGCAGCCAAAGCAAATGCTGTAGACGCACTAAAGTATGAATAGGTATGGAGTAACCTATGGCCCCATTGGGTGTATATGTGTAAGGTGCTTATTTACAAATGATTGGCCATTAACATCAATGATAACGTAGTACAAGGATCTTTACTTACCTATCCACCTCTGTGTAAATCCCCTAAAATCAGCGGGAGACATTACCTTGTGTCTCTAGGGACACCGCTGCCTGTACCTTTTCTAAGGATTTTCTCTTATCTATCCACCTCTGCATAAATCCCTGAAATTACCGAAGCCAATTCGCTACGATTTCCATTAATCCAAAGAGCAGCAATACGCTGCTCATTTTACATCTTTTATAGCTATTAAAAACGCTCTTCGCCTTACGCTAAGCACTTATTTATCCAGATCTTAATTATTGTCTAAATATTTTATTTGATTTATTTAAATTAAAATTTAGATTTGTCTAAAATTATATTTAGATAAATCATTTGTGTTCATGAAATCTCTCTTACTATATTGCTTCTTTTTCTCTATCTCGTTAAATGCAATTGCACAAAAAGTGATGCTTAAAGGTTTGGTTACCTCCCAAAACGAACCTGTTGAAAATATCACCATTAAAATTGTCGGGTCTAATGGGTCCACTAAATCGAACGTTTCCGGTCATTATCAGTTAAAAGATATTCCATCCGGAAATTATGACCTTATTTTTTCGGGCGTTGGTTATCAATCCAAAAGAATTAAAGTAGTTTTAAAAGGCGATAGTGCTTGGGTTAACGCTGATCTGTTAAGTTTAACCTCCGATTTAAGCGATGTGGTAATTACCGGCGTTAACCGGGCCACCCAGCTGCGTAAAAGCCCTGTACCCATTGCAGTGCTATCTAAAAAATCAATGGATCAAAATGTAAATACCAACCTCATCGAAGCCATTGTAAAAGGTGTTCCAGGCATTACCGCAGTAACTACAGGACCAAACGTTTCTAAACCATTTATCCGTGGTTTAGGCTACAACCGCGTCCTAACCTTGTACGATGGCTTAAGACAAGAAGGCCAGCAGTGGGGCGATGAACATGGTATTGAGGTTGACGAATATGGCATTACAAGAGCTGAGGTTGTAAAAGGCCCCGCCAGTTTGACCTACGGATCTGATGCATTGGCTGGAGTGATCAACATGATTCCTTATAGCCCGAATTTTGAAAATGGAAAGTTAAAAGGCGATTTTACTGCCAATTACCAAAGCAATAATGGAATGATCGCTTCGTCGATCGGGCTGGCCTACATTAAAAACGATTGGAAATATACATTTAGGGCAACTGGCAAAACCGCACACAGTTACGAAAATAAAATTGATGGTCTGGTGTACGGAACTGCTTTTAGAGAATACAATTTATCGGCCAGTGCAAGGGTAGATAAAGACTGGGGTTTTTCTAAAACAGCCATTACCTATTATGATAACCTGATGGAAATTCCCGATGGGAGTAGAGATTCTTTGTCCAGGAAATTTACCAGGCAGGTATTGGATGATGGAGATGATATTAAACACAGGCCTATTGTAGCCGATGGCGATCTGAACAGCTATTCTATTAATCCCTTGCATCAGCACATTCAGCATTATCGCTTTTACAATACCAGTCAGTATAAATTTGGCACCAGCGATTTAAACCTCATGATCGGTGGACAGCAAAGTGTGCGGAGAGAATATAACCACCCGACGCTATCAGGTCAGGCCGGACTTTACGTAGTGCTCAATACCTTTAATTACGACCTTAAATACAATCTGCCCGATTTCGCCGGTATAGAAAGTACCATTGGTGTAAACGGCATGTATCAGGGCAACAGGAGCAAGGCAGCTACAGATTTCCCGATCCCGGATTATGATCTTTTTGATGTGGGCGCTTTTTATTTTGCGAAAAAATCGATGGGTAAAGTTGATGTTTCAGGAGGGATCAGGATTGATAGAAGAAATATCAACTGGAGCGATTTTTATGTAGGTACCAATGCCCAAACTGGTTTTGGTAAACAGGTAAACTCGACGGATGCTGGCGGGAAACTACAGTTTCCTGCTTTTAATAAAAACTATTATGGTTTATCGGGAAGTTTGGGTTTAACCTATAACATCTCCGAAAAACTATTGATTAAAGCCAATATTGCCAGGGGATACCGTGCGCCGAACATTACCGAAATTGGCTCGAATGGCTTAGACCCAGGTGCACATATTGTGTATTTGGGAAACAGGGCTTTTAAACCGGAATTTAACCTTCAGGAAGATGTTGGTGTTATTGCTTATTTAAAAGATGCAGATATCAGTTTGGAGCTGTTTAACAATAACATTCAAAACTATATTTACCAATCGCGATTAACCGATGCCAATGGAAATCCGGTTGTTATTGTTCCCGGTAACTTAACGTATCAGTATCAACAATCGAAAGCCAGGTTATATGGAGCAGAAATTTCGGTAAATCTACATCCTTCAATGATGAAATGGTTAAATTTTAACAATAGTCTGGCTTATGTTGTTGGATTAAACCAGAACCAGGAGTTATTAAGTAAACGTGGTCACGAAGCGAAGTATTTGCCCTTTATTCCTCCTTTGCAGGTAAGAACAGAGATTAAGGCAACCGCACAAAAAGCGATTGGCATTTTTGATAAGCCCTATATAAAAATGGATGCTGCTTTTTTTGCCGATCAAAACAAATTTTATGCTTTAGATGATACCGAAACCTTTACTGCAGGTTATACTTTAATCAACGGAGGGGTAGGATCAACATTGAAATCTAAAAAAGGAAAAATCCTGTGTGATATTTTCCTTCAGGCTGATAATATTTTCAATATCGCTTACCAATCCAATTTAAACCGGTTGAAATATTTCGAATATTATAACCGTTCGCCCAGTGGCCGCTCAGGAATTTACAATATGGGGAGGAATTTGAGTTTTAAAGTGATTATTCCTATCTGAGAATTCAAGAACTATAACAAGATGTGGTGATCATGTTTTAGGTTTTAATGTTTCGTTTTAGAAAATGGGAGATAGCTAATATCTTCCATTTTTTATCAGTCGATTAAACCTTTTTCCTGAATCCCCTTCCACTCTATGGACTATGGACTATGGACTATGGACTATGGACTATGGACTGTTTTCTTTATTTTTACCTCATTCATCTGACATCATTACATTTTACATCCCATGGAAGTATCATTAAGCGAGCAACGTCTGAATTTCTTAAGACAATCAATAGGCAAAGTGATTACCGATTCGCCATCAAACTTTATGAATTGGCTGGCACCTGTTTTAATAAAAGCCGAAAATGGCATTTTGGTTTGCAAGTATACCATTCGTAAAGAAATGACCAATCCATACCAGATTTTACACGGTGGCGTAACTGCAGGGATTATTGATGATTTAATTGGGGCTACGGTTTTTACCATGGGATTAAACGAACGTTACACCACGGTAAATAATTATATCGATTATTTTGCGCCCGCAAGCGAAGGAGATGAAGTAATCGCCGAAACATCGATCGTAAAAAGGGGACGTACGATATTAAATCTGCAGTGCGAGATATTTTTACCCTCAAAAAAGCGTTTGATAGCTAAAGGTTATTCCAACATGTTAAACATAGGTTAAGCCTTTTTGGATAGTTTAAGGATTAATTATTAATTCCTTTAAATTAACGAAACATTCTCGCTTAGAATTTGTTGTAATTTAACCAAAAATATAATGAGCCATGTTAGAAAATTATTCCACCCTGCAATTCATTGTTAGAGGCAAAATTTTTAAAGGATTTTGCATGCGTATCCAAGATGATTTTCATGAAACTTATGCCGTTGTTTTAGATGGTTACCATTCTTTTTGTATCTGGTTGGATAATAAAAATGAAAAATGGTGTGCGTCTAAAAATGTGGCTATTGATCCCGATGCCATTGATGAAATTATTTACAGAATTTCTTTTCCGCAGGTTTCGTAGTGTAAATCACATTTAACCTAATGCTCATAAAAAAATCCTTATTTGGCTTATACAGTCGAATAGGGATTTTTTGTTGTCGGTCTATTTTAGTCCCGGCCAGAATAAGTAAGCCATCGTTATTGCCGTAATTACACCTATCAAATCGGCCAGTAACATGGAACCAATGGCATAACGGGTATTTTTTATGCTTACCGATCCGAAATAAACTGCTACTACATAAAATGTAGTGTCCGAAGCCCCCTGAAAAACCCCGGATAATCTACTGGCAAAAGAATCCGGACCATTAGAAATCATGGTACTCACCATCATGCCTCTTGCCGCACCACCACTTAAGGGTCTGATCAAAGCCGTTGGAAGGGCATCAACAAAACGGGTATCGGCACCAAAAAAAACAAAAGCCTGTTTAATGCCGTTCATTACTACATCAAAGGTTCCACTGGTTCTGAGCATACAAACCGCTACCAATATGCCAACCAGGTAAGGGATGATTTTAATAGCCGTCTCAAATCCACCTTTGGCACCTTCAATAAACGAATCGAAAACGTCAATTTTCTTATAGAGTGCACCAAGTACGATCAGTAAAAATATCAATAAGATCAGGCCGCCGCTAAGTAAACCGGAGAAAGATGTTATACCTGCAGTATTTAAACGGCTAACATACCACACTATAGCGCCAATTACAGCAGAAATACCCAATACCCAGGTTAGGATGATGGGTTGAAAAAGGTTGATTTTCTGTTTAAAAGAAACGATGATCATGGCTGCCATGGTACCTGCAAAGGTTACGATCATGCAGGGGATAAATACATCCGTTGGATCTTGTGCGTTTTGGGTAGAGCGTATGGCAATAACACTTACAGGGATTAAACACAAACCTGCCGCATGTAAACACAAAAACATGATTTGCGCGTTACTGGCAGTATCTTTATTTGGGTTTAGCTCTTGTAAGCTTTCCATGGCTTTAATTCCAAATGGAGTTGCTGCATTATCCAATCCCAGTAAGTTAGCAGAAAAATTCATGATCATGTGCCCCATTGACGGGTGACCTTTTGGAACTTCAGGAAAAAGCTTTGAAAAAAACGGACTAATGATTTTCGATAATAAACGGATGCCACCCGCTTTTTCGGCAATACTCATAAAACCCATAAATAAAGCCAAAGTACCAACCAGCTCGATGCAAAGTTTAACAGCAATTGAACAGGTTTCGATAATGCCATCTAATTTTAACGGATTTGCCGGATCAGACGATTTACCAATCACCATCCAGTTGAAAATATCGCTTTGCCCGAAGAAAAAGCACTTAATACAGGCCACAACGATAGCTACAATAATAAATGCCGACCAAATTCTGCTTAATGCCATTAGAAATATTTAGTTTTTGCTTTGAAGCGGTTAAAATACCTTTTTTAAGGGAAAGATCATAGAAAAGAGTTCGGAGTTGGGCGCTTGGGGTTTGGAGTCAATAGCAATGGCCGTATTTAGTCTGGAAGATAATAACGGCTTTATAATATGATCATTAAAAAATCCATAATAGATAGCTACTGCTATTTACTATGGATTTAAATTTTTTAGCTAGCTGCTATAAACTATTTCTTCTGCGCCCATGGCCTTCAATTCAATAATGGACCACCGGAATAACTAAGGTTTATCATCCGTTAATTCGAAACCCCAGGTTTTTCCTTTTTCAGTTGCAGGAATTCCGCTGGTCATCCAGGCAGGAGCTTTTGCACCTTTTAAGTAATAATCGAAAAACTGTTGCTCACGGATCTGAATATCCTTACGGTTTTGGCGTTGAACCAGATTGTGTGCTTCACCATTGTAGTTCAGCATCCAAACGGGTTTACCCAAACGGCGCAGGCCGGTAAACATTTCAATCCCCTGGTACCAGGGCACAGCACCATCTGCATCATTGGCCATCACCACTACTGGTGTATTTACTTTCGGGAACATGAATAAAGGAGAGTTCTCGATATATAATTCTGGTTTTTCCCAAAGGGTAGCACCGATACGGCTTTGTGTTTTTTCGTACTGAAACTGACGGTTCATGCCGGTTTCCCAACGGATACCACCATAAGCCGAAGTCATGTTGGCTACGGGCGCACCAGCCCATGCTGCTGCATACATGTTATTTTGGGTAATTAAGTAAGCTACCTGATAACCGCCCCAGCTTTGACCCTGGATGCCGATTTTATTGCCATCTACCCAGCTGTTTTTCTTTAGACTTTCGACACCAGAATTGATAAATTCTACAGCAGATTTACCCGGATGACCAGTTTCATAACTAATATCCGGTGCAAAAACCAGATAGCCATTACTCACAAAATAGGAGATATTTAAACGGGATGGAGTAGGAGCAGGCGCCTGATAAGCATATAAACCATCCGTGAGTTTCTCATAGAAATAAGCAATCATCGGATATTTCTTATTGGGATCGAAATTTTCTGGTTTATATAAAATGCCTTCTGCCTTATAACCTTTTGGTGTTGTCCATTTAACCAGTTCGGCAGTGCCCCAATTGTAGTTTTGTTGTTGAGGATTGGTATTGCTTAATTTTGTTTCGGTTTTAAAATCGGTCGTTACGTAAACATTTGGTGATTCTACGTAATTGGCTTTGTCGTAAATGTAAACATCAGCGTCTTTGGCCTTTACCAGGTTTGAATACTTAAATTTAGCCATAACCACCAATTCTGGTGCTTTAGCCGAACCTACATTGGTGCGGTAAAAACCGTTTTCCTTGGTTAGGTTATTGAAGCCATCTAACCATACCAGTTCGTTAGCTTTTACAAATTTGCTATCTGCGTTTCTTTCAGATCGGTTTTCTTGTTGTACATTTTCGTAACGGAAAGTAAGGTTGTTTGCCCTTCCAAAACCTGCAGTGATGTTTTTCGGTGCCGATTTTCCATCTGGTGAGAAGGACCAGATATCATATTTATCATAAATTAAAACCGCTTTATCGCCTTCTGTCCAGGTAGCTAAACCGTAAGCTGATGGTAAATCTGGCACATCATTTTCTTCATCAACAAATTTTTCACTCAAACCTGCGGTTAAAACAGTAAGCTTTGCTGTTGCCACATTGTAAGTATTCCAGCTTCCTGCCTTTCTGTCAAAGTATAAAACATAGTTGCCAGCAGGAGAAGCGAGTGCATAACCGTTCAAACCCTCAATAATTTTCTTTTTCTGACCGGTTTTAGTGTCAACCAGATAATAATCCTTGGATGTTGAGCCACTCCATTGCGATTCGATCCGGTGACCATAATCAGTAGAAGCGAGAACCACTGCGGCGTCACCTTCTGCAATCAGGTTAGCATCTGGTAATTTTTGATCTGTTAATGGGATTACTTTTGGATCACTGCTATATACATCAACTACCGATAAATAACTTTTTTTGCTGTCTCTGTCTGCATTTTTAAGCTGCATAGGCTGTAAATAATCGTCTTTGTAATTCCAAACATCAACTTTTGCCACTTCGAAATCTACAATAGTCGTATCTTTTGGTTTTTTGATCGGGGAGATCCCAAAAAACAATTTCTTTCCATCTTTACTGAAGGTTATTTTTCCATCACCATTTACCGACCACTTTGCAGGCAAGCCCGGCATGTCAAAATCAACCAAGATCTGAGCAGTATCGAGCGTTAAAGAATTGTAATAAACATTGTAATCTTTTATCTCTTGCTTTTCCGGACTTTGTTCGCCAACAAAAGCAACGTGCTCACTTTCTTCGTCAAAAGTGAAGTTTTTGAAACTGCCTTTGCCTTTAATTAACGTTTTAAGTGTGCCTTTTTCCGTATTTAATAAAAATACACCTTGTGGAGCTATTTTATCCTTTTTAGATCCACTGCAGGCGAAAACCAATTGTTTGCCATCTTTACTGAAATAATAGTCGGTAACAAATTTATAGGTTTTATCAGTACCGGTTAAAAGACTTTTCACCACTAAATCAGTTCCTTCCTCTGTTTTTGCTTTAGCAGCTGGCTCATCATCGGCAAAATCTATTTCGTCATCTTTTTTATCGGCAGGTTTTACAGTTTTCTTTGCAGTATCCGGCTTTTCAGTTAAATATGCCAGTACACCCGAACCTTCTTCCGGAAATTTAAAAGATTTTACTCTTGCCACCTTGGTAATGGCACTGGTAGTGAGGTTTACAATACCCAATGAATCTTTTGGTAGTTCATCAGGTTTTTTCTTTTTGATTTTAGCCTGACGCAGATCTTTATTTAAAGGACGGATGTTAAAAACTGCAAATTTAGAGTCGTTACTAAACTGTGAATTTATTCCTCTTGCAATATTCAGTTTCGCATTGGTTTTGATGTTAGTGATGTATAATTGTGCATCACCTTCTTGTTGTAAGATGCTATACATGGCCCATTGACCATTATTTGATAATTGCTTTGTACCTACTGACTCCCAGGTATCATAAACGCTATGATTTAATGGTTTTTTTTGTGCGTAGGCAAAGCTGACAACGAAAAACAGAATAATTGTTAGTCTCTTTTGCATTTTTAAAAGTTAATTAATTTGTTGGTTGAGATTTAATCTTCTAAAATTGGAATTTTTTAGCTTATTAAGAAACTTGTATGTCAAATATTACAATTAAAAGCCATATAGTGGAGGAGTGCAAAGGCTGAGGCCGAAGGTCCGAAGTTAATGCTCCATAAGCTTATTGCCACGCTCTGCCAAACACCAAACGCTTGTCGCCACCCGCGCAGCTCCAACCAAAAACCCCCGATCACTTTAAGTAACCGGGGGTTTCCGTATGGTTAAACGGCTAAATTATTTTTTAGCTTGTTGTTGCTGACGCATATAGTCATCTAAACGTTGTTGGAATTTAGATTTTTTCTTTTTTTCATCAGCTGGTCTCGCTTTGTTTTGTTGGATTAAAGCATGTATTTTATCATCATCAACCATTTTACGAATTAAGAACTGCTGTCCGAAAGTCATTAAGTTGGCTAAGAAATAGTAATAGTTTAATCCGGCAGGGTAACTGTTTAACACACCTAAGAAAATAACCGGCATAATGTAACCAATGTATTTCATCTGACCTGTAGCACCCGAAACCTGATTGTTAAAGTAAGTCATAATCAATGTAGAGATGGTCATCAGTACACACATTAAGCTCAAGTGATCGCCAATGAAAGGGATTTTTACACCAAATTTGATAAACTCATCATAGGTTGATAAATCTTTCATCCACAAGAAACTTTCTCCACGCAACTCAAACAAGTTAGGGAAGAAGAAGAAAAAGGCCATCACCAAAGGCAATTGCAGTACCATTGGCAAACATCCGCCCAGCGGGTTTACGCCAGCTTTCTTATATAATTTTAAATACTCCTGTTGAACCAATGTCGCATTGTCTTCACCTACTTTAGCTTTAATTTCGTCCATTTCTGGTTTCAAAACCCGCATCTTAGCCATTGATAAGTATGACTTATAAGTTAGTGGCGATAAAGCAAGTTTTAACAAAATGGTTAATACCAAAATAATTAATCCATAATTCCAGCCAAAGCTGTTTAAGAAATTAAATACCGGCAATACAATAAAACGGTTAATGTATTTTAATGGCCAGTAACCCATATCCACCTGTTGTTCCAAATCATATCCCTGTGCTTTTAAAGCGGAGAATTTGTTTGTTCCGAAATAGAATTCCATTTCGTAAACCTGGTTTGCAGTATGCGCATATGGCAATTGCATATTGGCATCATAAAACTTCACCTCACCAGGAGTAGTTGGGATCTTAACTTCTAAACTTCCCTTATCGAAAGCTTGTTTTGAGATCAATGAAGCCGAGAAAAAGTGTTGTTTAAAAGAAAACCATTGGATTTTACCTTTCGATAACTCTTCTTTCTCATCTTTAGAAACACTTAAATGGTTTACATCACCATCCAGATACTTGTAGTAAGGCGCAGAGTAACGGTGCTCACTTTCGATCGATTTCTCTTGCTGTTTTAAAGTAGTTTGCCAGTTTAAACCGATGTTGTTGCCCGCAATTACCTGTTGTAAACCAACCACATTAATATTGAAACTAACTTTATTGCTCAATGCTTTTAAATCATAAACATATTCTACATAAGCATTTGCACCATAGTTGGCACGCATGGTAACCGTATTTCCTGTTTTTGTTGGTGTAAAGTATAAATCATTGGTATTGATTACTTTACCAGCAGCATTCAGATTTAAGCCAAACTTATTCTGGTGTCCATCAAATAAAATAAGCGGTTTTCCGGTAAAGGTTTTCTGACCTTTAATTTCAACTGATTTAATTTTACCACCTTTATTGCTTAGAGTGATCAATAAATTCTCGTTTTCTAAAACGGTTGCGGCTTCGGTACCCGTAATAGCGGTGCCAAAAGGGCCTTTTAAGGCTAAAGAATCTACAACAGGATTTGCAATTGCAGCTGTTTTAGTTGTATCTTTTTGTGCTGGATTAACACCAGCTTTTTTTAAAGAATCTTGGCGCTCCGTTTCTTGGGCTTTTTTTAGTTCAGCCGCGTTCGGCTTCAAAAAGTAGAATGATCCTGCCAAAATGATCATAATCAGGAACAGTCCTGTAAAGGTATTTCTATCCATTATTTATGTATGTACTGCTTTTAATTCGTTTTCTTTTTCGCAAACTCCATCGCAGCGGCGACAAATTTAACAAAAAGTGGGTGAGGATTAGCAACTGTTGATTTTAATTCTGGGTGAAACTGTCCGCCAACGAAAAACGGATGGTTTTTAAGCTCCACAATTTCAACTAAATTGGTTTGCGGATTCATACCCGATGCAATCATTCCTGCATCTTCATATTGCTTTAAATAGTCGTTGTTAAATTCGTAACGGTGGCGGTGGCGTTCATTGATGTGCGCTTTACCATAAATAGAAAAAGCTTTTGTCCCTTTTTTAATGTCACAAGGATAAGAGCCCAAACGCATGGTTCCGCCTTTATTTGTAATTTTTTTCTGCTCTTCCATCATGTTAATTACCGGATTTGCAGCGTTTTCTTCAATTTCTGTGGTATGGGCATCTTTCAAGCCTAAAACATTACGGCCAAATTCAATCACCGCACATTGCATACCCAAACAGATTCCGAAAAAAGGAATGTTGTTTTCCCGCACGTATTTAATGGCATCAATTTTACCTTCAATACCACGGCTACCAAAACCAGGAGCAACTAAAACACCTTGTAAATGTCCTAATTTCTCTTTTACATTATCCGGGAAAAGACCTTCTGAATGGATATATTCTACCTTAACCTTACATTCATTTTTCGAACCTGCGTGTACAAAAGATTCGATAATTGATTTATAGGCATCTGGTAATTCTACATATTTACCGATCAGGCCGATTTTAACTTCTGCTGTTGGATTTTTTAAACGACCAAGGAAATCCTTCCAGCTTTCCATATCCGGATCGTTTTTGGTAGGCAGTTTTAATTTCGATAAAACGGTTTTGTCTAATTGTTCTTTTAACATCAACAATGGCACATCATAAATAGTAGATGCGTCCATCGATTCGACTACCGCATTGATGTTAACGTTACAAAATAAAGCGATTTTTTTTCTGATCTCCGGGCTGATGTGGTGCTCGGTTCTACAAACCAATATATCTGGCTGGATTCCGTACTCCAATAATGCTTTTACGGAGTGTTGCGTTGGTTTGGTTTTTAACTCACCGGCAGCAGCCAGATAAGGTACTAAAGTTAAATGGATTACGATGGCATTGGTACTGCCTTCTTCCCATTTAAACTGACGAACAGCCTCAATGAAAGGTAAAGATTCGATATCACCAACGGTTCCGCCAAGTTCAGTAATTACAATATCGTATTCTCCGCTATCGCCTAATATGCGCATATTGCGTTTAATCTCATCGGTAATGTGCGGCACAACCTGAACTGTTTTGCCCAAATATTCGCCTTTACGTTCTTTGTTGATTACGTTCTGGTAAATACGGCCTGTGGTAATGTTATTTGCCTGTGAAGTTGGAACGTTAAGGAAACGCTCGTAATGACCAAGATCAAGATCCGTTTCTGCACCATCTTCGGTAACAAAACATTCACCATGTTCGTATGGGTTTAGCGTTCCTGGATCGATATTAATGTACGGATCGAATTTCTGAATGGTTACACGGTAGCCACGTGCCTGTAAAAGTTTAGCTAAAGATGCGGAAATGATGCCCTTACCTAAAGAGGAAGTAACACCGCCCGTAACAAAAATATACTTTGTCATGATTGATAATTTGTGGAATTAACCAGGCTTTTTATACCCTGTTAATTGTTTTTGTACGGGATACAAAGGTACGAAAAATTATCACTCGATTGGATACTTATCAGAATATTTTTTAATGATATGATCGCTCTGATATTGAATGTTTTAAGTCAGGTGTTTAATTAAAATATCCAGGTGTATAGTTCTTTTTTGATATCTTCTATCTTTCTGGGGTTCTTTTTATCTTCATAGCGGGTGTAGAGATCGATCATTTTTTTAAAGTCTTTCTCGGTGTCGGTTCTTTTACCTTTTGTAGGTGCATCAACATTTAAAATAGGTACGTTTTTAGCTTCAATTTTGGTGGCAAACCAAGTGGTATTGTATCGCGGTATAGCCAAACCCAAGATCATTCCAGGCAAACCTGTAAAGCCTTCGGGGCCACCTTTTAATAAAATTTCATCTGTATAAAAAGCAACAACCGAAACAGTATCATTTATAATCGCTATGGCTTTCCTGCATTCGTAACCTGCAATCTTGCGTACATCGTGCATGATTTTCCAGTTGAGGTGGGGGATGGTATCTTTTAAAATAAAATCTTCTCCTCTAATTGGTTTTCTCAGTATACGGGCTTTTTTAGTGAAATCGGTATAAAGCTCATTCGTATTATCACCAGCAATAAAGAAGAAATTGTTGTCGTTTAAACTTTCTTTTGGCTTGCTCTTATAGATTGAAGTACTATCATTAAAATTATATTCCCAGTTTGAAATACGGTATTTGCTCATCTTATCCCTGGCATCATCAGATATCCAGGTATTCTCTGCCATTTGTTGCTTTTGATTTATCTTTTTTTCAAAGGTGATTTTCGCACTTCTGATGAAAACAGTTTGTGCCTTCACTATTGCAACTGCAAAAAATAAAATTATGCTTAGTCCTAAATGTTTCATCTTGTGTTATTTTTTGTCTTGTTTAACGAAGTTTCCGGTTAAATTATAGGTAACGCCGATCATAACATAGCGGGGAATAAAACTATTGGTGTATTCGCTGATATTATTGCCCCCAACATAACGGTTATAGCCAATTTTTTCCGCCAAAATATCAGAAATGGAAACTTTTAGTTCCAGTTCTTGTGCCTTAAGCATCTTTTTTGACAAATATGCATTCCAAATGGCAATATTAACAGGTGTGCTAAACGAAGAGTTGGCAGGCTGATAGGATAATGATATGGAAGTATTAAATTCGGTATTGTAAGGTAGTTCTATATTGCCGGAAATATCATGGTTGTGGTAAAAGTTTTTACCGTTATTTATAGAACCAATTGATGACTTACTGTTCGAAAAGGTAAAAGATGGATTGTATTGGATCTGAACTTTATCACTGTAATAACTGAAACGGGGGTGTAAACTTATGCTGTTGTTCACGTTTTCATTTAGTTTGTTGTTTAAAATAGAAACGGAGTTTGAATGGTTATAACTGGCATTTAAACCTGTATTAAAATGGATTTTGCTAAAACTTTTATTAAAGCTTGCACCTGCGTAAAAATTGTTATTGCCGTTTAGGTTGGTATAACTGCTGGTCGTTTTATTCACATCATCTACCGTTCTCACGCTCACCACAGCATTTTTGGTAAAGCTATAGCCACCATAAACATAGGCGTACATCTGCGATTTTTGTTGATAGGTATTAAAATTAAAACCCACATTGTTATTAAATGATGGTTTTAGATCTGGATTACCCTTAATTTCGTAGAGCGGGTTGTTTACCTGCCTGATAGGCTGCAGCTGATCTAAACTCGGCTGCCGGGTATTGCCATTGTAACTTAGCGATACGTTGGTATTTTTACCCAGTTTATAATTCAGGTTACTTTGTGGCGCCCAGTTTAAATAGTCGCGGTTAAATTTATTGTTCCGGTCTAAATCATTCAGTTCGAAAGTGGTTTGTGTAGCCTCTGCACCACCGGAAAGTGTAAATTTCTTTGCCCGGTACTGCAGCACCACCTTGCCAATATTCGAAAAGTTGTTGAAATCGAAATTATTGCTCAGCGAATCGATCCGTTTATTGTTTAACGATTTGTCAAAGACCAATTTATGGCTGTTAGAGACTACGGTTTTAAAACTATAAGCAGTTTGTAGGGAGAATTGTTTGCCCAGAGGTTCGGTATAAGCGATCCTTGAACCAAGTGAAGTTTCCTTGCCCGAGTTATCGTTTAAGAAATCCTGGTTAACCGTTCTGTTGATTACCCCATTGTCGTCATAATAATTGGTAACACTTAAACTATTGCCTAAACTGGTGCCGTTTTTTGTTTCTGGTTGTAAATCAATAGAGAGTGTTCTTCCTTTTTTGGCGAACTTTCTCGAGTAATTGATGTTGCCGTTAAATAGATTGTTATTTCCATTGCTATTGTTTTGCTGGTTACTGTTGTTTACAAAAAAGCCTGCGTCGTTTTTGGATTCGTTAGTGCTTGTGTAGTCATCATTGTTTTTGTTTTTGCTCGCAGCAAACGATATTTTTAAGGTAGACAGCGAGTCTATTTTAACATCAACACTTCCTTTTAAACTTTGTCCTGAACTTTTAGTTTCGCTGTTAGCGCTGCCGGAACTAAAGAAATTTGTTCCATTGGGCAATAGCGATTGGTTTTTAGAGGTGGTTTTGTCCAGGATGTCCCGATTGTTGCCCTTATAATTTAGTTTCAGAGCCACTTTATTTTCATTCCATTTGTCAGAGAAGTGTGCACCATAACTGGTGATATCAGGCAAGCCGTTTGTTGGTGAGAAACTATCATCATCCTGGCCGCCATACATGATCATTACGGTGCTACCATCATCGCCAACTTCAATTACATCATAATCGTTTCCCTTTAATTTACTCATTGCAGCACTTGCCTTCGAATCTTGATTGGTGTTTGAATTAAATCCAAAGACTGCTGCCTTTAATTTGTTTTTGTAAATGCCCGCCATACCGCCCACATTTTTATAATGATTTAAATCACTGTTGGCATCCAGGGTGCTGAGGTAACCATTTTTGGCATTTTCCTTGAGCTTGATATTCATCACCTTTTCCTTTGCATCACCTTCCTTTATGCCAGAGAGTTCCTCTTGTTTGCTTTTTTTATCATACACCTGGACTTCGCTAACTGCATTGGCTTTCAGGTATTTCTGTGCGAGGAGCGGATCATCACCAAAAAACTCCTCTCCGTCAACCAAAAGGGTATTTACGTCTTTACCACCAGCTTTTATGGCACCATCTTTATCCACCTCTATTCCGGGCAATCGCCTGAGTAAATCTTGCAGGTTGGCATGTGGTTTAACCGCAAAGCTATCTGCCTGGTAGGTGATGGTGTCGCCTTTCATACTGATGGCCTGTTTTTGTGCCTTGATGGTCACTTCATTCAAAAGTGTGGCCTTACTGTCCATCGCAATATGGCCAAGGTTAAATTTCGAGGAATCAGACAATTGAATATCCCTGATAAAATCGGCCATTTTCGGAAAGGTGATAACTAAGGTATAATTGCCTTTTTTCAGGTTCGACAATTCGAATTCGCCATTGGCTTTGGCCCGGGTATCTTTAACCAAGATAGAATCTTTGCTTCTGATCAGTAAAATGGAACTGTTTTGTAATTTGGTTTTCTCAACGGTATCAACCACAATGCCTTTTATACTCGCGTGTTGGGCGAGGGCAGGAAGAACAAATAAGGAAAAAACGAGCGCTAAAAGGAATGGTTTGAGCATGTATTTAATAAATGGTTTGTTTGGTTAAGCCGCCTGAAAATACAACTATTTTTTTAGTTTTACAAAAAGAAAGAGATATTTTTTAAAATAAAAATAACTGCAAAGCAGTGTATATTAATAATGGTGCAGGGAATAGTGGAGGAGGTTATTTTTCTAAGGCTGAAATCAATTTTTTGATCAGTACAATTTGACCAAAATGATAATAGCTATGCTCAATTACACCCTCTATATTACATAAATAAGTGCCATAATTTTCAGATACGAATATTTCATCCAATTTTTCGTCAGGTATTTGCGCTACCGCGTTTACAAAAACTGCAGCATTCGTCAAAAACGAATCAACCAGTTTTCTTCAATCTGATGCTGATTGTATTGGTGGAAGATCTATATTGATCTTTTATTTCGAGAAGACCACCCTTAAATACATTTAAAATCCCCGATAAATAATAGTTGATATGGTAGGTTAGAGCGGCAATGGTATTTAAATCTGCTGTTTTATGTATTGCCTGTTCCCAGGAAACACTTAACAATTGATCTTTATAATTGGTATTGGCTATCCAATAGCCGTTTAATAAACTTCTCTTAATCTGTTTGCAATAAATTCAGATCTTTTCATTTCTAAATTTTTTAAAGCCTATCAAATGATTAACAACAGTTATAATAAATCTTAACCTTCTGTTCTTTCTCACTCCAGGCAATATAAATGTTGTTTTCTTTGCCCAAACGGTATTTAAAGCCATTCAATCCCGATTTTTTTAATTCTTCGTACAGCGCTTTATCGGGTGTATAGTTATCAGCTTTATCATCTGGCATTACAGCAGGTTCGAGAAAATTATCCTCACTGAAAAAATCATCGGCAATGGTTTTTAAGAATATAATCTGGTCTTTTTCTTTTGAGAGATCAACATTTGGATCAGTACTGCCCAATAATTCAGTTCCTTTGATTTTGGTGTTGTAAATTTCTTTTCCATCGGCATTTTTAATCGTAAAATTCAAAACCATTTCTTCAGGTTTTCTACCGGTAAGTTCAATCTTAAAAGTATCCAAACGTTTTAAATCGGAAAATGACTTGGCGAGTCTTTGGTTAACGTTTTTAAATTCAATGGCATTGCTTTCCTTTTTACTGTTCGGATTACAGGCAACGAGTGCAAAAAGGCAGATAGCAAATAAGAGCGATATATTTCTCATATTCAAAATTACAAATTTATAATCTGGTTTAAAATTAAAAGGAGTATTGCATATTACCTTTTAGTTTTTATATTTGTGTAATTGATTACGTAATTAATTTTATTATGAATTTTTTTGAAGAAGTAGGCAAGGTAGCCATCGGTAGCAGGTTAAGGATGTTAACCGATAAAGTAACAGAAGATGGTGCACAGATTTATAAATTGTACAACATTGATATGCAGCCCAAATGGTTTCCGGTATTTTATGCTTTGGCACATGCTAAAGAAAAAACAATAACCGAGCTCGCTAAAGAAATCGGTCATTCGCACCCATCCGTAAGTAAAATCATCAGCGAAATGCTGAAAAAAGGTTACGTTAAAGAAAATAAAGACAAAACCGATGGCCGCAGGAATGTGGTAAGTCTTTCTAAAAAAGGCATAACGGTTTCTGAAAAAATAAAAGATCAGCTGATTGATATCAATGCCGCTGTTGAAGAAATTTCTGCTCAATCGCAAAATAATCTTTGGGAAGCGATAGGTGAATGGGAGTTTTTACTGGAGCAAAAAACCTTATTGAGAAGGGTAGTGGAAAAGAAAAAAGAGCGGGATAGCTTGAAAGTCGAAATTGTAGATTACCAGCCCAAATACCAGGATATATTCAGGTCGCTCAACGTGGAATGGATTTCTACTTATTTTACCATGGAAGATTCTGATTATAAAGCGCTGGACAATCCGCAGGGTTATATTTTAGATAAGGGAGGTTTTATACTCATTGCACTTTATGAAGGCGAGCCCCTGGGCGTTTGTGCATTAATTAAAATGAACGACGGCGAATACGATTTTGAACTGGCCAAAATGGCTGTATCGCCAAAAGCACAAGGGAAAAATGTAGGCTTTTTACTGGCAAATGCCATTATTGAAAAAGCCAGGTCGTTAGGCGCATCCAAAATTTATTTAGAAAGCAATACCATTTTAAAACCGGCAATAAATCTTTATCATAAACTGGGTTTTCAAAAAGTAGCAGGGAAACCAACACCATATACAAGGTGTAATATTCAGATGGAACTTGTGCTTTAGTCTGAAGTCTAGAGTCGATTAACCGCTTTAAACCGTTAACCGGTTAACCCCTGATATACAAATGAACTTTATTCCAGTTTCAGCTTTTCCAGCAGGTTATTCAATTTCAGCAAATCCTCTGGCGTATCAATCGCTACCGTTTCGAGGTTGGTCACTTTGGTTTGGATGTAAAAACCATTTTCAATCCAGCGGAGCTGTTCCAAACTTTCGGCAATTTCTAAAGAGGATGGAGGTAATTTGGTAATGGCTTTTAATGATTCTGTCCGGTAACCATAAATACCGATGTGCTTGTAAAACTGATGTTTTTCTGCCCAAACGCCCGGTTCTCCGTTTCTGATGAAAGGAATCGGGCTACGGCTGAAATACATCGCACGGCCATTTATATCGATCACCACTTTGGGGCTATTGGGATTGTATACACTTTCCTGACTTTGTATCGATTTGATCAGGGTTGCCAGCTGTACTTTTTCTTCAGTAAAGCAACTTGCCAATAAATCAATCTGTGCAGGTTCTATAAAGGGTTCATCGCCTTGAACATTGATTACAATATCAAATCCAGGTAATTGTTCAATCACCTCGGCACAGCGATCGGTTCCACTTTGATGATGAGATGAGGTAAAAATAAATGCTCCACCAAACTTTTTCACTTCATCAGCTATCCTTACATCATCGGTGGCAATGACTACTTTCGATAAGCTTTCAGCTTTCGATGCCTGTTCGTAAACCCTTTGAATCATGCTTTTTCCAGCAATATCAACCAGAGGCTTTCCTGGAAAACGGGTAGAAGCGTATCGTGCGGGGATAATGCCGATAATTTTCGGATTTCCTAAAGAGGAACCTGAATTTCTATCACTCATATATTATTTCGATAGAATTGATAAAAAACAAATAGAAAGATCAATGCGATAACAATATATGAGATGGGATGCGCAAAATTAAAGGTCCAGCCAAGCAATTTTACGCGCTTCGGAACAATTAATCTCGAATCTTTTTTATTGAAATAAAAAGTGCCCCACTTCCAGTTTTGTGGATTATCATGCTCAAAATCTTTTTCCATATTGATCACATTAAGTATTTAAACTATTTATTGCAATACCAACGCTACTTTAGTGGCTTGGGGCTAAAATAAACCGTTAATCTCAGCTTCAATAGATTGGATTACGGTACCTAAATCTTCTGGATTATTGGTGAAATCCAATTTGTCTTTATCTAAAATCAATAATTTACCCAGGTTATAACCTTTAATCCAGGCTTCGTATTTTTCGTTCAGTTTTGAAAGATAATCGATCCTGATACCTGCTTCGTATTCACGGCCACGACGTTGAATGTTATTTACCAATGTTGGTACTGATGCACGCAGGTAAACCAATAAGTCTGGTGGTTTAATAAAAGAGGTAATATTATCAAAAATAGCACGGTAATTATCATGGTCGCGGGTAGTCATTAAGGCCATATCGTGCAGGTTTTCTGCAAAGATGTGTGCATCTTCATAAATGGTCCTGTCCTGAATAACATTGCGTTTGTTTACTTCAATATCTGTAATCTGCTGAAAACGGCTATTCAGGAAATAAATCTGAAGATTAAAGCTCCAACGTTTCATGTCGCTATAAAAATCCTCCAGATAAGGGTTATTGTCCACAGCCTCGTATAAAGCTTCCCATCCGTAATTTTTGGCCAATAAACCTGTTAATGTGGTTTTACCGGCTCCTATATTTCCTACAATTGCTATGTGCATCTTCTTTAGATATGAGATATGAGATATGAGATATGTGATCGAGCAATTGTCTCAAATCTAATGTCTCACCTCTCAAATCTATTAAAATTATTAAAAACTTTTAAACCCGATTAAACTGCGAACCTCTCTGATAGTTCTTTGTGCACTTTCACGGGCTTTTAATGCACCATGTTTAGCAACTTGTCTCAAGTAAGCATCATCTTTGGCAATATCCTGGATACGCTCGCGCATTGGCGCAGTAGCAATAATCATATCTTCTGCCAATTGCTTTTTGAAATCGCCATAACGGATCTGCATTTTGCTGTACAAATCTTCAAAATGAGCGTGGGTATCAGCACTCGAAACCACTTTCATTAAATCAAATAGATTTTGGATCGGCTCAGGTTTTGCCTGGTTTTCTTCCGTCGGACCGCCATCGCTCACCGCCCGCATTACTTTTTTGCGGATGGTTTCAGGATCATCTGATAAATATACCGCATTGGCTTCACCTTCCGATTTGCCCATTTTACCCTTACCATCTAAGCCTGGTACTTTAACCAACTTGTCGGTATAGCTAAACGCATAAGGCTCAGGGAAATATTCGGTATTGTATAATCTGTTAAACCGGTTCCCAAAAGTACGGGCCATTTCTAAATGTTGCTCCTGATCTTTTCCCACAGGTACTTTTGTGGCCTTATGGATCAAGATATCAGCAGCCATTAATACCGGATAGGTTAATAAACCTGCATTCACATTATCAGGATTTGCACGTACTTTATCCTTAAAAGAGGTACTGCGTTCCAGCTCGCCCATGTAGGCATTCATATTTAAATATAAGTAAAGCTCTGCAATTTCAGGAACATCACTTTGTATATAAATGGTACTGTTTTCTGGATCTATACCACTCGCCAGATATTCAACCAAAACATGTTTAATATTTCCGTGTAAGTCGGCTGGGGTAGGGTGTGTAGTTAAAGAGTGTAAATCGGCAATAAAAAAGTAGCAGTTATAGTCGTTCTGCATCTGAACGAAGTTTTTAACCGCACCGTAATAATTACCCAAATGTAATTTTCCTGTTGAGCGAATGCCGCTCACCACTGTTTCTTTCATAATGGCACGAAATTAAAAATAAAATACAAGCAAATCATCAATCAATCAATTTTAATGGGAAGAATTTTCTGAGGCTTCCGTTTTCTAATGCTTGGTGTCGCACTTCACCACAAAGCAAGATATTCATTATTTGAAAATAAATGTCTGTATTTTATCGGCAGCTTCAGTGCTTCTTTTCGCTGTATTACACGCTACGCTGTGGGCTCTTCGAAGCAATAGGTTTATTAACACAGGTCATTGCAACAATCAGAGAATTACTGCCTTTCCACAATGCAATCAGTTGTTTGAAATATCAAACTATTTTATATTTTTGAAATATCTATGATCCACTTTCTGAGGCAGGTACACCGGGTTTGGTTTTTATTCTGGATACTGTTTTTTTTCGCTCTGTTTTATCCATTGTATTACATCACTTCACGTGATGAGAAATACTACGGTATCCTCAATTTTTGTAGAAAAGCCAATAGTTTTTTATGTAGTTTATTTTCAGGAGTATTTTTCCGCTACCAGTATGAGGAAAAACTGGATCCTAAACAAACCTATATTTACTGCGCCAACCATACTTCCAATTTAGATATCATGATTTTCTGCATCATGGGCCATGGGAAATTCCATTTTATGGGCAAAGATGAGTTATTGAACAATCCGGTTTTAGGCGTTTTTTTTAGAACAATTGATATTTCGGTAAACCGAGACAGTAAGATTTCTGCGTTTAAAGCATTTAAAAAGGCAGGCGAAAATTTAGAGAAGGGGATGAGCCTGGTTATTTTTCCTGAAGGTAAAATCGATGACCATTATCCGCCAAAGCTTGGCGAATTTAAAAACGGACCGTTCCGTTTGGCCATAGATAAAAATATCCCTTTAGTTCCTGTTAGCATTACCGATGTTTGGAAAATTAACTGGGATGACGGCGCAAAGTATGGAAGTAAGCCGGGAATTTGCGATATTTACGTCCACAAACCGATAAATACCTCAACTTTGGCTGATGTCGATTCTGATGTGTTAAAGGAAAAGGTTTTTAAATTGATTGACAGTAAGTTAGTATAAATATGAATTTAGACGCAAACACCATCCATAAAATAGCCGACCTGGCCCGAATTCATATTGATGAAAAAGAAGTAGATACATTAATCCCTGAAATGAACAAAATTTTGTCATTCATGGAAAAATTAAATGAATTAGATACTTCGAATGTTAAACCATTGGTTTATATGAACGAATCGGTAAATGTTTGGCGCGAGGATGTAGAAAAACATGAAATTTCTACGGCCGATGGTTTAAAAAACGCTGCAAAACACACTGATCAATTTTTCATGGTACCTAAAATTATCGAAAAATAATTGATCGGCAACATTTGAGTTTAATTTTCAACCCGCTTGTAACATCTTGCCCTTTACGCTTGTCTAAAAGAGAAAAAACATGGAGAAACCACTCATTACTATAAAAGAAATTGGCCGTAAATATGTTATTGGATCTGAAGTGATTCACGCTTTAAAATCAGTTTCGTTAGATATCAATAAAGGCGAATTTGTAGCACTGATGGGGCCATCGGGGTCTGGTAAATCTACCCTAATGAATATTTTAGGCTGTTTGGATACACCTTCCAGCGGAACTTATATCTTAAACGGTACAAATGTAAGTCACATGAGTGATGATGCACTGGCTGAAGTGCGTAACCAGGAAATTGGTTTCGTTTTTCAAACTTTTAACCTCTTGCCCCGTTCAACTTCCTTAGATAATGTAGCTTTGCCATTAATTTATGCCGGAACCAGCAAAAAAGACAGAGATGCCAGAGCAGCACAGGCATTAGAAAACGTGGGTCTGGGCAATCGTATGGATCACAAGCCAAACGAGCTATCGGGTGGTCAGCGCCAGCGCGTTGCAGTGGCCAGGGCATTGATCAATAACCCTTCTATTATCCTTGCAGATGAACCAACAGGTAACTTGGATACCAAAACATCCGTAGAGATTATGGGTTTGCTGGAAGAAATTCACAGTAAAGGAAATACGATCATTTTAGTCACACACGAGGAGGATATTGCACAGCATGCACACCGTATTGTAAGGATGCGTGACGGTTTAATTGAGAACGACTATTTAAATACCGATATCAAAAATGTATCTCCACGCCTGCAGGCATTGAAAGATAACGGTAGCGATTGGGAGAAAATTAATTAACATATTATTCCCCCTTCAGGGGGTTAGGGGGCATGAAAATCTATACCAAAACAGGCGATAAGGGCCAAACCTCACTCATTGGCGGTACCCGTGTGCCTAAATATCATTTGCGCATCGAAACGTATGGAACTGTTGACGAATTAAATTCGTACATCGGTCTGA
Source organism: Pedobacter humicola (assembly GCF_056490705.1). NCBI lineage: Bacteria > Pseudomonadati > Bacteroidota > Sphingobacteriia > Sphingobacteriales > Sphingobacteriaceae > Pedobacter > Pedobacter humicola. The sequence goes on along the minus strand of NZ_JBWJIG010000012.1, from coordinate 89,617 downwards.
TCATGTGCCAGGATATTGTAGCGCATGATCAGCAATTATTAAAGGAAATTCAAGACAGGCTTTTTACGATAGGGGCATCGCTTGCTGCCGACCCCGAAAAATCCAAAATGAAGATTCCTGATCTGCATGATGCGGATATTACTTTATTGGAAGATGAGATGGATCTGATTAACGAAACATTGCCTCCTTTAAAACATTTTGTTTTGCCTGGCGGAAATACTGTCGTTTCCTACTGCCATATTGCAAGATGCGTTTGTAGAAGGGCGGAACGGCTGACAGTGGAGCTTGCAGAAAATAGCTTTGTAGATGAGCGCGTAACGGTTTATTTGAACCGTTTAAGTGATTATTTATTTGTTTTGGCACGAAAACTGACCATCTATTTTAAAGCAGAAGAAAACATTTGGATCCCTCGTGTTTAATAGTGGAAAAATAAGTTTGTTTTGCTCGAAAATTTTAATATACTTTGCGCAATAATACGAACAAGAATTTAATTGAATTGAAGATATGTATTGGACATTAGAATTAGCATCGCACTTGGAAGACGCACCATGGCCTGCAACTAAAGACGAATTAATTGATTATGGTATCCGCTCTGGTGCCCCAGTAGAAGTAATTGAAAACTTACAGGCACTAGAAGATGACGGCGAACCTTATGAAACGATTGAGGAAATTTGGCCGGATTATCCTACCAAAGAAGATTTCTTCTTTAATGAAGACGAATACTAGGAATCAGAAACGAAAAGAACCTTCCAGAAAAACCGGGAGGTTTTTTTTTGCCCAATATTTTGGCTGGCTTATTTTGATGGGACAGATTGATTAAGAAATAAAATCTTTACATTTTTTAAACAAAATAGAAAAGCCGTGTGTTAATAGAGCAATAATATAACATTACTAAAAAAATTAACACTATGGGAAATTTATTGTATTTAGTCGCAGTAGTATTGGTAATACTATGGGTAATAGGATTTGTGTTTCACGGCTTCGGCGATGTGGGCGGAATCATCCACGTTTTATTGGTAATCGCAGTTATTGCAATTCTGCTTAAGGTAATTGGTAGGGCTGCATAAGATATATCGCGCCGCCATCCATTTTTAACAAGATAGCTTAAAAATGAATGCATTGAAAAAGGAGTTTCATTTTTGAAACTCCTTTTCTGCATCCTTTAATTCTTTAGTAACAATTCTGCAAGTTCTAAATCGATTGGATAGGTAATTTTAATATTACCCCTTTCGCCCTCTATAATATTGATCTCCTGGCCGATTGATTCGACTACACTTGCATCATCGGTAAACCGACTGTCGAAATCCTGCTTATAGGCCTCCTTTAGGATGTTAAGACTAAAGGTTTGTGGGGTTTGTACCAGATAGATCTCATCGCGCTTTAAAGCTGATGTTTTTTTGTCTCTGAGCATACGGACACTGTCGCTTGATTGTACCGCAGCAATAACATTTCCCTGCACTTCAGCTTCCTTAAAACAGTTGTCGATAAGTGTTTTGGACACCAGTGGACGAACAGCATCATGTATCGCTACATAACATTCTTCGTCGATAGTGTGAATGGCATTTTTTACCGAATGGAAACGTTCTGTTCCGCCATCTATAAGTTGATGTGGGACATGGAAATTAAATTCCTCGCATAAGCGTGCCCAGTAACCTTGTTGATCTTTATTTAAAACCAATAAAATTTTGGGCTGGGTATCGCTCTGCGCGAAAGCTTTTATGGTATGCATTAAAACCGGAAGGTTTTTGAGCAGTAGAAATTGTTTTGGGGTTTCTGTTTGCATCCGATTTCCAGAACCGCCTGCTACAATTATAGCGTAGTATTTCATGTTTTGAGATGTGAGATTATAGATTTGAGATATGAGACTTGATTTAACTCAAGTCCCATATCTCAATACTCAAATCTATATGATCAGCATGGCATCGCCGTAGCTATAAAACTTATATTTTTCTTTTACCGCAACCTCATAAGCATTCATTACATTTTCGTAACCTCCAAATGCACTTACCATCATCAATAAAGTAGATTCTGGTGTGTGGAAATTGGTAATCATTGAGTTTGCAATACTGAAATCGTATGGAGGGAAGATGAACTTACTGGTCCAGTCGTTAGCTGCTTTTAATGTTCTGTTTGCTGAAACGGCAGATTCGATTGCACGCATTGAAGTGGTACCTACTGCACAGATTTTTCTTTTATCTTCTAAAGCCTTGTTTACAATACCAGCATCTTTCGGCTCGATAATAAACTGCTCAGAATCCATTTTGTGTTTGGTTAAATCTTCAACCTCAACCGTTCTGAATGTGCCTAAACCCACGTGTAAAGTTACTTCAGCAAACTCTATACCTTTAAGTTCCAAACGTTTCATCAACTCGCGACTGAAATGCAAGCCTGCAGTTGGAGCAGCAACAGCACCTTCGTGTTTAGCAAAGATGGTTTGATAACGTTCTTTATCTTCGGCAGTAGCCTTACGTTTAATGTATTTAGGAAGTGGGGTTTCGCCTAAAATTTCAACGTTTTTTCTAAACTCTTCGTCGGTACCTTCGAATAAGAAACGGATGGTACGGCCACGTGATGTGGTGTTGTCAACAACTTCAGCAACCAATAAGTCGTCATCACCAAAGTATAATTTGTTACCTACACGGATTTTACGGGCCGGGTCTACTAAAACATCCCACAAACGTAATTCCTTGTTTAATTCACGTAATAAGAAAACTTCGATAGTAGCACCTGTTTTTTCTTTGTTGCCATATAAACGGGCAGGAAAAACTTTAGTGTTATTTAATATCATTACGTCTTTGTCGTCAAAATAACCTAAAACGTCTTTGAAGATTTTATGCTCAATTTTACCGCTGTCTTTGTGTAAAACCATTAGGCGAGCTTCGTCGCGTTGTTCGGCCGGATTGTTGGCCACTAATGATTCTGGTAAGTTGAATTTGAATTGTGATAATTTCATTCTTGATGAATTTTTTGAGGTGCAAAAATACGAATTTAATTTTTCTTTTCCGTATTTTATCAAACGCATTTTAGGTATATTATGTTTTACCTCATTTTAAATCAAATAATACAGTGTTTAAATGCATTTGTAGGGATAAAATTAATTAGTTTTGAAGATCGTGTAACCTTTTTAATGGCTTTGCATCTAACCCTTAATTATGATAATCTTTAGGCTAATAGGCGAGAGTTTCCGTTTTGCGTTTGATGCATTGCGTCAGAATAAATTGCGTACCATGTTATCACTTTTAGCGATAACGATCGGTATTTTCACCATTATCGCAGTATTCTCGGCGGTAGATACCTTTCGTGGTAAATTGCAGTCGAGTGTAGATAAATTAGGTTCAAACACCATTTATGTGCAAAAATGGCCCTGGAGTTTTGGTGATAATTATCCCTGGTGGAAATACATGAACCGCCCTCAGCCTTCTTTACGCGATTTTGAGGCACTTAGAGAAAGAATCGAGAATGCGCAGGGCGTTACCTTCGAAATATCAACCAATGACAGAACCATCAAATATAGAAGTAGTTCTGTGGAAGGAATTTCAGTTTGGGCAGCCTCACATGATTTTAATAAAACCTGGAACTTCGAACTTCAGGATGGCAGATATTTTACAGAAAATGAAAGTAAAAACGGCTCGCCGGTTTGTATTTTAGGTTCTGATATAGCCGATGGACTTTTTGATGGAGATAAGGCTGTAGGAAAGCAGGTGCAGATTTTAGGAAGAAGGTTAACCGTAGTCGGTGTTTTCAAAAAAGAGGGTGAAGATATGTTGGGTACCTCGCTCGATAAAAACGTGAACATTCCAATCGCCTTTGCGAAAGGGGTTTTAGATATTCAGAATGAACGTTACGGGCCGCAAATTACCGTTCGTGGTAAAGATAATGTGAGTTTAGAAGAAGTGGAGAGCGAATTAAAAGGTTTGATGCGCTCTATCCACAGGATCAGACCGGGACAGGAGGAAGACTTCGCTTTGAATAAAACCACTATCATTTCCAATCAGTTAGATTCGATGTTTAAAATGGTCAATATTGCCGGTTGGGTAATTGGCGGTTTCTCTATTTTGGTGGGCGGATTTAGTATCGCCAACATTATGTTTGTATCGGTTAAGGAGCGAACCAATATTATCGGTATCCAAAAATCTCTGGGGGCAAAAAACTATTTTATTTTACTTCAGTTTATATTCGAATCCATTTCACTTTGTATTTTAGGCGGATTGCTGGGGCTTTTACTCGTCTTTCTGCTCGCGCTGGCTATTGGTGCTGCCACAGATTTTCACATTATTTTGGGCTTAAATAATATTGCCTTAGGAATTGGAATATCGATTATAATCGGTACCATCTCTGGTTTCTGGCCTGCATATTCGGCATCAAGATTGGATCCGGTTGAGGCAATAAGAAGCTAGTAGCAGTTAACAGTTTTCAGTTAACAGTTTTAAGTTCGTAATTTGCAGTTCGCTGCAGTTAATACGGTTTATAAACCTTATTGTAGCGGAAAGCCCACAGCGCAGCGAGGACTTGCAGCGGAAAGAAGGACTGACGCCCCGATGAATACTGGCTTTCATTTTCAAATAGCAGTTCGTCATTTCGCTTTCGATGTAAAATCGATAAGCTTTAGTCGGGATGACTGATGATAAAAGTAAAAACCCCTCATTAAATTAATGAGGGGTTTTTTTATGTTGCTGTTAATTGAAAACGGATTAGGCTAATTTAGCCAATGCTTCTTTTATTCTTCTTAATGCTTCAACCAAACTTTCGTCTGATGCTGCATAAGATAAACGGATATAGTTATTGTTCCCAAATGAATCGCCACCAACGGTAGCTACGTGACCTACATTCAATAAATATAAAGCCAGGTCTGAGGAATCTTTGATTACATTTCCATCGGCATCTTTTTTACCGAAGAAAGCGCTGATTTCTGGGAAGAAGTAAAAAGCACCATCTGGAAGATTTGTTTTTACACCTGGGATTTCGTTTAATAAATTGTACACCAATTCTCTACGGCGTAAAAATGCTTCTTTCATTTCTAAAACACTGGCTAAACCTTGCTCGTAGGCTACAATTCCGGCCCTTTGCGCAATAGAACAGGTTCCAGAAGTGGTTTGTCCCTGTAATTTATCGTTAGCTGCTGCGATTTCTTTGTTTGCCGCAATATAACCCAATCTCCAACCCGTCATGGCGAAAGCCTTAGAGAAACCATTAACAATGATTACACGGTCTTTAATGCTATCAAATTGTGCGATAGATTCGTGCTGATCAACAAAGTTGATGTGCTCATAAATCTCGTCAGATAAGATATAGATATTAGGGTGTTTTTCGAAAACAGCAACCAATGCAGCCAACTCTTCTTTGCTATATACCGACCCCGTTGGATTACATGGGGAAGAAAACATGAACAGTTTCGATTTTGGCGTAATGGCTGCTTCCAGCTGCGCTGGCGTAATTTTGAAATTGCTTTCAATATCGGTATCGATAAAAACAGATTTTCCTTCAGCAAGCAATACCATTTCTGAGTAAGAAACCCAATAAGGTGTAGGAATGATTACTTCATCGTCAGGATCGATTAAGGTTAAAATAACATTCGATAACGACTGTTTAGCACCTGTTGAAACAACGATCTGAGAGATATCATAATCCAGGTTGTTTTCAGTTTTCAGCTTATTTACGATCGCCTGGCGCAGGTCAGGATAGCCCGGTACCGGCGAGTAGCGCGTATAATTTTCATCTAATGCTTTTTTTGCCGCGTTTTTTACGTGATCGGGTGTATTGAAATCGGGTTCGCCAACACTTAAACTAATGATGTTAATGCCCTTAGACGCCAATTCGCGGCCAAGTTTGGTCATTTTAAGGGTTGCAGATTCTGACAGACTGTTGATTCTTTTGGATAAGGTGCTCATGGTTAATTACTTTGAGCGCAAATATATAAACCAAATATTATTCTGCACTAAAAAAGACATAGTTTTTCTCATTTAATTTATCCGATAAGCGTATTTTTGAAAAAAATACCTTGTGTCGGTTAAAAAGAAGGCTATAATTATTTCTCTGTTGGTGAGTGTTGTATTGATGCTGGCCAAGTTTGTAGCTTACTTTATTACAGGTTCAAATGCGATATTAACAGATGCTGCAGAAAGCATTGTAAACGTAATCGCCGGGAGTTTTGCTTTTTATAGCATTTATTTAAGCACGCAACCGCGGGATGAAAACCATCCTTACGGACATGGAAAAGTGGAGTTTTTTTCTGTATTTGTAGAAGGAATATTGATTTTAATTGCAGGAATCGTCATTATTTTTAAATCTTCGTACAATCTGGTGTATCCGCATGCTGTTGGCGAACTACTAACCGGAACACTCATTATCGGTATTACAGGGCTTGTTAACCTCATCGTTGGACTTTATCTGATCAATGTTGGCAAAGACGAACATTCTGTTACTTTGCAGGCCGATGGTAAACATTTATTAACCGATACCTATACCAGCGGAGCTATAGTTTTGGGCTTAATCCTGATCCAGCTCACAAATATTATTTGGTTAGATAGCTTACTCTCTGGTTTAGTGGGCTTTTACATCGTGTATTCTGGTTATAAACTTACCCGTGGCTCAGTTGGTGGGTTAATGGATGAAAGTGATTTTACACTTGTTGAGGAAGTGGTAGCCGTGTTGCAAAATAATAGACATAAGCCCTGGATTGATGTACACAATTTACGGACACAGCAATATGGCCCCGAATTTCATATCGATTGCCATGTAACTTTGCCCTATTATTTTGATTTAAATAAGGTGCATAAAGAGATTTCTCAAATTGATGAGCTGATCAATAAAAAAGGCTTTCGTAAGGCTGAACTTTTTATTCATGCCGACCCTTGTTTACCCGAATGCTGCCACTATTGCTGCATGAGCGAATGCCCGGTAAGATCTGAAGCTTTTAAGAAAGAAATTGTGTGGACACCAGAAATAGTAATTAAAAACAAAAAACATTTCGAAAATGAGCTACTTTAACATAAGGGTTTATGGTTTGTTGATCAATCAAAATAATGAGGTATTGATCAGCGACGAAGAAGAATACGGATTTCGCTTTAGTAAGTTTCCAGGTGGTGGCCTCGAACTTGGCGAAGGATTAATAGATGGTTTAAAAAGGGAATTTATAGAAGAATGTGATGCCGAAATTGAGGTGTTATCGCATTTTTATACGACCGATTTTTTTGAGAAATCGTCGTTTAATGATAGTCAGGTCATTAGTGTATACTATCTGGTTAAAGAAAAAGCACCATTGCAGCTGGCATTTAAAGATATTATTTACGATTTCGATGGTGAAGGTGAAATCCTCCAGGCTTTTAGGTGGGTAAAAATACAAGAGCTGAACATTGAAGAGATCACATTCAAAACCGATAAAACCGTTGCACAACTTTTAAAAGAACAATATTCAGTTAAAGTATAATTATTTATGTCAGGTACCTCCGAATTCCAAACTCCCAATGCTCAACCCAATCTAACTGAACGCGATCAAAAAGTAATTTGGCATCCTTATACCCAAATGAAAAATGCACTGCCACATATCCCCATTGTCAGGGGCGAAGGAGTATACGTTTTTGATGAAAGTGGCAAGCGGTATATTGATGCCGTATCATCCTGGTGGGTCAATATTCATGGTCACTCGCATCCTTATATCGCGCAAAAAGTGGCAGAACAGCTTAATGTACTGGAGCATGTGATTTTTGCCGGTTTTACCCACGAGCCTGCGGTGTTATTGGCTGAAAGACTCTTACCTATTTTGCCAGGTAAGCAGGATAAGGTTTTTTATACCGATAATGGCTCAACAGCTGTTGAAGTGGCCTTAAAAATGTGTTTGCAATATTGGGACAATAAAGGGAAACCTAAAACAAAAATACTGGCCTTTAAAAATGCCTATCATGGCGATACTTTTGGGGCAATGTCAGTTAGTGGGCGTAGTATTTTTACGGATGCGTTTAACAGTTTATTATTCGATGTAGAGTTTATCGATCTGCCGGATGAAGATAACATTTCCTATCTCGTATCTCATATCTCAAATCTTTCGGATACCGCTTGTTTTATTTTCGAACCGCTTATTTTAGGTTCAGGAGGAATGTTGATGTATGAAGCAAAATACCTGGATCAACTTTTGTCGGCTTGTAAAGCTGCAGGAATTTTAACAATCGCTGATGAGGTAATGACAGGTTTCGGGAGAACGGGAACTTATTTTGCCTGTGAAAAATTAAGTAATAAGCCTGATATCATTTGTTTAAGCAAAGGTTTAACTGGCGGGACGATGCCATTAGGGGTAACCACCTGTACCAATGAAATTTTTGAAGCCTTTTTGAGCGACAATAAGCTAAAAACGCTTTATCATGGTCATTCCTTTACCGCCAACCCGATTGCCTGTGTGGCTTCTTTAGCAAGTTTGGATATTTTATTAAAGAGCGAAACACTCCAGAATATCAAGCGTGTAGAAGCAAAACATGCGGTTTTTCTGGAAGAAATCAAGTCGCACGCCAGGGTGAAAGCCATCAGGCAAACGGGGACCATCATTGCGATTGAGTGGGAAACAGGTAATGAAACCTCCTATTTAAGTAACCTGCGTAATCTACTGTATGCTTATTTCCTAGATAAAGGAATTATATTAAGGCCTCTTGGTAACATCATCTATATTCTTCCGCCGTATGTGATTAGTGATGAAGATTTGGATTACGTTTACGCTGCGATAAAATCGGCTCTGGAAGAAATTTAGATAGCGGTTAATAGAAGATATGTGGGGACACAGAATACGGATTGTATATAAGGTCGTAGCGAGACGCTACGACCAGTATTTGACCTGAAATAAATCCGACAGCTATCGGATCAGAACGGCGGAACGGATGAAATTAAATTCCGGGCTCTAAATAATTTTTCAGTGCATCATTTACAAAATAATTCCAGCCACCATTAAAGCTTGTTTTGGCAAAGTCAGGCCCGGCAGAAGCGAAACTTTCCGTACCTGTGTGTGTCAGTTTTAACAGTGTTTGATCACCCCGCTCGAATAATTCCCAGCTCACCACAGAATTACCCGGATAGCCATCATAGCGCCAGCTATAAGCTAGTTTTCGGCCTTCGATAATTTCTGTGATTTCGCAGAGGTGCAAATATTGCGGCCCATCATCTGCACCACCATAAAACTCAAATTTAAAACCTACTTCTGGTTTAAAATCCTCTAATTGAAAATACCACTGTTTAATTTCTTTGTTATCGGTTAAAGCTTTCCAAACTTTTTCGATAGGGGCGTTGTACACGCGTTCTACTACAATTGGTTCGTTTTCCATCTTTATTTTGATTTAGTTTCTTTGGATAGGTGTACTCCTAAAGCATCTAATTTGCTGGTCCAGAAAATGCGGTATTGTTCAACCCATTTAGCAACTTCGGCAAGTTTCTGAAATTGTATATTACAATATCGATCTCTGCCTTGCTGTGTAATTTCTACCAAACCACATTCGGTTAATACTTTAATGTGCTGTGAAATAGCGGGCCGGCTCATGTCGAAATTTTCGGCGATGGCATTCAGGTTTAAACTATTGTGAGCAATCAGATTGATGATTTCTCTTCTGGTAGGATCGGCAATGGCCTGAAATACATCTCTTCTCATAAAATAATTGCGTAAGTAATTGCTTACAAATATAAATGTAAGTAATTGCTTACGCAAATTTAGTTTTAAATAGTTTGAGATTATCTGTTGAGTACTAACCCAAAGGCATTTTACTCATATCCATATAAAGAATGCTCCATCTCTGTCCATCTAAATCAATAAAACCACAGCCATACATCCAGCCATCTTTGTAGCCAGGTTCGCCATAGAGCGTACCGCCAGCATCAAGCACTTTTTGGGCAAGCTCATCTACTTCTTCCGGGCTTTCGGCATCAAAAGAGAATAGCACCTCGCCGCCGTGGCGTTGGTCGGCAATACAGGTTCCTGCAAATCCTTCATACAGGGATTCTTCAAAAAGCATAATGGCCAAGTTACTTTCTCCCACTAAAAAGCAGGCTGAATCTTCACGTGCACCATATTGCAGGTTAAGTGAGAAGCCTAATTTTGTGAAGAATGCTTTTGATTTACTAATGTCTTTTACCGGAAGATTTATCCAAAGTGATTTTGTCATAAGGTTTTATATTTTTGCTGTAGGTAAAGATAGCTTACTTACTGTAGAGTTACCCTTGTTAAAAACGAAAATTTATAGGGCTGTTTGAGACAATTTAGGTTTCGTAATCAGTTTATATTTTCTTCTATTCCTTATATGGTTAAAGCGTTAGGGCAATGTTTATCCAAACAAAATATCGTGTTATTAGCCTATTTTTTTATCAATTTGCCAAATGAAGCTATTGCGATAATGCTTACCCTGTAAAGCATTTAAGTGGATTTCAACTTATGAAGTTAGGAATTGTACTTAATCTTTGTACTTCTCCGAAAGCTTTTTTGGTGCCACATTGCAATATGAAAGTGTAAGTGCATCTATAATCATTTCATCTTTAAGCCCTGTTAGATTAAAAATTGTCCAGCCTTGTTTGCCCCATGCGCCGGTAGCAGGTAGGATATTGTTCGGATCAAAACCGCAGAAAACAGACTGATCAATTGCTGATAATTTAAAAGTGGCGCTATGTTTTATGTTATCCAGCGTGGCAAAGATCTTTTTATGTACACGAAAAGAGGTTTTTTCGAAATGCGGTTGTTCAATAACTTCATCGAAAGATAGACAATGGGCTATGAAAATTAAACTATCCATTAGTTTTGTATAAATGAAATTGGCGAACTATTGAGTATTTGCTTCGGCAACCGGCTATTCATTTTAATCGTTAACACTTTAACCGGTTTTTCATCCGTATCGTAAAAATAAAGGGTATTTGTACTTAGTTTAAATGGTAATTCAACGGGCATATCGAAATGATACCTGGCTTTGAGTTTTTTATCCGGACTGTAAAATATAAGCCAGCTATTGCCATGGTACACTCTAGCAGCCTTTATCCGCTGAATTCTTTAATTACATAAAATAGATTTTTTCCGTTTTTATCTGTTATTTTCCCCAAATATGTAGATCTAATATCACCATACTTGGTTTTTTGAAATATTTCCTTCCCAATATTCTGCTCAATGAACATCATGTTTGTGCAAAACATAAAGTAGATGAAAGCAAAAATAGCAGAGCCATTACAGGATATCTAAATAACATCGGATTAAATTTCCTACAATTTATACAATTTTTGAGGATGTTGTTCTGCGTGATTTAAAATTAAATTCACAATGTAGCTGTTGGATTGGTAAATAGAAAGATCGCTCTTGATCGGTGCCAAGCCATCAGAAAGGTAGTTTTTGTCTGTAAAATAACCCATACCGTAAAATTTTCCGTTTTCTACCACTAAACAGCTAAACTCTTCATCCTTTCTGCCTTCATCAACCAGTGCAAAACTTGGTTGCTGTTTTTGGATATCGTTCAATGCTGCATTTAATTTTTTATTATAAACAGAAACCGTTTCTATTCCACTACAGGCACCAAAACATTGGCCGTTTTCATGTGCGTAACATTTGGTTGCCGTTTTCTGCAAATAACAAAGCCTGGAACAAAGTTGGTATTGATCAACCAATTGACTTAAAAAGTTATATCCTTCCAGTAAGCTGTTGAAACTCTGTATGGGGTTATTGTTCTTTTTGTGTTTATCTATAGCCAGGCGTAAATAACCATTCTGATCTTCGAAAACGTATAAGTCATATTTTTGTTCGTAACGTTTCATGGCCCGGTTGTTTTCCGGCCAAAGACGTTTAATTTCGTTGGCCTCCAAGATCAAGGCCATCAGCTCGGTACCACAGATCACATGGTCTACATGATGAATGGTGCGCAAAAACTCTTGACGTTGCCTGTTTGGTGTGTTGCCGGTAAAATGACTGGTTACCCGCTTTTTAAGGTTTTTTGCTTTTCCAACATATACAATTTTACCTTTGCTGTCTTTAAAATAATAAACTCCGGGTTGGTTTGGTAATCTTAAAATAGAAGTTTTATCTAAATGAGGTGGTAAAACCTGCTCTTTTGATGTTTTCTTTAACATTTCCGCAATCACACCTTCCTGATCATGATCTAACAACAGATTAAAAAGAATACTGGTCGCATCGGCATCACCAGCTGCACGGTGTCGGTTTTGTATCGGGATCTGAAGCGCAGTACATAATTTACCCAAACTATAGGATGATTTACCTGGGATTAATTTCCTGCTTAACCTTACCGTACAAAGTTTTTTGCATTGTAAATCGTATCCTGCAACGCCTAAATGATGTTTTAAAAAGGAATAATCAAAATTTACATTGTGTGCCACAAAAATCTTATCATTTAATAGCTGATAAATCTGTAGCGCAACATCTTCAAAACCTGGAGCATCTTGCAACATCTCATCATCAATGCCGGTAAGTGCCGTAATATAGGCTGGGATAGGCAGCTTTGGATTGATTAGGGTAGTATACGATTCGACAATTTGCTTGCCATCGTGAATGTTAATGGCAACTTCGGTAATGCCATTTGCTGAGGCGTGACCACCAGTGGTTTCGATATCTACAACTGCGTATAACATTCAATAAATTTGAAATACAAAGCTATGCTAAAATAATTAGTATAAAAATAATTTTGATTATTTCTTTAGCATAAAAAAAGCGATTACATATTTAACGCAATCGCTCCGGTATTTTGTATGTGAATGTTACTAAAGTTTGCTCAGCAGTTTGCTTAAATTAGGTTTAATACCTACAGAGATCGGTACAGTATTAAAAACCCTGTTCTGGATTTTACTAAAGCCGTACATGTAACTGGCTTCTACGAATAAATTGGCACCGCCTATATTGTATTCGATGCCACCACCGCCTTCAGCAATGCCCAAGCCATTCGATTTATTATCCTGGGTAACCTGAAGTGTTGCCGTATTCACTCCGGCCTGGGGAGTGAGGATAATTCCACCTCCTGCACCGGCAAAACCATAAAAAGCCCATTTGTTTACAATTTTACGGTAACCTAGCGCAACATTTAATAAATAGGTAGTCGCCCTTCCCTTTTGCAGGGTATAGGTATAACCTTCGTCTGGCGTAATCTGGTTAAAAGTAAAAGCGTGCAGGCTTACTTTGGGATACAAAAACAGGCCACCTTCACCCAAAGCTAGGTTTAAACCCAAAGCGGTAGAAAATTTTGGTTTAAAATAGTCTGAAGTTTCACCCATTGGAAAAGCAAAACCTATGCTGCTCATCGAATAAAGTTTATCGGGTCTGCCTTGTGCTTTTGCGTTAATGGATATTGCAGCACATAACAATATTACTGGTATTAGTAGTTTTAATTTCATATCTGATTTTTTTAATTTTCGGTTAAAGCGTTTACTTTATGTAGTAAATCAGCCATGTTAAAAGGTTTTTCTAAATAATCATTGGGATGATATTTTTGGGATGCGATGTAATTCTCGTCGTATCTGGCCGAAGCCAGGATTACGGGGATACTTTCTGTATCAGGATTCAATCTCAGTTCTTTAAATACGGCACGCCCATCCATTCCATTCAACATAATGTCTAGAATAATCAGATCAGGATTAAAATCCCTAATGGTTTTAAATATATATCGCGGTGATAATAGAGGGTAAACTTTATAATTTTCGGTTTCTAATACCTCTTGGAAAACCTCTAATACATCAGGATCATCATCTACAACCAATACTCTTTTCAAAACGGATAATCAATTAATAATAAAATAGACTATCCTAATACAAAGTTTGCGCCTTAATGTTTTAACGGAAGCTAAAAAAAGAAAACAGATGGGTTGTGGTATATTTGAACCGATGTTATTGTATTGGCCCAGATTGAGGCCCTTCTGTAGGTTGATTCTCTTTTATAAAGTTGGTGAAGCCCTCTTTGTTTGCTTCCGATACGGTATAATAGGTTTCTCCCGATAGCAATATTTTATCGCCCAATACACTTTTTATATGCTGTTTGGAAATGATAACTGAAGCACTTATCTGTATGAATGCCGGATGGTTCTTCAACATTTTAAGCATTTTAATAAAGTTTGATTTGGAGCTTAGAAATGTGTTCTTGGTTGTTTTGAACTGAATATCTTCACCAAAATCCTCCATGGCAATTAGTTCATTCAAATCTATTCTTGCCAAATCACCGTTTTCTTCCAATAATGGGATATAAAAGAAATGTTCATCAAAAACAGAAAACAGATGAGGTGATTTTTTACCTGTGGGATATAAATTATTTATGGTTTTTGCGAAATGTAATATCGAGTAGGGTTTTAGCAAATAGGCATCTGCATCAACTTTAAAAGCATCAATGGCATACTGTGCATGTGCTGTGGTAAAAACCAGATGTTTTGTTTTTTGTCTTAGTAGTCCGGCAAGCTCAATCCCCGAAATCGAAGGCATTTCTACATCCATGAAAATAATATCAACAGGGCTGGAAACAGATATCTCGGCTAATGCCTGAAGCGGTTCTGTAAAGGTTTGAACAAGTTTTAAATCCGGCAATTTACCCATGTACGCGATTAAGCTTTCCAGGGCATGCGGATCATCATCAATAGCGATGCAACTTATTGACATTTTTGTAGGTTTAGTTAGTGCAAATTACAATTTCACCCTATAAAAAGAAAAAAAAACAAGTTGGAAACGGATTTTTATGTATTCGGCAAGAAAAATTGTCTTTTTATTTGAAATTTAAGTAGAATTTGAAGATTTGGAATAAACATGTTAAAACCGATGGTCTTCCGCGAGCTTAATGTTAATTGTTACTTTAAAATAATGCCTGGTATCACTGAAATATTTGAATTCCGCATGATGTCCATAAGTATAACCTAAACGTTTTTTAATATTTTCCATTCCAGCACTTAAACCTGTGTTGTTTTTAATGGATTTTATTAGGTTAGAGGTTTCTATAATCAGATTGCCCTGGTCTACTTTTAAGGATATTTCTGCAGGGTCGGATGCTTTTAACAGTTCGCCATGTTTAAACATATTCTCAACTAATGTGACGAGTACCATCGGAATGATTTTTACTCCACGGATCTCGTTCTCGTACCAAAAACGGAGTTGCACACCATGATTTTTACGGAGCTGATGCAAGTTGATCAGGTTTTCTACCTGGTTAATCTCTTCATCTAATAAGATAAACTCTCTATCCTTGTTGCTATCAACTGAATAACGCATCATTTCTGAAAGTGAGAGAATGGTTTCAGCAGCAATTGGAGATGATTCTCTTGCATTCTGATAGATAAAGTCTAATGTATTGAATAATAGATGAGGCTGTATTTGTGCTTTTAAAAATGCATTTTCCGACCTTGCTATCTGTATCTGGTTGTTTAAGCGCTGTTTCTCTAATTCTTCGGTCTTTTTTCTTTCATTTATGTACCGCATTAAAAAATAATAACCTGTAGAGAAGCACATGAAATAAATACACCGGTACAATGATGGTGAGAAATATTTTACGTCTAAAGTAATCCTCCTCAATCCATTATACTCCGTATGATAAATAATGATATAATCAAGGATTACGGTAAAAATGAAGTAGGCGATAATTTCTAAAACGAGTAATAATGGAAGTTTCCAGGCAGTTTGTTTAGGGTTTTTTAAACCGATTGCAAGTATAAGGTGAGCATGTACATAGAATGCAGTGATGTTAAGCGAATAGTATAAGATATAAGGGGCCAGCTGACCAAATTTTCCACTAATTAAGCCAACAATAATAGATTCATAAAATATAAAAATGATCCAAACGATGATGTGAAGTTTTTTGCTGACAATCCATTCAAGTATTGCCCGCTTTTTGTGGTTATCTTTTTCGTTTATTGAGGTCATTTGGCTAGTAAATTGGGGAACGGCACTATATGAAAAAAAAACAATAGTTTTAATACACTGATAACGAAAATACTAAAAATTTAGTTTTAAGAGCGGTTAGTTTTTATTGTTTTTTCCTTAATGTAATCTTGTATGCTTTCGCGATAAGTATTGCCTATGTTGATGGTGAGGTCGTTGATCATTTTTAATGTATGGCCTTCTACCTTTTCAATATAGTTTTTGGCGATGATAAAGGAACGGTGCGCCTGTGCAAAATTGGGATAATCCTTTAAAATGATCTTAATTTCTGATAAGGCAATGTATGAAACAATGGTTTCGCTCAACGTGAAAATCCGTACATAATTTTGCAGGCTCTCTACCGCGACAATATCGGTGTATCTTACCTTGATCAGGGTATTGTTTTCGTTTTTGTTCCGCACAAAAAAATAATCATCTTCTTGCTTAACCGTAACGTTTGGTACGCTAGGGCTGTGGGGAAAGATCCGGTTTATGGTTTCCGCAAAGCGGGCAAAAGTGTAAGGTTTTAGTAAATAGGCGCTCGCGTACATTTCGAAAGCTTCGTATGCATATTTAGAATGAGAAGTGGTAAATATCAATTTGTCAGTTTTATGCCGTATTGCTTTTGATAGTTCTATGCCCGAAATCATGGGCATATCAACATCTATAAAAACAATATCGACAGAATCTCCAGCCATTATCTCATTTAGGGCCTTTATCGGATCGGTATAGGATTTAATTAACTGGATATTGGTGAGCTTATTAATATAAGATTTTATACCGTCAACGGCACTGATGTCGTCGTCAATTACGATACATTTTAATTTCATTAAGTGTGATGTTAAGGTTTACGAAATTATGCCATGCATTTTAAATAATGAAATTATTTTCCGGCTTGTAATGTCTTTTAGCTGTATTGTAGATAATATGATACAAATATGATTCTGCTTAAAATCCCTGACGAAATGAAAACTACAGATATCCAAGTCAGGTTCATTGAAATTGTGATTTTAATTGCTTGTATAACAATATATTATATTTTGAATCGTAATAATTAATAGATATATTTAATTAACATAATGATTTCCCAAAACAATGTCCCATGAAAAATAGAATTCGCACTACCAATAGATTAAATGTATCCATTACAAAAAAAGTAATCGAACTGCAGGAACAGGGTTACGACTGTGACTTTCTTTTATTGGCAAATGGCAGCTTACTGTGTATGCAAACCAATTTTAATTATCCATTAAGTACGGTTTCCATCAGACAAATGGAACATGGTTACGATTTTTTCAGCCATTCTTATAAACACGTACATACTATCGAAACGGGTAATGGCGAAAGGGGAGTACTCCTTACCGAAAAGGCCTTTTAGTCCCATTTCGTTTTCTTACAATTTTATTCGTGCCCAAGGGTTGAAATTTGCGATGTAATTAAATATTAATCACATGACAGATTTAAATCACCCAACCATACTGATTACAGGAGTAACCGGAAGTATAGGTTTAGTATTAGCAAAACAATTGGCGGATAAACAAATTCCTTTTAGAGCATTGGTAAGGTCTTTGGATAAAGCGAAAGATTTAAAACAGTTCGAGGGAGCCGAAATTGTTATAGGCGATTTTAAAAATAAGCCAAGCATATTGGAAGCTTTAAAAGGAATAGAACAGGTTTTTCTGTTAACCAATTCATCACCGGATGCAGAAAGTTTACAGTGCGATTTTGTAGACATGGCGGTTAAAAGCGGTGTAAAACATATTGTGAAGCTATCGCAATTTGCGGCAGATGTAAATTCTACGGTACGCTTTCTCCGTTACCATGCCGTTGTTGAAGAAAAAATTAAGAATACAGGCTTACGGTACACCTTTTTACGGCCCAACTTATTCATGCAGGGTTTGCTTGGTTTTGCTGATGCCATTAAATATCAGCAGCAATTTTTCGCTACTGCAGGCGGTGCAAAAATCAGTTTGGTGGATATCAGGGATATTGCAGCTGTTGCTATAGAAAGGCTTATTACAAGCGATCAGGATAGTAAAGTTTATGACATTACTGGTGCAGAAGCAATTAGTCACTACGAAATAGCTGAAATTCTTTCTGAAGTATTACATCAAGAAATTAAATACATTAATGTTTCTGATGATGAGATGTTAGCTGCTTTACTTCAGTTTGGCTTCCCTCAATGGCAGGCTGCAGGCTTAATAGAAGATTATGCCCATTACGCACGTGGCGAAGCTGCAATAATCAGCCATGCTGTACGGGATGTTACCGGTAAATCGCCAAGAAAATTTATCGATTTTGTTGAAGATTATAGATTGCTTTTTGAGTAGGGCAATGTTGCACCCAGCGTTCGACAACCAAAACAGCATTTCATTTTCAGGTTGCAGGATGCACATTTCTTTTTGCGGTGTCAGATGTTACCATCTGGCACTACCAGTCGTCGGCTGGTAACATCTGATCGTATAATCAGATGGAAACATTTAACGACATTTCGTGAAAAACTTTTTATAATTCTTTTTGTTTAGATTTTATTGAATATATTTAAACAAAATAATGACTTACTCCATTTCAGATCTTGAACAGCTTTCGGGCATTCAATCTCATACCATCAGGATCTGGGAACAGCGGTATAATGCCTTGAGTCCGATGCGATCGCAGGGGAATACACGTTTATATGATGATAAGCAGCTCAGGAAACTGTTAAATATTGTAAGTTTAAATAAGAGCGGCCTAAAAATTTCCAAAATCTGTAGTCTTTCCGATGAGGCCGTTGATGAACTTTTAGATCAGCAGCTTTCTTATGCATCGGATGACGAACAGGCGGAATATTATATCTCGCAATTGATTAAATATGGTTTGGCTTTTGACGAACTATCTTTTAATCATTTAATTGACGAAGGGATTAATAAATTTGGGCTTTCCGGATGTTACCGGAAAATTATGTACCCATTGTTGGTCCGTTTGGGATTAATGTGGCGAAAAGACGATATTTGTCCTGCCCACGAGCATTTTTTATCAAACATTATCCGTCAAAAAATATTTACACACATTAATAACTTTTCATTAACGAAATCATACAGGGGAAGCTGGCTTCTTTTTTTACCTGAAGACGAAGATCACGATATTGGACTGCTTTTTGCCAATTATATGCTTAGGATGCACCATCATCAGGTAGTTTTTCTAGGGAGCAAGGTGCCATTAGATTCGATTGAAAGGGTATTTTCCACATTAAATGTAGATCATGTTTTGCTTTTTATGGTCAAATCCAGATCAGGCACAGCATCGCAAAAATATATAGATCAATTATCAGAAATATGCTCATCCGCTAAAATTCATCTTGCCGGGAACGGCCAGGTAATCGGTAAATTAAAAAACATCGATCACATCAATTGGTTTAAAACACTCGATGAATTTGAAAAATTAATTCAATATCCCCTGTTACATGAAAGAAATCTTTGATCAACTATCTGCCGACTGTAGTAGGTTAACTACCCAGAAATATAGTACCAGCTTTTCGCTGGGTATCCGTTTTTTAGGTAGAGAACTACGTTTGCCCGTTCATTCCATATATGGTTTTGTGCGTTTGGCAGATGAAATTGTGGATAGTTTTCATCTTTACGACAAGAAATTTTTACTCGATAAGTTTAAACATGATACTTTTGAGGCCATTCATCTGGGGATAAGTTTAAACCCTATTCTTAATTCATTTCAGCAGGCAATAAATCAATATCAAATTGATCTTGAATTGATCAGGTGTTTCTTTAAAAGCATGGAAATGGATCTATCAGAAAGGGAATATACTCCAGAGCTTTATAACGAGTATATTTTAGGCTCAGCAGAGGTAGTTGGACTCATGTGTTTAAAGATTTTTACCAATGGCAACAATTCGCATTATGAAGAGTTAAAACCTTTTGCCATGAAACTGGGTTCGGCTTTTCAGAAAGTAAATTTTCTGCGTGATGTTAAAGCCGACCATCAGGCCTTAAGCCGTAACTATTTTCCAAATGTAAACCTGGCGGTTTTCTGTGATCAACAAAAAAAAGAAATTGAAAACGAAATTGAACAAGAATTTGCTTTTGCGCTAATGGGCATTAAAATGTTGCCTGCAACCTCTAAAAATGGCGTATATTTATCTTACATCTATTATAAAAAACTATTTGCTAAAATAAAGCAGCTCAGCGCTGAGAAAATTATGACGGAAAGAATAAGAATCTCGAATACACGTAAAATTGGTTTAATGTTTGATTCGCTTATCCGTAATAAGCTAAATGCAATTTAAATGGAAGAACAAGTTATTTTGGTAGACCAGGAGGATGTACCAAAGGGGAGGATGAATAAGTTGGAGGCGCACGAAAAAGGTCTATTACATCGCGCCTTTTCAGTTTTTATTTTTAATAGTAAGCGTGAATTGCTATTGCAACAAAGAGCTTTAGACAAATATCATTCCGGGGGCTTATGGACCAATACCTGCTGTAGTCATCCACGGATTGGTGAAAGTAATATTCAGGCTGCCCAAAGAAGATTAAAGGAAGAGATGGGGATGGATTGCGATTTGAGTTATCTTTTTAAATTTACCTATAAAGCCGAATTTAAAGATGGATTAACCGAACATGAGGTAGACCATGTTTTTTTTGGACTAAGTGATGAATTACCTGTTATCAATCCGGATGAGGTGGAGACCTATAAATATATGGATTTAGAAACGTTGGCTGACGATATTTATATTAATCCAAGCGCATATACACCTTGGTTAAGGATCTGTTTGGCAAAGGTAGTTGAGCATGCTTCTACAGCTAAAATAAAAAACGGGCATACAACCTAAGTCGTATACCCGTATCTAAATTAACGCTCTCGAGGACAAATATAGGACTTGTTTGCAAAATTCCTAAAAGTTTAACACTTCTTTTACTTTAAGATTATAGTTCGTTGTTTTGGTTTTTGTTGAGGAATAAATTAAAATATTAATATATAGGTATTTATGTTTTTTTGACGCAAATCAGGAATAAAATATTTTTTTCCCTCCTTAAACGATCATGAGTCTGCCTGGGCGATAATTTATTTCTTAACGCTCAATATAAATGACCTGTCAACTTAAAATATTAAAGCAGCTTTAGTTTTTTAACCATATAGTTTTTGGCATTTTTTACAATAATAGGTTTGCCGGTGAGTTTTACCAATTTCATTTTTCTCGATGACATGATGAAGCGGACATTCTTTTTGACTATATACCTCCCAATGTTTGCTTAAGGTGTTCTCTTTTTTCCATTTTAAAAAATCAAAACTATAATTCCTGGCTTCCTTAACCATGGCTTTTAGTTTGGCAAGAGGTAAATTTTTAATTTCAGTTAATGGATGCACGCGGATACGGTACAGGACTTCATTTTTTATAATGTTGCCTACACCACTAAAAATCTGTTGATCCAGCAGAACATCGCAAACCATGGCCTCAGGTTTTTCTTTTAATTTTTTAAGGGCTGCGCTGCTGCTCCATTCATCAGCCATTACATCATTTTCCCAATTGTAATGTTTTTTAACGTTTCCCTCTAAAAGATCTACTTTGCAGGTATAAAAGTTTAATTCATCCTTTTTGAAAATAAGGCCCATTTTTAGTGGTGTTTTTTTTCGCTCGTTAATTAAATAACTGCCGAATAGCATAAAATGGATCCGTATGGTGAAATCGTCAAAACAGATGAGGAAATGTTTGCCCCAGCTTTTGAAAGCGATAATTTTTTCGTGCAATAACTTATCTTTATCAATGTTTTTGGCATTGCCCGTTACTTCCAGTACCTCTGGGCGACCCAAGTGGAGATCATTGATTAAATCCTTTAGTATTACGATCGACGGGCCTTCTGGCATATTATTCTTCCCCCAGTTGCTGGAATTTAAATTTGTCTTTAATGTTGCTGTTAAAATACCGTCCTTTAGATCCGAAAGCCTTTAACATCTTGTAAATTTTTTCAGGTACATTTTTGTACAGATATACCATATCTGTAACGAAGATAATTTTTAGTGTTTTCGAAGCAGTGTCATAGTTAAAGTATTTGATTACTGATGATGGCATAAGCTCAATTTACACTTTAAAAACAGTGGCCATTCAAAATGGTTTTAGTCGTTTTTGAGTTCAGATTCTTCCTTGGCAACTTTTATCTTTTCCTTTTTCAGATCTATCCTGATAATGTTGTACAAACTCATGTACACATTGGCAATCCATACGATAGAAAAGAAAGAAATGATATATCCCCGCCAATCGGGATAAATTAAGGTGAATTTGGTAATGAAAAGCAGGAGCGCGGTTACATAATGACTGAAACAATATTCACAGGTAAAAACATAGAAAAACTTCCGTTTAACCAATTTATTGCAATTCTTTGAACGGTCTACACAGAATTCGCGTGCCTCTTTAAATATTTCTTCCTTCGTAACGGTCCATGCGATACAAGCTACGGGCAGTGCCATTATGAAGAGATAATAGAGGTGTGCTTCCATGTTGATCAAATTGCGGTATATGTACAACCTTAAAGCCTTGAAAATGTTTAGATAAGCGATAAACATTTTGACTATATTTATGTTAATTAAAAATATCTAATCACTTATTGTTATGGAAAGATCAGAAATTATATCTCTTTTAGAGGTTATCAATCAACAGGTAAGTTCTTCGGTTTTAGGTGGGATGGAAGAAGAATATGAGGAATTGGAAAGCATGGGGCTGATTAAAATCAACCGCGATTCGGTTCAATGGTCGTCGGCAATGACGCCTGCCGGGAATGCTTATTTAGGGCACGACTAATCTGGTTAGCGGGGTGCAGAAAATAGCTAAATAAATTACGCTACTTATGGTTTTTGGAAAGCAGTTGTAGTAGTTTTTCGCTTAAAGCAATCCCGCCCCCGTTTCTCCCGATTAAGGTCGGGATCTTACTATGATCGGGGTAATACTACTGTTTTACAAATGGGTTCCTTTTCCTTGCTACAGCCGACCTGCTCTCAACCTTCGCCAAACAGAACCGGAGGCCGGAATAAAGTCTGTTTTTCCGTGGAAAAAAAATGAATATTGATTATACCACCTCTTACGACCAAACTTTGACCAATTTATTGTTGGAATTCTGCTAAATTTGCTGCAAGTTTAGAATTGTGCCCAGATGAAATAAACGGCCATTCTTCTTGCAGATATGATTGATTTACAACTCAGAACAGTAAATGTAACCCGGTACGTTACGCCCTTGCGCGAGGGCGGCTCCATGCCTGCCATTGCAGAGGCTGACGACAATTTTTTGTATGTACTTAAATTTAGAGGCGCAGGACAGGGTACAAGGGCTTTGATTGCCGAATTAATCGGTGGTGAAATCGCACGTATTTTAGGTTTACGCGTCCCAGAATTGGTTTTCGCCAATTTAGATGAAGCTTTTGGCAGGACCGAGCCTGATGAAGAAATCCAGGATTTACTAAAAGCTAGTGTTGGCCTGAATTTAGCCTTGCATTATTTGTCTGGTGCAATTACTTTCGATCCAACGGTAACTACCATTGATGCCAAGCTGGCCTCACAGATTGTGTGGTTAGATTGTTTTTTAACCAATATGGACCGCACCTGTAGAAACACCAATATGTTGGTTTGGCATAAAGAACTTTGGCTAATTGACCACGGTGCTGCATTATATTTTCATCATTCGTGGCAAAACTGGGAGGAACAGGCCATTAAACCATTCTATTTGGTTAAAGATCATGTATTGTTGCCCTGGGCTACAGAACTGGAAAGTGTGCATGAAGAATTTATCAAAAACCTTAACCCTGAAAAAATTAAAGCGGTTATTAAATTGATCCCCGATGATTGGTTGGAAGGTGAAACAAATTTCAAAACTAAAGAAGAGCACCGGAAAGCTTACATTCATTTTCTTACTGAACGATTATCACATTCAGCCATATTTTTAAAAGAAGCACAGCATGCAAGGGAAATTCTTATTTGAGTATGCTGTTATCCGCGTAATGCCGAGGGTAGAACGTGAGGAATTTATCAATGTAGGCATCATCTTATTCTGTGCGAAGCAAAAGTTTTTAAAAAGTGTTTTTGTATTGGATGAAGCGAAAATCAAAGCATTTTCTGCTGCTGTAGATGTAGAAGAATTAAAAGAAAACCTGTCTGCATTCGAAAGGATCAGTGTAGCGGCAAAAGGTTCGGGGCCTATAGGTCAATACGATCAGGCTTCCCGGTTCAGGTGGCTTACCGCCACCAGAAGCACCGTGGTACAGTGTTCGAAAGTGCACCCCGGTTTTTGTGATGATGCCGAAGAAACGTTATTAAGATTGCACCAGGAGCTGGTTTTGTAAATACCAATGATCAAATCGCATAGTTCAGATCCTAAGCGCTCAGCGCAATACCCTAAGCCCAAGTTTAAGCAATTAACCAGTTAACCAAGCCTTACGTTGCCAAAAGAATATTTTAAAAAACTGCAGGATTTGCTCGATACGGAGCGTGAAGAAGATTTGCAATCCTATTTAAAACTTACCGAAAATACTTCAGCCGCAGATAGGAGGGCTCTGGGCTTAACCTGGTATCCGATAGCAATCAGGAATACCGAAATTGGCCGAGGCGATTATTTAACGGTAGAATTAGAACGCACAACCCATCAGGATTTTTCTCATCAGTTCCGTTTTGGATCATCTGTAGTATTGTTTTCCAATCATGATGCCAAAGAAGACCGGGTTGAAGGGATTATTACGCATCAAAGCGCCAGCCGGATGAAAATCAGTTTCCGTGTAGATGAACTGCCTGATTGGACGAGAGATGGAAAACTTGGTGTTGACTTACTTTTTGATAATAACAGCTACGACGAGATGCAGAACGCCCTTAAACAGGCTACACATTTATCAGGGAATGAATCGGAAAATAAACTGATCCGCATTCTTACCAAGGGAGAAAAACCATCATTTCAGGGCGAGGAAAAGTTTATTATTCCAAATACGCTAAACGATTCTCAGCAGCTGGCTGTAAATAAAATTATCTCGGCAGATCATTTAGCTGTGGTTCATGGTCCGCCCGGAACCGGTAAAACAACAACACTTGTACATGCCATCAAATCGCTGATAAAACACAGCGATCAAAAAATCCTCGTTGTTGCACCTAGTAATACTGCCGTAGATTTATTGACCGAAAAATTAGCCTCAGCGGGTTTGAAAGTAATCCGTGTGGGTAATCCGGCCAGGGTTTCGGAACGATTGCTTGCTGCTACTCTCGATCACCAAATGGCCGGTCATCCGGAAATTAAAACCATTAAAGCATTAAAGAAACAGGCCAATGAATATAAAAACATGGCCCATAAGTATAAGCGAAGTTTTGGCAGGGCAGAGCGGGAGCAACGGAAGGCCCTTTTTGAAGAGGCACATAAAATTGGCAAGGAAGTAGAAAAAACAGAACAGTATATTATGGATAATCTGTTTGCTAAAGCGCAGATTGTTACCGCCACTTTAGTTGGGGCGAACCATTATACCGTTCGGAATCTCAAATACAATACTATCGTAATTGATGAAGCTGGTCAGGCCTTAGAGCCGGCTTGCTGGATCCCCATTTTAAAGGCACAAAAAGTGGTTTTGGCAGGCGATCATTTCCAGCTTTCGCCAACCATAAAATCAAATGAGGCCGCAAGAAATGGCTTAAGCAATACTTTGCTTGAAAAAATGGTAAACCTTCATCCAGAGTCGGTTGTGTTGCTTAACGAACAGTACCGGATGAATAAGGATATTATGGGCTATTCATCCAAAGTATTTTATAAAGATGAGTTGAAAGCACATCCTTCTGTGGCCGATCGTACATTGTTTGCAGGTGATAAATCCATTCAATTTATCGATACGGCTGGTTGCAGTTATGATGAAAAATTAGAAGGTACCAGTACAACCAATCCAGATGAAGCCGCATTTTTGGTTACACATTTAACGCATTTGGCAGAAAGCTTAATTGCTAATTCTCTAACTGCTGATTTCCCTTCCATTGCCATAGTTTCTCCTTACAAACAGCAGGTACAAATTTTGAATACATTGGTTCAGGAGAATGAAATCCTGAATCCATATCGCGAAAAAATTGCCGTAAATACCATTGATAGTTTTCAGGGCCAGGAACGCGACGTGGTTTATATTAGTTTAACCAGAAGTAATGCGGATGGAAGCATTGGTTTTTTATCAGATACGAGAAGAATGAATGTGGCAATGACAAGGGCCAGAAAAAAGCTTGTGGTGATCGGAGATAGTTCAACACTTTCTAAATTCAAGTTCTATGCTGACTTTATTCAATATGCCGAACAATTAGATGCTTACCACAGCGCATGGGAATTTAGGGATCTATAAACCATAAAACTGTTACTTTACAGATAGAAAGGAACTAAAAAAAATTATTATTTTTACCTAATCATCTCAGATTAGTGGTAAAATTTTTGGTATTTAAAGAAAAGAAAATTTTAATTTTCACACTGATAACATATTAGATGGCCGGACCAATTATCCCATTTAAATGATAGAAAATATCAAAATTCTTATTGCTGATGATAGTGATTTGATGAGGCTCCTGATGAAGCGCTTTTTTACCAAATATATTAGCGCTCCGGATGTTTCGGAAACCAAAGATTTACCGGAAACAATTACCTATCTGAAAGAAAAAACAATTGACTTTTTGCTTTTAGATATCAATATGCCACAGGGTGATAGCAATCCGGATACAGTACGCGAAATTTTAACTATCCAGCCAGATATTAAAGTGTGTATGTTCAGTGGAAATGATAAAACTACGCTAGAGCAAGGCTTTTTAGATGCTGGAGCTGTAGGCTTTATTCAAAAAGATGAAAATATGGGCGATACGCTTCAACAGGTAATTAGCCGGGCTTTTAATTAAACCTTTTCCAGTTTCTTTTCTTCTTCAAGTTTGCCTGATATGCTTGCTCCTGCGATTAAAAGTTCGTGGGTAATCGTTTTGGTATATTCCGTAATTTCGGATTTGAAGTCTTTAACCGATGAGCCCGACCGGATTTCTTCCAATCTTTTTTCCCATTGCCCGGTTAGTTCTGCCTGTGCAATCTGTTTATCTTTAACTACTTCATAAACCGCCAAACCTTTATTGGTAGGAACTAAATTCCGTTTTTCACGGGTAATATATTCTCTGGTAATCAACGTTTCGATGATGGATGCACGTGTTGCAGGAGTACCTAAACCACTATCTTTCATGGCATAGCGCAATTCTTCATCTTCGATCTCTTTACCACAGGTTTCGAGTGCTTTTAACAACGACGCTTCATTGTACATCGGTTTGGGCTTGGTTTGTTTCTCTAAAAGCGATTTTTCTGTAATCGGTAATAATTCGCCTACAGCTACCTTTGGTAAAGCCGCATTGTCTTCATCCTTTTTGTCATCTTCAGGATCATTAAAAACAGCCCGCCAGCCCGCAGACCGGATAACCGTTCCATTGGCCACAAAGCTAACGCCCGACTGAATGGTGATCTTCGTTAATTCCTTAAGACATTCCTGATGGAAAGCCTCAATCATCCGTCCAACAACCATGTCGTATACCGCTTGCTTATCCGGACTTAAACCATAGGCCTGTTCGCCTGTTGGTAAAACCGCGTGGTGATCGGTTACTTTTTTAGCATTAACACTGCGTTTATTTAAGGCAACTGTTTGTAGAAACTGTGCCTGTTTTCCAAAATCAGGGTGATCGGTAAATTTTGAAATCAGGTCCGGAACGCCTGCATACACATCATCACCAATATAACGCGATCCGGTACGTGGATAAGAAACTAACTTACTCTCGTATAAATTCTGCAAAATATTCAATGTTTGATCGGCTGTATAACCTTTTTTCTTATTGGCTTCCTGTTGTAAGCTACTTAAATCGTGTAATAGCGGAGGCGGTTCTTTTCTTGGTTTGGCTTCTACAGCCGTAATATTTCCACCTGTGGCGAAACCTGAGGCCACATCTTCAACAAGGGCAAATAATTTTTCTACCTCTTCCTTATCCTTATAATTTGAAGTGGATATGGCCTTAAAAACCTGTTCATCTTTAATCAGCAGAATACTAATCTGATAATAGGTTTGGGGCACAAAATTTTTAATCTCTAAAAAACGTGCGCAGATCATGGCCAGGGTAGGTGTTTGCACCCTTCCTAGGGATAATACGGTCCTGTTGCCTGCTGAAATACTCAAAGCCTGTGTGGCGTTCATACCCACCAGCCAATCAGATTCCGACCTGCAATGCGCCGAATTGAATAAAGTATCGTAATCTGTGCCAGGTTTTAAATTTCTGAAACCATCTTTTATGGCTTCATCCGTTTGAGAAGAGATCCAAAGGCGCTTGAAAGGTTTTTTACACTTTAAATAATAATAGATGTATCTAAAGATTAATTCCCCTTCACGCCCCGCATCCGTTGCTACAATAATCTCGCTAGCCTCGTCGAACAGCTTTTTAATGGTATCCAATTGCTTCCGAACTGCAGGATCTTCTACAAAACCATCTTTTGTTTTGATTTTTCTGATGGCAAGCTTGAATTTTTGTGGAAGCATGGGTAAATGCTGCTTTCTCCAGCCGATAAAGCCATAATCCTGTGGTGGGGCCAATTGTAATAAATGCCCGAATGCCCAGGTAAAAGAATATCCTTTACCTTCAATGTATCCATCTTTTCTGGTGGTTGCTCCGAAAACTTTAGCAAGTTCACGACCAACAGAGGGCTTTTCTGCAATTACAATCTTCATGAATGGGCTTATCTTTTCAACCCCAAAGATGATTAAAATATTGTCAACAGCTTAAAAAAATTACTCACAATGCCATTTAATACTCTTTTTTGCAAACAATTATCGGATAACTTTGTCCAGGAGCTGTGCTAAGAATTTTTATATCAAATTGATTAACAATTTGGTAATACTTCGATCTAACAACTGCATTGGATTTTTAATGAATGGATAAAGTTTACGAATTAGAAGAACATAAAATTAAAGTAGGCCTCGAACCGCAACTCATTCGGGTGTATAGCAATGCCGAACTTTGGAAATATCTTGATGGAAAAGCAAATGAACGCTTTGATCTTTTGGTCAATACCGTTAAAGCGGATTATGCGCAAAAATTTGGGAAAGCTCTGGTTATTTCTAATGATTCGCTCATTGTGGAAATTCTGGTGCATGTATACTGTGATTACCTGGGATTATCTTTCAATCGCATTGTAAAAATTAAATGGATCCAAACCTTAGTCAAAAAGCTTTTAAAACGAGCTGAAGTTGTAGATTGTGGTGAGAAAAGTGTCGATAGCAACCGCTGGGTCTGGGATCTGTTGGCAAGCAGTAAATCATTGTTTATCGCAATTTTACCGAAAAATCTAAATGCCAGGAATATTAAACAGCATTAATCCGTTTGTGCGGCTAACAGCTGCTCCTGATTTAAAATAACACTTGCAGCCAATGTTTCATTCAAAAAGGAAGAATAATATTGCTGATCGGAATTATTGATGAACAGCACCGATCGGCCTGAAATGGTATTGATGACCTGATCAGCCAGTTTAGCGGGAACCGCAGGGCAGCCCTGGCTTCTGCCTAATCTCCCCAATTCATCTATGCTTTTCTGGCTAACATAATTTGCACCATGAACCACAATTGCTCTTTCGCGGGCATTGCTGTTAAAACCCTGGTCCATGCCATCTAGTTTTAGCGAACGGCCATGTTTGCCAAAATAGATTTCGCCAGTTAAATAAAAACCTATGCTGCTTTGGTTCGAATTGATATCATTCGAAAAGGAAGAAGGTTTATCTCCACCGCTGTTTTGTCCGTGGGCTACCCAGGTATTTAACAGTAGTTTTTTGCTGGCCAGATCGATAATATATAGTCGTTTTTTACAGCTTTCCTGATCAAAATCGGCAATGGTTAGAATCGATTTGGCGTTTAATAATCCCGAATATTTCATATTGTAGAATCCGGTAATGGCCTTTTCAAAAACCTGTTCACTTAATCCAGTAGAATCTAAATTAACCTGATGGTAAATATTTAAGATGTATTGATTGTACAAGCTATCTGCAGCGATATTTTTTACTGCTTCTTGTTGCGTGTGTGGAACCTCCACCGCTTTCCAACTTGTTCCGACAATGCTCATACCCACTAAAAAAATCGTAGCAATGTCCAGGATGTATTTCTTCATTCAGTTTGGTTTAGTTTGATATTGAGCTATTTATACGGTTGTTTGGATAGAATGTTGCCCAAACCAAATTTGTAGCGCTAAAAATACAAGTTGTTTTACATTCACATGACATACAAAATCTGTATATAGCTTTTGGGAATGTGAATTTTGCTTTATCCAGATAATAACACCAACAAAGCATTTTATTCTGTGTTTTCTCTTTAAATCCCTGCATAATGAAAATTCTATTAACCGGCGCAAATGGCTATATCGGTACACGGTTGCTTCCGCTTTTGCTTGAAGAAAAACACGAAATCGTTTGCATGGTGCGCGATAAGCGTAGATTTATAGCTGAATCTGAATTAAGTGAACAGGTAAAGATCATTACCGGTGATTTACTAAATGCGGAAAGCTTAAATGAAATTCCCGGAGATATTGATGCTGCGTATTACCTGGTACATTCGATGTCGTCCAGTGAGAGTGGATTTTCGGATATGGAGAAGTCTTCTTCCGAAAATTTCTCAGCGGCCATTCAAAAAACGGATTGTAAGCAAATCATTTATTTAACCGGAATTGCCAATGATGAGCACTTATCGAAACATTTGGGTTCCAGGTTGGCAGTTGAAGAAGAACTTAAATCATCGGGGAAAGCCTGTACCATTTTAAGGGCAGCCATTATTATTGGTTCGGGAAGTGCATCTTTCGAAATCATCAGGGATTTAACGGAGAAAATTCCTTTCATGATTACGCCTAAATGGGTAGAAACCCGTTGCCAACCTATTGGAATCCGTGATGTTTTGGCTTATTTAATCGGTGTGCTGCATAATGAGAAAGCTTATAATGAAACATTTGATATTGGAGGGCCTGATGTGCTCACTTATCGGGAAATGCTTTTAGGTTATGCCAAAGAACGCGGATTAAAAAGATGGATCATCACTGTTCCGGTTCTAACACCAAGGCTATCGTCGCTATGGTTAAATATGATCACACCGGTACCTTATTCGTTGGCTAGGAGTTTGGTTGATAGTATGAAGAATGAAGTGGTATGCAAAGATAACCGTATTCAGAGGGCCGTACCCAGGCACTGCTTAACTTATGCAGAGGCGCTACATCTGGCTTTCGAAAAAATCGATCAGAATTCCATTGTTTCGAGCTGGAAAGACGCTTTAAACAGGGGTTACCTGAATTCGAATTTTATGGACCAAATTAAGGTACCACAGAATGGAACTTTACAGTATAAGGTTAAAATGCCGTTTGAGCGCAAAGCTGAAGAAGTTTTTGAGAATATCTGGAGTATTGGTGGCAACAGAGGCTGGTATTTTATGGATTGGCTATGGCACTTGCGCGGCTTTTTGGATAAAATGTTTGGCGGGGTAGGTACGAGGAGAGGAAGAACAAGCAATACCGATCTTCAGGCCGGTGATGTGCTGGATTTCTGGCGTGTGCTGTTGGCCGATAAACAGAGTAAAAGATTATTGTTATATGCCGAAATGAAAGTGCCAGGGGAGGCCTGGCTTGAATTGAAACTTGTTGAATTTCACGGAAAAGCATTTTTATCGCAAATAGCCACTTTTAGGCCAAAGGGATTGTGGGGCAGGGTGTATTGGTACGCCATGTGGCCCTTTCATATTGTGCTCTTTAAAGGCATGGCCAAAGAGATTACCACTTACGAGCCTGGTAATTCAATCTAATTGCCTATTTTTGCGCGATACAATACAAAATGCCAAACGAAGAAAACGATTACTCTTTCTGGACCAAATACAAAAGATTTGCTTCCACAGAAATCTTGATGTACCTCATTATGATTATCGGTATTGGATTGGGGATTATTTTTTTAAGCTAGATCTTTTTTCGCAGAATTCACAGAAAAAAGCGAAGATCAACCCGTATCCTGTATTGATAAAAGAAAATAGTTTTATTTCTTTAAGCTAAGCGCTAATTTTAAATAATCTGCAGCATTTACATCATTAATAAATTTCGAAAATTCAGCATATTGATCAGCGGGAAATGTTCCATCGTTTAAAATGAGTTTTCGGTAGTAAGTCAATTTATTTCCCGCTAAATCCGCTTTACACACATATTCGCCAAAAGCACTTTTAAAAGTTTTATTTTGTCCAACAATTAATTCTGGGTTTACATTATCGGGTAAGGTATACACAATGGTGTCTTCATCAGTATAGCCACGATTAATGTAAACTGGCAGTGTTCTGTTCCTCATTTCGGGGATTGATCTTTTAACGTTAAAGGCATTGAGCTGCAAAAACATTTTATTTCCATTTACAGGAGCATAATTCCTGATATTGATGCTGATGTCTTCTATTAATTTAGGATCTATATCTTTTTTCTGGGCGAAAGCAACCGTTTCAAAATCAATATTGTCGATGTTATAGGTTTCTTTTAGTAGCTTATGCTGCTCGGTTATTGATTTTCCGATCAGGGATTCCTGGTTTTCATATTGTGACCCAGCGTAAACCGTATTCATTTTTCCCGCTACGCTTCCGTCAGGTTGAATAATTAAACTTGCTTTACGCGTTTGTAAATTTTCAGCGGTTGTGAGTTTAGGGGTATGCAACAGTTTCCCACCTTCGGCAGTACAGGCTAAAACCAATCTGTCATCGGTAAAGTCGCTTAAAAAGCCAAATGGTATTTTCTGACTGGTGCATTCCAGCCAGGTGGTATCGCCTTTTAAGGGCATGCACAAAATAATGTGATTGCCCTGCACCATACTCGCATATTTGGGATCCATACTTTTCTTTTCTGAACCGGCTTCTACCACACAATAGTAAGAATCAATGTCAGCTGCACTGAGCAAACTTTGCATGTAGTTTACCAGTGCTTTACAGTCGCCATATCCCAATCGGTCTACTTCGCTTGCTCCAATGGGCTGAAAACCACCGATACCGATCTGTACGCTGATGTATCTGGTTTTATCCTGTAAATATTGATAGATTTTTCTGGCTTTCTCTTTATCTGTTTTTTCATTTTTAACCAAATCTTTTATCATTTGGATGGTCGCAGCCGGCAATGTTTTGCGTTCTTTTAACAGATCGTCGTAAATCCATTTGCCCAGTTCCTGCCAGTTGGTATAATTTCCTTTGTGGTTGTAGTAATAAAAATCTTGCGGGGCAATTTGAATATTGGTGGCATAGGTTTCGCGTGATGGACTATATGGTTCTGTTCTAACCGCCAAAATATTGCTTAATTTCCAGACAGTTTTTTTTTGTTTTTCATCAGTCGTAACTTCAGGAGTTCCGTTATAATTCAGGCTTTTTATCCTAATCTGATCTGTAGGTTTACAGATAAAGGTATAAGTGCTTTTTTCTACTGAAACATCATCAGCTGGTTTTGGCGTCCAATCGGGGATAATGAGGTTTTGTTTATTTCTGATTTCGTAGTTATAAACAATGGTATAAGGGTATTGATTTACCGATGGCAGGTAATGTTTAACGCGGCTATCCACAAAAAGCGAAAACCCATCTGCGGCACTCATATCGGCAAAATCATTTTGGGAAAACTTATTGACCGGTTTGCCTACACTATTGTAAACTTCTCCCTTTATCGCTTTAATTGAAATATTTTTATCGTAATAGATTACCAAACGGGCTTCATCCTCTCCATTTTGGTTAAAAACGGTAATGGCTTTCTTCACATTGAGCATCACATTATCAGGAGAACGCATATCAATGGTGGTTTCCTCATTCCGGATACAGGCATTGGCTCGGTTACGGAGATTAGCCGGGATTAAATCAACATCATAATTGTCCTGGGCAAAACCAGTAACCGATATCAAAAGCAGAAAAACCGCAGTGCATAAAAATCTCATCTAATTTCCCTTTTTTAATAAAAACTCTGTTTTCTGGTTTTGAATAATTTTACTGTAGAACTCTTTCAGGAAAAGATATTCTTCCGGCTGATAAATCGCATTATTGAACTGTAAAATCTGACTCATCGAAATGGTATCGTCCTGTAAACCGGTCTGTAACAAATATTTTCCGCCAGCATTGGGTAGTGCGATGGCCATATCCTTAGGTTTTTCCATTAATTGATACTTCTCTGGTAAAGTTACGTTGATGATGATTCGTTCATCTGATGCTGCACCTAAATCAACAGGGTAGGTGCGCTCATTTAAATTGAATGGGTTCTTAGAAATGGTATTGATAAAAAATGGACTAAAGTAAAACTGGTTGTTGCTGGCACCGTCGTTTACAGTAAATTCTATTTCATATTTTTCTACCAAAGTATTTTCTACGCTATCCAGGTTTGAAATGTTATGCTCCAGAATTTTGATCCTGGTTAAGCGCTCATCCAGTTTTTCTACATATTCATCAGGAGAACTGTACTTCAGGATATCCCTTCTTTTATTGTAAGCCGCATAACCCGAAGTATGGGTACTTAATGTGCCCACAATTTTTCCATCAGTCGTCATTTTGCCCATGAGGATATAACTGGTAACTGTTTTCTGACTGGCTTTTAAATCGATCCAATAGGAAGGTTTTTTTAGATTAATCACCCTGCCCTGGTCGTTAATACACCTTAAAGGCAATAAGCCAAATGGTAAAAGTGGCTCGGTAGCATCTAATAAATAACTTTTATCACCGATATTTACTTTAGCCACAAGATAATTAAAATCGCTCATTACAGGATAAAGCTTATTTACAGTTCCGTTTTCCCGGGTAGAAAGAATCACAGCCTCTGCATCCAGATTAGCGGCAGAAAGTGCAGCAATTAAATTTAGGTTTATATCCGCAACATTTCCCGATCTGTTCTCCAACGCTCTCTTGATATTGTCTTCTGAGTATTTTCCGTAATAATTATCCCATTTGATCTGCTTTTTGATATAATTATAAATGGATCTGGCTTTTTCCAGATCATCGGTACTGCCTTTAGTAATCGTGGGAACAAGGTCTTTATAAATATCCTTTCTTTTCATCTGAGCCCCCAAGGATTTATCAGATGATAGTTCATAATCCACATCTTTCCATGTTTTGGTGTAGGAAGTTTTGCCTCCATTTAGATTTTGTACATCGGAAAGCTCAAAATAAATGGCTGATTTGAAATTACTTGGCGCAGTCATGTTATCCTCCTCAATAAATGCAGGGATATCTTTCATGAGGTATGTAATTTTCGAACAATCTATTGCTGCACCAGATAAACGCAAACATTCTTTGCTCAGTTCAACTTTTTGATCGGTTAATTTTTGAAATCCGCGTAAGGAGACATTATAATTATAAATTCCAGGGATGTAAACCAGGTATTCGCTGATTACTTTTGGAATGTCGCTCTGAAATTCCCAGGTTTTAAAGTTAAATAGATTTGGAGACCTTAATTTATAACTATACTCGATAATGGATCCCTCCTTTAAGTTCGGAAGTGTAAATTTTGTAAGTCTGGTATATTTAGATCGGTTTTCAGTAAAAATAGCCTTTTTATCCATGGCCGTTTCAACGAAATTATTTTGAATATAGTTAAATGTTGAGGCTTTTAATTCACTAATTGTTTCTTCACGTGTATCATCTTTATAAGTGGGAATAATAATGTTGGCTTCTTTAAAACCCTCTTTATTATAGATCTTGATTTTGACATGGTGTTCGAAAATCAGTTCTAAACTCCCGGTGTTATCATCCCTTTGGATTGAGGCCGTTCCAAACTCTTTTAAAACGATGGCATTGGCGTTGCTATCTAGTTTTTTCTTGTCGAATTCGTAATCATCGTAAGTAATGGCTCCGAAATTAAAATTCTGGGCATGAATAGTTAGCGATAAAGATAAAAAAAATAGTATGGTGAGCGTTTTCTTCATTTATAATTTGGTGTATCAATAATGTTTGTGAAATGCTTTTTATATAACATAAAATTAGCCTATTTTCCCGTTTTTTTTACCAGAAAATCTATCTTTTGATTTTGTATGATTTTGCTGTAAAATGTTTTTAAAGCAAGGTATTCTTCGGGTTGGTAAGTAGCGTTATTAAGTTGTATTGTTTGGTTTACTGTGATGGCATTGTTGGCTGTTTCAGTTTCCAATAGATATTTTCCGCCATTTTTGCCGAGCGCTATGGCAAGGTTCTTTGGCTGATCTACCATTTCAAAACCCGTTGGCAGTTCGATGGTAATGGTAGCCCTATTGTCAGATTTGGAACCCAAATCAACAGGATATTTTCTTTCGTTTAAATTAAAGGGGTTTTTAGAAATTGAATTGATGATGAAAGGATTAAAATAAAACTCATTCTGCCTGAGTTCATTGTTGGTTTTGATTTCTATAGTGTATTCTTCTGTTAATGCATTTTCTACACTATCTAAATTAAATATGTTGTGCGAAAGGATTTTTGTTATTGGCATGCTCTCTTCAAGTTTTTCTACAAACTCGTTCACCGACCCAAAGTTTTTGATCTCCTTGCGCTTATCCAAAGCGGCATAGCCCTGACTGTGAACGGTCAGTTTGCCTGTCATTTTTCCATCTAAATCTAACTTGGCATTAAAGAGATAATTTTTTGTGGTTTTTTGAGATGCTTTTAAGTCTATCCAATAAGAGGGTTTCTTTAGGTTAACAACCCTGCCTTGATCGTTTATACACCTGAAAGGTAATAATCCAAATGGTAAAAGCGGCTCGGTGGCATCTAAAAGATAAGAAATCCCGTCTATGTCCACCTTTGCCACAACATAATCAAAATCGGTAACAATAGGATAAAGTTTATTCACCACTCCATTATCTCTTGTTGATAAGATTACGGCTTCAGCATCAAAAGAAGCAGCTTGCAGGGCTGCAATCAGACTAAGGTTAATATCTGCAACGTTGCCTGATTTTGTTTCAAGTGCTTTTTTAATGTTTTCAGTTGCGTATTTCCCATAAACATTGTTCCACTTAATCTGCTTTTTGATATACGCATAAATTGCTTTTGCCTTTTCCAGATTGGAAAGCGAATCGGCAGCGATTTTAGTGGTTAAATTTTTAAAAAGGTCTTTCCTTTTCATCTGGCCCCCAAACCCCTGCTCGGATATTAGATCTTCATCTATATCTTTCCATGTTTTGGTGTAATCAACCTTCTTCATATTTACATGCTGAAACTGGGAAAGCTCGAAATGGATGGCCGACATATAATTGCTGGGCGCACTCATATAATCTTCCTTTACAAAAGCGGGAATGTTCTTCATTAAATAGGTTGATTTAGAACAGTTAATGGGAAGACCCGCAAACGTATAGCACTTTTTTACTATTTCACTTTTCGAATCACTTAGTTTTAATTCTCCCCTGAGTGAAGTATGGTAATTGTAAATAACAGGAATAACCGTGATAAACTCACTGTAAACTTTAGGTATTTCAGACTGAAATAGCCATGTCTTAAAGTTAAATACATTTGGTGACAACAATTTATAGCTATATTCTATAATTGAGCCTTCTTTAATGTTCGGGAGGGTGAATTTTGCCAAATTGAGGCTTTTTGACCTGTTTTCGATGATCAGGTTTTCTTTATTAAATTTGGTTTCAACAAGTTTTCCATCAACGAAGTTGAAAGTAGAGGCGCTCAGATCATTTATGCTTTCATCCCTGAATTCGCCCTTGTACAATGGAACGGTTATATTTGCCTGATCGAAAGCCGCTCTGTTATAGATTTTTATTTTTACATGATAAATAAAGGCTACGTCTGTGTGGCCTTCAAAGTTCATTTCGAAAAAACCTTTGCCAAATTCTCTTAATACCACGGCATTTGAAGTACTGTCCAGCTTTTTCTTGTCGAATTCGTAATCTTCAGGGGTAACTGCACCAAAACCAAAATCTTGGGCATTGGCCATTAAGGATGAGAAAATGATTAGTAAAATTGTAACTAACGGTTTCATGAGAGCGTAAATAAATTGGTGCAATTTAATTCTACAAACTAACATTCAGAAATAATTTGACAATTAAATTTATAAATTAATGAAGTTGTTTTAGGGAACTAATGAAACCTTTTTAGCACTTTTGAAAAAAAAGAATTTGACATTCCGATTCAAATCTAATGTCGCCAATCTCACATCATAAGAAATGAAATTAAATTTAAAGCGCCCTTTAGCATTTTTTGATTTAGAAGCTACTGGAATAAATGTTGGAGCCGATAGAATTGTAGAAATTGCAATTTTAAAAGCCATGCCAGATGGTTCTGAAATTGTTAAAACCTGGCGTGTAAATCCTGAAATGCCGATTCCTTTGCAAACTTCGTTGATTCACGGTATTTATGATCAAGACATTGCAAACGAACCAACCTTTAAAACTTTGGCTGTAGAAATTGCCGAATTTATAGGGGAAAGTGATCTGGCTGGATATAACTCAAATAAATTTGATATCCCGATGCTTTTGGAAGAATTTTTAAGGGCTGAAGTGGATTTTGATATGAGCAACCGCAAGTTTGTTGATGTACAGAATATCTTCCACCAAATGGAACAGCGTACATTAAAGGCAGCCTATAAATTTTACTGCCAGGAAGATCTGATCAATGCACATGCAGCAGAGGCGGATGTGATTGCTACATATAAGGTTTTACTTGGCCAGCTGGAAATGTACAAGGAAACAGAGTTTGAAAGCAAGCAGGGCGTAAAAAGTATTCCGGTTGTAAATGATGTTGATGCCTTGCATATTTTTACCAATATCAACAAACCGGTTGATTTTGCAGGTCGTTTGGTTTATGATGATAACGATCAGGTCTGTTTTAATTTTGGTAAGCATAAAGGAAAAACTACTGCACAGGTATTTGCCGTAGAACCTAGTTACTATGCCTGGATGAAAAATGGTGACTTCCCATTGTACACCAAAAAGAAATTAGATGAGGAGTGGGCAAAATTTAATGCCAGGAAAAATGAAAACAGGGCAGCACGACCTCAGAATAGTGCTCCCGCAAATAAACCTCAATACCAGCAAAAACCTCAGCCTAAACCGGAAAAACCCGCTGAGCCGATCAATACGGATATGTTGGAACAGTTGAAAATGAAGTTTGGTAAGTAGATTGGTTAACTGGTTAATTGTTGAAATCAGTTAATCGTTAAAATGTTTTACTATAAATAAATCAACCGCCCGGCGCCATGCGCTAAGTGTTATGCTCATAAAATGAAATCTTTATCAATAGTTAGTTTGCTCATCTTTAGTGCTTTTTATGCGAGTGCACAAACCGCTTTGCCGATCGCACCTGAATTTCAGAAAACCTATCAAAAGGAAACTCGAAGTGCAAACGGGAAGCCTGGTAAAAACTACTGGCAAAATACTTCAAAGTATGACCTGAATGTAGATTTTAATCCTACAAGCAGGTTGCTTAAGGGTAAAGTACAGGTAACCTATACCAATAACAGCCCTGATACGCTGAAGGAAATCTGGTTTAAACTTTATCCAAACCTGTACAAAAAGGGAACACCGCGGAAATCAAAATTTGCAGAGTCTGACCTTGGTGAGGGTGTTGCAGTAGAAAAAATGGTTGCAAACGGTAAAGCGATAAGTGACTTTAAAATCGATGGAACCAATATGACCGTTAACGTTCCTGCGGTTTTACCTGGTAAAACCATCAGCTTTTCTATAGATTATAGTTATACTTTAAATAAAGGCTCACACATGCGTACAGGTCAGGTAGATGAGGGCTCTCATTTTGTAGCTTATTTCTTCCCGCGCATTGCCGTTTACGATGATGTAGATGGCTGGAACAAATTCCCTTATACAGGTGCAGAAGAGTTCTATAATGATTTTGATCAATTTAATGCATCGGTTACAGTACCAGGCGGTTATGGGGTTTGGGCTACCGGTGATTTGAAAAACCCTTCAGAAGTTTTCCAGAAAGATATTGTTTCCAGAATGCTTTCTGCCGAAAAAAATGATGCGGTAATTGATGTGATCACCGCTCAAGACCTGGCCGATAAAAAAGTAACACAACCGAATGCCTTTAATACCTTTAAATTTGAAGCTAAAAATGTTACCGATTTTGTATTTGCCCTGAGTGATCATTATTTATGGAAATCAAGCAGTTTGGTGGTAGATCCTAAAACGAAAAGAAGGACCAGGGTAGATGCTGTTTTCAATCCGAAACATAAGGATTATTACGAAGTGATCGATTTTGCCCGTAAAACGGTAGAATCAATGAGTTATACTTTTCCGAAATGGCCTTTTCCTTATAACCACGAAACGATATTTGATGGTTTAGACCAAATGGAATACCCAATGATGGTAAACGATAATCCGGTTGACAATAGGACTGACGCCATTACACTAACCGATCATGAAATTTTTCATACCATGTTCCCTTTTTACATGGGGATAAATGAAACCAAATACGGTTGGATGGATGAAGGCTGGGCTACCATAGGTGAGTGGCTGATTTCGCCCATGATTGATTCTACTATTGTAGATGAGTATGGTGTGCAGCCTACGGCATCATCTTCTGGCGGAAAGGACGATACGCCAATCATGACCTTAACGCCTGACTTAAAAGGATCTGGATCTTTTACAAACTCTTACCCTAAACCGGGTTTAGCTTATTTATTTGTTAAGGATTATTTGGGCGACGAACTGTTTACCAGAGCTTTACATACTTATATTAGAAATTGGAATGGTAAACACCCCATGCCTTACGATTTCTTTAATAGCATAAACGAAGGCAGTGGTAAAAACTTAAACTGGTTCTGGAAAGCCTGGTTTTTTGAAGGTGGTGTTACGGATATGGCCATAAAAGCTGTCGATAAAACTGCTAATGGATACACCATTACTATTGAGAATAAAAGCATTAAACCCCTGCCAATCGATTTAATCCTGACTTATCAAGACGGTTTTATCGAAAAGAACCATAGTACTATTGGTGTTTGGGAAAAAGGAAATCAGCAGGTAAAGATTGATCTAAAAACGACTAAGAAATTATCGAAAGTGGTGATGGGAAATCCACATACACCTGATAAAGTAAAAAGTGACAATAGCTTTTCGGTAAATTAAGGTAGTCATTTCAATAAGTCAAGTTTGCTGAGCGGTTTGCCTGGTCAAACTTGACTTACTTAATAAAGATATTTTTATGAATCGCCATCCTGAACTTAATTCTACAAATAATGCTGAAATAAATTCAGCACGAAGTATGTGTTAATTGGTCAGCCTGTAAAACACTTATTCAGCTTTCAAAAAATCGATATTCCTTTTCAATCCTGCAAATTTGGTACGCTTCACCGCTGATCCTTTAAAAACCTTTTTAAAAACATCATCCGTAATTTCTGTTAAATCTTTGGCGTTTAGGTCCAGCAATCCATTTTCAGGTTTAAAGGCTGTCTCATTATGTGCTTTTGAAAAACGGTTCCATGGACAAACATCCTGGCAGATGTCGCAACCAAACATCCAGTTGCTCATTTTATCTTTAAATTCGGTAGGGATCTCGTTTTTGAGCTCAATGGTGAGGTAGGAGATGCATTTTGTTCCATCAACAACTTGTGGTGCAATAATCGCATCAGTAGGGCATGCATCAAGGCAGCGTGTGCAGCTTCCGCAATAATCGGCCTGGTAAGGATGGTCGTAATCCAGTTCCAGATCAATTATAAG
Organism: Pedobacter humicola; assembly: GCF_056490705.1. Classification (NCBI taxonomy): domain Bacteria; kingdom Pseudomonadati; phylum Bacteroidota; class Sphingobacteriia; order Sphingobacteriales; family Sphingobacteriaceae; genus Pedobacter; species Pedobacter humicola. The sequence continues at coordinate 48,131 of NZ_JBWJIG010000012.1, read as the reverse complement.
TTCTGCAAGAAAGAAAAAAGAACCATCAGTTTTACTGATGAGATTGGAATTTTTACCTATCCATCCAATGCCCGATTTTTTTGCCCAGGCACGGTCTAAAACCGGAGCAGAATCTACAAAAGCCCGTCCGGAAACTTCACCAATATTTTCCTCAATAAAATGAGTAAGTTCTTTGAGTTTATCTTTAATTACGGTATGGTAATCCTGTCCGTATGCATACTTAGAAATTTTTGGTGCATTAGGATCTGATTGCTTCTCTTCGGTATAATAATTTAACGATAAGGAAATGACAGATTTTGCGCCTTCGACCAATAATCGGGGATCAAGACGTTTATCGAAATAATTTTCCATGTATTTCATTTCGCCGTGACGGTTCTGGTTCAGCCAGTTTTCAAGTCTGGGTGCTTCTTCTTCAAGAAACTCAGCTTTAGAAATGCCACAGGCCATGAAACCCAAACGCAGGGCTTCATCTTTGATCAATTGGCTATATTTTGCAGAATTGTTATACACTGGCCTGCAAAGATAAGGCTTAGGATTTAAAACATTTTCATTAATCACTTGTTCTAAATACAGAAACTAAATTAATTGATTATCGTTCTTCCTGATTTGGAAATCATCCTGAAAGGAAGGGCTTTTAGAGTATAAGATATGGAAAACATAGATCCACAACATACGGAATCAGGAGAAGCTCCGAAACCGATTGAAAAAGATTACGAAAGTCATAAACAAGATCCGGGGCCTGCAAAACCAGCGGTTACCGAAAAGGATGAAAACGGTGGAGGACAGGCTTTGAAATGGGTGCTTCCCATCCTGATCATCATCGGACTGATTGTGTGGTTCGCAATGAGAAAATAATTAGCTTTAGATTAATAATAAAATGCCGGTTCTGATGTGACCGGCATTTTTTATGGCTATTATTTTAAGAGTTTAACCTGGTAAAGATCTCTTCTCCTGTCTTTTAATACCTTTACTGTTCCGTAATGGTGCAGCTCGTCCAATAAGTGTAGATCAACATCCACTACCAATACCATTTCGGTATTTGGGGTAGCTTCAGCTTTTATGGCATTGGTTGGAAAAGCAAAATCGGATGGGGTAAATACAGCCGATTGCGCAAATTGAATATCCATGTTGTTGACCTTTGGTAAATTACCCACGCAGCCAGCGATGGCTACATAACATTCGTTTTCTATGGCCCGTGCCTGAGCACAATGGCGAACGCGTGTGTAACCGTTCTGAGTATCTGTTAAGAAAGGCACAAACAGAATCTGCATACCCTGATCAGCATAAATACGGCTTAATTCGGGGAATTCTACATCGTAACAGATCAAAATCCCTACTTTACCACAATCAGTATCAAACACCTGGACTTTATCGCCGCCGATCATACCATAATATTTCTGTTCATTCGGGGTGATGTGGATTTTTCGATATTCATCTATTTTGCCCGTTCGGTGACAAAGGTAAGTAGCATTATAAAGCTTACCATCCTCAATAAGTGGCATACTGCCCGTAATGATGTTGGTGTTGTAGCTCAAAGAATACTCATGCATTTTTTGTACAATCTCTTCTGTTTTTTCGGCGAGTTTGCGCATGGCCTCAATTTCAGGTAAGTGATTATAAGGTTGCAACAAAGGCGTATTAAACAGCTCAGGAAACATCACGAAATCTGATTTGTAACCACTTAAAGCGTCCACGAAAAATTCTACCTGCTCGTAAAATGCATCCATATTGGGAAATAAACGCATTTCCCATTGTACCAGTCCCAAGCGAATGGTCATTGCCGAGCGGGCAGAAGCATCTATACCCTGGTAATAAATGTTGTTCCACTCAATTAAAGTGGCATATTCCTTTGATTCTTTATCGCCAGGTAAATAGTTCTTTAATACTTTTCTGACGTGAAAATCATTGGAGATCTGAAAAGTCAGGGTTGGGTCGTAAATTTCCTTAGATTTAACCTTATCGATGTACTGCCTTGGACTAAGCTTCTCTGCATATTGATGATAACCCGGGATCCTGCCACCGGCAATAATGCTTTTCAGGTTTAGGCTTTCGCAGAGTTCCTTCCTTGCTTCATATAATCTTCTCCCCAAACGCAAACCGCGGAAGTCAGGGTGGACGAAGATTTCAATGCCATAAAGTGTATCTCCGTTTGGATCGTGCGTGGTAAAAGAATAATCGCCAGTAATTAATTTATAGGTGTGCCGATCGCCATATTCATCGTATTCTACGATAATGGCAAGCGAACAAGCTACCACTTTGTCATCAACAGCAATGCAAAGTTGTCCCTCTGGAAAAATAGTTAAAAGTTTTGCGATACTTGATTTTGGCCAGATAGAGCCACCCATGCTGTCGTATGCCTGAAGCATAGATTCTTTAAGATCTGCGTAATCTTCGAGCGTTAGTTTACGTAATTCAATATTCATAATGTTTGATTTCTATATGATGAACACAGAAAGGGCTTAAATGTTCAGATGGATTTTGTTTTTTTAACAGATCGTCATTGCGAACTGAAGGGCGGGATTAAGTGGGTTGCGTGAAGCAATCTTTTGTGCAGATTAGTAGAATTCTCTCCCGAATTGGTAGCATGGACAACTTTCAATAAAAAAGGCTCGTCATTGCGAGGAGGTACGACGAAGCAATCTTACAACGATCGCTAGGTACGAAGTTTAATTTTTTTTCACCCACCCATAGTAGTAGGATTGCTTCGTGCCTCGCAATGATGACTTTTCGTAGCTTAATCGCCGCACAAGAGTCGAAATGACGAGAGTATGGGCAGTGGCCTCATCTCGACTGAAATGGAGAGATCTATCTCGAGATAGATCTCTCGGCTGCGTTGCACTCCGCTCGAAATGACGACCTATAATGAAGTAACATTATCCTAAAACAGCTTCCCTGTCTGCCCCGGATAATTTTTCTTCAAATGTTTGTACGCCGCTTCGGTAACTTCTCTGCCCCGTGAGGTACGCATAATGTAACCTTCCTGAATTAGAAAGGGCTCATAAACCTCTTCAATGGTACCTTCGTCTTCTCCAACAGCAGTGGCTATGGTTTTTAAACCAACCGGACCGCCTTTAAATTTATCGATGATGGTGACCAGAATCCTGTTGTCCATTTCATCCAGGCCATGTTCATCTACATTGAGCGCATTGAGCGCGTAACGCGCAATTTCGGTATCGATATTTCCGTTCCCTTTAATCTGGGCAAAATCTCTTGTTCTCCGTAAAAGTGCATTGGCAATACGGGGTGTACCACGACTACGGCGGGCAATTTCGTAAGCACCTTCATCACTGATTGGTGTTTTTAATATTTCCGATGAGCGTAGAACGATTGTTGTTAAGAGCTTAGCGTCGTAATAAGCCAAACGTGCATTAATACCAAAGCGGGCCCTTAGGGGAGCAGTTAACAAACCTGAACGCGTAGTAGCGCCTACCAATGTAAAAGGATTAAGCGATATTTGTACGGAACGGGCATTTGGGCCAGTTTCCAGCATAATATCAATCTTGAAATCTTCCATGGCAGAATAAAGATATTCTTCAACCAGGGGGGATAAGCGATGGATTTCATCAATAAATAGAATATCACCTTCATCAAGCCCGGTTAACAAACCGGCCAGATCGCCCGGTTTATCCAAAACAGGCCCAGAAGTTACCTTGATACCTGTAGCCATTTCGTTGGCTATGATATGAGAGAGGGTAGTTTTCCCCAATCCCGGAGGGCCATGCAATAGAACATGATCTAAAGCCTCACCACGGAGTTTTGCAGCCTGAACAAAAATCTTCAGGTTCTCCATCACTTTTTCCTGACCGGTAAAATCCTCGAAAGCCTGTGGCCTTAAAACCCTTTCAATATCACGATCGGTGGGGCTGAGGTTGCTTGCTTCGGGATCCAGATTCTCATTCATACAGCAAATATAAAATTAAATGCTAAAAAAATTAGGATTTTTTAAATTTATCAGCAACTACCAAACCTTTCGAGCCGGCAGTATATTTATAAAAGCCCTCACCAGTTTTAACGCCTTTTTTACCTGCAGCAACCATATTTACCAGTAAAGGACATGGAGCGTATTTTGGATTGCCAAAACCATCATTCAATACTTTTAAGATCGCCAGACAAACATCTAAACCAATAAAATCTGCCAACTGTAACGGTCCCATAGGGTGGGCCATGCCTAATTTCATTACGGTATCGATTTCATACACACCGGCAACGCCTTCGTATAAAGTGTAAATGGCTTCATTGATCATTGGCATTAAAATGCGGTTGGCCACAAAACCAGGGTAGTCGTTTACTTCTACAGGTACTTTTTCCAACGTCTGCGACAGCGACATGATGGTACTGGTGGTTTCATCACTTGTGGCATAACCACGGATTACTTCGACCAGTTTCATTACCGGAACCGGATTCATGAAATGCATCCCAATTACTTTATCGCCTCTACCTGTTACGGCTGCAATCTGTGTAATGGAAATAGACGAGGTATTGGAAGCCAGAATGGCGTGTGCAGGAGCATGTTCATCTAAATCTTTAAAAATTTTTAATTTCAGATCTACATTTTCAGTAGCAGCTTCTAAAATTAAATCGGCATTTTGAACACCATTTTTCGTGGAGGTATACGTGGTAATGTTGTGCAGTGTTGCCAATTTCTGATCTTCAGTCAATGTGCCTTTGGCAACCTGCCGATCTAAATTCTTGGTAATGGTTTGTATAGCTTTATCTAAAGCAGGTTGATTGATATCAATCAGGTTCACTTGATAATTGAATTGTGCAAAGGTATGGGCAATGCCATTTCCCATTGTTCCAGATCCTATAACTGCGATTTGCTTCATCTTTTGAGGGATTTAAAAAAGCGAATTTACTTATTTGTAGCTGAGTTATGCTAATCTTAATCGATTATAGAATATCCTTGTATTTATTCTTTACAAGTTGATTTTTTTTGTTGTTTTTTGCTTTTGAGCCGGATATTTTTTTATGTTTTATTGATGTTTGTCGGGATTTGATGGTATTGTTTAAAATTCCTTTCTGTTTTGGGTTTTTTACCGCTTTTATTGTTGTTTTTTGTCTTGTTATTTCGAGCTATTAATAAAATATGGTAAATTTTATGTTAAAAAATGTCATTTAACATTGTTAAAATGGTTTATCGATACAAAATCTTCGTTTATCGTTTCTTAAAATTTTAGTTGTTCTCATTATTCTTTATTAGTGGCTGAATTATTAATCACCGCATTTGTTCGTAACGGACCGGATCTCCTCTCAAATTTCCACGTACGGTGAAAAATTAAACTAATCATTTTACAGGTTTCAATTGAAATAGAGCTTTGGTTCTGTTGCGGTACTTGTTGTGATTAATTTTTCAAACCATTATTAACTTATTAAACTAAAAATGTAAATGAAAAGAAAACTACTAAAGTGTTTGTTGTTCTTTATTGTTTTGCTGGTAACCAGGGTTTCGGCGCAAGAAAGAACTGTTACAGGAGTGGTATTTGCCAAAGAAGACGGTTTACCAATTCCTGGGGTAAGTGTAAAAGTGAAAGGAACAAACAATGGCGTAACCACTGGCGCCAATGGAGCTTATTCGATCAAAGTATCATCGGGTGTTCAAACCCTCATCTTTACTTTTATCGGCTACAAAACAAAAGAACAGAATGTTAATGCCAAAAACATCGATATTACATTGGAATCTGATGTAAACAGCCTTGATGAAGTAGTGATTGCAGCAGGTGGTATTAAACGGACAGCTCGCGAACAGGGTTATGCTTCTACGCGGATTGATGGCGAATCGTTAACGGCCGGAAAATCGCCGACGATTGCAGGTGGTTTGGTAGGTAAAGTGCCAGGCTTGCAGATTAATGCAGTAGGCAGTGGTGTAAATCCAAGTTACCGGTTGGTTTTAAGAGGAAACCGTTCCATTACCGGTAATAACCAGGCGCTGATCGTATTGGATGGGGCGGTGGTACCAAACGCTATTCTGGGAAATTTAAATCCCGATGATATTGACGATATCACGGTGTTAAATGGTGCGAGTGGAGCAGCATTATATGGTTCTGATGCCTCTAACGGTGCGTTAATTATTACCACTAAAAAGGGCAAAGTTGGAACGCCAGTGATAAAAATAGCCAATACTACCGTGTTGGAACAGGTGAGTTATTACCCTTTATTACAAAACAGTTTTGGATCTGGTTCAACTTCGGGCGCTCAGGTTTACGATCCGATTGAAAACCAACAATATGGTCCTGCCTTTGATGGAACATTAAGGCCAATTGGCCGGGTGACCGAAAGTGGCGCACAACAATACGCTACCTATTCTGCAACCGATGATAAATATGATTTCTGGAAAACTGGTGTATCCAACCAAACTGATTTTTCAATCTCTTCAGCTGATGAGAAATCATCCACTTATTTATCCGCACAATATTTAGATGGATCTGGAACCACACCAAAAGATAAATACACCAGGGCAGCATTGCGGTTTAACGGTACGCGGAATTTTAGCAAAAGGTTTACTGCAAATTATAATGCCAGTTTCACGCAGAACAAGTACGATATTACAAGTGCAACTTCAACAATTTATGATAACCTGTTAAATACGCCTGCTCAGATTCCGCTGTTGTCATATTCAAACTGGCAGGATCCAACGGGTTGGGGCGATCCAAATAGCTATTATAACGATTATTATAAAAACCCGTATTGGGCCATTGATAATTACAGGCAAAACACCACAAATGATTATTTAACGGGATTATTGGAACTGAAATATAAAGCAGCCGATTGGTTGGATTTTACCTATAGGGCTGCCATTACCAACCGTTATTACAAAAATAAGAACAGTACCACAGGATATGACTACACACAGTACAGTTTGGACCATTCGGCTAAAACAAACCAAAGCAGTGGCGTAAGTGATGAAATGCTGAATACCAGTAATTTCAGTACAGACTTTTTTGCCAATATTAAAAAAGATGTGAAGGAGTTTTCGTTCAATGCTTTGCTTGGCACATCTTTAAAAAGTTATACCTACAAAGATCTTAACGCCTCAGGTAGTGGTTTACAGGTTGATGAGCTTTATAATTTAGGTAACATTACCGGAACGCCATCTGCTGGTGAAACCAATTACAACACCCGTCAATATGGCTTATGGGCTGATATAACCCTTGGTTATAAAAAATACCTGTACTTGCACTTAACCGGAAGGAACGATTGGGTTTCGGTGCTTGCTCCGGCGAACAGATCATTTTTTTATCCTGCAGCTGATGTATCGTTTATTCCAACTGATGCTTTTAGCTTCCTGAAAAACAGTAAGGTGCTGGATTACCTGAAAATCAGGGCAGGTGTTTCTAAAGTAGGTAATGTAAACGTAGGTAATACCACTAACGGCGGTGCTTATTCATTGCAGTCTACTTTCGATTCGCAAACGGGTTATGGTTATGGTACAGGGTATACCCCGAATAACACTTTGGTTTCGAATAATCTAAAACCAGAAATTACTACAGGTTACGAAGGTGGTGTAGATTTTAGGTTGTTTAAAGGTTTAGTTGATGGAACGGTAACTTATTACAACACCAGTTCTACCGGACAGGCCATTACGGCAGGTGTTCCGGTTACCACCGGATATAACTATTACCTTTTAAATACGGGTGAGTTAACCAACGAAGGATGGGAAACTGCTTTACACTTTACACCAATTAGAAAGGGAGATTGGAAATTGACTGTTGGTGGTAATTATACTTACAACAACAATAAATTGCTATCCTTATCTAACGATTTAACCCGTATCGGTGTAAGCAACAGTTCAACCATTTTTGGTCAGGTAGGTGCGGTATATCCAGTTATTATAGGATCTGATTATATACGTGATTCAGAGGGCAGGGTAGTAGTAGATCAAAATACGGGTTATCCGGTAGGAAAAACGGAAGGAAACATCTTGGGAAATACCATTCCTAAAAATAGGTTAGGGCTTGATTTTCAATTAAGCTACAAAGGATTAACATTTTCGGGTTTATTTGAATACCGGTCAAATTATGTTCAGTATAGTACAGCTGGCTCAACTTACGATTTCTCAGGCTCATCAGCCAGAAGTGCGTATTACAATAGAGAGAAATTCGTTTTTCCTAATTCTTCCTACTATGATGCCACAAGTGGAACTTATGTGGCCAATAATAGTGTTACGGTATCAGATGGCGGTGCAGGTTTCTGGACCAGCAGCAGTTTGTATTCTAGCGTAACCAGTAATTATGTTTATTCCGGTAATTATTGGAAACTGAGAGAACTTGCTTTAGCCTACAAACTTCCATCATCCGTTTTACGCAATGTGAAATTTATTAAATCGGCCACTATTAGTGCACAAGGCAGGAACCTGTTTATCTGGTTGCCTAAATCTAACGAATATGCCGACCCTGATTACAGTAATAATGGATCGGATAGTAATGCGGTGGGAATTACCTCGCTATCGCAAACCCCTCCAACAAGATACTATGGTGGAACTATATCATTAACTTTCTAATGACAAGTATTATGAAAAGATTTTTAAAATTATCAGTCCTGTTAATCATTGTTTTTGCCGCACCGAGCTGTAAAAAAGGTTATCTGGATATAAACGAAAATACAAACTCGGCAACTTCTTCTGCTCCTGAACTGGTTTTGCCGGCCGCGTTAAACAATACAGCATCCAATTTTATTACCTATTTTAACTATGGTGCATGGATGGCAGGTTATCAGGCCAATGCAGGAGGTTATTCCTTCTCTGGATCAACCTTCTTTACCTACAACTGGAACTCGGGAACAAATAACGGTTTATTCAATAGTGCATTTTCTGATTTAAGAAGTTATCAATATATCATTACCTCTACTTCAGGTGTAAATAAGTATGTGCTATTCAATTCGGTAGCAAGGATCATGAAATCCTATTATTATCAGATCCTGGTAGATGAATATGGTAATGTGCCCTATACTGAAGGATTGGCCGGCATTGACAACCTTACCCCACATTATGATGATGCGGCCACCATTTATAAAATGTTGATAACCGAAATAGATGCCGCCATAGTACAGCTTAAAGCAAACGGTTCGAGTACTGTGGTAACGGCTTTAGGTTCGGCCGATGTCATGTTTGGTGGTAATGTTACCAAATGGATTCAGTTTGCAAATAATATTAAACTGCGCATTTTAACCAGGGCTCAAGACGGTCCTTTGGCTTCGTTTGCTACTTCTGCTTTTGGTACTTTTTCTTCAGAGGGCTTTTTAACTGATGATGTGTTAATTGATCCCGGTTTTGTAAGTACAAGCGCCCGTCAAAACCCATTGTGGAATACTTACCATTCTTCGTATACAGGTAGTAATGGTGCTTATGCGGCCCAGCAGATTCCTACGAAATGGATCTTTTCATTTTACAATGGAACAAAGCTAAGCGACGGCACACGTGGTGCCCTGATTTATAAAAACTATTCGGCTAATACTACACCCACAAATCAATTAGGGAATGAAACAGGTGTTCCCTCCTGGATTTCGGGTTACCCGGCATGGTATATTGGCGTTGGGACGGCTTTAAGTGCCCCATCCGCACAGGGAATAATAAAAAGCAGGGTAATGGGCCAATTGATCATGCCTGCAGCCGAAACCTATTTCTTACTTGCTGAGGCGGCATTAAAAGGTCACGCTTTATCGGGCGATGCCGCAACCAACTTCGATAATGGAATCAGGGCATCATACAATTACCTTCAAAAATCAGGGGCAGCAACTACTTCGGCAAGTGCGGCTGTTTTAGATGCATACCTTACTGCCTACAAGGCAGCGAATGCGACGAGTTATCTGGTGAATTACAGTCTTGCCACTACGGCCGCACAGCGCCTGGAAGCGATTATTACACAGAAATATATAGCCCTTAATTTTGTAAACGGTTTTGAGGCCTGGCAGGAATACAAAAGAACAGGTTATCCGGCAATTTCCGGAACTGCAGCAACCACAACGTTTGTATCCCTACAATCGTCGGCTACTTCAACAGACCACTTGCCTGTACGAAACCTGTACCCAACTACAGAATATAATTTAAACCCAAATGTTCCAACAGGTTTGAATGTGTATACTTCAAAGGTTTTCTGGGACGTAAATACTAACTAGGTTTTTTAGATAAAGAAAATAGATATGAAAAATTATAAAAAGATATACCTTGCCCTTCTAGTATTAATGGTTTGGGTTTCATCGTGTACAAAAGAAGATGGAATTTATGAAGAAAACGGCTCTAGCGGTATTGTAGAACTGGCCGATCTGCCATCAAGAACGAGTTCTACAGCCTATGCCTCTGTTACCAAATCATTTGATGCTGTAACAGAAGTGGATTGTCCGATCCTGATCAACTATACCGGTGTAGACGGTGCTTCAGAGGATGTAACTGTTACTTTGGGCCTTGACGCTGCGATTGTTGATGCCATGTCGACGTCTACGGCTGTTTTAACAAGTTTGGATGCCAGTTTATATACGGTACCATCTTATACTGTTACCATACCAAAAGGACAGAAACAAGGGATATTCCACGTCAAACTTAAAACCAGTGCTTTCGATTTTAGTAAAAATTATGCTTTGGGTGTTGTGGTTAAATCAACATCGAGTGGTACTGTTAGTGGCAACTATGGCAAAGGTTTGTTTAAAATTAATGCCAAAAATGCTTATGATGGCATATATACCGTTGGTGCAGGAAGTAGTGTAACCCGCTATACCGCCCCCGGCGTGCCCGCTAATGATGCTTTAAGTGGTAGTTTAGCCGGAAACCCTAACTTAACATTGAGTACAGTAAGTGCAACAACTGTAGAAATTACAAATTTAAGATGGGCAGGTGGAACATCAAGTGTTTCAGGTATCGATAATCTCAGGGCAACGGTAGATCCGGCAACCAATTTGGTAACAATGACTTCTTTAGGAAATACTACGCTCGCCAATTTAGCAGGTGCGGATAATAAATACGATCCGGCGACGAAGACATTTACATTAAATTTTAGGTGGAATCCAGCCAGCACCACGAGGGATATGACACTCGTGATCAAATACGCAAATGCAAGATAGAACTATATTTATTCCATAAGAAACATAATAAATTGAAGGGGTTTCATCGATAAGATGAAACCCTTTTTATTTTTTGTATAGGCAAAATATGAGGCGCAAAAATCAGATAGGTAGCCGGCAGATGGATAAAGTGAAAAATCACTTGAAAATACCTCATGAATTAATCTTTTTGTTATGATTTAAAATGCTGATTAACAAAAATATATAGTTAATTTTTGTTAAATGAAATGTTAAATTTTTAATGCATTTTTTTGATCGACACAAAGCATATATTCATCGATACCTGCTTCATTTCAATGTCTTTTTTGATGACTTTTGATCTGTCAGGAAAACAAAACAGCAAATTAAATTGCTTATAAAATATAGAAATTACCGCCTGTATTTGAGGAAATGACGGCGGTTTAATAAAGGTACTTCCTAGTAAATTTAGGTTAGTTAATGATTAGTTAAAATAGAGATCTTGCTGGATAGCCGATCTCTATTTATTTTATACCTGGCTTACGGAGCCAATCTTGTTTTCGTCCAAAGGCCTTTAACTTTTTCGAAATTTATCCTGTCATGCAGCCTGCTGCTTCTTCCCTGCCAAAATTCTATCCGGGTTGGCTTTACGATATACCCCCCCCAGTGTGCAGGCTTGGCCACAGCTTTATCGGCGCTTTTAGCTTTTAACTCTTCAAATTTTTCTTCCAAAAATGCCCTGTTTGGAATAATCTGACTTTGTGGAGAAGCTACTGCGCCTATCTGACTGCCAATAGGTCTGGTATTGAAATATTCTTCTGAAGTTTCCTTGTCTAATTTCTCCACTATTCCTTCTATTCTCACTTGTCTTTCCAGTTCTGGCCAGTAGAACACCAAAGCCGCATATGGATTACGTTTAAGCTCTTTTCCTTTTGCACTTAAGTAATTGGTAAAAAATCTAAAACCATCGGTATCAGCACCTTTTAACAGTACAATACGTGCATCTGGCCGACCAGACTTATCTGCCGTAGCCAAAGTCATCACATTGGGTTCGTATATCTGGGCATCAACTGCGTGTTGAAACCACTTTTTAAATTGAATAATAGGATCTTGATCAACGTCAGATTCATCCAGCGAGGCGCTTTTATAATCTTGGCGCAGGTTTTGTAGAAATTCATTTGTAACTTGCATTTAACAAAAATAGACATCTTTTATGGTGTAACAAATGATTATCATCATGCTGAACAATATAAAACCAAAAACAGGCCGTTTACTTATCTCAGAACCTTTTATGGCCGATCCAAATTTTAAAAGATCTGTAGTATTGTTAACGGAGCATGGCGAAGATGGCACGGTGGGCTATATCCTGAACCAGGTGGGCAATCTGATTCTGAATGATGTAATCCAGGATTTGTGGGATGCAAAAAACTACATCTATTTTGGCGGGCCTGTTGCTGCGGATACCTTACATTTCATCCATCGCAGTTATGATAAATTACAAAGCGGTGAGCCTATTGGCAATGGTTTATACTGGGGCGGAAATTTTGAAACACTTAAAATTCTCTTGAATACCAATGCTATAAGTGCCGATGAGGTAAAATTTTTTATGGGTTATTCAGGGTGGGACCAAGGACAATTGGATCGTGAACTGGAGCAGAACGCATGGATGGTAAGCGACACCTTTGATCCTGATCTCATTTTCAGTAGCGATGACGAAAAACTTTGGCGGGATGTGATTGTAAATTTAGGCCCTAAATATGCACATATCAGTAATTTTCCGGCTGATCCGAGTTTGAATTAATTAGTAGGCAACCGACAATTTAGAGGTAAATTAAAATATTATCACAATAAAGATGGCGATTCAAGTAATTGAATCGCCATCTTTATATTTAGAGTTGAACAAGTTCCGATTTAATCACAATGATCATTTTTATCAATTTGTGTTGATAAACCGTCATGCTGAATTTATTTCAGCATCTTTTGGCAATATAGACCCTGAAATGAATTTGGGGTGGCGGCTCAAGGCAATAATTGAATCCTATTAAATAGCCTAAATACACCTTACTACAGACTATCAGCGCTTTCTTCAACCTTCCTTCTCAACTCATCTTTATAAGCCTGCATTTTAACCGTTAACGATTCGTCAGCGGTAGCTAAAATCTGCGCGGCCAGTAAACCCGCATTTTTAGCGGCGTTTAAAGCTACTGTTGCAACCGGGATACCATTTGGCATCTGTAAGATTGATAAAATACTATCCCAGCCATCAATGGAGTTTGATGATTTAACCGGAACACCAATCACGGGTAATGTAGTGATAGAAGCCACCATGCCCGGCAGGTGGGCAGCACCACCGGCACCAGCAATAATTACCTTTAAGCCACGGCCTTGTGCTTCTTTGGCATAATTGAACATACGTTCTGGTGTTCTGTGGGCAGAAACCACCGTAATTTCATAGTTTATTCCAAATTCTTTTAATACATCAGCAGCATCCTGCATCACAGGTAAATCTGATTTGCTACCCATAATTATTCCTACCAAAAACCCCTCAGCCCCTAAAGGGGAACTTGAATTTCCATCGTTCATATCAATCGTTTATTTTTTTTGCTCGTATTATTTATTTATGCTATTTCCACCCTGCTATTAGTTCCCTCTTTAGGAGGACAGTGGACATTAAGCAATTACCTTTAATGTTTTTTGTACAAATCTGGCTTTTTCGATGGCTTTTTCCCGGTCAATATCGACTATCGTTATATGCCCCATCTTGCGGAAAGGTTTAGTGTACTTTTTACCATATAGGTGAACGTACACACCATCTATGGCCAATATTTTTTCCAGATTTTCATATTTAGCCACGCCTTCAAAACCTTTTTCGCCGAGGAGATTGATCATAATGGCATTGGTAATGCTGCTGGTATCGCCAAGAGGCAGATTATAAATGGAACGTAAATGTTGTTCGAACTGAGATACATAATTGCCCTCAATTGTTTGGTGACCGCTGTTATGTGGACGGGGAGCCACCTCATTAACCAACAATTCGCCATCTTTGCAGACGAACATTTCTACGGCTAAAATTCCGGTAATGTTCATTGCCGAAGCAATATTTTTGGCAATATTCTCTGCTTTTTGTTGTAAGCTTTCAGCAAAAGTTGATGGGGAAATCAAGAATTCAACCAGATTGGCTTCAGGATTGAATTCCATTTCTACCATTGGGAAAGTTTTCATATCGCCATTGGCGTTACGGGCAACAATTACCGCAACTTCTTTGTCAAAATCCACCAATTTCTCAATAATGCAAGGTGCATCAAATGCTTTATCCAAATCGGCAGCACTATTGATTTTCATTACCCCTTTACCATCGTAACCGTCTTTTCTCAGTTTTAAAATGTACGGAAAATGGAAAGGACTGTTCTCCATGTCTTCCCTGGTATTTACAATCTGAAAAGGCGAGGTGGGAATATCGTTTTCTTTAAAAAACTGTTTTTGTACACCTTTATCCTGGATTAAACGGATTACCCTCGATTGCGGGAATACCTTTTTACCTTCTTTTTCGAGTTGCTCGAGTGCATCGATATTTACTTTTTCAATTTCGATGGTAACGATATCGGCTTTCTTTCCGAAGTTATAAACGGTATCAAAATCAGTGATCGAGCCATTTTCAAAGTAATTAGAGATGTGTTTGCAGGGTGCATCAGGATCAGGATCTAAAACTAACGTGCTTACATTGTAATTGATCGCTTGTTGAATGAGCATTCTGCCCAATTGTCCGCCACCTAAAATACCTAATTTTAATTCGCTAATCTGTTTTGCCATGCGCTTGAAAATAATGCTACTTTTGTGCAAAAGTAACCATAATAAATTTTATTGATGAATGCTGATGCAATAATTATTGGTGCAGGTGCTTGCGGATTGATGTGTGCAGTGCAGGCAGGCTATCTGGGTAAAAAAGTAATTGTGCTCGAAAAAAATGAAAAACCAGGCGCAAAGATTTTGATTTCAGGGGGAGGGCGCTGTAATTATACCAATCAATTCGCATCAGCTGAGCAGTTTATCTCCGCAAACCCACATTTCATTAAATCTGCCTTTACCCAATGGACGGTTGAAGATACCATTGGTTTTTTCGAAACTTATGGCATTAATGGGAAAGAAAAAACTTTGGGCCAATTATTTCCTGATGAGAAAAACGCAAAGGACGTGGTACAGGTTTTTACTTCGGTTTGTGAAGATTTAGGTCAGGAAATCAGATGTAATGCCGATGTAAAGGATATTGAAATGCTGGAGGATGGCTTTAAAGTAAGTTATGAGAAAAATGGAAAAACAGTTGTTTTAACCGCAGAAAAGCTGGTGATTACAACCGGGGGATTACCTATCCCTAAAATGGGCGCTACCGATTTCGCTTTACGTTTTGCCAGAAAACATGATCTGAAAATCATAGAAACGGCCCCAGCTTTAGTGCCATTAACCATTACCGGTAAGGATGAAGAGTGGTTTGCGCAGCTTTCGGGAAATTCAGTATTTTGTGAAGTAAGTAATGATGAAATTTCGTTCGAAGAAAATATTCTTTTTACCCATTGGGGATTAAGCGGTCCGGCTATATTACAGATTTCTTCGTTTTGGAGAAGGGGAGAAATGATTAACCTGAATCTGTTGCCAAACCAAGATATCGTTTCGCTATTGGATGAGGAAAGAAAAAATAATGGTAAAACTTTATTATCGACATTGCTGAACCGAATTTATACTAAGAAATTTACTGATGCTCTGGGCAAGTTTTTGCCTTTAAGTAAACCTGTTGCTGCATTAACCAAGGCAGAAATCGATTCAATTGCGCAGACAATACATCATTTTAAAGTTAAACCTGCTGGAGATAAAGGTTATGATAAAGCAGAAGTAATGCGCGGGGGGATTGATACCAATGAGATATCTTCTAAAACTTTGGAGTGTAAAAAGATTCCAAACCTGTTTTTTGGTGGCGAATGTTTAGATGTTACGGGTTGGTTAGGCGGCTATAATTTTCAATGGGCCTGGGCAAGCGGTTTTGTGATCGCGCAGAATATTTAGTTAATAAACCTCCCAGGTTGTCAAAATGTACAACATCTTTAAAATTTATAGTTAAAATTGTTTAAATTTGATTACTATGGAATCATTAAAAGATATTATCTCAACAAATGCAGACATTTTAGGTGGTTTACCTGTTTTTGCAGGTACCAGAGTTCCTGTTGAAACCTTATTTTTTCATGTTGAAAAGGGAATTACCATTGATGAATTTTTAGAAGACTTCCCAAGTGTATCTAAGGAACAAGTAATTAGTGTGTTAGAAGTCGCGAACAAATTAGTAACCTCAGATCATATAGATAAAATATATGAAATTGCTTCTTGATGAAAATCTTCCTAAAAGATTAAAAGAGCATTTTGCCGAACATGAGATTTATACCGTTAGAGACATGGGCTGGAATGGCGTTAAGAATGGTGAGTTACTGAAATTAATGATTGCTGATGGTTTTCATGTACTGATCACATTTGATAAGAATCTTCAGTTTCAGCAAAATTTTGCAAAATATACTTTACCCATTGTCGTGTTAAATGCATTTGATAATACATATTTAACGCTAAAAGAACTGGTACCTCAAACTATATTATTGTTAAAGTCTAATCTCAAAGCAGGAGCCAATATCATAACTTACAAATAAACATTAGGCATTACCTCCCATGCCCAGGGTTTTTTAAAGGTTTTGAAGGTTCTCAGCTGAGAAAAGTATAAAACTTCACTCGTTCTCCGGTTCGAAATATCTCTTCTGTGCAGATTACCAACCGTCGTAAATAATTCACGGGTTTTAAAATCATAAACCCTTTCGGTCATGTCGCCACTGTTTTGGTTAAAGTAAAGGTTTATGGCACTGGTTAAAAACCAATCTCTGTTTTCGAATTTAAAAGTATAACCCAATTCCCAGCGCCATTCGGCACCACCCTGGAAACGCAGATAAAGCTGTTGGTCTTTAATGGCAATCTGTTGTAAAGGATCGCCCAATTTACCACCTTCTTCTGAGCGGAGAATGAAATCATTGTTCTGGGTAGATAAACGATAACTACCAGTTGATTTATCCTTAAAAAATATGCCCAAAATCCTCGGTTTTTGTGTTTCCTTTATAATGTCTGTGTTATTGTCGCCATAAACCCGGGTTTCATCAATCGATTTGTTGTACTCGAAAACTACTGCTAAATCATCTGCCGCGTCGTTATTTAAGTCACCGTAAACCTGATCAATAACTATCCAGTTAGATGGAGTAAATTGCTCAGCAGAAGTGCCTTGTGTTATAATTCTAGGAAAAACAAATGTTTTTTGCGCAAAGGTAATTTGCGCACAGAGCATCAGGATGTAAAAACAAAAAACTTTCATTCAGGTAGAAAACGTGTTGATATAAGACTAAAACGCTTGGATTGGAGATTTAGTTTAATATAATCTTAATCGGCTCGTCATGCTGTCCAGAAGCTTCGGGATCAGCATCTTTTCCGTAGAATAGACCCTGAAATAAATTCAGGGTGACGACTCTATTAAAAATTCCCGTACTTTTGCAGAAAAAACATTTCCTTTTGAAAACCGAAATATTCGCCATTACACCGCCATTTACCCAACTGAATACTCCATATCCGGCAACGGCGTATATAAAAGGTTTTCTGAATACTAAAAATATCAGTTCAGCACAGGCCGATTTGGGTATCGAGGTTATTTTAGAATTGTTTTCTAAAAAAGGATTACAGGATCTGTTTAAGGTTGACAATCAAAAACCTAAAAGCGATAACGCCAGACGTATTTTTGCTTTACAGGATGAATATTTAAAAACCATCGACGCGGTAATTGCATTTCTGCAAGGGAAAAACCCAACCTTGGCTTTGCAGATCTGCAGTGATGATTTTTTACCACAGGCTTCTCGTTTTGTGCAATTAGAAGAGTTAGACTGGGCTTTTGGGGCCATGGGTACACAAGATAAAGCAAAACATCTGGCTACATTGTATCTGGAAGACATATCCGATTATATTGTTGAGTGTATTGATGAGAATTTTGGTTTTAGCCGTTATGCTGAGCGTTTAGGCAGAAGTGCTAATTCTTTTGATGAGTTGTATGATGCTTTGCTTAAACCGCCAACTTACATCGATCATATCTTGATTTCGGTTTTAAAAGAAAAGATTGAAACCATCCAGCCAAAGTTATTTCTGATTTCGGTTCCTTTTCCCGGCAATTTATATAGCGCTTTCCGCTGTGCACAATGGATCAAAGCCAATCACCTGGAAATTAAAATTTCTATGGGTGGTGGTTTCCCCAATACAGAGTTAAGATCATTATCGGACGTTAGGGTTTTCGAGTTTTTTGATTACATCACTTTAGATGATGGTGAATTGCCAATCGAATTGTTATATCACAACATTACGCATCCCGTTCCGGTAGAAGCTCATTTTTATAAAAGAACGTTTTTGCTCGAAAATGGTAAGGTTGTTTACCGCAATGACGCCTTCAGAAACGATTATAAGCAGGCTTATGTGGGTACGCCAGATTATACAGGTTTGTTATTGGATAAATATATTTCGGTAATTGAAATCGTAAACCCCATGCACCGCATGTGGAGCGATGGACGTTGGAATAAACTTACCATGGCACATGGCTGTTATTGGGGGAAATGTACTTTCTGCGATATTTCGCTCGATTATATTAAAGTTTATGAACCTGTTGCAGCCAAATTGATTGTAGATCGGATTGAAGATCTCTATGAAAAAACCGGACAAAACGGTTTTCACTTTGTAGATGAAGCTGCACCACCGGCTTTAATGCGTGAAGTAGCTTTAGAAATTATCAGAAGGAAATTGGCTGTTACCTGGTGGACAAACATCCGTTTTGAAAAGAGTTTCACCCAGGATTTATGTCTTTTATTAAAAGCATCGGGCTGTATTGCTGTTTCTGGTGGATTGGAAGTGGCATCAGACCGTTTGTTAAAGCTGATTGATAAAGGTGTAACCGTAGAGCAGGTGGCTAAGGTTACCCGCAATTTTACCGAGGCAGGGATTATGGTGCATGCCTATTTAATGTATGGGTACCCCACGCAAACGGTACAGGAAACAATAGACAGTTTGGAGATGGTGCGTCAATTATTTGAAGTAGGTGTATTACAGTCGGGCTTTTGGCATCAGTTTGCCATGACGGCACATAGTCCGGTAGGAATGTACCCTGAAAAATTTGGTGTCGTAAAAGATACTGAAGCCATTGGTACTTTCGCCAACAACGATATTAACTACACCGATAAAACGGGGATCGATCACAATAAATTCAGTTTTGGATTAAAGAAATCGCTCTTTAATTTTATGCACGGCATCTGTTTTGATTATGAACTGCAGGATTGGTTCGATTTTAAAATCCCGAGAACAAAAATTCCGGCAGATTTTATTGAAAGGGCTTTAAATGATGAGGATCACTTTAACACCAAAGCTACGGCAAAAGTTGTATGGACAGGTGGGAAGCCCTCAGCCGATTATTATATAAAATCGAAAAAAGGCCATACCTGGGAAATGGCCTCACTTACTTTTCACCACAAGAAGGAAACTTTTACCATACAAACCAATAAAAACGAAGGGGAATGGCTGAGTGCTATTTTAGAGAAAATTTCAATTTCTAATGAAAAGGTACTTACTTTCCAGGAGGTTAAAGCCGATTTTGAGCTTGAAATGGAAAACTTTGAACTTTTCTGGTATTCTAAACCGATCAATACACTCAGGGAATACGGTTTGTTGGTGCTTTAATTTGTTTTTTTGCTTAGCTCTTTTCCAGCAAGCGTAAAATACCTTAGCAATCAATCGTCTTTTTATAGCTACTCCGTTAGAACGGACGCAAACATCATCACAACTACATCTTCATTTTAAAATGCGTCAGGAAATAGATAATGCAGATTAATAAGATCGAATTTAAGACCAGCAGCAACCACGATATGACCGACTTCTGGTCTTTCATTACGGCTATAAAAGATGTAATGAAGGCCATTGCAATCAGTGCCAGGAATAAGTTTACGGTCTGGATACCCAAAATATAATATCCGCTGTACGAAAAAACGAGTAAGCTAAGTATTAAAAACACGGCGGAGGCAGCTGGGTAGAGTTTGTTCGGTTTCATATCGATGTAATTTGGGGCTGCATCATAAATATATAATTGTCAATCCTGAGCTTGTCGAAAGGCCTACTTAAATGTATTATAAGGCATTTGGACAAGCCCGGAGTGACAAATTCTAACTGAATTAAAATTTATGACACAGACTCATTAATTTTATAATTTAATCGCAATGCGGAACCGTAAAAGTCCAGGTTTCTGATTCTCCGTTTGGAATCATGTAACCATTTCCCTTACTATTTTCGAACCATAATTTACCTCTCAGTTTTTCACGCGTTCCAACTTCATTTAGCGTGGCGCTATCATAAAGTCGGCCATTGATCATCACATATTTGATTTTCTCCGAATTGCGGATATCATCTAAAGGGTTTGCATCCATAATCACCATATCAGCCAGTTTGCCTACTTCTAACGAACCGATTTCTTTGTTCATACCCAAGTAATCTGCGCCATTTAATGTTGCCGCCCGAATGGCTTGTAGTGGACTGAAACCGCCCTGTACCAACATCCAAAGTTCCCAATGGGCTCCTAAGCCCTGTATTTGCCCGTGTGCACCTAAATTAACTTTGGTGCCGCCATCTGCAATTTGTTTGGTGGCTTTGGCAATATCGATGTGGTTATAGTCGCTATATTCAGAAGTGGTTCTGCGTCTGGCTCTCGCATCAATAATAGAGCGGGGAGTATAAGTCATTAATTTTTCATTTTCCCAAACATTGGTCCTGTCGTACCAGTAATTTTCGCCCCATTGACCGCCATAGGCTACAATTAAGGTAGGGGTGTAGCCAACTTCGGTATTGTTCCAAAGGGTAGTTACATCTTTATAAACAGGTAAAACGGGAATGCTGTGTTCGATTCCGGTGTGGCCATCGGCAACCATATTCATATTGGTGAAAAATGTAGAACCACCTTCAGGTACCACTTCCATTTTTAATTGACGGGCAGCTTCTAAAATCTGTTGACGCTGCTCTCTGCGTGGCTGGTTGTACGATTTAACTGAAAATGCACCAACGGCTTTCAATCTGCGTAAATTGGCTAGAGCATCGTCCAGACTGTTAATTACCACTTTGAAATCGCCATCCGCACCGTATAAGATTGATCCTGTTGAATAAACCCTCGGACCAACCATTCTACCAGCTTTGAGCATTTCGCTCTGGCTAAAAACCATTTCAGTATTGCTTGATGGATCGTGCGAAGTGGTTACACCAAAAGCCAGATTGGCCATATAACTCCAATCACTCTGGGGCGTAATTCCATCCGGACTGGTGCGTAAGTGCGCGTGAACGTCAACAATGCCTGGCATAATGGTTTTGCCATTTACATCTATCACCTTGGCGTTTGCAGGAATGGTTACGGCATCTGATTTTCCAATCGCAGTAATTTTATTTCCATCAGTAACAATGGTGCCGTTTTCAATCACTTCATCACCTTTCATCGAAATAATCCTGGCGCCTTTTAGGGCCACTATCCCGGTAGGAAGATCAGATTTTAAAACCAGATTGATGTCGATAGCTGAAGCCTCGGTTTTAGGTGTAGTACCGTCAAAATTGAAGGCACTGTTTACATCAACGGTAAAATATTTTGGGCCCAATGTCCAATGTAAGTTTTTGCTATCCGCACTCCATTGTATGTATGTTCCGCCATCGGTAGTTACTTTTGTTACTGGAATGGCTTTATTACCCGCTGACGCATCCTGATCCGTGCCAATATTGATCATAGGAGTAATGTAAACATTGAACAACTCATTAAATGCCAGCCATTTATTGTCGGGGCTGATCACAAACTGATTGGCATATTGCGAGGTAAAGTGGGTTCTTTCATTTGCACCGTTTAAATCAATACTTTTTAACGCTTTTTTACCATCTGCATAACTCTGGAAATAAATGCGTGTATCGCTATTGTTGAATTGTGGGCGGATTCCATTGTCTAAAACCAGGGTTTTAGCTCCTCCATTGGCAGGCATGATGAAAATACCCGTCCCACGGCCATAGTTGTAGCCTAAAACATCATTTCCACTACCTTTTCTGAAAACGATCTTATCACCTTTGGTTGAATATTGTGGCGAATAATAAAAACCTTTTTCATCGCTAAGGGTAATGGTTTTTCCCGATTTTAGGTCGGTTCTTTTTATTGCGCCACGCAATTCATCACTCCAGGTGGTGTAAACCACATATTTTCCATCAGGACTAAAAGCAGGTTCAAATTCAAAATCCAGTCCATTGGTTAACCTTTCTGGCTTTCCTGCTGGTAATTCCTGTTTGTATAAATATCCTGCAGCATTAAAAACAACCACTTTACCGTCTGGAGAGGTCGTTAATTGTCTTAACATTTTTGCCGAAAACTCATTACTGAAAACCTGCTGTTCAAAATGCAAGGCCTTTTGCACCGTTTGAATGGTGTTGGCCTGAAAGGGAATGGTACTGTTGATCAATGTACCGATTTCAGTTTTCCTGATTTTTCCTTTTGCATAGAAAACAATGCTTTTACTATCCGGTGTCCAGGCGAAGTTTGGATATACACCAAAAATTGCCCAGGTTTCCTGCTGATCATGTGATAAATCCTCATTTACAGGCCATTCTTCGCCCGTTTTAAGGTTTTGAACGTATAAAGTCGATTTTAGTCTTACCCGTTTTACAAAAGCAATTAAATTTCCATCAGGAGAAACCTGCGGACGGCAAGCACCTCCCTGCTCATCAATCAGGGTAATTAGTTTACCAGTCGTTAAATCCAGTTGGCGGATGGCATAAATGGTGCCGTTAGGATCTTTACTGTACTCGAAATTTGGGCCAGGACTAACATCTTCGCTAAAATAGACATATCTTCCATCAGGCGAAACATTGGGCTCACCGGCATCTTGCTGGTCGTTTTTACGCTTGGTTAACTGTACACCGTCGCCACCGTTTATGTTGTACATCCACATTTCGCCGGCACCTAATGAACGGCCTGCTGTAAAATGTTTTCTGGCAATTAAATATTCGCTATTTGGCATCCAGGTAGCATTGTTCAGCAACCTGAAAGTTTCTTTGGTTACCTGTTTTTTGCCTGAACCATCACGGTTCATGATCCAGATGTTGTCGCCACCGCTTTTATCACTCGTATAAGAAATATATTTTCCGTTGGGACTAAACCGGGGCTGAACATCCCAGGCAGCACCACCGCTAATCAGTTTTGCTCCCCCGCCGGTAATTGGCATCACGTAGATATCGCCTAATAAATCGAAAACAATTTCCTGTCCGTCGGCACTCACATCAAGGTTCATCCAGGTGCCTTCATCTGTATTTAAAGTGAAATTTTTTGTGGTACCCTGGTATTTTTCGATATCCCATTTCTTTTCCTGGGCGTAGGAACTGAAAAATAATAAGGAAAGAGCGGATAGGAAATAGAGGTGTTTCATTATATCTGGGATGGTTATTTAAATAATTCGTGTATTTTTCTTTGGAGTAATTTTTTATGGGGTAGCTTTAAAGCTGTTTTCGAAATTGCCATGTAATTCTCTCAACACTGCTGAGAGTTTTGTTATGCTTTTAAAAAAGTATTAAAAAGGTTCTATTTTCAATTTCCCTCAGTACTGCTGAGCGTCTTGATAATTCAATTAATATTTCAATCTTATAAATGAAGTTTAGTCAGATCGTCATGCTGAATTTATTTCAGCATCTCTCTTGCTTTTCAGACCCTGAAATGAATTCAGGGTGACGGCGCTAAGAAGAAAATTTTATCTGCAAACTGCGTTTCTATCATGTAACCTGTCTTACTTGGCAAAGTTAATAATCTTTTCTGAAGATGATTTTTCAATTTCTAACAATAATAAGTGGCGATTTTGGATTAAATGTATAGTTTTGATACTGCCTATTTATGACAGCAATAGAGATTTTACAAAAATATTGGGGACACCATTCTTTCAGGCCTTTACAGGAAGACATTATTTCTTCGGTTTTAGAAGGAAAAGATAGTTTGGCATTGTTGCCTACCGGTGGTGGTAAATCGATCTGTTTTCAAGTTCCGGCCCTGGTTAAAGAAGGGATTTGTATCGTAGTTTCGCCCTTAATCGCCTTGATGAAAGATCAGGTAGAAAACCTGAAATCCAAAGGCATTGAAGCAATTGCCATTTACGCAGGAATGGGAAAACGGGAAATCGATATTTTACTCGACAACTGCATTTACGGCAAAATTAAATTCCTTTATTTATCCCCGGAGCGTTTATTGGCTGACCTGGTGCGTGTCCGCATTTCGTACATGAATGTAAACCTGATTGCAGTAGATGAAGCGCATTGTATTTCGCAATGGGGCTACGATTTTCGTCCGCCATACCAGCAAATTGCCAAACTCCGCGAAATTTTGCCAAATGTGCCGGTTTTAGCCCTTACGGCAACCGCAACGGATTTTGTGAGAAAGGATATTGTGGAGAAACTGGAAATGAAAGACCCACAGGTTTTTGTTAAAAGTTTCGCCAGGGAAAATTTGAGCTATGTGGTTTTCGGTAATGAAGATAAGTATAAAAAGCTGATTGATATTTGCCAGAATGTAAAAGGTACGGGTCTGGTTTATGTACGTAACCGCAGGGAAACTGCCGAAGTGGCCAATTTCATCAACCGCAATCAGATTAAGGCAGATTTTTACCATGCCGGACTGGAACGCGATGTGCGTTTCCTGAAACAGGAGGAGTGGAAAAATAATAAAACCCGGATTATGGTGGCTACAAATGCCTTCGGTATGGGAATTGATAAGGCTGATGTCCGTTTTGTGGTGCATTTGGATCTGCCGGAAAGTTTAGAAGCCTACTATCAGGAAGCAGGTAGGGCCGGACGGGATGAAAAGCGAAGTTATGCAGTGTTGTTGGCCAATAAATCTGATGTTTTAGGCTTGGAGTCCAGGTATCTGGATAGTTTTCCGTTGCCAGATGACATTAGAAAAACCTATCACTACCTTGGTAATTATTTTCAATTGGCATTTGGCGCTGGTGAGGGTTTAACCTTTACCTTTGATATCGCTGATTTTTGCAAACGCTTTAACATAAGCGTTTTAAAAACCATTTCTGCTTTGAAGTTTTTAGAGCATGATGGTTACCTCACCTTATCTGAAAGTGTTTTTCTACCATCCAGGATGATGTTTATTGCCAGTCACGAAGATATTTACCGTTTCCAGATCGAGAATAAGGTTTATGATGGCATTATCAAAACGATTCTGCGTTCGCATGGCGGCGCTTTTGATGGTTTTGTAAAAATTAATGAAGCCGACCTGGCCAAGAAAACCGGATTATCCTATAAAGAGATTATCGCTTTACTGAATAAATTACAAGCCATCGAATTGCTTACCTACATCCAGCAAACAGATCAACCACAGTTGCAGTATGTTAGGCCAAGGGTAGATATGGACCATTTTGATCTGGATGTGAAATACCTCGAACTGCGGAAAGAGATCCTGCATAAGCAGATCAATGCCGTGGTAGGTTACGCCTCATCCAATTTATGCAGGAGCGTTCAGTTACTCAATTATTTCGACGAGCATCATGTTACAAAATGTGGTGTTTGTGATGTTTGTCTTGCCGAAAAAAGAGCCGAAAACCAAAGTCAAATGGGCGAGGAGATTGAATTTGAGATTATTTCTTTACTGCAACAACAGTCCTTAAGTCTTGATGATCTGGTGACCAATATTAAAAACGGTGCTGAAACGGAAAGAATTGATGCCATTAGAGAATTACTGGATGCAGGTAAGATTAAAACGGATGGGAAGAAATATTATCTTTAGATGTGAGATGTGAGATGTGAGATGTGAGATGTGAGATGTGAGATGTGAGATGTGAGATGTGAGATGTGAGATGTGAGATGTGAGATGTGAGATGTGAGAAAAATACCAGTCAAGTTACCAATAAAATATTAGTTTTGTAATGAACTATTTAATCTGCACAATCAAACAATCAGTATAATCTTCCGCGAAGCGAAAAAACAAATGATAACAAAAAACAATAAGAAAACCATCCGTTCGTGGGCATTCTTCGACTGGGCAAACTCTGCCTACAACTTGGTCATCACCTCTACCATTTTTCCGGCTTATTATACCATTATCACCACCACTAAGGAACATGGCGATAAAGTAGTATTTTTCGGTAGGACCTTTGTAAACACCTCACTTTCAAACTATGCCTTATCCTTCGCATACCTGATTATGGCTTTTGCTTTGCCGATGCTTTCATCCATTGCCGATAGAAGGGGGAATAAGAAATCGTTTATGAAATTCTTTACCTATATAGGTGGAGCAGCCTGTATCGGTTTATATTTCTTTAAGTTGGATACCCTCGAAATGAGTGTGATTTTGTTTGCCTTAGCAGCGATGGGTTATATCGGTGGTGTACTGTTCAGCAACTCTTACCTGCCAGAAATCGCAACCGAAGAACACCAGGATCGAGTGAGTGCACAAGGTTTTTCTTATGGTTACATTGGTTCGGTTATACTGCAGCTAATCTGTTTTCTTTTTGTACTCAAACCAGAATGGTTTGGTATTACTGATGCTTCATTTCCCCCACGACTGTCCTTTTTACTGGTTGGTGTATGGTGGATCGGCTTTTCTCAGATTCCTTTTTCGGTCTTACCAAACGGAACGCCTCAGCTTGATAAGGTCAAAACAAATATCATTAAAGATGGCTTCAGCGAGTTATCTAAAGTATGGGGACAGTTAAAACAGATGAAGAAGTTGAAAGGATTTTTGATTTCGTTCTTTTTCTACTCCATGGGGGTACAAACCATTATGCTTGCCGCTGCTGGTTTTGCCGAAAAAACATTAAAATTAGGTACTGCTAAACTGATCGCAGTCATATTGATTATTCAGTTAGTGGCCATTCCCGGGGCGATGCTGATGTCTTATTTAGCCAAAAAAATAGGTAATATCAACGTATTGATTATGGTGGTGCTGGTATGGATAGGCTGTTGTGTTTACGGTTATTATATTACCAGCGAGTATCAGTTTTATTCACTGGCCGCCATTGTGGGCTTAATTATGGGCGGAATCCAGTCCTTATCGCGCTCCACTTACTCAAAATATCTCCCAGCTGATACAAAAGATAGCACCTCCTTTTTTAGCTTTTACGACGTAACGGAGAAATTAGCTATTGTAATCGGGCTTTTTAGCTTTGCATATATCGAAGATTTAACCGGAAATATTCGCTACTCGATTATCGCTTTGGCATCATTTTTTATTGTTGGATTAATTCTTTTAGTGCTTTTAAGAAAAATCGAACATAAAGAATCGCTAAAATTGTAAGTTTGCAGTCGTTTAGAATATGATGAAAGTAGAATTATTTGTGCCTTGTTTTGTAGATCAGTTATATCCCGAAACCGCTTTTAATACCTTAAGGCTGTTGGAAAAATCGGGATGTGACGTTACCTACAATTCAAAACAAACCTGTTGTGGGCAACCAGCATATAATGCGGGTTATTGGGATGAGGCAAAGGAAGTGGGTACAAAATTTTTGAACGATTTTACCGAAAATACCTATGTAGTAGCCCCATCGGCTTCCTGCGTAGGGATGATTAAAGGTGGATACAATGATTTATTCACCAACACCATTGTACACAATAAATGCCGTAGTTTACAATCGAACATTTGGGAACTTTCTGATTTCCTTGTGAATGTGGCCAAAAAAGATTATTTCGGTGCAGAGTTGGAAGGCAAAGCCGTTTATCACGATTCGTGCAGCGCGCTACGCGAGTGCAAAATTAAAGATGAACCACGTCAGTTGCTTTCTAAAGTACACGGTTTGGAAATGATCGAAATGGAAGATACCGATATGTGCTGCGGTTTCGGTGGAACCTTTACAGTTAAATTCGACGCCATTTCATCTGCTATGGCCGAACAGAAAGTGAACCATGCACTAGCCCAGCAGGCCGATTATATCATTTCGACCGATTTATCCTGCCTTTTACATCTTCAGGGGTATATCGATAAAAATAATCTGCCAATTAAGACCATGCATATTGCAGACGTGTTATGCAATGGCTGGTTGGAGAGTACAGAATATTAAATCCCCAGTCCCTAAGGGAGTAATCATCCGCGCTGGAAGTTTGGTGAGCCACCAAACTTGTGATCGCTTATCAAGGTTGTTAGATGGCTTTTATTCCCGCACAAGGGATCTTAAAACTTATACATCATGATTATTTGAAAGCAGTTGCAGAAGCTTGTATGTTAAAGCAGCCCCGCTCTCGCTTCTGCTCCGATGAAAAAACCGGGGGCATTCCGCTTTGATCGCCTGCCTGCTGCAGCCAGGGGTTTAGGTGCCTGAAATAGTTGTACTAACAAGGGTACAATAAACCCGACCGACAGCGTTATCCCGATTTGGAAATCAATTTTAATTTAAAATACATTTATCGGGATTAAGCAAAGGGCGGGACTGTAGCAACCGAACAAGCACAGGCATTGCTTTCCAAAAAAAATGAACATCAAGATTTAAAATTGCTACCAGGACACTGAAAAAGCACGATCCGATTGTAAAATTTAAATTACTTTTATGCCTAAACCAACGTTTAAAGAATTCTAGCATAATCTTTAACACATTTTAACAGGTTTTGCGTTACAATCTGGAATATCTTTGTTAAACCTTTTTAAGGCTTTCGTATCTAAACAACAAAACAAAATCATAATGAAAAAAATATTCATCGCTTTATTGGGGGTAATGTCAATTGCATCTGTTGCAAATGCACAAAAAAAGACTTCTGGAGCAATACAATTCGAAAACACAATCGATCCTGCGGCTATGGCTTCGGCGAGCGGTATACAATTAACCGATCAGATGAAAGCCAGAATGCCTTCATCGAGTAAAACCAACTTTGAGTTATTATTTACAGCAACCAACGCCAGTTATATGCCGGTTGAAGAAACTGAAGACAGTAACGGAGCAGGTGGCGGTGGTGGCGGCATGGGTCGTATGATGATGCGCTTTGGCGGTGGTGGCGGTAACAGAGAATACTACTACACTTTTGCAGATAAGGGACTTACAGAGGTTTTCGACCTGAATGATACCACTTATTATATGCCCAGTAAATTAACTTTGGCTACATCGGGTCCGATCGGCTCATTTAGAATGGGTGGTGGAAATCCAAACGATACTACGAAGGCAAAACCAGCTCCGGCTCCAACCATTGAAGTGGTTAAAACAGATTCGACAAAACAGATTATCGGTTATACCTGTCACCAGGCGATTGTAAGATCGACAAGAGCGATTAAAATTTTGGATATGGATAAAAACGTAGTGGAAGAAACCAAAATCTGGTATACCAAAGATTTGGGCTTCGATTTTTCTCCAAACCCAAATATGTGGACCGAAGGTGCCGTTCTGGCTATCGAAGGTAGGGGTAACAGCTCGATTGCCAAAAGCATTGAGTATAGAAACGTGAGTTCAAAAGATGTAACTGCACCTAAAAAAGCTAAACTGATCACCGCGGAAGAATACAAAACTAAAATGGATAACATGATGAAACGTTTTAGACAAAACAGACCTGGAGGTGGCGGTGGCCAGATCAGATCATTTGGAATGAATTAATCAGTTGTTTTTACATACTGTCAGCCCTGAACGCTTACGCTTTCAGGGTTTTTTTTGTATCATTTTTGAAAAGGTCGGCTTTAGTTTTTGCATCTAAATCAAGAATAACTATTATTGAGGCTTATTATAATCTGACCAAAGTGATAAGAACGGAAAACAAGACGAACCTATTAACGACAAAACAACATTTCGAAATTTTAGATGGACTGAGGGGCGTAGCTGCCATTGTAGTGGTGATATACCATTTCATGGAAATCGCGATTACTGATTACAACAAGAATTTTCTTTCTCATGGCTTTTTGGCGGTTGATTTCTTTTTCTGTTTGTCTGGCTTTGTAATTGCCTATGCGTACGATAACCGTGCGGCAAATATCGGATTGACCCAATTCTTTAAACTGAGATTGATCCGTTTGCACCCACTGGTTGTAATTGGTTCAATTTTAGGCTTAGTCACATTTCTATTTGATCCGTTTAGTGATTTTTATCCGGTTTACGGCTTCGGGAAAACTGCTTTATTATTTCTAACATCTGCTTTTTTAATCCCGTATCCAATAATGCCGGAGCGTTATACCAACCTATTTTGCTTAAACGCACCAGCCTGGTCGCTGTTTTGGGAATATGTTGCCAACATTTTTTATATTCTGGTGCTTTACAGATTGAATAAAAAAATACTGATTGCCTTGGTTTTGATTGGGGCAGCAGGTATCTGTTACGTAGCCTTGAGGGGTGCCAATGCCAATTTAGGTGGTGGCTGGGGTGGACAAAATTTCTGGGATGGCGGAATAAGGGTGCTTTACTCGTTCTCTGCCGGAATGCTGGTTTACCGTTTCAACTGGATCATCAAAAACAAACTGGGCTTCCTGGGCATGATCGTGCTCTTGCTTATAGCTTTTCTGTTTCCCTATGCCGATGCATACAACTGGATAACCGAACCGATCATTGTGCTGTTTTATTTCCCGCTGTTGGTAGCTTTAGGTGCAGGTACAACATTAAACCCGGGATCAAAAAATATCTGCAAACTATCAGGAGATATTTCGTATCCCTTGTATATGACACATTATCCATTTGTATGGGTGTTCCTCACTTATGTTGCCGTGGTTAAACCAACCATGTCGACCCTATGCCTGGTTATACCGGTGTCGGTAATTCTTTTAATTGTTTTGGCTTATCTGATCATGAAGTTTGTAGATATTCCTTTGCGTAAATACCTGAAACAAAAATTTTTAAACGATAATAGCATATGAAATTCTTAAAGATCATTTTATTTTGCGCTTCACTAGGCTTGCTGTTGAGTTGTACAAACACTGATGATTATGCTTATAACGAAAAGGTAACTTCCATTTTTTTAAGCCAGATGAAGCAGATTGACGAAACCGACAGTGTTTTTAAAGATACATCAAAGGTATATGCAAAAGGCTTTCCTGACTCTATTTTACTTTCACACAAGGCTGATAATCTGATCAACAATTCAAAAAATG
Organism: Pedobacter humicola; assembly: GCF_056490705.1. Lineage (NCBI taxonomy): Bacteria > Pseudomonadati > Bacteroidota > Sphingobacteriia > Sphingobacteriales > Sphingobacteriaceae > Pedobacter > Pedobacter humicola. Next base: position 16,978 of record NZ_JBWJIG010000012.1, on the reverse strand, counting down.
ACCTTATCGATATCGCTCGTTTAAAACCGACTAAAGCAGCCGCAAAATTTAATGAAGGTGTAGTACAATACCTCACTGCGATAAATGACTATGGTAAAACAGCAAAGGAAATGCTAAATGTAAAAACCGTGGATGAAAAGCGGAAATACCATGATCAGCTCAACACCAAGTACGAAAAACTGAACAGCTATCCTGATCAGTTACTGGCTATACAAAAAGCTTATTTAGAGGAAGTAGGACTGCAACCGAAGTAGAATCTTAAGCGCTAATGTTAAATAGCGGGATAAAATTCGTATCTTTGCACAAAATAAAATCACATTGTAAGTGATCTTTAAAACTTTTTTATTTAAAATTTAAATCATAGTTGTAGATGATTAACATTACTTTACCTGACGGTTCTGTCCGTCAGTATGAAAAGGGCACTTCTGCCCATCAAATTGCATTGTCAATTTCTGAGGGCTTAGCCCGTAACGTATTAGCCGCAGAGGTTAATGGCGAGGTTTGGGATTCAACAAGACCGATCGAATCTGATTCATCAGTAAAATTATTGACCTGGAATGACACTGCCGGAAAATCAACTTTTTGGCATTCATCCGCTCACTTAATGGCTGAAGCTTTGGAAGCACTGTATCCAGGTACCAAATTTGGTATCGGCCCGGCTATCGAAACTGGTTTTTATTACGATGTAGACTTTGGCGACCGCGAATTTTCGTCCGATGATTTCAAAGCCATCGAAACCAAAATGATCGAGCTGGCTAAACAAAAGGAAACTTTTGTACGCGAAAGCGTAAGCAAAGCGGATGCCGTAAAATACTTCACTGAAAAAGGCGATGAGTACAAACTGGATCTGATTGATGGCCTGGAAGATGGTAAAATTACCTTCTATACCCAAGGTTCATTTACCGATTTATGCCGTGGTCCACACATTCCGAATACTGGTTTTGTTAAAGCCGTAAAACTGATGAATGTGGCAGGTGCCTACTGGCGTGGGGATGAAACCAAAAAACAGTTGACCCGTATTTATGGTGTAACTTTTCCTAAGGCGAGCGAGCTTACAGAATATCTGTTGATGATCGAAGAAGCTAAAAAACGCGATCACCGTAAACTGGGAAAAGAGCTGGAGTTATTTGCCTTCTCAGAAAAAGTAGGAATGGGTTTACCTTTATGGTTGCCTAAAGGAACTGCTTTGCGCGAACGTTTGGTTAATTTTTTAACTAAGGCACAGGCAAAAGCTGGCTATGAACAGGTGGTTACTCCGCACATTGGCCATAAAAACTTATATGTAACTTCTGGTCACTGGGAGAAATACGGAAAGGATTCATTCCAGCCGATTAAAACACCACAAGAAGGAGAGGAGTTCTTCTTAAAACCGATGAATTGTCCGCACCACTGTGAAATTTACAAAACAAAACCACGTTCATACAAAGATCTTCCGGTTCGTTTTGCAGAGTTCGGTACCGTATACCGTTACGAACAAAGCGGCGAGTTGCATGGTTTAACCCGTGTACGTGGCTTTACTCAAGATGATGCCCACTTATTCTGTATGCCGGAACAAGTGAAAGAGGAGTTTAAAAAAGTGATCGATTTGGTGCTTTATGTATTTAAATCTTTAGGTTTTGATAGTTATACTGCTCAAATTTCGTTAAGAGATCCGGATAATAAATCGAAATATATTGGGTCGGATGAGAACTGGCGGTTGTCTGAAAATGCGATTATTGAGGCAGCTGCAGAAAAGGGCTTAAATACCGTAATTGAGTATGGCGAAGCCGCTTTCTATGGTCCTAAGCTCGATTTTATGGTGAAAGATGCTTTGGGTAGGAAATGGCAGTTGGGTACTATTCAGGTGGATTATAACTTACCTGAACGTTTCGAACTTGAATATACCGGTAGCGATAACCAGAAACACCGACCAGTAATGATCCACCGTGCACCCTTTGGTTCACTGGAAAGATTTATTGCCGTTTTGATCGAACATTGCGCCGGAAACTTCCCTTTATGGTTAAGTCCGGAGCAGTTTATTATTCTTCCGATTTCAGAAAAATATGAAGAATATGCAAAAAAAGTTTTAGATGAACTAAATAATTCCGATATTCGCGGGCTGATTGACTTTCGTGACGAGAAAATCGGGCGCAAAATACGCGATTCGGAAGTTAAAAAGATCCCATACATGCTCATTATCGGTGATAAGGAAATGGCAGAAGAGAAAGTTTCTGTCCGTAAGCACGGTGAGGGAGATTTGGGCGAAATGACCTTGGAAGAGTTCAACAATTTATTAAGAAAAGAAATAACAGTTTAAATTAAATAGTACAAATTTGGCATTAGGAAGACCAGGATTTAACAGGGGACCACGTCCACCTTTTAAGAAAAAAGAAGCAGAGCATAACATTAATCAGTATATCAAATCGCCCGAAGTGCGTTTAGCTGGCGATAATGTTGAACCGGGGATTTATCCTTTGGCAAAAGCTTTGGCGCTTGCTGATGAACTGGAACTGGATTTGGTAGAGATTTCTCCAAATGCCGTACCACCGGTTTGTAGAATTATCGATTACAGTAAATTTGTTTACGAACAAAAGAAAAAGCAAAAGGAAATTAAATCCAATGCTAAACAAACTGTAATTAAGGAGATCCGTTTCGGTCCGAATACCAACGATCACGATTTCCAGTTTAAATTGAAGCATGCAGTAAGCTTTTTAGAGAACGGTGAGAAGGTTAGGGCTTACGTGCATTTTAAAGGTAGAGCAATTGTTTACAAGGAACAGGGAGAGATTTTATTGTTAAAATTTGCCCAGGCTTTGGAAGATGTAGGAAAAGTAGAGTTATTACCTAAGTTAGAGGGTAAACGGATGTTCCTGACAGTTGCGCCTAAAGTAGCAAAAAAATAAAAATAGGTTTATAAATTAAAAAACAGGTTATGCCAAAAATGAAAACCAATTCCAGTGCTAAAAAGCGTTTTTCGCTTACTGGGACAGGTAAAATCAAAAGAAACAACGCATACAAAAGTCACATCTTAACCAAGATGAGTACTAAACGTAAACGTGCCCTAGGTCAAACAAGTATCGTATCTGATGCTGATATGGGTAACGTAAAACGTATGCTTTGCATCGGAAAGTAATTTATTAATTTCACCAGGTATCAGGCTTTAAGTTTCCGATAAACGGAACGCCGCTTGCCAAAAAACAACAACAACATGCCACGTTCGGTAAACGCAGTAGCTTCGAGAAGAAGAAGAAAGAAAATCCTTAACCTAGCCAAAGGCTATTGGGGAGCAAGAAGTAAGGTTTATACTGTTGCTAAAAACACAGTAGAAAAAGGTTTGCAATATGCATACCGTGACCGTAAAGTTAAGAAAAGAGAATTCCGCGGATTGTGGATCCAACGTATCAACGCTGGTGCACGTCAACACGGTATTTCTTACTCTCAATTGATCGGTAAACTAGCTTCAAAAGAAATCGGTTTAAACCGTAAAGTATTGGCTGATTTAGCAATGAATCATCCTGAAGCTTTCAAAGCTGTAATTGATGCAGTAAAATAGAAATTCTCGCTTAGGCGATAATCATATTTAAAAAAGGTCCCGATGCAAATCGGGACCTTTTTTTTGTTGTTGGATTTTTGAATTTCTAATACAATCCCAATTCCGCCAAGCTGGCAAATTGTAAACCATCCTGAGCCGAGTTTAAAATCACTTTAAAATACTGGAAGGTTTTGGTACTGCCAAAATCAAAGTACTGTGCACCATTTACATTTTGAGCCACATAATTGTTAACCGAAGTAAAGTTTACGCCATCAGTACTGGTGAGCAGCTGGAAGTTTTTTACGGCCCTGCTCAAACCACTACGTTGTGTTAAACTTAAACCTGTAGCGGTTTTTGAAGCACCCAAATTGATCACCATTGTATGCGGGTAACTGGTTGCCGAACTGCTCCAGCGCGAGTGCCAATAGGTGCTTGCATTACCATCGATTAACCTGGCGGCCCTGCCGTTGGTAGCGCCTTCGCCACTGGTTTCTTCTGAGCTAAACGAAGCCACGCTCCAGCCCGTTTTGCTGAGCTCGTTTTTGGTAGAGAAAGTCAATACAGGTAAACCTCCCGAAAAAGTATAGGAATAAATCTGCTCGGTTACCGTTCCATTATCATGCACCAGTTTAACCTTTAGCTCGTAAGGGATACCATCGGCTTTTTCCTGCAGATCTGCAATGGGCATCACCACCCTGAAACTATCGGTGCCAATCTTTTTCGATTCCCATGTAATGGCATTGTAATCGTGATTTACACCTGTCCCTTCATTATTTACATTCGGATCGTTATAGTATAGAATACTGGTTACATTACCGGTTGAGGTGAATTTTCCAGACACCACTATCGATGCCAATGTGCTCGAATAGCTGGCATATATCTTATTGATATTGCTGGTTACGGCACCATAGTAGGTATTCGAATTGTTATTAAAAACCTGATTGGTATTTAAAATAGCGGCATCGGCTGCTGTTAAAAAGGTAGGACTTTTACCTAAAGTTCCATTACCCGCCCACATTAAGGCCATACCAAGCGTTGAGTTTTCAGAAACTTTTTGTCTGTTATGGGGTAAATTTAATCCATGGCCAAGCTCATGTACCATGCCCCCAAACCAAACACTAAACCGGTTGCCCACATCGGTGCTTAAACCCAGGTTGGCGATATCCATTTCTTCGTAATCCAGGGCATAACACCAGCGGCCGGTACCATAAAACGGACCACCACTCGGTGTGCCATTTGAGCCGATGGAGTACCGTGGGATAATAATCAAGGTATGATCGCTGGTTTTATCTGCCGGGTGGGCAGCAAAATAAGCGTTTACTTCGCTGGCAACTGCACCGTTACCTCCCGAGTAGGGATAGCTGGCTTTTGGCAAAGTTCCCCTAATGGTGAGGATTTTTACGCCACCCGCACCGTCGTCTGCCAGGCCAAAGGTTTTATTGCCATAACCATTACGGTTCATTTCCTGTTTGTACCAATCCTGGGTCCACAACAAAAGATCGCTCAATCTTTTTCTGTAACCCGCAAGGGTATCGAGATCGTTAGGCACAAAGTACACAATGTTTACATTCCTGCTTTGGGTGATGATGTTGGTGGTGGCCAGTTTTTGGTTAATTGTAGGCGTTTTCTCTTCTGTTTTTAGCGTTTCGACCTTTTTACAGGATAGAACAAACAAACAGGCAGAGACCAGGCCTGTTAAAAGTAGACTGTTTTTTTTCATAAGACAATTTTAGGGTTAGGGTTGATCATATTGCAATTGGTTAATACTGCCGTGTTATATTTGCTGATCTCAGCCACTTGTCTTTAATCCTGATGAGATATTGAAGTCACCATCATCATTTAGCCGTCCTGTCCGCTCTTCAAAACCTGAATAGAAAAAGATTTTTTCGTGATTCTAATCCTTAAGTTACAAACATGCAATTCATTAAAACCAACTAAAAACCGCGCAAACGTTTGTTTTAAATTGCCTTATAGAAATTCAAAATGTCAGTTTACAAAGCGTTTATGATTGTGTTTTAAACCTTTAAAGCTTTATGTGGATGGAAATTAATAATACTACACGCAAACGTTTGCCTGCTTTGTGTTAGCCTTTTTATTTGGGAGTAGATGGATGTTTACAAACTGGATATTATGCTCTGGGAGAGAAATTGCCTGATAAGGCTATAAATATTATGAATGGTGTATAAACTCATCAGTATAATAGCGGAGAAGAGCAGATTGTTGTAGAAATGATTGACTATTAAAAGACAATATCTACAGATTTGCTACGGATTTTGTTGGGGCGCTATGGTCACAGCTCCGTCTCAACCCTAAATGTTAAACAAAATTTTTGGCCGTGCTTTTTTAATAATTGATCATGCATGGATTAAAAATAGGTTCATTTCGAAACTGAACCGCTAGGGGTGAACTTTTACCAGGAAGTTGTTTTTTTATTGAAGCGTGTCGCGGTTCCGGTATCCAGGGTTTAAGATTATTCCCTGAAAAAAATTGAGCGGTGAAGTGACCATCAATGGCAGGCTTTTTATTGAAACCCGTCATTGATGGTTGGATGAAAGAAAACGTTTTTTAATTCCATTGGGCGGATATCACTAACTTTGATCGTCAGTGTCGGCGATTGCTGCATTCTTTTTAACCGATTCGATGCCATTGTCTCTGGCAGCAGTACTTTCATACATTTCACTTGAACCGATAATTTGACCATTACTCGCCTTTAAGCTGAAATGATGCTTTCCATTGGCTGAGGTTTTCTTTTCGAACCTTGAATCATCAGCTGCATTTTTCTTGACAGATTCGATGCCATTTTCGCAACCAGATTTGGATGAATAACCTTCACTCGTTAAAATAGTCTGGCCATTACCGGCTTTTAGATTAAACTGAAATTCTCCGTTTGATCTTTTCGTAATTACAAATTTTCCCATGGGTCTGATTTTTAATTTAAATATATTGGTTAGCTATATTAATTAATCTGGTCAATAAGAATTACTTAAAGGTATTAAAGTTTGCCACCAATAACAATGTCAAAAGAGAAGAATTAATGATAATTTAACCTAAGCTGTTGGTAAACTTCATGCGGATGCCGCTTTGAAAGTTCTGGATAATTTTAAAGATTTCGATCAGGGTTACCTTTTCAATTTTGGTTAAAGCATCAATTTCGATGAAGTTGTTTGGTGCGGCCTGATCATTGATAATCAGATTGGCCTGGTGTTTTAAACGCAAGCCCATCAGGTAATAATACGATTGTGAGAGTTCGTTAAATTGCTCCTCGCTAAAAACCCCCAGTTCTTTCAGCGCTTTTAAACGTTCGCCTGTATTTTCCTTTTGAAAAATCCGGTTTTGTAATGCGTATACCCTGGCCAGGTCTACAATTGGCGTCATAGCCGTTTTAATGTCGAAGACCTCCTTTTTATGGATTTTTTGGGTTCTGATGTTTCTGAAGTAGGTGAGTGGTGGCTCATAGAGCAAGGCATTTTTGGCCAGGTATACATAGAATTTTTCTATAGGCTTTTGCAGTTCCTCATCAACAAACGACCTTAAACTTTCCATGATGGCCAAATCGCCAAAGATGGCCCTGCAATCGAAAAATGCAGCAAACTTTACAGCTGCTTCGGGTAAAGCTTCTTCTATCCAGTTTTTATAATTGTATTTCCAGTGTGATAGTGAATGGGTCCAGTTTGGATTGGTGGCCATATAATCGCCATCACAGTATACAAAACCCACAAAGTTTAATTTATCAGAAACCTGTGTGGCCAGATCAAGAAAGTAGGCACGTACGCCAGCTCTATTATCTTCGGAAGTATCTTCGTAGATAATGGCATTGTCCTGATCGGTTTTAAGGCTCAGTTCCTTCCGGCCTTCGCTACCCAAAACCATAAAAACAAATTTCGCAGGTGGGGGACCCAGCTTTGCAATTACATCTTCGATGATTTTAAAAGAAATGGTGTCTGCAATAGTCGTTACTACTTCGTTTACAATTTTTGAATGTACGCCTCTGGCCAGTAACTGTGCTACGATATTTGGCACCTTTTGCCATTTCAGTTTCAAATCGCCTGTATTTACCGCCGATTTAACCGATTGGATAAAAACCAAAGGAGATTCTGCCTGCTCGCTTAAAAGCCGGTTCCTGCTCAGAAAGCCAACATAATTGCCATGGTCGTTGACGAGTAAATAACGCGATTTTTTGCTGAACATCATCAATATCGCCTCATATACGTAAGCTTCAGGAGTGATGGTGACGATATGGGTATCCATTATCCCATCAATAGGCAGGCTGGCATCCAATTGTTTGGCGATCACCTGATCTCTTAAGGTAATATCAGTTACAAAACCCAGATAGATGTCGTCTTCATTTTTAATAAAAAGGCAACTGGTTTTTTGTTCTGCCATTTTAATGGCGGCTTCAAAAATGGGTGTGCCTGGTGAACAACTTACTATTTTCTTGAAAGTAATGTCGCCGATGCGGGCAGTATAAATCTGATCTGCTAATTTATCTTCCATTAAAAAATCCCTGTAAAATTCTTTTAAACGAAAATCCTTTTTTCTTCTTCTTTTCTATGTTGAAAGCATGTTCCTGATGGTAAACTGAAGTTAAGCTTATTTTATCTGTTTCTAAAAGGTGAAAGAAAATCTTTGCGGTATTTAAAGCGTCAGACAATGCACTATGTATATTTTCGGGTATTTCATTAAATAAGATGGTGTAAAACTTATCCAGTTTTAAATGACTGATTACCGTATTGGTGATATAGGGTGAGCTTGCTTTCATGGTACAGAAAAAAACAAGATTTTTAAAAATGTTTTCTTTGCTGATCCGGTATAATTCTACATTCACCATGTGATAATCGAGTTCGATAAAATGTCCGATGATTAATGGCTCGTACTTTTCAATATCGTTGGCAAACTTTAACATGACTTCTTTTTTATCCTCCCCATGGGTTTGAAGATATTCGGGTGTAATTTTATGGATTTTTAACGCGGCTTTGTCGATAGTAAAATCTGTATTCTTGATATAGTGGTTTTCTCTTTTGATTTCCTGATGGGATTTATCGTAAATGATCCAGGCAATCTGGACGATATATGGCCAGTTCTTTTCCTCAGAATAGGGAGCAGACCAGCTTTTGGGTAAACCAGATGTTTCGGTATCAACAACCAGGAAATATTCTTGCAATTTTAGAAGATTAGGTAAATGTATCTGTTATAAGAATGACCGTATTCCAAAGATAATTAATTAGGGATGATAAACTGTAATTTATGTTCCTGAAACGAGAACCCATTCTAAAAATGATTTTACAATAAAAGAAAATATTATTTGTTAAAGTGAAAGATTTGAGCGTATTTGCTGTCTAAATTTAATTCATCTATGCGCTCTCGATTATTTTGCTTCATGGCCTGTTTAATGTACTATGGTGCTGCTTTTGCTCAGGAAAAGCTTAGTGACAATATGCATTTCAAAAAACTGGATAACGGTTTGGAAGTATTGGTTGTAGTAGACCGTACGGTACCCTTGGTTACCATCGAAATGGCCTGTAGAAATGGGTCTTTTACCGAAACAGACGAATATAACGGTTTAAGCCATTTATATGAACACCTATTTTTTAAGGCAAATAAGGATTATCCCGATTACGAGCGTTTAAATACAAGAATGAATGATCTGGATATCAACTCAAATGCCACAACAAGGGAAGAAGTGGTGAATTACTTTTTTACGCTTCCTGCGGCCAATTTAAAACCTGGATTGAGTTTGATGAATTCTTCTATCCGCTATCCGAAATTTATCAAAGAGGATATGGCTTTAGAAAATGAAGTGGTTAATGCCGAATTTACAAGACATGAATCAAGTCCGGTTTTTGCCTTGATAGAAGCCAATTCGAGGCATATGTGGGGGGCTAATTACTCCCGGAAAAATGTAATCGGTAGTCATGAGGTTATTCTGTCGGCAACACCATCAAAAATGGATTCTATTAAAAATAAATATTACTGGCCGAACAATGCCGTGTTGGTAATTGCCGGTGATGTAAAAGTAGACGAGGCCTTTGCAAATGTAAATTCTATTTTTGGCAGCTGGAAAAGATCACCGGTTGATCCTTTCACCAAATGGCCTATTCCGGAATTTAAACCGCTTGTAAAAAACGATTATTATTTTGTTGAATCTAATAAAAGCCCGGTGCCTTATATGCTTTTTAGCTGGCATGGTCCCGATACCCGAAACGACGTTCCGGCTACTTATGCTGCAGATGTTTTTTCGTTTATTGTAAACCAGAACGGATCTAAAATGAAACAGGCGCTGATTAATTCCGGCCTGGCTCAACAGGCGGATGTAAACTATTACACGCAAAAATATACCGGCCCCATTAGTTTAATGGTGAGCCCAAATCCTGCTAAAATAAATGAGTGTTATCAGGAAGTACTGAAACAGATTTCGCTTTGGGCCAATGAAGATTATTTGTCTGATCTGCAGATCGAAAGAGCCAAACGTTTACTCTCTATCGAACAGGTGGGAAGGAGAGAGGTGACTTCTGATTATGCGCATTTACTTTCATTCTGGTGGGCTTCGGCATCGATTGATTATTATACCCATTACGAAGAAAACGTAAATAAAGTAACCCGTAAAGATTTACTCGATTATGTACGCAAGTATATTAAAGACAAACCCTATTGTGCCGGCTTGATGATGGATAAAACAAGTATGAAAGAGGTGAAGCCAGAAACATTTTTTAAATCAAACTTATAACCTAGCGCTCCATGAAAAAGTTCATATTTTTAATCAACTTCATTTTATTTTTCCATTATGCCAATGCCCAAACCAAAGCCATTTCTTTTGACGTTAATGGTTTAAAGGTGATTTTGAAATCTACCCAGAAAGAAACCGTAAGTATGAGCATGTTTTTTAGGGGTGGGGTAATGAATTATGATGCCGAAAGGGCCGGAATAGAAAATTTAGCCCTGGCTGCAGCAGCTACCTGTGGCACTAAAAACTATAGTGTTGTTGATTATCAGGAACTGGCAGATGAATATGGTATAGAAATTTCGGGTTCATCTACAACCGATTATGGCACGATCAGTATGGATTGCATTTCAAAATATCTCGATCAGGGCTGGAAACTCTTTTCTGATGCGGTTGTAAATCCTGCATTTGATAAAACAGAATTTCAGACGACTAAAGACCGTATGATCACTGCAATTTACCATAGCCAATCTGATCCTGAAACAAGGGTAGAGCAGATGAGTATGGAAAGTATGTTTAAAGATTCTCCTTATAGCATCAACCCCTTAGGTACAAGTAAAACTGTTGGCGGTTTTACAGCAGAAATAATAAGCAATTATTATCATAACGAGCTATTGAATAAAAATAAAATGTTTCTGGTAGTAGCAGGTAACATTTCCAAAGAAGCGCTGGAAAAGAAAATACAAGCGTCTTTTGCAGCACTTAAAGAAAAACCGTATACACCACCGGTTTACGACCGTAAAATGCTTACCGGCGAACATCTGGTAGTGGAGCAAAGAGATATCGCCACCAATTATATGAGTTGCATTATGAATGCGCCTACCATGAGCAGTGCCGACTACTACGCTTTTGTATTAACCATTAATGCTTTAAGCGGAAGTATGAATTATGAATTGAGAACCAAACAAGGTTTATCTTACGCACCTGGTGCAACCATTAAAACACAGCAAATTCCATATACATCGATGTTTGTAAGTACTACCCAACCTAAAAAAGCATTTAAGGCCATGATTACGGTTTACAATAACATTAGGGAAGGGAAATACAGTGAGCGCTACCTCGAAGCCTTAAAGAAGGATCATCGCGATCGGTATTACAGGCATCAGGAAAGTGCCAGTTCAATTGTAAGTGATTTGGGTGAGGCAGAAGTGTTAAGTAGTTATACCATAATTGACGATATGGTAGCCAATTTCAACAAGGTAACTTTGCAGGATATGAAAGATTCCTTCACTAAATACATGAAAGGTGCCATTTGGGTGTATTTAGGTGATGAACAGGTAGGTAGAGCTGCGTTTCAGTAATCGTGTAGTGGTGTCAGATGTCACCATCTGACACTGAATAAGTACCTTTCAACTCTCATTTTGATAAATTCAGATTTATTTATAGTCAAATGGTAACACCTGACTACACAACTATAATCACGATAAAAGAGTTATCAGCTTTTCAGCTAAACGCCTATAAAGTTGAGAATTCAGATGCTACTTACTGATCAATAAAAAAACAATGGCCGCCAATGTAGATCCGATAATCGGTCCAACAATCGGGATCCATGCATAGCCCCAATCGCTGTTTCCTTTGCCTTTCATCGGGATTAAAAAATGAACAATCCGTGGACCCAGATCCCGTGCCGGGTTAATGGCGTATCCTGTTGTTCCGCCTAAGGCCAAACCAATTACCCATACTAAAAATGCCACCGGGATAGCGCCCATTGAGCCTAAACCAATTGGGGTAACCGTTTCTTTTGTGCCCATGCTGGCATCTGTAAAGTAAAAGATTACAAATATTAAAACAAAGGTGCCTATAATTTCTGAAGCTAAATTCGATACCTTATTCCTGATGGCTGGGGCAGTTGCAAAAGGAGCAGCCTTTAAGCCAGGATCTTCGGTGGCATCGAAGTGATCTTTATACACCACCCAAACCAAAAAAGAACCCGTCATGGCGCCAGCCAGCTGTGCAATGATATAAAAGGGCACCAAACCCCAGCTAAATCCCTTGCCAATGGCTAAACCCAGGGTTACAATCGGGTTTAAGTGTGCGCCGCTATAGGGGCCAGCCACAACAACACCTACAAATACGGCCAGTGCCCAGGCGGTGGTAATCACTATCCAACCACTGCTATTGCCTTTTGTGCCCTTAAGCACTACATTCGCCACCACACCATTCCCTAAAAGAATCATCAGTGCTGTTCCAATAAATTCTGCGAGATATACATTCATCGTAATAAAATTCAGATCTGTTTAAAATTTAGCTAATTAATCTTCTGCATTTACCCTGGCAGCTCTAATGGCCCTGTTCCAGCCTTTTATCCTGTCGGTGTTGTCAATCCCTTCTTCCGCAATAAAAGTTCTGCTCATCTTCCACTGTGAGCGGATCTGATCGATGCTTTCCCAGAAACCAGTGGCCAATCCGGCCAGATATGCAGCCCCAATGGCCGTAACTTCTGTAACTTCCGGTCTGATTACTTTACAGTTTAAAAGGTCGGCCTGAAACTGCATCAACAGGTCGTTAGCCGTGGCACCGCCATCTACACGGAGTTCGGCAATGCTTACACCTGCATCAGCCTCCATGGCTTTTAATACATCCATGGTTTGGTAGGCAATACTTTCTAAGGCAGCCCTCGCAATGTGCGATTTGTTTGTTCCTCTGGTCAGGCCAGTAATGGTACCGCGGGCATGCTGATCCCAATGGGGAGCACCTAAACCGGCAAAAGCAGGCACCACATACACACCATCGGTATCTTTTACCTTTTTAGCCAAAGTTTCAACATCTGCAGATTTGGAAATCAATCCCATCTCATCTCTTAACCATTGTACAACCGCACCGCCTATAAAAATACTGCCTTCCAAGGCATAATTTACTTCACCCTTGATCTGCCAGGCGATGGTGGTTAATAGATTATTGGCTGAAATTTTTGGTTTTGATCCGATATTCATCAGCATAAAACAACCTGTTCCGTAAGTGTTTTTAACCATGCCGATTTCGGTGCACATCTGTCCGAACAGGGCCGATTGCTGATCTCCGGCAATACCTGCAATTGGAATTTTTGCGGCCAATATCCTGCCGGCGGTTTCTCCGTAAACTTCGCTTGATGACTTTACCTCTGGAAGCATACTTTTAGGAATGGAGAACAATTCGAGCAATTCTTCATCCCAACGTAAAGTGTGGATGTTGTATAACATGGTTCTGGAGGCATTGGTTACATCGGTGACATGTTTTTCTCCGGCCGTTAATTTCCAGATCAGCCAAGTATCAATGGTGCCAAAGGCCAGTTTACCAGCTTCAGCTTTTTCTCTTGCACCTGCTACATTTTCTAAAATCCACCTGGCTTTGGTTGCCGAGAAATAAGAATCGATGATCAATCCTGTTTTTTTCTGTATTTTCGGCGCCAATCCCTGTGCTTTGATTTCATCACAATAGGCAGATGTACGTCTGTCTTGCCAAACAATGGCATTGTAGATCGGTTGACCCGTTTCTTTGTCCCACACTACCGTGGTTTCGCGCTGATTGGTAATGCCAATCGCCGTAATATCGCTTACCGTTAGACCTGCCTTAACAATTACTTCGGTTACCACGGCCAACTGTGTTGACCAGATTTCCATTGGATCGTGCTCTACCCAACCGGCTTTGGGATAAATCTGTGTGAATTCGCGCTGTGCGATGGCTACGATTTCGCCATTGTGATTAAAAATAATGGCTCTCGAACTTGTGGTTCCCTGATCGATAGACAAGATGTATTTACTCATAATTAAGAATTTGGTTAGTAGGCTAAAGCTGCTTCGGTTATTTTATTGGTGAATGATAAATATAACCATCGGCTAATTTATTAAAAGTTTCAATTTGATTACTTTCCCAGTTTTTATCTGCCGATAATTCTTTGGCCAGGAGGGAGGCTACTTTTGGCGCCATGTCTTTTGCAGCTTTGGCATCAATAAACAATATCCGCAATCTTCTGCTTAAAATGTCTTCTACGGTTTCGGCCATTTCATTGCGTGCAGACCAAAGCACTTCGGCTTCCGTATAAGGAAAAGAGGGAATTAATTTTTGGCCCAGACCTGGATCTTGTGCAATTAAAGCTTCAATTTTACTGCGGTCTGATCCGTAAATATCCAAATGGTGTTCTCCGCCAGTGGCCAGGCTGCCATGGATGCTTAAATTTTGGGTTACGCATGCTTTCGGTTCCAAACCGGCATGTGTAATGGCTAAATTCACAGTTTCTTCGGCCATGCGGCGATAGGTTGTCCATTTGCCACCAGTTATGGTAATTAAGCCTTGGGCCGAAACCATCAGTTTATGGTCTCTGCTAATTTCTTTTGTACTATTCCCGTCGCCGTTTGTTGGGGCGGCCAGGGGGCGGAGGCCAGAGAAAACACTTAGTATATCTTTTTCCAGCGGTTTGCGCTTAAAATAACTGGCCGCGGTGCCCATAATAAAATCTACTTCTTCCTTTAAAGCCCTGGGTTCGAGACTGTGTTCATCCAAGGGGGTATCGGTTGTGCCTACAAGTAAATGCTCATGCCATGGAACGGCAAATAAGACACGGCCATCAGATGTTTTCGGGATCATTAAGGCCGATTCACTATTCAAAAAGCTTTTATCCAGAACCACATGCACACCCTGGCTTGGGCGTACCATCTTTTTGGAATTTGGGTTATTCATCTGTAAAATATCATCAACAAAAACCCCTGTGGCATTGATGATCACTTTGCCTGTGTATTTAGCGGTTAAACCGGTGATCACATCTTCTGTTTCAATTCCTGTAACGGTTTCTCCGCTTTTTAATAAGCCGGTAACCTTTGTATAGTTTAACAATGATGCGCCTTTTTCGATTGCCGTTTGC
The DNA here is from genome assembly GCF_056490705.1 of Pedobacter humicola. Classification (NCBI taxonomy): domain Bacteria; kingdom Pseudomonadati; phylum Bacteroidota; class Sphingobacteriia; order Sphingobacteriales; family Sphingobacteriaceae; genus Pedobacter; species Pedobacter humicola. Next base: position 1,912 of record NZ_JBWJIG010000012.1, on the reverse strand, counting down.
GCAATATTGATTGCTAAACGGGCATCATCAAATTTTCCATCATAGTACCTGATACTTCCTTTTAAACCTTTTTCTTTAATGCCGGGCATCATGGCCAATGTCTCCTTTTTTGAGAAATATTTAGATTTGCCAAAACTGTATTTTCCTGCCAGCCAATCATATAGGGTAAGTCCGGTTAAATATTTTACAATAGAGAACCAATTGTAACAGGGAATCAGAAATTCTTCTTTGTTCACCAAATGACTGGCATTTTGCTGTAGCAATCCACGCTCCCTGAGTGCATGCCTAACCAGGCCAATATCGCCTTGGGCCAGATAACGCACGCCGCCATGTACCAGTTTCGTACTGCGGCTCGATGTTCCTTTTGCATAATCAGATTGTTCGACCAATAAAGTTTTAAAGCCTCTGCTTGCTGCATCCAATGCAGTGCCCAAGCCTGTCGCGCCTCCGCCAATGATAATCAAGTCCCAATTGATGTTTTCTGCTATATATGATTGATGTAATCTTTTCATTTGACTATAAAGGTAATAAAACGAAACAATACGCAATTATAAGAAATCATAATCGAAATAATATAATATGCATGTTAAAAATTTATTAATTATTTGTTTAAAATATTTTAAAGAATGTTTTTATTGCTAATTTGCAGCACGCTAATTAAATATACTATGATGAATTTGGCTGAGAGGCACCAGTTTATTTTAAGTCGCCTGCAACGTGATCAGTACATAAATGTGGTTGATTTATGTAAGGAATTGAAAGTGTCGTCTGTAACCATAAGAAAGGACTTAAAACTACTGGAAGAGAAAAGCCTGCTGTTTAGAACACATGGTGGTGCTACAGTAAACAATCCTTATACAGTAGACCGGCCCGTTAATGAAAAAGAAAAGATACAATCTACCGAAAAGAATAAAATAGGTATCGCAGCGGCGGCATTATTAAACGATAACGATTCTATTGTGATCGCATCGGGCACCACAGTACTTTATTTCGCAAAGAATATCGCACCAGCATCTAATTTAACAGTAGTAACTTCTGCATTGAATGTAGCTTTGGAGTTAATGCGTGAGCCTAGCATAGAAGTGATACAATTGGGTGGCTTATTGAGAAAAAGTTCTTCGTCGGTAATGGGCGCTTATGCCGAACAGGTACTGCAGGATTTTTACTTTAACAAGCTGTTTTTGGGAGTTGATGGAATTGATCTTGATTTTGGATTAACTACTACAAACGCAATGGAAGCACATTTAAACCGTAAAATGATCGGTGCATCGCAAAAAACAATTGTACTGGCCGATTCTACAAAATTCGGTAAAAGAGGTTTTGGAAAGATATGCGGATTGGAAGAAATTGATCATATTATTACTGATAAAGGAATTTCTGAACAAATTGTTAAACATTTAGAGAGTTTAGGTGTTACTGTTACTATCGTGTAGCGAATTCCACGCTAACGGTACATCCCAAACATTATAATTTGAACATGGAAAAAAAGCGAATACACATTTTAGAAGATGATCAGGAGATCAGAAACGTTATTGAAATTCTGTTAAAGGAAGAGGGTTTTGAACTTCAGCTTTCTTCATCATTTGCAGAATTAAAGAAGAATATACAGGATGCCATGCCTGATCTTTTCTTACTTGACGTGATGTTGCCAGATGGAAACGGAGCAGAAATCTGCGAAGATTTGAAGACCGATATTTTTACCAAACACATCCCGATTATTGTAATGTCTGCGCAGAACAACAGCGAACAAAAAGCTATTGATGCATTTGCTGATGATTATATCAGTAAACCTTTTGATATTTACGATGTATTGGAACGCATTAATGCACAGTTGAAGCGAAGTTCAGAGAATAGAACTAAGGTTTAATAAAGTAAAGCATAAAAAAGAGAGAAGTCAAAATGGCTTCTCTCT